>CAMJTU010000045.1 GCA_946408825.1 uncultured Planctomycetaceae bacterium
GGTTCGCGCTACCGCGCGCGCGTTAATACTCGCTCCCGTTGGTCGCTAGCGCGTTTGCGTTATAGTTTGTCTCTTACCGCCATGAGGGCGGCGGCGACGTCGCCGCTGACGGTTCGCGCTACCGCGCGCGCGTTAATACTCGCTCCCGTTGGTCGCTAGCGCGTTTGCGTTATAGTTTGTCTCTTACCGCCATGAGGGCGGCGGCGACGTCGCCGCTGACGGTTCGCGCTACCGCGCGCGCGTTAATACTCGCTCCCGTTGGTCGCTAGCGCGTTGGCGTTATAGTTTGTCTCTTACCGCCATGAGGGCGTATCCTAGTAGATTTTGCCCTTGCCACTTGCTTCGGTCAAGTCGGTCGGGGTCGGTCATCGACAGTCCTATGCCCCAGATTCGATCCTTGACCGCGCATTCGGCGAGAACTGCGTCGTCGGTTTCTTTTAGGAGGCGTTTTAAGTCTTCGTTCTGCGAGAACTTTGACGTCAGCCCTTCGTAGACGACGATCTGCCTCACGCCGTTCCACACATGATCGTCGTAGTTGCGAACGGCGCGACCCAAACTTTTGATTTCGGCGACGTCGCTCGTTCTTAGTATCTGCGAAGCGATTTCTTCGTCCTTAAAGACGACCGCTTTCTGATACATCATGTATTGTTCCATCGAAGAAAATTCGATTCTGAAAGCGACAAAGTTCGAAAGACTCCAGTTGCTCAGAAACCCGTATTCTTCGTCGGGATTGTGAAATCCTATAATCCGCATCAGACCGCTCCTACTTTCTTTATCGCCAGTTCGAGATCGAGATCGTGCAATACGTTTGATTTTATATACATCGTTGCAAACGGAAATTGACGGATAAGCTCCTTACTGCTTTTCCCTGTTTGCCGCTGAAGATACGTATAAAACATCCCCAGCCAATTGCAGAGAACGAAGTCGTAATCTTCTGTTCCTTTGACGTCTTCAAATTGGCGCGCCATATCGTCCCATGACTGGGTGCAGAATTTTGCGTATCGCTTATCTGCGTTTTCTCTAAGATTCGAGTTCATATACTGGGTCGCCATTTGATCGACGTCCATGTGATTAAGAGCCCAGAATTCGAAAAGTTTTCCCGTCTCTTCCGCCAGATCGTCAACGTATAAGTCCTTCATTATCGCTCTCCTCATGCTAGACGTAGTTACGAAACGTATCCTCAAGCGTATTTCTCTCGGAGTTAATCAAGTCGTACAACTTTTGTCTCGCTTCATAGTCTCTCCGATTATACCGCTCCAGATAGACGTTCTTATCAACCTGATCGATCGGCTTATAGTTTTGATTAAGTTTCCCGAACGCTCGCTCCGACTTGACGCAATATTGAATCCCCAAGTCTCCGAGCTTCAACGCTTCTCTCAAAAGAGAAGCGTCCAATTCGTCTTTAACGAATCTCTTGGCGATCAGAAAATACGACGAATCCGCGCGCCACCCTTTGATCACGTCGTAACCCGACGCGTCGATTTGGTCTTTTTCAATAAACAAAGGCGCAAATCTTCTGTACCTGACCGAGTTGTCTGCGGAACGATGGCTCATCAACTCGGCAATCCATACTAGAGGATCGTACTCGTCAAAGTCCAGAACGTTCAACTCGTCAAGGTCTAAATCTAACGCATATAGGTAGCCCTCCGTATCGTTGCACACGGCCCATTCTTTCGCCAATTCGATATCCGGCGTCAGGTATAAGCCTTTGCCATAATCGTGACGATCTTCGCCTTTTCCAAATTGCGGCGCAAGAGTAGGGTATGGCGAACCGTGATATAAAATAATCTTTCCCATTTTACGCGTCGTCCTTTTTCATCAACGTCCGTTCCGGCGCGGTCGCCTTCAATTCTCTCCGCTTCTCGCCGTTTTCCAAACGTCGTTACTCTTCGCCGTAAACGAGACGTCTTCCCGTCGCGACGAGGGCGTCGATATCCTCGAACGCGTTTTCTAAGCGTTCCTGATGATATTGAAAATAGCCGTCGTAGATTTCTTGGGTCACGCCGCGTTCGTCCCATTCCCGCAGAACGTCGCCGGCGTTCCGTCCCTTGGCGTAGGCGTAGCATTCCAGCAGGTAGCCGAAAAACCGCATTTCTTCATTTGGTCCTGTCTGCATTGTCATTCGCCTCGAATATAAATGGAATTTCTTGGGTCGCCGGTAACGCGCTCGCATTCCCATATGTCAAAGACGCCTTCCGCGCCGAAGGCCCCCAGACCGTTCGCTCGATCTTGCAAGAGCGCGTGCGTTTCCGACGTCGTGAACGCGCGTAACGCGTTCATCGGCGTAAGACCGTACTTCTCCTCGATCATGGCGGAGACGGTCTGATCGTAATAATTCATGACTTCGGGAATCATACGGCTCATACGTTTTTCACTCCCGTAAAGCAAACGCCGTCAATAGCGCGTTGGGTCTTTAAAACATATTGATTCTTCAACTTCTGCGGTAGAAGCAGTTCAAGCGCGACGCTCTGCGTGATTGTCCCCGCAAGATAGAGATTGAGAACGTCGATTGTCCGATCGTTAGCAATCGGACCGACAACTACGTCGTAGTCGTTTTCCGTCGCGCGTCCTGTTCGATGAGCTGTAACGAAATCGAGCCATTGACGATTGGCGCTCTCAAATCGGAGCGTTTCTAGGGACGGCCATCGTTCGTTAGTCTCGTATACGTTCACTATAGGCGCGCCAACTTTACGGACGCGCGCGACGCGTATCGCCCAAGAGTTCGCTTGTTCGAGGTCGGTTGTCATGTAAAAGCCGGCGCCAAAGTCAAGCGATTTCCTTGAATAGCTCAGCCGAGGCTCGCGAACTTCTTGATTACTCCCATGATACAAAATCACCGCGCCGCTCCTCGCTTCTCTCGCCGTTCCGCCTCGGCTCCATGCGCGTCGCCTCGTTGGACGGGGTAGTTTTGCTCTGCCAAATTCTTCTTTCACAGCCCTCGACGTCGCCGCCAACGAACGACCGCGACGTCGAGGGGACGGTAGGCTCCGCAGCGCTCAAATTAATGCTCGCCTTCCGTCGGGACGCTTGTCTTTTACGCAGCGCCGCGCGTTTGACAAGCGTCGCAACTCGGCGCGACGATTTCACGCGCGCGGCAGCGCGAACCGGGGTCCAGCGTCCTAACGCTGGTTACGATTTTTTCACGTTGATCCAATCGGTGTGGAACGGACCTTCTTCGGGCTTATCGACGCGATAATACGTGTGGGCGCCGAAGTAGTCGCGCTGCGCTTGGATCAGATTCGCGGGAAGGTTCGCGGAGCGATAGGAGTCGTAATACGTGAGCGCGGTCGCGAAGCCGGGGACGGGGATCCCGAGTTCGATCGCGGTCTTGACGACGTTGCGCCACGCGGGCTGCGCGGTTTCGACCGCGTCCTTGAAGTATGGATCGAGGAGCAGGTTCTCAAGGTTCGGGTCGCGATCGAACGCGTCCTTAATTCTCTCGAGGAAGACCGCGCGGATGATGCAGCCTCCGCGCCACAGAAGGGCGATGCGTCCGCAGTCGAGCTTCCAGTCGTACTCCTTCGCCGCCGCCTGCATCTGGACGAATCCCTGGGCGTAACTGCAAATTTTAGACGCGTACAGCGCCTGCTTGACCTGCGCGATAAATTCCGCGCGGTCGCCCTCAAACTTCGCCGTCGGACCCGAAAGAATCTTGCTCGCGTTGACGCGCGGCGCCTTCATCGACGAAATCGCGCGCGCGTAGACCGCTTCCGTCACCAGCGTGCTAGGAACTCCAAGGTCGAGCGCGAGTTGACTCATCCATTTGCCCGTTCCCTTCGCGCCCGCGCAGTCGAGAATCTTATCGACGAGCGCGTCGCCCGTCTCCGGGTCGTCGACCGTAAAGATATCGCGCGTAATCTCCACGAGGTAACTGTCCAGCTCCGTCTTGTTCCATTCGCTAAAGACCTCGTAAAGTTCCTTGTTCGTGAGCCCGAGCGCGTTCTTGAGAATCCAGTACGCGTCGCTAATGAGCTGCATGTCGCCGTATTCGACCCCGTTGTGCACCATCTTGACATAATGGCCCGCGCCGCGGTCGCCGATCCAGTCGCAGCAGGGCACGTCTTTGTTCGGACCGACCTTTGCGGAGATCGCCTGGAAAATCGGTTTGACGAGCGGCCACGCTTCCGGGTCGCCGCCGGGCATCATGCTCGGACCGCGCCGCGCGCCCTCTTCGCCGCCGGAGACGCCCGTCCCGATGTAACGGATCCCGCGCGCTTGCAGATACTTCGTCCGGCGTTCTGTGTCCTTGAACTGCGTGTTGCCGCCGTCGATAATGACGTCGCCCTTGTCGAGGAGCGGGAGAAGTTCCGCGATAACCGCGTCGACCGCCGCGGCGGCGGGGTAGAGTTCAAGCTCCGGCGCCGGGACCGCGTCCTTCGACTTGATCATGAGCATGATTTTACGAGGACTCTTGAGCTTTCCGACGAGTTCAGCAAGAGAATGGGCGCCCGTGAGTTTGTCGCCCTTCGACTGCGCTTCCGGCGTCGCGAGGAAGTCGTCGACCTTGCTCGTCGTGCGGTTAAAGACCGCGACGTCGAACCCGTGATCGACCATGTTTAGCACAAGATTCTGACCCATCACGGCCAGCCCCATCAGACCAATATCATACTTTTTCTCTGTCATTGCGTAATCCTTGCCGCGCCTCGGCTCCCGCTGATTTTGCGACGCGGCGCGATCTTCGCCGCCGCGCCCGCCAATTCGCCGCAAGACGATTCGCGGGTCGACCGTCTCACGAGAACGCGAAAAGAACGCGTCCAGTTTAATTATACCTTGTTTTCGGCGCCGTTC
Source organism: uncultured Planctomycetaceae bacterium (assembly GCA_946408825.1). Classification (GTDB taxonomy): domain Bacteria; phylum Planctomycetota; class Planctomycetia; order Pirellulales; family Thermoguttaceae; genus RUG369. The sequence goes on from CAMJTU010000045.1 coordinate 4,789, forward strand.
AAAGGGCGCGACGCTTCCTTTTTCTTCGTGTTTTGACGCGTCGGAGGTTTCTGAACTCTTGACGGAATCGGGCGCTTGCCTTATGATTCAAGAATAGTAAAAAGGCGTCCTGTCGGGCGCGGACAAGAGTCGAACGCAAGAAGGAAACTCATGAAGGTTTGCGTCGTTGGAACAGGGAATACGGGAAGCGCGTACGCCGCGGTTCTTTCACTTGCGGGGCACGAAGTCGCGCTTCTTAAGACGACGGACGCGGGTATGGGCAACTTCGACGCGATTCGCCAGAAGCGCGGAATAACGCTCGTCGACGCCGACGGTTCCGAGACGTTTGCGCCGATTAAAACGGCGACGCGCGACCCGGAAGAGGCGCTTTGCGAACCAGTCGACGCGATTTTTGTCCTGCTTCAGACGTCGGGACTAGAGCGCGCCGCGTCGCTCGTCGGCTCCGCGCTCAAACGCGCCCGGATGACGGTCGTCGCGCCCGGTTATCTTGGCTCCGTCTTCTTCCGCCGGACGCTCGGGGAACGTTGCGCGATCTACGCCGAAGGAGAGTCGCCCGCGTTTGATTCGCGAATTGTGCGCCCCGGCGTCGTTCGCATCTGCTTTAAAAACGTTCGCAACGCGCTTGGCTTCATGGCGCCCGAAACCGTCGCCGACGGACTTAAACTCGCGGGACGGTTCGTCGATACGTATCAGTATTCCCGGGCAAACGTCGTCGATTCCGCGCTGCGCAATCCGAACCTCGTTTTGCATACGCTCGGGTGCGTCGCGTCCGCGTCGCGCATCGAATATAGCGAGGGCGATTTCTGGATGTATCGCGAGGCTTTTACGCCGTCGGTCTGGCGCGCGCTCGAACGTCTCGACGCGGAACGAATCGCGGTTCTCGCCGCGTTCGGCGGCGCGCCGACTTCGTATCTCGCCGACTGCGCGTTCCGCAACGATCCCGATCTCAGCGGCGACCCTCTCGAAACGTTCCGCGACTATGCTCGTTCCGGCGGGCCGAAAGGACCCGCGACGCTTAACACGCGTTATCTTACGGAAGACGTGCCCAACGGGCTCGGGCTTCTCTGTTCGCTCGGCGCCGCGCTCGGGATTCCGACGCCCGTCGCGGAGTCCGTCCTGACGCTCGCCGGCGCGCTCCTTGATCGCGACTTCAAAGCGGAATCGCGGACGCTCGAATCGCTTGGATTTGACTCGCTCGCCGACCTTCGGCGGTTCTGCGGCGTCTGACATAGGTCGCGACGTTTTTCGTGCTTCTACGCGTCGCGACCCTTCGCGCAACCCTTTGCAAAAAGGCGTTTTTTCATGACCAAACAGGAAGCCGAACAGGAAATCGATCGTCTCGTCCGAGAAATCCGCCGGTGCGACCAGCTTTATTACGTCGAGGCGGCGCCCGATATCTCCGATTACGAATACGACATGCTCATGAAGCGCCTTGAGGCGCTTGAAAAGGAGTTTCCGGAACTCGCCAGCCCTTCAAGTCCGACGCGGCGAATCGGCGACAAGCTCGACGGCAAAGCGGAGGTCGTGCGTCATCAGACGCCGATGCTGTCGATCGCGAACGTCTACGACGAAGGGTCGCTTCGGGAGTTTGTCGATTCGGCGCAGAAGGAGTTTGACCGTCCTCTCGCGTGGGTCTGCGAACTGAAGATCGACGGCGTCGCCGCCGCTCTGATTTACGAGAATCGCGAGTTCGTCCGGGCGCTTACGCGCGGCGACGGGATCATGGGCGAAGATTTCACGGCGAACGCGAGGACGATTCATGATATTCCGTTACGCCTTCCCGACGACGCGCCCGACTATCTTGAGGTACGCGGCGAAGTCTACATGACGAACGCGAATCTCTCGCGGCTCAACGAGGAAGGGCGCGCGCAGGCGCTCGCGTCGGGTCGCGAGTTCAAACCGTACGCAAACGCGCGCAATCTCACGGCGGGAACGATCAAACAGCGCGATCCGCAGGTCTGCGCCGATCGCAGACTCCGCTTTTTCGCGCATTCGACGGGCACGGATCCTAGCGCGGTCGCGGCGACGCACGCGGAGTTCATGACAAAACTGCGGAGCTTCGGGTTTCCGACGGCGCCCCTTTTCAAGCGTCTTCCGAATTTCGAGGAGGCGTACGCGTACGTTCAAGAGATGCAGACGCGGCTCCATGAGCTTGACTTCGAGGTCGACGGGATCGTCTTAAAGGTCGACGATTTCGCGGCGCGCGACGAACTCGGCGCGACGTCGAAATATCCGAAATGGCTCGTCGCGTGCAAGTTCGAGAAATACGAGGCGCAGACGCGGGTGCGCGACGTCGTCGTGCAGGTCGGCAAGTCGGGCGTCGTCACGCCGGTCGCGGAGCTAGAGCCGGTTGAAATCGCGGGCACGACCGTCTCGCGCGCGACGCTTCACAACGCGGACGAAATCGCGCGGCTCGACGTGCGCGTCGGCGACGTCGTCGTCGTGGAGAAGGCGGGCAAGATCATTCCTCATGTCGTTCGCGTCGAAACGTATTATCGCGATTCGAAGAACCCGCCGACGCCCTTTGAGTTTCCGAAGACCTGTCCGAGTTGCGGCTCCGAGCTTCGACGCGACCCCGACGGCGTCTTCATTCGATGCCCCGACCCGGAATGTCCCGCGCAGTTTCGCGAGCGGCTCGCGTTCTTCGCGTCGCGCGAGGCGATGGATATCGACGGAATCGGCGCCGCGATTATCGAACGTCTTACAAGTCCGGTCGGCGCCGATTTACTCAGCCCCGGACGCGTTCTCGTTAAACGCTTTGCCGACCTCTATCGCCTGACGAAGGCCGATCTGCTCCTGCTCGAGGGGTTTAAGGACAAATCGGCGCAGAATCTTATCGACGCGATTCAAGGGAGTAAAACGGCGGGGCCGGCGCGGCTCCTCGCGGCGCTTTCCGTTCATGGAATCGGCGTTCAGACCGCCAAGGCGATTATCGCGAAGTTTCGATCCTTCGACGCGCTCGAAAAAATTGAATCTCCCGACGAGTTCGCTATAATAGACGGAGTAGGGGACGCGCTCGCGCAAAACCTGTTTGACTTTTTCCATTCTGAAGACGGGCGTCGAGTCGTCGCCGAACTACAGGAGCAGGGCGTCGAAACGACGGCGCCCGCGCTCGAGGAAGACGAACAGAGCGCGTCGCGTCCGCTCGAGGGAAAGACGATTTGCGTGACGGGAACCCTTGAAGGGTATGATCGCGTCGGGATTAAAGAGACGATCGAGCGTTTTGGGGGTAAAGCGTCGTCTTCCGTGTCGAAGAAAACGACGTGGCTGCTCGCGGGCGCCGAGCCGGGCGACAAGAAGGTCGAGAAGGCGCGCGAACTCGGAATCCCGTTCCTGACGGAAGCGGAGTTCAACGCGCTGATCGCGGGCGACGCGAAAGAACCGGCGGAGCCCGGCGAGACGACCGAGACGTCCGAAACGCCCGCTGACGATACGCCGCCGTCCGCGCCTCCGGGGTTCCTTTTCTAACCGTGTTTTTTGGATCAACTTCCTTTGCGACAGCGAGTTAAGACCATGAGCGACCAAACGTCCAAGTCCAGCGATTCGATCGATCTAAAACAATCGCCGCGTTTGACCATGCGACGTCTCGAAGGGGCGGAACCGATCGAACTCAAGCCCATGTCGCTCGACGAGTTCGACGCCGCCGTCAGCGCGCGGACGCCGTCGACCCCGGTCGTCAAACTCGAACCGACGACGAAGTTCGGAAACTCGGCGAAACCGTCCGACGTCGCTCCCAGCGCGTCGACCGGATTCGGCGATTTCGGCGCCGAGGTTGAACGTCGAGTCCGTCGCTCCGCCCCCAGCGCGATTCCGGCGTCGTCGCGACCTAGTTCCGACGCCGATTCCAATAGCCGCGTCAGACCGCAGGCCGGCGCCGCGAAAGCGTCGCAGAGCGCGCCGCGTCCCAGCGCGACAAGCGCGCCTAAACCCGCGCCTAACCTCGCAGATCAGCCGATATTTAAACCGACGCCCGTCGCTCCCGTAACGCCCGTTTCCGCCGCGTCGACCAACTCCGCGACCCCGCGCTTCGATCCGAAGACGGGCAAACCGCTCGCCTCCGCGCAGAATAGCTCGATTGCTCAACAGCAACGGCAGAAGTCGTCGAGCGCGCCCACGCCGCGCTTCGACCCGAAGACGGGGAAACCGCTCGCGGGAAGCCAGGAGAATCCTTTCGTCAATTCGGTCGCTCAGTCGCAGAAACAGAAGTCGCCCAGCCCGACGATCCCGCGCTTCGACCCGAAGACGGGCAAGCCTCTCGCGACGGGGCAAAAGACGTCGGACGACCTTTACGGCGGACTGTCGAAGGAGGAGTTTGAAAACCTCCGCAAGGCGATGAACGAGTCGCCGCAATCAAAGAAGAAGAAAATCCGCAACCGATATTTATTGCGCGTTACAAGAATGAACGAGTCGCCGCAATCAAAGAAGAAGGCTCCGCAAATCGGCTGTCTGCCGGCGATCGCTATCGTCGGCGTTTTTGCCGCTCTTTTCCAAGAAACCGGCGTTTTTATCGGCGTCATGGGTGTTTTTGTAGTCAACGCGGTTCTCAAAGCGATCTTTGGCGACAATAACGCAAACTCCGAGGAAAAGAAGAACCCGTGAGATCTGATTTTTTAAGACGTCTTTCGGCGAGATTCCGTATCGGCGGCGAAAAACGGGATCAGTCAAGGATGGGGCTATGTCGCGTCGGATTGAAATGAGGGAGAAGCTTCTCGGGAGCGTTGAAGACTTCCGCGAGGATGGGCCTAGGTCGTATCGGATTGAATCGGAGGTCGCCGCCGACTTCAAACTAACGATGAAAACGTGGCCCGTTCGTGACTCTGAGCCCCTTATGCGCGTTAGCGTCAAAGTTTTTAGCGACGGTTTTTACGGCAAGGGCGACATGGATGTTCCCGTTAAGAAACTCGCGAACTTCGCCGTAAACCTCAAGAATCTTTACGAAACGTTAAAAGGTTCAGCAAGGCTGGAGGAGCCTTATTTCCCGAATAATTTCATCGAGTTTGTCGTTAAGAAGACCGGGCGCGTCGTCGTTTCGGGTCGAATTCACGATTGTTACCCGCGTCCGCGAACGTTGACGTTTGAAGACGAAATCGATCAGACGTATTTGCGAGGCTTTGCAACCGCGCTGTTCGCCGATTTCGGCAAATAGACGAGGCGTAAGATTCGACTCTTCAGAATCCATACGCGTATCGCGTCTCTCTGAAACGTCGCGTGGCGTCGTCAGATTTCTCCGATGGGAACTGCGGAATTGTCGGCGTCGAACGGGTAGCGGAAAGGCGACAGGCATATTACGGCGCCGGGACCGCGTTTTTCCGGGAAGCCGTCGAGGACGGGAAAATTCTTGATAGCGTCTTTCTGCGGCTCGCCGCTTTTTTTGATTTCGACAGGGTAGAGAACGCCGTTTTCATAAATGATCAGGTCTATTTCCGCCCCGTTACGGTCGCGATAGTAGAAGAAACGACTGCGAACGTCGAGTCCCGCGTTGCAGTATTCTTTGACGAGTTCCGATATGACGTACGTCTCAAAGAACGCGCCCGCCGCCGCCGAGTTTTCAAGCGCTCGCGGGTTGTTCCAAAGACTGAGATAGCAAGCGAGTCCGCAGTCCATGAAGTACGCTTTGGGACGCTTGACGATCCGTTTGACCGTATTCCTCGAATACGGTTGGAGAAGGAAGACAATTCCCGACGTTACGAGAAGCGAAAGCCAACGTTCGGCGGTATTAGAATCAATCCCGACGTCTCGTCCAAGGTCGCTTAGATTCAATTCTTGCCCCGTTCTCGCGGCGGCGCAACCGAGAAATTTAAGAAACGTCGATTCGTTCTTGATTTCAAGCAGAGCGCGAACGTCGCGTTCCAAGTATGTTTGAACGTACCCGCCGTAATACGCCTCAGGAGCAAGTTCTGAATCGACGATCATTTGCGGCATAGAACCGCGATAGATCTGGTCAAAGACGTCGACGACCGTTTCCGAAGAACGGGCGACAAAACCACTTTCGGCGGCGGGACCGACGGTTGGTAGAAAAGGCTTCTCGGGTTTTCCTTTGATTTCCGCGCGGCTCAGCCCGTAGATCGACAGAATCCCCGCGCGTCCCGCAAGCGATTCGCTCACGCCCTCCATGACTCGAAACATTTGCGACCCGGTGAGAAAATACTGCCCCGGCGTACGGTTTTCGTCAACGCGCGTTTTAATGTAAGGGAGCAGTTCCGGCGCGTATTGGATTTCGTCGATGACGACAGGAGAAGGGTAGCTTTGCAAAAACAGTTCCGGATCGTTCTTTGCCAAATCGCGCAAACGCGGATAATCCAACGTCGCGTATCGCGCCCCGACGTTTTCGGCGATCAAACGCTTTACAAGCGTCGTCTTGCCCGTCTGACGCGCGCCCCCGACGATAACGACGGGAAAATGTTCCGAAAGATAAATCAGCCGACTTTCAATTTTTCGCGGAATGTACATAATTAACGCCTCCTATCTTATAGGATAGCGTTAAATTAGAAATAATCCAGACAAATTCGGAATTGCATTCCGAATTTGTCGAAAACTTTTGTCGTTCTCTGTGGGAGTTATTAAAGATTTCAGATGAGCAAACGAAAGACAACGATTTCCGTAGAGGATATGCGACAGTTCGCGCGGTATGAGATTACGTTTAAAGACGACGCGAACGTCGTGCGGTTCGACGCCGTTTCGTATGATTGGGACGATTCTGAAAGACGTTGGGGGTTCTATTATCACGACGAACTCGTCGCATGGACAAAATCAGGGCGTTACCGATTCAACGGCGCGAAAACGGAAGCGTTCGGACTGAGCGCCGAATCGCCGTCGTTTGCTTCTCGTCGGGCGGCAAGGGGTACGACTATTTCTGCGACGACGAAGCCGTTCAGGAGGGCGACCGCGTGATCGTCGAAGGCTACGACGGCGAAACGGAAGTTGAAGTCGTCGAAACGACGATCCGCCGCGAATCGGAGCTCGCGCTGCCGCTCAAGAGATACAAATATGTTTTGCGCAAAGTGTGAAGGCTAAAGACGACGACGGCACGACGATTCGTTTAACAGATTTGGCCCTTGACAGAACCCGTCGCGGCGCGTAATCTGATACGTAGGCGTTTCACTGCGGCTCGGATTTTTCTCGCGACCCCGCAGAAAGCGCGACAAATTCAAACGGAGGCGCTTTGATGATTGCCGCGACAGCAACAGAAATAAAAAACAATTTCGACAAATATCTCGACGATGTTATCGCTGGGAACGAAGTCGTCGTGACAGTAAACGGGAAAGAGATCGGGCGATTTGTTCCGCGTGCCGCCGCCGTTTCATATTTGAGCGATTCTCTGGTAGGCGTCCTTAAGGGAAACGTCGACCTTGACGAAGCAAGACAGGAAGGATTGTCCGCCAAATATGAAAGCGTTGATTGACGCGAACGTTATTCTTGACGTTCTTCAAAAAAGAGAGCCGCATTTTGAGGATTCTCTGAAAATATGGAAGTTATGCGAAACAGAACGCGTCGAAGGATGTGTTTCAACGTTGACTTTCGCTAATCTCATTTACGTTATGCGGAAAGAACTCCAGCCGCAAAGGATCGCCGCCGTCTTCAACGCGACGTCGTTGATTTTTCATTTTGTCGCGTTGGACGTCGCCGACCTCGTCGTCGCCGTCGAGAAAAAATGGGACGATTTCGAAGACGCCGTTCAGGTTGCGACCGCTGAAAGATTGCACGCGGATTTTATTATAACTCGCAACACGAAAGATTTTGTAAGAAGTCCGATTCCCGCCGTCGCGCCTTCCGAATTTCTTAGCCTCTTATAACTGAACGACGTTCCGCGCTGTTATATCAGGGTGTTTCCACGCGCAGTTTTCAATCTCAAAGTTTCTCTAATTCCTTTTGTAATTTCTTGAACTCGTCGTGAAGCGCCGTTTTCTTGTCGAGCTATTTTTCGCCCCAATCTTTCTTCGGCGTCGCCTTTTCTCCAGCGTTGAATCATCCAACGGAACTCGAGCTGCCGCTCAAGAGATACAAATACGTTTTGCGTAAAAGCGTGAAGGCGACGCTTTGAACGCTATTGTTTTCTCGCGACGACGACGGGCTGATAGAAGCCTGTTTCCTCGGGAAACTTCCACGCGACCTCGCGGCAGCCGTTTGAGAGGAGCAAATTCGTCAGTTCCTCTCGGCGGACGGCTCGGTATTCGCATTCGAATTTGCTGATTTGCAGCGCTTCTTCATCGTCGACGATATATTGGATCAGTCGATAGTTTTCGTCGTTCCAGTCCCAAGTCTGAAAGGAAACGCGCCGACCCTTCTCCGTTTTATGAATATAAGGCGGGGAGTACGGCGGCTTTTCTTCGAGCAGACGGTCGTAATCGCGAATACTGGCGACGACGACGCCGTTCGGTCGCGTTTGAGCGACGAGACTCCGAATCGCCGCCGTCAGCGCGTCGTTCGTCAGCATGTGCGGCAGCGCGTTGTCCATTGCGATCACGACGTCGAACCGTTCCGCGAAGACGTCCGATAAAAAACGAAAATCGGCGCGCTCGAGGCGTACCTTGACGCCGTTCTCCTTCGCTCTTGCCCTCGCTTCGGCTAACTCCGCTTCGCTGATATCGGAGCACGTCACGTCGTATCCGAGCGCCGCCAGCCCGATCGCCTGCGTTCCGATCCCGCACGCGCAGTCGAGAATACGCGCGGTCTGATCGAAGCCGTATTCGTTAAAAAGCCTATTCAAGATCGCCGCCTGCTCGCGCGTCGCGGTTTGCCAATCTTGAAACAACTTGTCGTATTGCGACGCCAGACTGTCGTAAAAGGTTTGAGTAATATCCATGAATTGGTTTCCCCGTATTCGCCGCGAAGTTTACGCGCCGTCCGACGTCCTCATTTCTCGCCGATGAAATAGAACCCGTTGGAGACATGCCCGTTCATTGTGGCGAAGGTTAGGCGTTCATATTCCTTCCGACGAAAAATTTGCGTCTTGTTTCACGGTTTCATTTTCCTGCGGATTATCTGTGATCGGTTCGCCCGCTGCGGGCAGATCGACAAACTGCTGTTTCAGCAGCGAGAAATCAACTGCGTTGATTTTGCTGTCGCCGTTAAAATCGGCACGGACAGCCTGCGCTTCGGTCAGCTCGGCGGACGTCGGCAGAAACTATTGCAGCAGCCTTACGTCTGCCGCGTCAATCTCGCCGTCCGCATTGACGTCCCCGATCAGAACCGGCGAATCGTCGGTTTCCTCTTCGCTCTGCCGCGGGTCGGGCGCGGCGACGCCGTAGCTGTATACGTCGGGGATCTCATCCAGCGTCAGTATATAATCGCTGTTGTAAACCTGTTTCAGATAATTTGCGGTGTTGATTGCATTGCCGTCGATAAAAGAAGTATGCCATGTCATAAACCACAGCCATTTTGCTCCGTCCGCTTTCATTTTCTCCGGATCGGGAATCGGACCGTTTTCATGCAGACAGACCGGCTTGTTTGACACGCTTGCCGCATGCTGATACATACTGACCAGCGAATCGGTATGATTGACATAAGTATCCGCGCCGATCACGTCGACATATTCGTCCCCCGGATACCAGCCTGCCTTCACATCGCCGGAATAGCCGAGGGTCCAGATCAGATTGTTCAGTCCCCATTCATTTGTATAGCGGTCGTACATTAACCGCCAGAGCTTTTTGAAGTTCTCTGCGCCGCCCTTACCCCACCAGAACCATGCGCCGTCAAATTCATGGAACGGGCGCCAGACGACAGGGACGTCCGCTTCCTGCAATTCCTTGAGCGCAGCAGCGCCCTTGTCCATGCCGGCTATGAGCGCGTTATACTCGCTTGTGCCAGGCGTCAGAAGCTTCGACCAGTTCGGCTCTGCCGCCAAGGATTCCCTATGGCTCCCTTTGAAATCGTCGCCGCAGTGCCAGCAGATCGTGACGACGCCGCCCTTTGCAGCCCAAGCTTTGGCGCGGCGGTTGCAGCCTGAAAAATCCTCGCCCATATAGTCAAGTCCGCGGATGACAGGCAATCTGCCGCTTGCTTTCTGAATGATATTGAATTCATAGTTCTCGCTGCCCTTCCATGTGGATTCCTGCTGACCGGCAAGCGCATTTTTGCCGTAGGTATCGCAAAGAAAAGCATAAAGAGACTGTGTTTTCTGTGTTGCGTTCGGATTTGAGAGCTTGGCGTCGGGCGATACGGTTCCGCCTTTCCACGGCGTGATTGTCAGCGTATCAAGATAGGTCCAGCCCCATGACGACTCCACCGTGACGCTGTTTTCACCGGCAGTCAGATTTGCGATAACTGCCGCAGTATCAAATTTACCGGAATCGGTATACCCGAAGCTGACCGTTCCGGTCCGCTTTCCGTTGACAAGAATGTTTTGGATTTTACCGTTTTCGTCATAGGGTTGACTGTAGCGGAGACTGAGCGTATATGCGCCTGCCGACCCCACGTTGACTTTCAGCGTGACGGAATCCCCTGCATCCAGCAGTCTGACTGCTTTTCCGCAACTTGCGCCTTTCAGCAGTACAGTTTCGGTTTTCTCCGTTCCAGCGTCGTAAATTGTACCGGATTCCCACTCATATGTATCTGCCGCCTGTGCCGGAACCGGCTGTATTCCCGAAACAGCCAGAATTCCTATGAACAGCAAGATAAGCCCTCTCTGCATTTTCATTTCTAATTCTCCCGTTTTTGATAGCGACTATATAATTGGACTTTGTTGAATAAAGGCGTTTGAGTAAAAAGCTTCATTTTTGAAGCGTAAACTTGTTAAGAGCGTTGATTTTCATCACCCTTTGGTTTGCCATGTTCCTTGAATAATATCCATAAGTCAATAGCCCCCGTCAACCGCAACGTCGGAGATCGCGTCCGGCAGACGACTTTCGCACATCTCCAACGCGTCGTCGCTTTCTTCCAAGACTCTCATGAAAACGGCGTCGGGGCGCGGACGGTTGTCGCGATAATCGATCTCCCCCTCCGAAGCGATATGAAAGGCGAGCCTTTCCTCGTCGATAGAAAACTCCGCGTCGATCCCTTCCTTGTTTCCTCTCGCGTCCAGCCGTATCCATCGACCGAGCGAGGAAACATATACGGTATTCAAAGCGTGGAGGCAATATCCGGCGTCCGGCGCGTCGCCCAGTCTTAAACGTTGATAGCTAAATCCGACGGGGATTCCGTTTGCGCGAAGGAGCGCCGCCAAAAGATTGGACTTCGCTTGGCAGACGCCGACGCCCTCTCTCAAAACGTCGCTTGCGGATATCGTTACCCGTCTATCCTGAACGTCCCACGAATGGCGTATGACGTCTCTTACAAAAGAATACGCGGATCTAATGAGACTCAATTCGTCGTCAGATTCGCTTTTTAACTTGTCGGCGAACCTTTTCACTTCGGGATTGTTGAAATCCACGTATTTCGTTTCTTCCAGGTATTCTTCAAACATGATTCGTCAACTCGCGCGCTTGCCTAGCGATAAGCCGTTCGTCTTTGGAAACGCAGACGATATGTTCCGTTCGCAAATCCCCTTCGATGAAACAAGATACGTTATTTTTCGTGTAACGATATCTAAAGCCGCATTTTTCCAGAACCCGTTTTGATCTGACGTTCCCGTCGAAGTAGCCCGCCCATATCCTTTGGAGATTCAAATCTTCGAAACCGCGCCTCGTTAGTTCTTTGACCGCCTCGGGGATAAGCCCTCGACCCCAGAAGGGGGCGCCGATCCAATAACCGATCTCGGCCTCCGTATCGGGGAGATTCAAATGACTGTCCTTGCCGATCATTAGCCCGACGCTCCCTATCGGGCGGCCCGTTTCTTTCAGGACGACCGCGTATGTTTCCGGACCCGAAAAATAGTTCTTAATGACGTCTCGACTCTCCTCGACGCTCGCGTGGGCGTTCCAGCCCGCCGCCGGTCCGACGTCGGGGCTGCTTGCGTATTGGAATAAATCTTCCGCGTCGGATTCCTTCCACGGGCGAAGCGTCAACCTTTCCGTTTCCAACTCCATTCGTTATCTCCCCAGACGCCGATTACCTTCTAACAAACGATTCGATTTCCTTCTGGAGCAGGCGAAAGACGTTCGCGACCAGATACCCGTCGGCGATCGCGTGGTTTAGGCGGACGCTGACCGGCATGAGGAGTCTGCCGTTTTCCTCCCGATACTTTCCCCAGTTGACGATCGGCGGGAAGAATAAATGTCCGTCGGGGAGTTCGACGTTCAGCGAATCGTAGGAGAGCCAGGGGATATACGACGCGTCGAACCAATTGGGATGGTTTGCCATGTCGAGACCGTATTCTCGCGTTTTCTTCGCCGTTTCGAGGTCGTTCAGGGCGCCGGCGTAAAAGACGTCGTAATCCTCGGCGTAGGTCGTGTATACGGGCGAACACGTTTCCGTGTCTTCGTGAAAAACGTACTGCGTCGGGTTGATTACGTCGTAGCAGATCAGTTCATTAGTCTGCCAAAGATAGCCCATTTTGTAGTCGTCTCGGGAATTGAGCGTCTTCGAGAGGAGATACAGGAAATTGACGTAGAACTTGGAGCCCTTCTCCTTGGAATACGCCGCGAGATCGGCTACGTCGATTCGCGCCGTCATCGAGACTGAGCATTTGCAGTCTTCGGAAAAATGGCGAAAGACGCCTTTCCGATAATACGTTTCCTTATCGACGATCCGGTAGTTCGTCATACGGTTCCTTCCTTTGTACGCGCCAATATGTAATTATTCCTTCACGTAAAGCAGATTCAAATCGCCGTCGACAAAACCCGTCGCGACGCCGCGCAGCGTCTTGAGTTTATCGGCGTAATTTCCGACTTCAAGATACTTTTGGACCGCTTCCGCGACTGCCGCCGCGGCATTCTTCCAATTCGTTTTTTCTTCCCATGAATACGGCGCGTCTCGCGTTTCAAAATCCGTCGCCTCGTCGCAAGCCCAGTCTTCGCCGTCTTTATCAAAGGACGACGTTCCAACGACTTCTACCGACCATCGCCGCCTTCCGTCCTCGTAGATATTGAAACTCAGCGCGACGCCGCCGTCGGGAATCTCCTTTTCAAGAATGCCGTCGAGCCATTTCGCAAAGTCGTCGTATATCAACGCCATGGCGATTCTCCTTTGGAACCGGGGATTATTTGTCCGCGCGATTTGTCCCTTTTAAATTTTCCAAGACCTCCGGAACGTTGGAAATAATCTCGCCGACGGTCGGACACGTTTCCAGTTCCGGACAGTCGCCGCACGTCTCGACGCCCTTTTTCAGGGCGCATTGACGGACGCCGCAGAGGCTTTCGCAGTAGTAGGTCTTGACCCCGTCCGCGCGACAGCCGAGGCAGTTGATATGCTCGGGCAGTATGGGCGCGTTGTTCATTTCAGCCCACAGCTTCGCCGTTTTTTCCCGCAACGCGTTATCGTCGTTAATTGTCGCCAGATACGCGTCGCACTTTTCACAGTCCAGCCCGCAGTATGCGATCATTTTTTTCACGGTCTCGCGTCTCCTTCGTTTCAAAATCCACAAGCTCGTCAAGGACGTCGCGGTCGCAACGCCTTCATGCGTCGTAATTTTAAAATATAGAAAGAGCGTCGGCAAGAAATTTCCGCGTCAAGAAACGGTTTTATAAGAAAAGCGCCGGAGATTTGCCCGCGGAATCCGCGCGTCGCCTAGTTCTTTTCGGCTGCGCTTTCCTTATCGGCTTCGACGATTTCCTCGACGATCTGGTCGGCTTCTTCCTTCGTCGCCCAGCCGTATTCTCTTTTGGGAAGGTCCTCGATGCGCATGAGCCCGAACATCTGGAGAAAGCGTTTGGTCGTGCCGTAGAGGAACGGACGTCCCAGTTCTTCGGAGCGTCCGACGATTTTGATAAGACCTTGCTCGAGGAGCTGGCGCAGGACGTCGCCGCAGTGGACGCCTCGCACGCGTTCGATTGTCGAGCGGACGACGGGCTGTTCGTACGCGACGACGACGAGCGTCTCCATCGCGGACGTCGTCAGGCGCGTTTCGATCGGCGCTTCTTGGAGTCTCAGGAGCCACGGCGCGAATTCCGGGAGCGTTCGCAGCTGGAAGCCGCCGGCGACCTCGACCGCGCAGAACGCCGCGCCGTCGCGACGGTACCGTTCGTTCAGTTTACGCACGAGCGCGCGCGCGCGCGAGCCGTCCTCGATTCCGGAGAGCTGCGCAAGACGCCGACTCGAACATGGCTCTTTCATGAGAAAGAGAACCGCTTCAATCCTTGCTAGTTCTTCGCGTTCGTTTGACATTTTAGAATCGTCGTTATGCGCGCGGGACGCCGAAGTCGCCGCGACGTTAGAATCTGCCTTCGTCGGGACGCGACAGGTTCGCGTCGGCGTCGGCGTGCGCCGGCGCGTTCGGTTCGGCGGTCGGCTGGGACGCGGGGGACGCCGTCGAGCGTCGCTCGAGGTATCCGACGAGGGTGGGGTATTTCGCGTGCATTTCGTCGGCGTCGACGTCGTCTTCGAGCGCGTCGTCGGCGTCGTCTGAAACGCGTTCCGGATTTATGGAGTCGGCGTCGCCGGACGCGGACGAGTCGGTCGTTTTCCGCGGCGCGGGGATTCCGGCGAGCGCGATCGGGGCGATTCGCGACCATGAGTCGGGCGACCACGACGTGGCGTCGGAGACGAGACGGGCCGCACGCGCGAAATAGAGCGCGGAGAACGCTCTCTGACCGCCGAAGAGTCCGACGGCGCGCGAGAAGTAGCTCGGTTCGAAGACCGCGTTGGCGACGGCTGCGAGTTCTTCTTCGCTCAGACGATCGACGGGCGCGTCGGACGTCGATTCGACGGTGACGTCTTGCGCGACGAGCGATTCGCTAACGTCGTTAGGGAACGATTCGTCGACCGTCGGGAACGCGTCGACGTCGGGCGCGGAGGACGACTCCGCGACGACGAGAGATTGCTCCTCGACGAGACTGGACGATTCCTCCGGCGCGGAGGTCGCTTCGGCGATCGGCTCCTCGACCGACGTTTCCGGAACCCGATCTGCGGGAGCCGCGTAGCCCGTAAACGCGACCTTCGACTTGCCCTCGTCGCGCGTCGGCGCGGTTTCCGGCTCCGGCGCGTCCTGCGCGTCAAGCATGTCTTGGATCGTGGGCGCGATTCCGCCCGCGTCTAGCGCGAGCGAGGCGTCAAGCGCGTCGGGAAGCGCGGTTTCCGCGTCCGTCGGCGCGGCGTCAAGTCCGAGAGACTCGCGCCAATCGTCGGACGTCGCGTCGGCGACGAACGAGTCGTTTTCGAGCGCGTCGGGCGTTTCGTCTTCCTCGAGATCGTCGTCAGGCGCGTATGCGGAACGGTTCGGACGCGGCGCCTCGGGGAGGGGCGCGTCGTCGCGCGCGACGAGGTCTTCGTCAAAGGGCGCGGCGGCGACGAGAGCCGCTTCGTCGTCGAGAGGCGATTCGGAGTCGGCGATCGAGGCGTCTGGAGCCGAGTTAGGGTCGAAAAGATCGTCGGAATAAGCGTGGGAGCGGGAGGGCGCGGGGGGGAGCGTCGCGACAGGGGCTTTTTCGACGAAAGTCGGCTCGTTCGGGTCGAACTCGTTGAATCGAGCGGCGCGTTCGTCGGGCGCGTCGTTTATGTTCGATTCGAGATTTGAGTCGACGACGTTAAACTCTTCGCGCGGATAGAGCGCGGCGAGTTGTTCGCGCCAGTTTTCCGTTTTGTCGTCGCCGCTTGGCGCGATTTCTTCGTCGGCGACTTTATCGCGCTCGCGCGATTCGACGGCTGGTTCGTTAAGGTTCAGCTCGCGTTCGAGTTTCGACTTGAAATCGAGGACGTTCTGCCAGAACACGGCGCAAAAGAGCATGACGGAGACCGAGACGCCAATCGCGGCGCCGCCGAGCGTGGAGCCGCCGTTCAGGCTTCTATCGTTCGAGTTCACTGTCATGGCTTTCGTCCTTCTGTCGATCCGTTCCCGTGTGATCGTCGCATAACGCCCGACGCGTCGCCATGCGCGCCGACGCGTCGAGGAACGTTCTCCGTCGCTTTAGAATCGAAAAGTTACTTTTCTTCTTCTTCCGCGTCCTCTTCGAGTTCTTCCGGGTCGTAATTCAAATCGCTGAAATCGAGTTCGTCTTCATGCGCGGCCGCGGCGTCGGTCGGACCGTCGGAATATCCGAGTTCGCTCGCCTTTTTATAGTCGACCGACGCGTTCATATAATCGCCGATATGATCGTAAATTTCGCCGCGACGCTGATAGGCTTCGGCGCGTTCCGGCGCGAGCTTGACGCATTCCGAGAACGCGTCGACGCCTTCTTCCCACATTCCCTGATACTGGCACGCGACGCCCTTGAGGAACCACGCTTCGGCGTATTGAGCGTCAATTTTAAGGATCGCGTCGGCGTCGTCGGTCGCCTTCTTGAAGTATTCGTCCGCTTTTGCGGCTTCCGCACGTCCTTCGTCGATCTTTTGATTCGTCGCGGCGGCCTGCGCGAGACTATAATGTTCTCTAGCGCGCGCGAGCGACGCGGCGGCGCGTCCGTAGTAGGAGTCGACGTCGTTCGGATTCGCGGCGATCGCCGTCGTGAAAGAGTCGTACGCGCGCGACCAATCGCCTTCGTCGAGCGCGGCTTGGCCCGTCGTTTTAGCCGTAGCGTCGGCGTTTGACGCGGGAGTCGGGGTATTGTCTTTTTTGCACGCGGGAACCGCAAGCGCGGCGAGTAAGACCGCCGCAAGTCCTAATCTACCAGCGTTTCTAACAATCAGCGTCGTCATGAGCCTGCCTTTCTTCCGCTCCTCGCTCGTGTAGAATTCCAATTCCTAAAAAAGGGAACGCCGGGTGATCATAATGATTATTTTTCCCTGAGTAAACCTCATTTTTCAAAGCTTGGACCGACCCCTATGGGCGTTTTGTCGACGACGGCGTCGAACGCCGTTAGCGCCTATTTTCAAATATGTAAAGAAACGCGTTCAAAAAGGCGAGATTGTCAACTTGCACGGCGTTGCGACTCCTTGACGGGAGAGATTCGATCCGTTTGTATTGCTCGCGAGTTCGGTCATAATACGCGACGACGCTGTTTTTGAGGGATTGTATCGACACGCGCTAGGAAAATGGCGTCAGTACAACTCATTCAGAAGCGCCTCCAAACGATTCGCGACGACGTCTTTCGCGAAGCGTTGAACGCGATTACGCGACTGAACGCCGAGGCGTTCGGCGCCACAGGGATCGTCCCAAAGGGCGACGAGCGCCGCAAGCCATTTTTCCGTTTCCTCGGGAGTCGGAATCGCGCGGGTCGCGGGCGTAAAGCGCTGAGGAATGGGAAGGACGAGGTTTCCGGTCGCCGACGACTTCAGGAAGCGCTCCGCGAAAGGGAAAATCTTATAGGCGCCGGAGTTAGCGACGATTACGTGAAGTTTTGTATTCGATCCTCCACGAGTTTTGCCTATCGCCTAGCGTCTCTTTTTTAAAGCTCCAAGAGCGGCTGAATTGACCTCAATGCACGTTGAATCCAAAGAAGCCGGGAGACGTCCGTAGAAATCAGACGTTCTTCTAAATCTTTCGCCCGTACTCGCTCAAGAACGCCGTTAAAAAAGAGCGCGCGAACGAATCCGCGTGCTCTTGGGCTATTCGTGGGTCAAGACCAGATCGGGTCGCAATCAGACTTTGCCCGTCTTTTTGAGGTTTTCGAAGCATTCCGCGCAGGCTTCCATGAGGTTGGAGCCTTGGCGGCAGTCTTCCCGCTCGACGACGTGCCACTCGATTCCGCCGACCGTTTCGGCGATATTGAACATACGTTTCCAATCGACGATATCGCCTTCGCCCGCGACGGTCGCGCCGCCTTTGCCCTTTTCATTCTCCGCTTTGACGTGCATGAGCTTGCCGCGACCGGGCGACGTTTTCCAAGCGGAGGAACCAATACTTCTCTTTTTTTTGACGAATCAAGAAAAACTATCGCAAAGAACATACAAATGATTGCGTCTGAATTTGAAACTACTACAATAGTCGTTGAAGTGTTTCGATATAATGGGCTTTCCTTAGGAACTAATAGGCGGGAGAGATAAAAATGGCGAGCGTTTTAGTCCAATTCAGAACGGAAGATACGGAAAAATTGAAGTCGATCCAGATTCTTGAGCGACTCGGTCTCTCGTTGCCGACATACCTTCGAATGTGTATGTCGCGTTTGAATCAGGAGAACGGCGTTCCTTTTAGCATGAAATTGGAGGAAGAAAATAATCCCGGAATCCTTGCGCTTGAAAGGGCGGGGAGGATTGCCGAGGAGTATGGACTCTCGGATATGACGCTGGACGAAATCAATGAAGAAATCGCCGAAGCTCGGAAATAAGGATCGATGAAATATCTCGCTGTTATCGATTTATCGATACAAACGTCCTTGTTTCTGCGATGATTAAACCTCAATCGGTTCCTCGTCAAGTTCTCAACTTAGCGTTTGCCGGTCCGATCATACCCGTTTTAAACGACGCCATTGAAAAGGAATACAGGGAAGTTCTCTCGCGACCGAAGTTTCATCTGCCGGCGGATCTGATTGAAGACGTTGTTCAAACATTTAGACAGAAAGGTCTTTACGTAAACGCCGAGACGTTGGACGTCGCCTTTTCTGATCCTAAAGACGTTGTCTTTTTTGAAGTTGTTATGGAGACGCGCAAAAACGAGGACGCTTGGCTTGTTCCCGGTAACGCTAAACATTTTCCGACAGTACCCTTCGTCGTAACCCCGCGACAAATGCTGGATATTATCCTAAGAGATCAAGAACATTTGTCATAACAACGCTAGAATTTGAATTGGTTCAAGACAACTTTAGAGGAGATTTTCTCAGTTCCCTTTAGTATTATTTGTATTTCGAGTTAGAAACACAAGGCTTGACGACGAACGGCGTTAAAAAAGAGCGCGCGGAACGAATCCGCGCGCTCTTGGGCTATTCGGGGGTCAAGACCAGATCGGGTCGCAATCAGACTTTGCCCATCTTCTTGAGGTTTTCGAAGCATTCCGCGCAGGCTTCCATGAGGTTGGAGCCTTTACGGCAGTCTTCCTGCTCGACGATGTACCACTCGATTCCGCCGACCGTTTCGGCGATATTGAACATACGTTTCCAATCGACGATATCGCCTTCGCCCGCGACGGTCGCGCCGCCTTTGCCCTTTTCATTCTCCGCTTTGACGTGCATGAGCTTGCCGCGACCGGGGAGTTTCTCGACGAGCTCGTAGGGATCGGCGCCGCCGTGCATGCAGTTGCCGACGTCCATCTGCGCGATAATATCCGCGCGGGTTCGCGAGAAGAAGAGTTCCCACGCCGTCTTGCCGTTCACGTCGGAGAAGTCGTTGAAATGCGCGTGGAATCCGATCTGGAACCCCGCCTTCGCCGCCTTATACGCGATCTCGTTGAAGAGATACGCCGTCATCTGGTTGCCGGCGTCGGTCGCGCAAGACGCGGAAAGACCGCTCGCGACGATCAGACGCTTGTTGCCGAGCGTCATTTCAAACGACGCCGTCTCGTCGAACGCGCCTTCCAGAAGCTGCGGGACGCTAAGGTGCGTGCTGATCGCCTGCAAGCCCGCTTCGTCGAGCCATTTGCGGACGTCTTTCGCGTCGTTTCCGTAATAGCCCGCGAACTCGACGCCCTTGTAGCCGATCTTAGCGATTTCTTTAAGGGTTCCGCGCAAATCCTTCGACGCGTATTCGCGAACCGAATAAACCTGGAGCGCGAAGGGAATCTTTTTCGTTTCTTCAGCGGCGAACGAAGTCGCGGCGACGCCGGACGCGCCCAACGCGCACCCTGCGGCGGCGAGAAAACCTGATTTCATAAAAGAACGTCTATCCATGATATAGCTCCTATTTTCGGACGGCGACGCGACGGCGTCGCGGAGGGAAGGGCGCCGCGCGCAATCGTAAGAAGAGCGCGGCGCGAGCGTTTTAGTCGTGATCTTCTTCGGGATCGAGATAGTCGCTGTCGGCGTCGGGGTCGTCGAAGACGACCGGCTCGACGTTTGCGGGCGCCGGGGTTGGAATCTGCTCGATATCTTCCGGTTCCTCTCGAGGCGCGGACGCGAAGTCCGAGAGCTTTTCCTTATTGACGTAGAAGCGTTCCCACGCGTCGTCGAGCGCGGCGTCGAAAGCGTCCATTGGGAGATCGTCGAGGACCTCTTCTTCTTTGGGCGCGTTCGAAGACGCGGGCTTTGTTCCGGGCTGCGAAGTCGCGGGCGTCGGAGCGGGGGCGACGGGCTCCGCTTTCTTTTCGACTTTCTCCGGCGCGGTGAGTTTATCGACGACCATAAGGAGTCGCTTCATCGAGATCGGCATGCCGACGGCGAGCCGTTTCTTGCCGCGCTTGGCGGCGGGCGCCCATTTGACTTGATTTTCGTCGAGAATGAGAACGGCAGGCAGGTCTTTTGTCGTCGGAGCGTCGAGAAGCTTGTTGAAGGCAAGGACGGCGTTTTTCCCAAGATTCTGCGCGTTAAAGAGCGCGGCGTCGACGTTGAACGCCTCGCCGTCGTCAAGTCGCTCGAGAGCGCGGTCGCAGTTGGAAACGACGAGGACGCGGTAGCCCGCCTTCTTGAAGAACTCGCGAAAAACGTCTTGGAGATTAGAGTTCGCCTCGACGATCATGACGGAGGTCTGTTTTTTCTCCTTCTCCACGCGATCCTGCATCGCCGCCGTCATGAGCTTTTCTTCTTGCTCGACGTCGACGCCGGAATCGAGCGCGCTCGCCGCGCCGTCGAGCGCCTCCAGCATCTGCGTGGGACTCTGAAACCGTTCTTCCGGGCTGAACTTCATCGCTCTATCGACGACGTACGCGACGCATCGAGGAACGTAAGGCGCGACCTCGCGGATCGGCTTGACGTTTTTAAATCGGTCCGCGACGAGACGTTTCGAACGCTCTTTGATTTCGCCGAGGGGCGCGATTCCTGTGAGCAACTGATAGTATACGGCGCCGAGGAAATAGAGGTCGCTGCGCTTGTCGTTGCGCCCGACGTGCGTCGAGCGTTCGAGCGCCGCGTATTCGATCGCGCGCTGCGTCTTGAAGCCGGACGCGTCGTCCGCGACGAGTCCGAAGTCCAAAAGCACCGCCTTGCCGGAACTTGCCAATAGGACGTTCGAGAGCTTCATGTCGCGGTGCTGATACCCCTGGTTGAGCGCGTAACTCAGCGCGCTGCAGACGTCGCGCGTGATGCGCGTGGCGCGGCGCGGGTCGAGGCGCCCGTTCTTCTGCGCGGCAAGCTCTTCGCGCAGCGTCCGTCCTTCGACGAATTCCATGACGATGTAGTGGTCGTACTTCGTCTTCGCCGACTCGTAGACCGCCGCGATGTTCGGATGGTGCATCGCCGCGCCGAACTCGCCCTCGCGTTCAAACTCGTTGATCGCCGTTTTGTCGTCCCGAAAGCGCGCCCGAAGAACCTTTACCGCGACGACCTGCCCCGTGTCTTTATGGATGCAGCGGAAGACGCGCGCGAAAGACCCCGCCCCGATGAGATACTGGACGATGTACGGTCCGTAGCTGTAGCCCGTCGTTTCGCCCTTCGAAAGGCGTTCGACCTGGAATTTCGTCAGATACCCGCGTCGCAACGCCTCCTGGAGAAACTCTTCCGACGTGAAAATACGGGCGCCAAAGGAGTTTTCGAGATCGCGAAGCTTGCCGAGGTCGAGCAAATCGAGCGATAGAATGATCTGGGTTAAGTCGTCGTATGCAGGAGCGCTCATTGAGGAATCGTCTCCGGTAACGTTAAAATGGGGCGCGCGCCCACGAAAACAGCGGTCGAGACGCGTCGTTCGCGCAAGCCGAACGAATGCTCGCGCCGCGTCCCTCCTCCATTATATACGCTCGAAAGTTAAAAGTCACTATGAAAACAGCCCCCCGACGTCCTTTTCATAAAAATCGCCGCCGGGGAGTCGAAGGGCGGAAGAAGACGAGGCGCCGCGTAGGGCGTTATTGACAAGACGCCGTCGAAGTCTCGTCCCCTTTGTCTTTGTAAAGCGCGACGCCCTTTCTTGCGCCATGCTTATATGGAAATCCGGGCGCAAAAAGCCCGTTTATCGTCAATTCCCAAGGATCAAAATTGTACCCTTGAGAAATCAAATCCACCCGACGCGGAGCTCCTCCGAAATCTTCGACGATTTGCCACCGACCTTCTATAACGCCGTCTTTTTCATGCTCCGGGGTCGATAGAATCCAGATTTTAGCCCTTTTATCGCTTAATTCGCAAATGCGACGGCGAGGCGAATCGTCGACTTTTTCATGGGCGTAATCGATCATCCAACGAGGAACGCCGGATAGACGAAAGGTCTGGTCTTTGAACAAAACCAATTCAAAATTTTTGAAGTCTTTTTCGTTGAAACGTCTGTCCCCGCAGCGCCAGTCAAAACGCCAGACTCCGACAAGATCGTTCGACGTTGAGTCGTAGTCTGTCTCGCAAAAATAGTCGTGAATAGGCAAGACGCTAATGGTAAAGGAAAAGAACAGAAGCGTAAAACATAGATCCGTCCAGAAAAATCGCTTCTTTTTTTTGTCTTTTTTCCCCGTCGACTGAAAGATGAAAACCTTCTTTCGGAATACGACAAAGCTTGAAGATTAAAAATCTGACGCAGACGAGTAAGAAGAACAATCCGCGCAATTTCGCCGACGTCAATCGCTCCGATAGGAACGACAAGGGCGCTCATGACGTCGGAATTCCAACGGTTGAATTGTTTTTCATGCGATTGAATCTCTAAAACGACGCCGATCGCAATGCAATCGGCGTCGAAAAGGAAACGTAACAGATTGAAGGTCTTTCAGCGCGCGCGATCGGCGACGGCGCCGTCGTCAAGGTTCGGTTCGGGAAGACCGTAGTGCGAAAGCTTAAAACGCGAGGGACCGTAGTTTGTTCCGAGGCGAAAATCAAAAGCGTACGTTTCCTTGTATTCGCCCCCTTCTCCGCGAATCGTCAGATGATATTCGGAAATCAACGGGACGCCGTCGACAATTTTGTAGTCGTTTTTAATCTCGCGCGGACCGTGGATCGTATCGATTTTGGCTTCCTTGATTAGCAAATAATCCGTCGTCAATAAGAGGCTGCCGGATTTTACCGTAATTTTTGGGTACTTAACATAGGGGAAATTTGCGGGTATTTCATCATTTTCGCCAATTTCCAGCGCGGGAAAGTCCGGCTGATCAAATGAAAAATTAACCTGATAGTAATCGACTCCGTCCCTGTTTACCTTTTCCGCGCTTTCGATGGTAAATTCAGGAAGTCTCAACAGCGTTGGGACGTAGTCTGAAATGCCTAACGAATATCCTTTGAAGATAAGTTGGCATAGTCCATAATCAGGAATTCTGTCCTGCTCCTCTCCCGTTGGGAAAGAGTAGTCTTTGATATTGGTTATCGCGTTAGGAGACGCTTTTTCCACCGAGTCGACATTCCAGTCTTGAACATTCCAGTCTTGAGCGTCGGCTTGACGACTAATTATGAAACTGTATCCGCTTGAGAATGATTGGACTCTGACGGAATTCTCTTGAGGATCTTCGCTTTCTTCAAGACCCCAATTTTTCTCTCGAATAACGCGCCAATTGTATTGAAGCGCAGGTTTGTCGTTACAAAAAGATTGAAATCGAACGTCGCCCTCCACCCCGTTTTGCAACGCATTTAAATAATTTCCCCACAATTGAGTCGCGTTTTCCGTAATATAGCGCTTGACGTCCTGTTTGGAGTCGGAATCGTCCTGCGCGTATAGAAAAGAAAAATTGCCCGCAAAACATATCGCTAAAACGACGGTTAAAAATCTTGACATAACGCGATCCTCCTCGGTGATTCTCTGGTTGTTCAATTAGGTTCACGGTCGGCATGCGATACTTCGCGCCGACAACGGCGGCTATTATATCAACGTTTAAACCTGAATGCAATAGATAGATAGATAAAAGTCCTTTCAGGAAGCAAGGTTGCAAGGACCGGAGAAGCATGCGGTTTATGAGCGCGGCTTCGGCGGAATCTGGCGGCGTCAAATTATCTCGCCCTGTTGAAAGGGCGACGAAACGCGAGTATAATCAAGGACGGTTCGGTCGGCGGTTTCGTTGGTTTAACGCGTCGCGATCGGACGCCGCGCGAGCCTTTGGTTCGCCGCGCGCGAGTCGTCGTGTTCCTTTTGCGAGTCGGATAATCTCATGTCGCGTGTTAGTATGAGTTTGCGTGTTTTGGCGTCGTGTTGCGCGGCGCTTCTTTTCGCTCTTTTCACCGGGTGTCAGGAAAAGCCCGAGGTCGATCCCTCTGAATACGGCGAGACGATCTCGAATCTGCCCGTGGTTAAAGACCTTCCGCGATATTTTCCGATTTCAGACGAACTTGAGACGAAGGAATGTCAATTTCGCGAAGAAATAGAAGACCGCACGGAACGAGAACTCTATGAGTCTCAAGGACGCGCCCAAGAATACTCCGTCCTCGAAGCGGAACGCAACCAAGCGCGCCGTCAGAAGGAACTTGAAGAACGCGCGGAACGCGAACGTAAACAGCGCGAACTCGAGGAAGAAAACGCTTCTTCCGACGAAACAAAATCCGCAGACGTAGAAGAGCCCGCGACGGAAGAACCTGCGACGGAAGAACCCGCGACTGAAGAACCCGCGACGGAAGAACCCGCGACGGAAGAACCCGCGACGGAAGAACCCG
>CAMJTU010000046.1 GCA_946408825.1 uncultured Planctomycetaceae bacterium
CGATCGGTTTCAATATTAAACTTCCCTTTGAACAACAACCAAACCCGTTTATTTCCTCGTCGTTGTGTTTTAATTTCCACTATTTTGCCGTACGCAAACAGCACTTTATGCTCCGCGCTAAAGCCCTTGTAGCGTTCCCCGGCGGATTCGGCACTTTCGACGAACTCTTCGAGGCGCTCACGCTTCGTCAGACGGGAAAAATGCAAGATTTACCGATCGTTCTCTACGGGAAAGAGTTCTGGGAGAAGGTCGTAAACTTTCAATATCTCGTTGACTCAGGAATGATCAGCGCAAAAGATCTTAATCTCTTCAGTTATGCCGAAACGGCAGATGAAGGCTGGCAAATCATTAAGGACTATTACCAAAAGAAATGCAAATAACTCGCGCCCTTCCCTCATTCAAAGAACAATGTATAATCCTTGAAGGTTGGTTGTTTGGTCGGCGGGGATCGTCGTCGTCGCCGTCCCTTTCGACGCGTTAACAACGTCCAGGTTTTTGCGGATGCGCTTCAAATGAAATCACGTTCGAATTCGTTCAGATCATTTTTTGCAGGACTCTGCGCGTTCTTGTTTTACGTCGCGAGTTCTCCAACGCTCTTGGCGGCCGACGACGCTCCTGCTTCCGATCCAGTCTGGGTCTTGAGTTACGCGGCGTTTATTTTCTTTGCCGGAGCGGTCGTCATGATCGCCATCTTCTTTTCAAAAAGACGTGAAACGTTGCTCGATCTCGAGGAACAGAAAAAAGTTGGGCAGATTCGTGCGAAGCGTGTGTCAGAACGCCGCAAGGAGCAAAAACGTGCACGAATGATGGCGGCTAAGAAAAAGAAGTAGCCGTTCATCCGTCGACTGAGGTTCCTTTTTCCTCTAGTTTCGTCGACTGATAGAAGTACGACGCCGCGTCTTGGAAACGCGGCGTTTTTGCGTTTAAGAGAATGTAGAAAGCGTCGAAACGTGTTATGACCGCCCCCGAAACAGGACCTTTGCCGACGAGTCGCGTCTGTGAACAAAAAGACAACTCTCAGGATATGCTCGGAATTTTGGTTGGGTTCCTCGCGTTCTTTATCTGGGGGCTCTTTCCACTCTATTTTGCATTGTTAAGCGAAACGCCGCCGTTGATCACGCTTGCCTTTCGAGCCATGTTTACGACCGTTCTGCTAGTTCCTATGGCGTTACGACTCAAAAGAGGAACTGTTATTCTCAGGACGCTTCGCAATCCGAGGTATGTCGTCGGACTCTTTGTCACCATGGCGACGACTGCGGTAAGTTGGGGACTCTTCATCTGGCTGGTCGCCATTAACCGTTCGACCTATGCAAGTCTTGGAAATTACGCGTGTCCGCTCGTTACGGTCGTGTTTGCTGCCATTTTCTTCCATGAGCGCCTACGAAAGGGACAGGTCGTCGCGATCACAATTGCGGTTGTCGCCGTCGTCGTTTTTGCGTTAGGAGTCGGACGTCTTCCTTGGGAAAGCGTCGTCGTCGCGTTTGTCTTTGCTATTTACTCCGCAGTACGCAAGTCGATGAACGTCGATTCGACGACGGCGCTCAGCGTTGAAACAATCTTCGCCGCGCCGATTGCCGTCGGCTATGTGTTATATGTCATATTTTCTGAACCTACACGTCCCGACTGGTCGACTAATCCGACGACGCTTCTGTTGCTCGTGGGCGGCGGCGCGCTTACCGCTATTCCGATACTACTTTTCGGAGTCGCGGCTCATAGATGTAGTCTAACAACCCTTGGGATTCTTAACTACCTAACGCCAACTGGACAATTTATCTGCGGAACTTGCGTCCTTCACGAAAGCACAACCCCATATCAGTTGCTTAGTTTCGCGCTCGTTTGGATCGCGCTGGTGTTCTTTACGATCGACCTGTTTCAAAACAAAAACGAACCGCAACACGTTAGTTTGAAAAAAGAGACGTCCCCTGACGAAAAGGTTGTCAAATAATAAAAGATATTTTCTTAAAACCAACAAACATTCGGTTCTATAAGTTCCTGGTAGGTTCCGCAGGTTTCTTCGCCGTTTCCAAAAGGACTCGAGGATCGATTTTAATCGCTTCGACCATTATCTCCGGCACGTTATACGATTTTAGAAAGAGTCGACCGTGTTCCGGATCCTTCTGTGGAAGCATAAAGGGTTTCGACGCATAACCTTCGGCGTCAACGTGCGACATGTAAAGGCGCGTGTACTGTCCGTCTTCGCGACGGGAACTAAAGACAATCCAACGCCCGGTAGACGACCATGAGTGATAGCTGTCGGAATCCTCGCTGTTAACTTCCTTCCACGCTCGTTCTTCCCCTGTCTCAAGGTTCTTGATATAGAGATCGGCCTCAGGACGCCAGATAGGAAAGACGCCGCTCTCAGAAAGCGTGTAGACAAGGAATTTACCGTCTGGCGATATTCGCGGAAAGAGCGCGGAACGCTCCTGTCCAGCCGCGTCGACGACAATTTCCGGAGAACCAAAAGTTCTAGACGATTCGTCGAAAGTCATCTTATAGACGCTGTATCTCAATTCAGTCGCGTGTTTTACCATCTCCTCAAGGCGTTCTGAATCAGTAGATTGCGGCGTTTTCGGTGAAAAATGCGCGCTACAGTAATACAACGTAGAGCCGTCGGGAGACCAGTGTGGAAATACTTCAAATTCGTCCTTCGTTTGAGTGACCATCGTCAACTCGTTTTTAGCGGAGTCTAGGAGAACCAGATCGGAAAAAGCGTCAAAGACTTCGATCTTCTGCGAAGAAAGGGAGTGGAAAAATTGTCGCGTGTAATTTGAGGAAAAAGCGACAAAATCGCCTGTCGGACGCCAAGCGGGATAGGAACACGTAATTCCATTGGCGTCGACGTTTCCCCCGACCTTCTTTGCAGATTTCCCCTCGACAATGATCGTGCCGCCCATCGACTGATTGTCCATCCGTCGAAAATGGAAGAGAAAACGTTCTGTCTTGCGATCTTGAAAAGAATGGCAATTAACGCATGGCGAAGTTCCAACGCTACGATTGTCAAAAAAAACACGTTCGTCGAAATTCTCTACGCAACGTTGCGCTAGCACGATGCGATGTCCATAGTCGTAACCAGGTTCAATAAGGCGGTACGCAAGATAGGGATCGGCAGAATCGTCGGAAATACTGTTCTCATATTTTCTTCGTTTGAGCCATTTTCCGTCGATCTTCACGTAAACCTCGACGGAAAACTTACCGCCGCGATTTGCCTCAAGTAGTTTCCGCCATTTCTTTTCGGGGAATATCGCCTTTTGTCCTGAAACGCAAATCGTCGAACCGTCGGAACCGGAAAGTTTGACGATATAAGCTTCAGCGTCCTCTTCGATCATAAAATTGGCGGGCGCGATATTAGGTGGAAAAGTCGTTTCAACGTAGTCTGGGTAAATTGCGGGCAAGACGTCGGTCTCGTCGTAAGCGCTAGGGACGTTTCGAGAACAACCGACCAACAACGACGTCGCAACGACGGCAGAAACGACAAACGCGAACTGTATGCTTTCAATCTTAGTCATCGGAATTTTATTAAATGGACGCTGACGGCATGACGATTAGGCGAAAATTAATAGGGTTTAAAGACCGACTCGTCGCCGGCGTACCCCCAATACAACCCGCGACAGTGAGTTCGCAGAGCTTCTTGAACTTCGTCTGAATCGACGCTGGAAATACCCTGAACAGCGTCGATGTAATCGGCGAACTGATTAAAAAGATCGATTGTTTCAGGCGTGAACTTATAGTCGCAATCCCGCCATTTATCACGACCATAAAGTTGATAACGCCAAGAGGCGTAGCCTTGCTCGTACGCTTTCGGGGCGCCGCCGTTTGGATATTCCTCTTTTAAGATAGGTTCGAAGTGTTCAAGAAAGAAATCGCGATTTTTCCGCATAAGCGACGATATCAACATAATATCGCGACGTGCTCGTGGAGAGTCGTCGAATTCGTCGTCTCTGGCAAGGTCATAAAGAAAAACAAGGTTGGGATACCCCATCGTCGTCACATAATCTTTGACGGGACGTAAACTTCGAATACGTTCGATCGTAGACGCAATCTTTTCAACACGTTCCTTTGATACATGATACCGTCGTCCAGCCTCTTCAACGCTTGTAGCGGAAGGACGTTCCGAACGACGTTCATCAAGAAGTTTGGCGATTTCCGAGTCGTTATGAAAATCGCGGACGCCGCTGTAGAAATTTGGGGATTCGAGATAGGCCAAACCCGCGTTTGCCCAATCACGATAGAAAGGAACTCTAGAAAGAATACGCAAATAACGCCGCGCAAGTTTGTACTCGCCGCTCGTCATAGCGGAGATGGCGAGAGTACGAAGAGACGAAATCGAACGTTCTTCTGACGCGATCAAATTATTCATCGCAATTCGCGCGGCAATATTTGTTTGTCCCCAGTAACAATAGAGAAGTTCGCAAAGAACGCGATCTGAACATTGTTCAGTTTCACGCATAAGCATATAACGCTTGACCTTCGCTTTATGCCAAAGACTGCCTTTTGTCGCTTTCGCGTAATCATAGCCCGTAACAGGAACCGTCGAAAGCCCCGCTATCGGACGCTCAAACGCGCTCTCAGGAAGACGTCCCGTATAATATAGCGCAAGGTTACGAATCTGAACTTCCGCTTTACTTGGAAAAGGATCAGTCGACTCGATACGGAGAATCTCTTCCCAATTCTCAGAGTCTAGCGTTCGAGTTAACTTCACGGTGGTAAAAAACGAACGCGAATGATATGAGGCGATCACAACGAACGCCATAAGAACAAGCAATAGTTCCCAAACGAGTCGGATTCCCGCAACTTCCTTCTCGCGCTTTAATTTTGAATCGATTTCATCTTCTGAAAGAGCGATCAAGGAAGAATTTTTCGCGTTTAAAGTTTGATTAGCGATTTTCTTTTGTCTTCTCGCTTCTTTTTCGGCGATACGCTTACGCAATCGCTTGTCCTGACGCGAAAGCCGATTTGACGATAATCCTTCCTTTGATTGCCTTGATGGAGTTAAAGGAAGTATTCGCTTGATAAAGACAAGCACGAGGATAATCAGGGGCGCAAGTTCTATAGCCCCATAGAAAAACCACGCCGTTATCGTATTCTTATCGTAACGAATATCTTCAAGAAGACCGCGATTATAGATATCAGTGGTCTTGACGGTACGAAAGAACGCCAACCAGTTCCAACAGATCGGAACTAATATGGCGCTAAGCGCCAAGATAATCGCCACGTAAATCGCCATGTTGCGAGCGACGCGGTCTTTCTTCGCAACGCATGCTGTTCCGAGTTCCCAAATAGAACACAACGCCGTAGCAAAAATACCCCAAAACCCCAAAAAAGGATAAAGCGCCACAACGAACCCCACGCCGATAAACGTACGCCAACGCTTCATATCAAAAGCACGATATAAAGCAAAACAACAGAGCGACACGAGAATCGCCAATGCTTCGGAAAAGATGATCGACTGATTGTACGGGATAAAAACGTAATACGCCGGCCAAGTCGTAGAAATAGCAAAAAAACACCCGGGAAGAAAAGTCGCCAATCGAGCGCTCCCCTTGAACCCCGTCAATCGCGCGAGAAGCAGCTGACCTGCCGTTGTTACAGCTGCGAGAAGAAATCCCCCCAGGAGAGGATAATAAAAGAATTGAATCAGGAACGCGGTCGCGTAACAAAGCGCGCCCTCTGGAACTTGAAGCCAGCGCAATAAGAAATCGTGGTCGTAAAGAAAGAGCGAATTCTCTTGAACAGCAAACAGATAGTCGCCGTATCGAACGCCCCAAAAGAACCAAAGGAATAGAAAGAAAAACAATGACGCCAGCGAATCTTGGTTGAAAAAACGGCGACGACGATTCGTCTGTTGCGTGTCTGAAAGCGTGTCTGGCATCACGAGCGCTCCGTCGACCGACAGTCGCGACTTAATTTGTTGCGAACCAACGTCGAGGTCTGTCTGATTGAACTTTGAAAAAATCGTCAAAAACGTTACTGTGCATGCGTCGCGCTGCGCCGATTTTTTCAACTAAACTAAAATGAAGACAACGCGACGCCGAAAATAATTCTACTCTAAGACACAGAAAAAGACAAGCGAGCGAATAGTCGCCGTTTTTCACGCAACAAGGAGTTCGAGGACGTTGCAGATGAGACTTCATGAAAAACAGAAGACCGGTTTTCAGTCGCCTTTCGGGGCAAATCTTTACGAAAACGGGGTTCTCTTTTCATTCACAAGTCGTAGCGCGACGGGCGCGAGATTGTTGCTGTATGACCGTCCCGACGATTGGGAACCTTCACGGATTATAAATTTTGACGAAACGCGTGACCGACTTGGCGACGTTTGGCGTTTATTCGTCCCCAAACTTGGAGAGGGCGCTCTTTACCACTTTCAAGTCGACGGTCCATTCAATCCTACGCAAGGCGACCGCTTCGACGGACACGCGCGTCTTATCGATCCTTATGCGAAGGCGCTTGTCGGCGACTTCTTACCAAAGCGAGACGGAGTGTGTCATCCCCCGAAATGCGTCGTTGTCGACGACGAATTCGACTGGGACGGCGACTATAGAATTCGCAGAAAATTGGCTGACGAAATTATCTACGAACTTCATGTCCGTGGTTTTACGAACTCTCCCACAAGCGGAGTATCCAAACCAGGCTCTTATCTTGGACTAATCGAAAAGATTCCTTATCTTAAGTCGCTCGGCGTTACCGCTGTCGAACTCATGCCGATTCATGAATTCCCGCGTAACGCCCAAGACGGAACGACTCTTAAACACGCTAACTACTGGGGCTATGATCCAATTGCTTTCTTCGCGCCGCATAGAGGTTACGCATGGAGTTCCGAACCTGGCGCTCAAGTTCGTGAATTTAAAGAGATGGTTCGAGAATTCCACCGCGCGGGAATCGAGATCTATCTCGACGTCGTTTTCAATCACACGGCGGAAGGATCTGAAAAGGGCGAGACTTTTGCCTTTAAGGGATTTGAAAACCGTAACTACTACCTTCTCTCCAAGGAAGGACGATACGTCAACTTCTCGGGGTGTGGCAATACAATCAACGGCAATCATCCATGGATGCGCAACCTCATCTTTGACTGTCTTCGTTCGTGGGTTGGCAATTATCATATCGACGGTTTTCGATTTGACCTCGCGTCAATTTTGAGCCGCGATCGAAACGGCAATCTCGTCTGGAACCCGCCGACGCTCGAATCGATCTCAGAAGATCCCTTTCTTTCGGACGCAAAGTTTATCGCAGAAGCATGGGACGCCGCGGGTGCTTACCAAGTCGGAAGTTTTGGCACGAGACGATGGGCTGAATGGAACGGTCGTTATCGCGACGACGTAAGGAGGTTCTGGCGTGGCGACGAATGGACCATGAACGCTTTCGCCACGCGCTTGAGCGGATCAAGCGACCTTTATTCTCATCAAGGGCGTTCGCCGTCATGTAGCGTCAATTTCATCACCGCGCACGACGGATTTACGCTGAACGATCTCGTCACTTACAACCAAAAACACAATTTCGACAACGGAGAAGAAAACCGCGACGGCGAAAACAACAACAATAGTTTCAACTTTGGAATTGAAGGAGAGACTGACGACGAAAACGTTAATCGCCTTCGCGAACGTCAGATTCGCAATTTCTTCGGCACACTCCTGTTTAGTCAAGGCGTTCCGATGATCGTCGCCGGCGACGAAACGCGTCATACCCAAAAAGGCAATAACAACGCATACTGTCAGGACTCGCCTCTCTCATGGATAGATTGGGGACTTGTCAAGAAAAATGAAGATTTACGTCGATTTGTCGCGACGCTGATTCGTTTTCGCCGACAAGAAGCGTCATTAAGACGACGCGACTTCCTTACGGGTAAGCCGCAGATCCAGGGTGAATTACCGGACGTATCGTGGTTTGAAAGAAAGGGCGGCGCCGTAAATTGGCGTGCGACCAAGGAATCGACGCTAATCTGCCTCATCAGCGCAATCGATCCTCTTAAGGATCCGGGGTTTGCCGCTGAAATCGCCAAAACGCGCGCGCTTGTTTCAGAACGTTTCCCCTTTGACGTTTTTGTGGAAGCGTCGCCTGAAGCCCGATATGATATTCTTATGGCGTTCAATGCAACGAGTAAGGCTACTGACTTTATTTTCCCAGAAATCGCGAGACAAAAGGAATTTAAGTGGAGGCTCTTTGTCGACACTGCCGCCCAGCCTCCTTATGACGTCTATCCAGAATACGACGGTTCAGAAGCCGACGTCGCTAAGTCCTTTGTCCTTCCGGGACGTTCGATGCGCGTCTATCTTGCTAAACGTAGTTCTCAAGAAGAGTAATTTAGTTCAAAGGGTCGTGGATATGCGCATAAAGGTCAGGTTGTTCCTTTTCTTTCTCGTCATATTCGTCCTTCAATCTCCTACGTTTGCGCAACGCTCCGCCGACAATTGGAATCGTCTTCTTGAACAGAAAGAGGAATGGCTCGGAGCTGACGGAATATACACGGTCGATCTGAACCGAGACGTCATAACCGACGTCGTTTCCAACAAATTGAGTCCGCAAACGCTCTTTATCTTTAGCGATACAATCTCAGGAGAAACGAGGGAAAACGGGAACAAGTACGGTCAAATCGCCATGACGAACCACTCCTTTGCGATATTGACGGCGCTTGAACCCCGAAAAGACGCTATAACGTTCTTTTGGCATAAGCCAGAAAATAGGGAAACGCCCGCGGAACGTCCGCAAAACATCGTCGACGGACACTATTGGCTCCAAGACGGGGTTCGTTACGGCAACCGTTTGTGGCTCACCGCTATTCTTGTAGGAAAAGCCTGGAAACCCGAACGAATCGACGCTCTTTCTTTCCCTCTTGACCGAAAAACGAACAAACCTGATTTCTCACGTCCTTCTCTCAACACAAACGCGCCTCTTTCTCTCCGAACAAGCGACGCGCAGGTCGTGATGGGCGCGGCAATATGCGACGACGCCGACGATGGAAATCTCTATATTTTCGGATACGTCGATAGATTCAGTAAAGGAAGTCGTAAAGACGCCGTTGTCGCCCGAGTCCCACGTAACCGCCTAGAAAACTATGAAGAATGGCGTTTTTACAATGGACGCGAATGGCAGGAAGGTCTTGAGTCCCTTGTAGAGGAAAAAGCTACGATTGTTCGCGGCGTTTCGACGGAATATTCTGTTTCGAAAATTCCTGCAGGCAAAGCCGCCGGCAAGTGGCTTATGGTTTACACGCCTGGGACTATTTCGGAAAAAATCGCTTTCCGCATTGGAAAAACCCCGTACGGACCATTTGGCGAGGAACACATTTTCTGGAAATCGACGCTTCCCCAAGAAATGGGACATGTCAGTTGCTATAACGCCAAGGCGCATCCTATCTTTACCGACAAACAGGGCGTTCTCGTTTCCTTCAACGTCAACCGTCTCGGAGAATTGGCTCAAAAACCGGCAGAATACCGTCCGAGGTTCGTCTGGCTCGACTGGTCAACGCTCGAAGAGGCTGAGCAAGAAGACGCGTCAAAATAACGACGAGGTCTTGACGAAAAAAACTTAAAGCGCTACTCTCGAAGTCGCTTCGACGGAGCGCGCAGTTAGGTATTTCTTAGGAGGAGCGCGCCGTCGACAGATGCAAACGGATTTGCGCCATGTCAGAGAAAAGTCAAAAACAGCTAAACCTTAACAGTTTCGTCCGCTTTCTTATGTTCAATATGGCGTTTGCGCTGTTAACAGTTCTCCCTGGGTGCATGTCTAGCTACGCGCAGCATCTTGACGCGGTAAAGCGCGATTTCTACGACGTCGGCGACGTTTCGCGCGCAAAGACAAACCTAGAAAAACGTCAAAAATTGGCGTCTAAAAAGGAACAGGATCCTCTAACGCTTAATGCGGCAAGTTTGGATATTTCTTCTGGCGACCTTGTCGGCGCAAAGAAAAAACTAATCGAAGTGCGAAACCATTTTGACGAACTTGAAAATGATTTGGGGCGAAAAACGAGCGAAAATCTCCTTAAGTATTGGATCGACGACAACGTCGTCTCTTACGAGGGCGAGGACTACGAAAAAGTCCTGATTCGCGCATATCTTACAATCGCCGATCTACTCGATTCAAGCGCCGACGCGCGCGCCTACGCATGTCAAATAGCGACGCTTCAAGACGAGATCGTCAGAAAAGGAGAAATTGACGATCCCCGTCACAAAGGCGCAAAGACGAACCCGAAAATCGCCTATCCGCGCGTTCCGCTCGGTCCCTACCTTGAAGGTTTGATTTGTGAAGAAACTTTTACCGATTCGCAGGAAGCTGCGCGAAACTATCAAAAGGTTGCAGAATGGCGTCCCCAATTCACACAAGCTAAAGACGACCTAATACGCGCGCAAACGGGCGTTCACTCGCGCCCTGGTTTCGGAAGGCTGTACGTCTTCGCTTTCGTTGGACGGGGACCGCATAAGGAACAGATCAACGCCGAAGTTACTCAATTCGCGTTACTGCTTGCCGACCAAATTTTTTCTGCGACGAATCAATATTCAGTTCCCCCGACGCTCGCGCCTGTTCCTATTCCCGCGCTCGTCGTGGAGGAGCCGATCGTCGGAAGCGTCGCGGTTGACGTCGACGGAAAAAACGTCGCCGCTACGGAAACGATAACCGACGTAAACGAGATGGCTATCAGGCAATACGAGGCGACAAAAGACCTGCTTGTCGCACGCGCCGTCGTACGTCGCGTTTTCAAAAAGGGAACAATCTACGCCGCTAAAGAAGCGGGACAAGCCAATTCATGGATAAACCTCGCGGCCGACGTCGGCGGAGTCGTATGGGAGGCGACCGAAACAGCGGACACACGGTGTTGGGGACTCCTTCCAGCTAAAATTCAAGTGGCGAGCGTAGAATTGCCTGTAGGCGAACATCGTCTGACCTTCTATCCTTGCGGACATAGAGGCGACCGCGTGGGAGAAACAATTTCTAAAACGGTCAAAATCGACGCAAATCGCAACACTTACACGTTAGTCGTTTATCCTGATCGTAATCCGATTGCAGACGTAGTTTCTTCCAGCGACCATCAATGATAAAGCGTCGAATTCACGCGTCGCTCTGTCTTCAGGAGACGTTGTAAAGTCAAAAAGACGCAAAACGCGCGTCATTGCAGACCGTTAATATGGTCAAAATAACGTCGTTTAACCGACCGGCAAGAAAAAAACGACGGTTTTCTCAATCTCGACCGATAAGGTAGAAAATAGGCGTTACGCTTCGTCGAGCAAAAAGCGACGACGATATTCTGTAAGAATTACAAAACGGTTTGCGCTAAGGAGCACGTTTGCTTGAACGCCACAAATCATTAGATATAATAACTCAAGACGAGGCGTCTACGACTGTTTGTCGATTCGTCAAGACGCTAAGATTATCGACACAAAACAACTTAAATCAAACCCTAAGAATCATAGGAGACGTCGATGAACGTTCACTCTCGTCGTAGATTTCTCGCCAACAGCGCGATTCTGTCCGCATCATCCGTCGCCGTTCCAGCCTTTTCGTCTCCGCGAGTCCACGCCGCCGAGAATAA
The DNA here is from genome assembly GCA_946408825.1 of uncultured Planctomycetaceae bacterium. Classification (GTDB taxonomy): domain Bacteria; phylum Planctomycetota; class Planctomycetia; order Pirellulales; family Thermoguttaceae; genus RUG369. Next base: position 11,519 of record CAMJTU010000046.1, read on the forward strand.
CGAGTTGAAACTCGGCATCGTCGGTTGCGGAGGTCGCGGTTGCGGCGCGGCAGACAACGCGCTGACAGCCGATCCCAACGTAAAACTGGTCGTCGCCGCAGACGTGGATAAAAATCGCGCATCCTCCCAAATTGACGGTCTTAAGGCCAAATGGGAAGATCGAGTCGCCATAAACGACGACTCCTTCTTCATCGGTTTCGACGCGTACAAAAAAGTTCTCGAAGCCGATATCGATATCGTTCTATTGACGACGCCCCAGCATTTCCGCCCGAAGATGATTAAGGAAGCAATCGAAGCTGGTAAGCATGTCTTTGCGGAAAAACCGGTTGCGGTCGACGGCGAAGGAATTAGAATCATCCAAGAGGCGGGCGAACTCGCTCGAAAGAAGGGACTAAACTTCGTCGGCGGTCTCGTCAACCGCTACGGAGCTTCGACTCGCGAAGTCATAAAGCGCATCCAAGACGGTGCGATAGGAACTGTCGTGACAGCTCGAGGCGATCGTATGGGCGGTCCTTTGTGGGCTCGTCCTCGGACCGAAGGTCAGAACGAAATGGAATACCAGATGATGAACTGGGTAAATTTCAACTGGATGTCGAGCGAGTATATCAACGACGTGACGATTCACCAACTTGACGTTGCGCTTTGGTCCTTCAACGATCTCCAACCAAAGGGAGCTTACTCGCTTGGCGGCCGTCTAGCGCGCCGAGCTCCTGACGACGGCGATTTATACGACTCCATGGCGACCGTTTACGACTTTGAAGACGGTCGATCCCTGTACGCGTTCTCCCGTCAGATTGCCGGTACTTTCAGTCGCGCGACGACGACGGTTAACGGTTCCAAAGGATACGCCGTCCTCGGCAACGTCGAGTCGATCTCAAGCATTTTCGTCAACGGCGAAGAAACGAAAATTCCGCGCGGCGAACTCTCGGGCTTTGTCGTTGAACACAAGGTTCTCATCGACGCGGTTCGAAGCGGCGGTCAAACTTACGTCAACAACGTCGGCTATATGACGAACTCTACCGGCGCGGCGATTCTCGGTCGCATGGCCGCTTATTCCGGTCAGTACGTTACCTGGGACGAGATGCTTGCGTCCGTCGGCGACAAGCCGTCCGAGTATTCCTGGGACGCCGTTCCTCCGACGCTTCCAGACGAACGCGGACGTTACAAGATCGCGATTCCTGGAACAGGAGGCGGCTGGGATTATCTGGACTGAAGACGTAGCGACCGTTGACCTGCGACGCGGGCACAGCGCGTCGCAGGCGATTTTGTCGCTAAGATTTCTTCTTAACCGTCTGTTGTTTTACAACTAATTCAAATCCTTAGCTTCGCAAGTGAAGGAGCTTACTCTATGTCAACTGTAACAACGACAACTTCATGGGGTTCCCGCGTCGGTTCGTCCTTCAAAGGAGTGTTTGGGGGGCTGATTCTGGTCGTCGCCGCAGTCGGAACCCTCTTCTGGAACGAAGGACGAACTATCAAGAGAACAAAAGCGCTGGAGGAAGCAAGCAAAGTAGCTGTTTCAGTCGACGCGCAAACCATCGATCCGGCAAACGAGGATAAACTAATCCATATTTCTGGCGACGTCATAACAGACGACGTCCTTGCCGATCCCGAGTTTAATATTTCGCTTAATGCGCTGTTGCTTCAACGTGTTGTTCAAATGTATCAATGGCAAGAGAACACGGAAACGTCGACAACTCGAACGTCAGGCGGCGGAGAGGAAACAACAACGACCTATTCCTATTCGAAGGTTTGGTCGGACACGCTTATTGATTCTTCTTCCTTTCACGACAAAGGGTACGATAATCCTACGTCCATGCCCTACGAATCGAAGCTCTACCTTTCGCAAAACACGACTCTCGGAGCTTTCTCTCTCTCGCAAGATCAGATCGAAAATCTCGGCCCTAGCGTCGATTACAACGTAAACGCGCCCCCCGCCAAAGCTAAGCCTGCTGAAAACGCGTCGCCGGAAACCTCGCCCGTAGATGGCGCCGTAACGCCGACTCCTGAAGCGCAATCCGGTCAAAACGGAGAAAGCGCTTATAAGGCGGCGGATATCAACGAAGAATTTACCCAAGATTTCTCTATTTCGGCAAATTCTGATACAAGTTCCCTTAACATCTCCGCAAACGTCGATTCAAACGATATCAGCGTATCTTCAACCGAAAAACCGACGGCCGTAACGGTAGCGTCGGAGATTCCAAGTTCCGCCGCGACGGGAAGCGCCAGCGCGCTTGATCCAAGACTCAAGCCCTTTGGATCAGGTTACTATATTGGCGATCCTCAAAACGCCCAAATCGGCGACGTTAAGATTACTTTCTCATATGTCGCGACCCCGTGTCCGACTAGTTTTGTCGCTCAGCAACACGGAAATTCCCTTGTATCCTATCAGGCCAAAACAGGAAAAGTTTTGCTTCAAGAAGAAGGAATTCATTCCTTGGAAGAAATGATCGCTTCCGCGAAACAATCCAACATGATGATCGCTTGGATTATCCGCGCAGTCGGTCTCATTGTTATTTTCTTCGGCGTTAAAACAATCTTTGCGCCTCTTGAGACGCTCGCCGACATTGTTCCCTTCGCCTCCTCCATTGTCGGGTTTGGCACGGGTATCGTCGCATTCTGCGTCGCGCTTTTCCTCGGTCTCGGGGCGATCGGAGTCGGTTGGATTTACTACCGTCCGCTGATCGGAATTCCTCTCGTTGTGATTGCAGTCGCGGCGCTCTTCTATCCGATTATACGTGGTAAGAAGAAAGCGCAGAAAGTCGACGCATGATTCGTTACGCGTCTGACGCTTGGGTCTGACGCATTAATCGACGCGTCGCGCTAGAACCGTGCGCGACGCGTCCTTTGTTATCCATGACGTCTGAATCTATCCATGACAAATCGCCACGCATCAACTAAAGACGTGTTCTTGTCCGGGTCCGCCTCTAGATCGGAACGTTCCGAAGACGACGAAACGTTCGAACGTGCGGAGAATCTCTTAACCTCGCGACTCGCCAAGATGCAACGCGAAATCCGCCGCGTCGACCTTTTCACAGCGTGCTGTTCCTGCGCGACGCTCGCGCTTGCCGTAATGTTCGTCGGCGTTCTTTGCGACGGATGGATTTTTTCCGACGGTCTATCTGTTCGAGGTCGAGGCTTTTTCGTCGTCCTGTTGCTCGTTGTGGCGTTTCTCTCTTTTTTCTGGAAAGTCGCGCCGATTCTTGGACGTCGAATCAACGCGCTCTATGCGGCAAAAGCGCTCGAAGACGCTCAGCAAGACAAGCATAATTTGACGATTAATTGGCTCCAGTTATGCCACGCTGACAAGCGTACAGTCGGTCCGCATGACGAAGACGCCGCCATGTCAAATGAACAAGCGCAGGAGGTTAGACGTAAGACGCTTCAAATTGTCGCGCTTCAAGCGGCGCGACTTTCCAAAAAAACTTCCGATGAGACTGCGGTGGACTGTTCGTCCCTTATTCGCTGGGGAATCGCTCTGGCTTGCTTGTCTTCCCTCTGCGCCGTCTACACAATTCTCTCGCCTAAAAATCCATTTGTTTCTGCGGAACGAATTGTCGCGCCAACAGCGTTAATCGAACGACCTCAAGCGCTACGCTTTGACGAGGTTACTCCTGGCGACGCCGTCGTATTTCAAGGCGACTTTCTCGAAATCGAGGCCGTTATTTCAGGCGCAAAACCTTCGGAAAAAGTTGAAGTTCTCTGGGAAACAGAGGATGGACGAATTTCCAACGTCGCGATTCCGATGGAGCCCGTCGGATCTTCACGTTTCAAAGCGACATTGCCCGACGTCGAAAAAGGGTTCAGCGAAAACTTGAATTATCGTGTTGTCGCCGGTCGTGGCTCTCGTTTTGAAAGTTCCTCTGACCTTTACCACGCGACAGTCCGTCCACAACCGTCGTTTCGCGTTGAAAAAACGACGCTAAAATTCCCTTCCTACACAGGCCTTCCGTCCCAAACGTTTGAAAACCAGGGCGACGTTCGCGCCGTAGAAAACACAACGGTTGAGATCGTCGCCAGAGCGACCGAAAAACTTACGCGCGCCTACCTGTTGCCCGACGGCGACCAGACCCGTGCGATCAAAATGTCGATTCATCCTGAAGAGCCAGAAATTGCGTCTGCGTCCTTTATCTTGGAATGGAACGACAACGAACGTCGTCGTCCTCTTTTCTCGACTTATACTCTCCTCTCAGAGGACGTCGAAAACGAGAAGAATCGCGACGCCCAAGTTTATAACGTTTCAATCCTTGCCGACCAACCTCCGACGATCCGTTGGGAATCAGATTCGTCCGAGGTTGTCCAAGTCCCTCTTAACGACGTCCTTCGCGTTTCGTTCGTCGCAGAAGATCCTGATTACTCAATAAGACGCGCCGAACTTCATGTAACTCATGGAACGCTCCAACAGGGAGATCAAGCAGATCAAAAACCCAATCCTAGGCCGATCGATATCCCTTTGTCGTCAGATTCTTCAAAAATCGATCCGCAAGGTCCGACGCCCTACGTCGGACCTCAAACGCTCCGTTACGCGCTCGTTCCTGAAAAACTAGGACTCGGCGTAGGAGACGAACTAGAATTTTGGGGCGTTGTTTTCGACTCGAAGACGCCTGAACCTAACGTCAGCGTAAGTGAAAAGCGCGTTTTTGTCGTCGTAAATCCCGTCGATTCCCCCAGCGATCCTAACGACGTTACGGAAGAAGAACCTGCTCAGAACGATAATTCGGACGAGGGAACAGGCGCCAACTCTTCAAGCAAGTCAAACGAGAGGGGCGGCGAAGGAACTGAAAACTCGCGCGAAAGCGACGGACAAAACGACGACGATAATCAGAACGCCGGTTCCAATCAGCAAAACTCCCACGATCAAAATACCGAAACGTCCCAATCTGCTGACGCAAACGAACAAACGGGAAACGGTTCGGACACAAACGAAGCCTCTTCTAGCGACGCGAACGGTCAAAATCAAGACGACGCGGAATCGGAAACCGGAACTGGCGCAGATTCTGCGACAGAAGGCGAACAACACGCAGGGAGCGAGCAAAATTCAAGCGCAGACGGAACGGAAACGACCGGCACAGACACTGCTAATTCATCAACCGATTCTCCTTCCGAGGACGATTCAACCTCTTCAGAAGGGGCTCCTGACGCGACAAATATGGAGTCCAAAGAGGGTTCCAGCTCTTCTGGAACCGCCCCACATAATAATCCTGACGACGGTAATCCGTCGCAAGACGAAGCGTTCCAAAAAATCCTTGACTTTATGAACGCCAGTCAAAATTCTTCCACAGACGAAGGAAATGAGCCAAACGCGACTGGAAACGGCGATTCAAACGAAGCGAAAGGATCGAATCAACAAGGAAATAACCAAGACGAAACGGACGACACAGAAGAATCACAACACGAGGTTGAGCCTAATTTTGAACCATCCGACAACCTCTCGAAACCTCGAGAAGAGAAAAAACTTCCAACAAGGACAAGCTCTGAAAAACCAAGCGAGGACGCGCCTTCCTACCGTGCGGAGAATCCGGATAAAATTGACCCTAATTCTCGACGACGGCAGGGAGACGTCGATCCAAACGCCAACGACTTTCTAGCGCAAAACGCAGATCCAAATCAGCCTGAAAGCCCGACGTCGTCAAAGAATCCTCGCGATCGCAATATCACGCTTGATCCTCTCGATCAGTCGCAAGGAACCTCTGCTGACGCCGTCGATCAAAACGCGCCAGAGGCTAAAGGTTCGGCGGGAAACGTCCCGGAGGGCGGCACGACGGAAGTTGATCGCAATGAAACCGGCACGTCGGGGCAATCTTCAACGTCAAACCAACCCCACGGTCAGCCAGAGGACGCCCCTCAAACCACGACGGAAACCGACGGACAAAACAATAGCGACGAGCAACTTGGAACCCCCGGCGTCTCAAGCGGCGGCGATTCCAATTCGTCCGAAAATCAAAGTTCTACGAACAGAAAAGGTAAAACGCCCTCAAGCGGCGGCTCTGACGACCTTGGCGCCGCTCACGGCGGCGGAGGCGCAGGATCAGGACTGGGCGAAATCGAACAAGGGGAAGAACAACTCGCGCCGGCCGACGCGCCGCGTCTTCAGTTTGCAGAAAAAGCGACTAATCTCGTCTTAGAATACCTCGAAGATAGTCTAAAAGACAGCGTCGATAGACGGCTCCTTAAAGAACTGAATTGGACGGAGGAGGAAGCTCGTGCGTTCCTAGAACAATGGAAAAGAATGCGTGACGCTGCGTCCCAAGACGACAAGGCTCGCGACAAATACCTAGAAGCCTTAAAAAATGTCGAACTAGACGACTACGCTTCGCTAGACGATTCGGATTCAGTCGATTCAACGGTGACTCGCGACTCTTACGACTCACGACCGCGAGCAGGCTCGCGAGAGTTTTCGCGACTCAAAACGCCTGAAAGGCTTTCAGAGAGGGTAAGAGCGTGCACTCGAGGCGTTTCATCCGGGTCGGAAGAACGTTGACGGAGCGAATCAGAAACGTCTGCAATTCTGTTCTAAAAATTCGGCGACAATACTTTTTCTCTGGCGTTTTTCAGAGTATAATCCTGTGGGAATCGTTCGCCGTCTTTGTTTGCAAGTCGGCGTTCTGTGACGTCGCGTGGACGCCGTTCATGGAGCTAAGAATTTTTCATTAAGTCAATAACGAAAGAGGCGCAAGTTTCCACGTCTCCAGGCTATTTGTGACAACATAAACCAGCTAACTGAGGATTTTCCGTCAATGAGTTCGCTAGCTGAAAAGATCAGCATGAAGGTCTTTAACAAAGTGCATGGCAATAATTTGGTCTACAACACTTGCTGGGAAGACCCGCGTCTTGACAAACAAGCGCTCGATTTGACGTCTGACGACGACGTTTTAGTCATAACCTCGGCTGGTTGCAACGCGTTGTCCTACGCAATCGGCGGAGCAAACCACGTTTATGCGGTTGATATGAATTATCGTCAGAACGCCGCGCTCGATCTTAAAATTGCCGGGATCAAAGAACTTGATTACGAAACGTTCTTTCAGCTTTTCGGCGAAGGGCGGCTCCCTGGCGTTCAGCAGATCTACCAGGAAAAATTACGTCGTAGCCTCCCTGAGCTATCTCAAAAATACTGGGATCGTTACATCAAGAAGTTCTTTGACAATCCCTCTAAGACGTACTATTTCTGCGGCACGTCCGGATATCTTGCTTTACAGATAAATCGGTATATGAACATCCGGGGACTGCGTCCTCAAATCAACGCTCTTCTGAACGCAAAAAATATTGACGAACAGAAAGAAATATGGTCGAAATTACGCGATAAATTTTGGTCGCCCCTCATGAAATTCGTCGTCAATCGCGACTCGACCATGTCGATGGTAGGAGTTCCTAAGGATCAACGTCGTCAGATCGAAAAGACCTACGGTAATCTTGTTCCCTTTGTTCAGGAATGTCTCGATACGATTTTCGGTGTTCTCCCGATACAGGACAATTACTTTTGGCGCGTCTATACGACAGGCCGTTACACGAAGGACTGTTGTCCGGAATATCTTACGAAAGAAGGCTTTGAGACGCTTAAGGCGGGGGCAGTCGACCGTGTTTCTAGCTACACGGACACTGTTGAAGGATTTCTCCGAAAGAATCCTGACCTAAAAATTAGTCGTTTTATTCTCCTCGACCATATGGACTGGCTCTCTGACAAGTTCTATGACGCGTTGGTAAGCGAATGGGACGCAATTCTGAAAGCGGCGACGCCTCACGCGCGTGTTTTGTGGCGTAGCGGCGGTCTTGACACGTCTAACTATCTCCACAAGGTTCCGGTAACCGTCAACGGTCAGCAGAAGACCCTCGGCGAAATACTCAGTTATCATAAGGAACAGGCGGAAGAACTCCATAAGCGTTGTCGCGTTCATACCTATGGCAGTTTCTATATCGCCGATCTGCTCAACGACTGAAACTCGCTAGACAAGACGTTCGTTCTCCATTCACGTTCCCCGACGTTCGAAACGGTACGCCGGGAACGTTAGCATTAAGACAGCCGCTTCGCGCCGTCCCCATTCAGGAAAGCGCCTAATCGGCGGAGCTGAAAGTTGCCATGATCTCTCTGATTCCCTGCTATAGCCTCGAAGATTTTTCCATTTATCGCAAGGCGTCTGAGGTCGACGAAATTTTCTCAGCATGGTCTGCGCTATACCACCCGGCGCTCGTCGCGCACTTTGGCGAGGCGCCGCGCTGGGAGGCGGCTGGAAGCCCTTCTACGGGCAAGACTAGAAGGCTTGTTGTTGTCCCCCCCTGCGCCGAGTATCTTGTCTCAAGGAGCTGGATCAAATCGGCAGAAGAGGAAGGAGCCGTCGTTATCCGTCACGTCGCGGACCGCGACTCCATCCTTGCCGAAGCGTTCTATAAGCTGGGAATCGATCCACGTCCCAATTCTTCAGTTTCTCCATCCAGCGAAAAAACGGTCGAATCCAGCAAGTTTGGCGCGACGCCTGCCGATACTTCGGTCGTCTCGCCAATCCCGCCGTATTGTTATGACGACGACGCCGAAACGTTTCTCGCAGTTGGACTTTGTTGCTTGCTCGAAGAGCTTCTGACGCGTAAATTGCGTTATATGAGTAACCTCGACCAGATTAGTTTCAATACGCGGATTCTGGACGCGGCTAAGTCGCATATGAGGGGCGACGTCGAAGATCGCGAAAAAAATCTACAAAAGGCTTTCGATCTACTCGCTCAAGCAAAAGAATATTTTTTCCCAACCGCGACAAAATTTTTTGACTTAACTTGGGCCCGTTCCGAAGACCTTGAAAAGGACCTGCCCGCGATGCTTGCCAAGCGCCGCATGCGTAAGGAGCAAACTAACCTTGTTCTGCCTGTTCCGGTTCTTAAAACGTGTGAAAAACAATACCCCGAGACGCTACAAATCCTGCGCGAGGAGATAAAGGCAGAACGCGTTAAACTCGTCGGCGGAGACAAATGGGAAGCCCCTCTCTATCTCATGTCGCCCCTAGAAATTGCTCGTGAAATCAAGCAAGGTCGCGACGAGTATCTTCGTGTTCTTGGCGAAGCTCCCGTCGTTTTCGGACGGGAAGAAGCAGGATACGCGCAAATCATGCCGCAGATTCTGAAAATGACAGGCTATCGAGGCGCTCTGGCACGAACAGGCGACGGGTGGACGCTCTTAGAAAAAAAGACCGATCGTTCGCAGATTCGTTGGCAAGGACGCGACGGTTCGACAATCGCCGCTATTTGCAAGCGCCCCGTCGACGCTCAAGCGGCAGACGATATTCTCCAACTCCCAGATAAAATCGGCAACTCATATTATTCTGACGACGCCTCTGCCGTTATATTTGAACATCGTCCTAACAAGGAATCGCGATGGCTGCGTGATTTAATGCGGATGGATCGCTATTCTCCCGTCTTGGGTAAATTTTACAACATCAACGACTACTTGCGCGTTACGGAAGGCTCAGGAGACAAAGAAAAGTTTGTCAAGGATCGTTTTAAAACGAACTTTCTCACTCGTTCAGCAAAACGTTCACGCAAAGATATCGTGTCGCTCTGGCCTAAACGGCGTCGTCTCGGACTTGCCAAAGCGTCCCTTTCTCAACTGGAAACGACGCTCCGCGCTTTAACATTTAAAGTTCGTAGAGACGCCGACGAACAACTTGAGCCTCTCTTCCGCCAATATTTAAGCGACGCCGCAATCCTTCAAGACAAAATTGAGGAAACGCTCAGACTTTTGGACGAGCGTCTTCTACCTGCCGAAACGGAAATTCAAGACGAGGTCGATTTCGACAAACGCTTTAAGGAGCTGGAAACTTCAAAGAATAGGCTTATTAAAGAAGCTGGCGATTTTCTCGCCCTAGCGTTCGACGTCTCCGATCAAAAACGTGCCGACGACTTCCCTGCCGAGCTCGAAGACAAACGCGGTTATCTTGTCGTCAACACGTCACCTACGCCTCAAGATTTCGTTTGGGAAACCCAGGACATCGTCGACGATTCAACGCTCTCAGACGCAGGGAAGAAAGAACGGTTTCTTATAAAAACGCTCCGCGAAAAACTAACAGATCGACAGGACGGCTCCCTTCGTGCTTTTACTGACGAATCTTCTTCAAGATGGCGGTACTGCGCGACAATTCCTGCAAACTCAACCTTATGGATACCGCGTTTCGAAAGAATCGACAATCGTTTCGTCACGCGCCCGCTCTTCGAAACAGACGAAGGAGCCGCGCCGCTCATGGCGCCTGAACCGTCAAAAGTCGATAACAACGCGACACGAGAACAGAAAAAAAACGATTCTACCGGTCGATCGTTTTTCCAAAAGTTTGCATCTAAGTTGCGAGGCGACGTCGTTAATTCAGCCTCGACTATGACTGGCGAATCAAACGACGGAAAGCGACCGCTCGCCGAATACGTCGAACATCGATACTCGTCCACGGAAATTGAACGTTTTTACGCCCTGCGAAACGATTACTTAGAAATACGCGTCGATCCGGCGACAGGAGCGGTTCGTCGCCTTACAACTCTCAACGCAAACGCGACTTTCTCAAACGGCGTTCTGCGTCAGCCGACGCTTGGAAATCGTTTTGCTTGGGACGTAGCGTTAAAACTTCCTCAAAACCTGAGGAATCAAGACGTCAGACCTGAAAACGACCCATTCTACGGATACGCCATTCCAGCCGCAGACGCCATTTCAGTCGTCGATTCCGGTCCCGGAGTCGGGCGTCTACAGATTGAGGGACGTATGACCGCGCCTTCCGGAGAAGCGGCGGGAACCTTCAAAGAGACAATCACGATCCGTTTGAGAAGTCGTGTCGTTGACGTCGATTTAGAGATTACGCCCGCTCTTGAACCTGACCCGTCGCCTTGGGATTCCTACTACGCATGTCGTTTTGCATGGAAAGACGCTCTCGCCGATATCCGCGGAGGAGTCTCCGCGTCTCTAATCGGCACGGCGCGCGCCTACCTTCAGGCGCCGGAATGCGTTGATATTCGCAGTGAAGAGAATGTCGGCATAACGATCTTATCCGCAGGAACGCCTTATTTTAAGAAGGTCGGCGATTCCCGGATGGACGCGATTCTCATTCCCAAAGGCGAAACATGCAAAAACTTCAGATTCGGCATAGGAATAGATCTTGAAGACCCGCACGGCGTCGCCCTCGCCTATGCGGACGTTCCGCCGTTCATACTAGAAGACGCGCCTTGTCCGCGAAGAATGATCTCGCAAATCTTCTGCACGACAGATCAGAATGTTAAAATTCTTGAAGAAGCGCCCATTCTTGCGGACGACGTTGAAGAAAAAGCAACCTCCCAAGGCAAGCGGATCAACGCCGACTTTATCGGCGCGCGAGTCACACTCCTAGAAACAAACAGCGTCGTGACGGAAACAACTCTTCGTTCCTCATTGCCGATCAAGCGAGTCGAAGCAATCGATCTGATTGGTAAACAGACGCATGAAGCGCTTTCTGTGAAAAACGGAACGTCGATTCCGCTCAGTTTTAAACCACGTCAATTACGAGTTCTTGAACTTTATTTCTAGACGAAATCGCAATTGTTCAAAGGGTTCCAACCGCGCTCTTAAGACGTTCAGTCGCGAGAATTGCGTCGTATTGCGCGTTCGTGTAGGAACTCTTTGCGGCGGTTAACATTGTCGCGGCGTCGAGCGCTTCCGTGTGATTAAGAGTTCCCTCCTGGAAGCCACGTGTCGCCACGCGAAAGTTTTCTTCCGCCTGTTCGACGGCAACTTGTGCGATCTCTACGCGCTCGTGCGCCTCCTTCTGCAAGAGCCAAGCTTGACGAACTTGCATTCGGACGTTCGATTCCGCCTCCTCGCGCATTCGTGCCGCAGCCATCGCGTTCTGACGCGCCGCTTGCTGACGTGCACGACTTGTTCCCCCGTCGAACGGAGTCCATGTCACGCCGACAGCCGCCGTTGCGTTACTATTGCCGGTCATATGACTGTTTTCGATGTAGGAGTAGGCTCCGACCGCGGCGACTTGCGGCTTAACGTCGGCTCGAGCAAGTTTGGCCTGTGCTTGAAACACTCGCCCTTCCGCGCTAAGAATTTTGATCTCGCCTCGATTGGAGACGGCTGCATTCATCAAAGCGTCGACGTCCTCAAGGGGATCGTTCGAATGATCGTCTAGCAAGACGACAGGCGCGTCAAGTGGGCGCCAGAGAATTCGGTTGTACGCGGTTTCCGCCATCGACTGAGCCGTCGCGATTCGCAGTTCTGCCTGTTTCGCCTCAGAATAGGCGACACGCGCGGCAAGAACGACGTTTCTTGTCAGAAGTCCGACGTTTTCCATTCTTTCAGAGTCGGCAAGATGACTCTGAGCTGCTCCAATCGCTTCGACCGCAACCTGGCGCAGACTCTGCATTCGTAGCACAAGGTAAAACGCTTCTATCGTTTCGAGCTTAACCTTTTGCAAATCAACCTCTTCGCCAGCTTCGACCGCTTGAGCCAACGCCTCGGCTTCTTGAGTCAAAGCCTCGACGCGGCCGCCGAGGTAGATGGGAACCGTAACAGAAGTCGCCGTCGCCACAAAATTACGATCGAGAACGGGAGTTGCGATCTGATAGTCATGGGGTAATTGATCCAGAATCGGAGCCAACGCCTCGCTACTGCCAGGAATGAGGGAATCTGAAATCGACGAAACAGCGCCTGCAAGATCGATTTCAGTCTTAGCCTTAGGCTGATTCAACATTCCGACATATGTCGTCGTAGTGTTAATTTTAGGGTTCTTTAATGACCGCGCCGCGTCTGCTGTGGACTGCGACGCGCCGCGTCTGAGCGCGAGCGCCCGTTGAGTACGACTCTGCTCGACGGCGATTTGAATCGCCTGCGTCAACGTCTCGCCCTTAGGAAGGTTTGGCACGACGGATTCTTTCGAAAATATCTCCGACCCCCTCGAACTTTTACGGTTTGATTCTTTCGGCGGAGCCGCAAAGTTTCGAACTTGCGATTCCGGATAGTCGGGCAAAATTTGGAACAGGGACTGACTCGGCGCGTCGTCAGCAACATTGGCAGGCGACGGCGCGTCGTCAGATTCGCGTTCAATAGCTGAAGAATATGCGGAAAGTCGAACGTAGTTCGGGGATTTAGCAAACGTAACGTTCGAATTCAATGAAGCCGCACACAAGACGCCGAAGCAAAGGGCGACCTTCATTCGACTTAACGCGGAATCAACGTTTATCTTCACTGAGAACCACGCCTGATTCTGTTCGTTTTTCGGGCGAATCATTCGCTGCATTTCAGTTTCTCCGACTGTGAAAGCAGGCTCCTTTTCGCGCCTACTGTTCAGTACATACGCAGGTCCGACTAAATCTTTAGTCTAACAAACTAATCGTCACAATTAATTCTTTGCATACGTTTCATGCAATTGCGACTATTCATACTATCCCTACAATCGGCAAAACAGACGGTCAATAATTAGTCTTTTAACGAAAATAACGATTATTCTAACATTCGCCAAAGACGACTAGACGGTTCGAGCGAACGCTTCAAGATAAAGTCGTTGTCAACGCAAGATATTTAGATCCCCCAAGAAAAGTCATAGTCAAAGAGCGTTACCGAGCAAGACGCGCCCTGACGCTAGAGTCAGACTGCGCCTCCTTCAGCAAACGACGTCCAGAAACGCGGACAGGTTCGATCGTAAATTCTGGAATATTATAGGATCTGAGGGTTTCAAGCGTCTTGACTGGAGCTTTTTGTGGCAACATGACAGGACGTGAAAAAGTTTGATCGTCGTTAAAGTGGGAGAAATAGAGTCGCGTATACGATCCGTCGTCGCGTCGAGAACTGAAGACAATCCAACGTCCTGAAGAATCCCAAGAATGATAACTATCCGGTTCTTCAGGCGAATTAATCTCGTCAACAGCTCGGGCCTCGCCAGTTTCAAGATTCAGCGACCAGATATTAGAATCTCGATACCATATTGGAAAGCAACCGTAATCAGTTAAAGTAAAAAGGAGCGTTTTACCGTCAGGCGACAAACGCGGAAAAAGAGCGCTCTTATCTTGTCCAGAAGCGTCGAATACAAGTTCCGGCGTTCCGAACCTTCCTGTTTTTTCATCAAAAGAGACGCGCATTATGTCATACTTAAACTTTGTACGTAATTCGCTCGTCTCCATTCTACGTTCTTCAACGTCGTTTCGCGTCGTCGTAAAACCTGGGTTCTTCGCAGACGAATAGTAAAGATATTCGCCGTCTTGAGACCAGTTGGGGAATATCTCCAACTGATCGTCTCCCGGAGGCGTAATCGGCGTAAGGGTATTTCTAGTAACGTCATACAAATACAAATCGGAAAACGTGTCTAAAACGTCGATTCGATCTAAAGACTTCAAGTGAAAGAGTTGACGCGTCTGGTTCACAGTAAACGCAACGTGTTTTGAGTTTGGACGCCATGCCGCGTAACTACAACCGCCGTTAAGTCCTTCCGCCGTCAAATCACGTTTTGTAACCGACGAGCCGTCCTCGACAAATATCGTACCACCTTGGACAAGACGCGTATGAAAGAAAAAATTCTCTGTTCGGCGATCTTGAAAAGTATGACAATTCACACAAGTTCGTTCGTTGACAAGTCTAGCGTGGAAAATCGCCTGTTCTTTAAAGTTTTCGATATTCCGCGTCCATAACGAGAGATCAGAAAACCTTTCATAGCCAGGTCCAACAAGACGATAAGAGACGTATGGGTCGATTTTGTCTGGCGAAACAAAAATCGTCGTGTCTTTAAAGCGTAAACGTTTTCCTTCACGCGTCACATAAACAGAGACACGGAGAGTTCTTCCGACGTTTTCACGCAAGACGTTCTTCCATCGTGAAATAGGAAAACGAACTTCGGAACCGGAAAACGAAAAAAGAGGTTTGTCAGCGACTTCGCTGGCGTCTGACCGCCATATGTACGTCGCAATTTCTTCGCCTTCTTCGCAGACGTCAAAATTAAGCGGCGCGATATTAACGGGAATCGTAACGTCGACGTAGTCAGGGTATAACTTCGGCGTGACGTCCAATAATTGGGAGTCTTTCGGAGGCGCGCCCACACGCCTTGTGCAACCGACCAGCGTTGAAAGAAGCGCCGCCACAAGAAGCGTCGACGCTACGGCGAGTCGCCACGCCCTTTTGTCGAGCAATGAATTTGCCGAACAAGCACAAACTCGAAAAATATTTTCAAAACTGATTTTTAAAAGTGAATGAATTTTTTGTGTCCTCA
>CAMJTU010000047.1 GCA_946408825.1 uncultured Planctomycetaceae bacterium
GCTAGTCGCCCGCTGGACGCGTCGCCTAAAAACGACTAGAAGATTCTAGCATGCGCCGTCCGCGGGTCAAGCGCTTTTGTTTTAAAATCTCGAAAATTTTTTAATTTCTGATTCCCTTTCAAAAAAATCGTTATGATTTAATCTACTGTAAATCAAGCGCTTAGACAATTATTTCTTAATACGCGGATCGAATCGTTTTTTGACCTATTTTCATTCAAAAAAGTTCATTTCGCAGCCTCGACGGCGACGGGTCCAAGCAATCCGCTCGGCTCTAGAGGGTCGGTCGAGACGTAGCCGCGATATGCGGGCATATCCTCGGCCGCTTTTTCCAAGACGACGTTCGTCTTTGTAAAACGTCGTTCCGGCTCAAGCGCCGCGTCGCCGATCAGTCGATTGCGCCAACAGTTGACGACTACGATTTCGAGCTTGTTTTTTCCGGCGCGCGCCGCGTCGCCAAGCGCGATTTCCCACGGATCGGTCCAAACGACGCCAAGTTCCTTGCCGTTGAGCCGAACGTCGGCGATATCGTGGACTTCGCCCAGCGTCAGGACGAGGTCGCGCGAGATTTGCGCGTCGTTAAGCTCAAATTCCGTCGTATATGTCGCGGCTCCGGAATAGAATTTTACTCCGGGGTTGTCGCTCTCGTTCCAAAGCGACAGGCTTTCAAGCGTTAATTCTTCGGGACCGCCGAATTTCGGGTCAAACGCGACTTGCCACGGAGCCGTTAGCGGGAAAAGCTGTTCGCGAGACCGTCGCAAATCCGTCTTTTCCGCCTCGATCTGATTTGAAAAAACGACAAACGTCGCCCCGTTCTTCGGCAATTCGACCGAAATCTTCGTTCGCCCGTCCTCCGTCGCGACGGCGCTTGCGGCGACGACGCGCCCCGTCGCGGGGTTCCAAATCGACGCTTTTTTGTCCGCGACGCGAAAAACGCAATCGTCGGCCCCTTCGCCCGCGAGAAAATAGATATCCGCGTCTTCCGTCGAACGCCGGACGTACTGAAACTCGCCCTCAAAATCAGGCTTGACGTCAAGCGCGTCCAGCGCGTCCTGAACGCTAACGTCTTTAAAGAGGCTGACGCCCTTCCCCGACCAGAGAATCTCGGCAAGTTCGCCAACTTCTCGGTCCGCGGCGCGCCAATCGGTCAATCCGACGGAACGCGTCGGGCGTCGATCGCCCAGCAGGACAGGGGCGCCCTGCGCCGCGAGAGCGTTGATTTTGCGAATCGCTTTGACGGGAATCGCGTCGGAACTCGGATCGAAGACAAGAAGCCGATATTTTGCGCCGCCCGGAAGCGTAAAGGCGCCGTCGACGTATTCGAGTCGTTCGACGAGAACGTCCGTGTCAAGGAGATCGTAACGATATCCGGCGGGAACGGTCAACTTCGATTCGGCGTTCCATTTCTCGCCGAACCCCCACGCTTCGTAGTTTTTATCGCCCGCATAGACGCAGACGTCGGCGACGTTCACGCCTTGGCGCAGCATCTGCTGACAGCGCGCCATATATCGCAGAAACGGATAGACGTAAGGCTGCCACGTCACGTTCGAGTTGACGTGAGTTCCCGCGAAATATTCAAATCCGGGCTTGCCGAGTTCTTCAGACGAAGCGGTATACGTATGCCATATCATGAAATTGGCGCCGGCGGCGTAGTTCGCGTCGGCATAGGGTTTGAGGATCGCGGGGTAGACCGACCAATGTTTCGTCATGTGGGTAAACGCTTCGAGCGCGACGTCGCGCCGACCGTAGATATGGGCCGCCATGGCAGCGAAGGTCGCGTTCGACATTTTCGGTCTGCCGATCCAGAATTCTCCCTGCGGAAAATCGTTCAGTCCCCAGAACGAAAGCATATCAGACTCGCGAAACAACGGCGACTGACGGTTCCAAGGACCGCCGTTCTCCGAATGCCAACGCACGCCGCGCTCATGGCAAAGTCTGCCGATCGTTTCGTAGCAGTTGACGCGAAACGCGTCGGAAATCGTCTTCAAATAATCTTCGACGAAGCGTTCCGCCGCGACCGCGCCGTCGCCTGCAGGCGCGAGTCCTCGCAGAATCGGAAGACAGTCGTAAATCGAATAACCTCGACGATTCGCGAAGAACGAATCGAAGCCGTCTGTCCAATTCGGATGAACGCCTTCCCACGAGACGTTATAGAAATGCGTGAGCGTCTTGCCCGCCATGGCCCCGACGTCGTCGAGGAGCGTCCCCGGCGTCTTGGCGAAGTAATCCTGAACAGATCGCTCGTTGAGAATATCGACGCAGCCCGGTTCGCCGATTCTAGCGGTTCCAAAACGCAAAATCTTCCACGCGCCCGACGGAACGTCCCATTCAAGTCGTCCGTCGCGGATAAACTCGTCGAGGCGAACGAGCTTGTCGTACCGCGGCGAGTCGGCGCTCGGCAGGACGACGGCGCCCCAACTCTCGTTGAGTCGGATCTCCTCGCGACCCGACGAAACAGGGGTCGCGATCCGAACGGCGTAAAACGCGACGTCGTGATAATACGGCTTGTCGTCGGGCGCGGGAAGCGCGGCGGAAAACTTTTTAGGACCGTCGACGTTCCCTTCCGTCCAGACGAGTTCATACGGTCCTAAGTCCTTCATATCCCAAGGGCCGCGCAGTTGTCCGCCGCTGTCTGAGATATTGAAACTGACCTGTAAACCAAGACGATCCGCCTCAGAAACAAGCCACGTCATCGCCTCGCGCCATTCCTCAGACATGAACTCGTATTTGACGTCGAGCGGCACGGGCACGTGCGTTTTTGAATCGTAATCGTCCCAGTAACGCCGCGAATCGAAGACGAGCAGACCGCCAAAACCGATCTTCGCCATATTTTCAAGGTCGCGCGTAATCAAGCTTTTCGACGTGTTGCCCTTGAGTTGCCAATAGTAGCACCAAGGCTTGACCGAGCTTGGCGGATCGACGAAATTTTCGACGGTCAGCGAACCGGGCGCGGCAGGGTCCGTCACGCGGACGCTCTGAGCGAAAAGGGATCCTGAAAACGCCAGAAAAACGAGGCAAAGCGCCGTCGTTAGGGTGTGTTTTGAGTTCATAAGTCCCTCGAAAATAGAAGGAAAACGTCGAATCGATAAGCGCCGATTCCGCAAGATATTATAAACTTGAGAAAACGAAGTTTCAACGGTTGTCAGGCAGCGGACGAACGATAATAATGTCGAGAAAAATTTCTTGTAAAAAGATCAAATACATTGACGCCCTTGCGCGAAGGACATAGAATGTCGGAGATCCGAGGCGCTTTTTCCCGTAAAAAGACACAATTTCTGGAGGCGGGGATCTTAAGCGCGTCTGATGTACTATCTTACGTTTGTTCATGCACTTTCAAGACTTTGTTTAGTTGTTTTATGGGAGAAAACGTTATGAAACGTAAAATCGTTCTCGTTGGCGGCCCGATGGGGTCCTGCAGGAAGGCTTTCGCAGGCTGGTTGCACGCAACGCGTTATGCAGCCGGAATCGTCGTCAGCCTTAGGAATTACTACAAGGAGTTCGACGGACCGGGCGAAGAACACAACTTCGACGAGCCGGACTCTATTGATTTCGATCTGCTCGTTAGGGACGTCGAAAAACTTGCGTGCGGAGAGGCGGTCAGTCGTCTCGAGTGGGATTCTATCAACAACCGTCGCGTCGTGTGCGACGATCTGATTCCATGGCGCGAATATACGCGCTCGATCATCGTCGAGGGGAGCATGGCGCTGTACGACGATAATCTCCGCGGACTCGCAGATCTGACGGTTTTCGTCGATACTGCGCCGGAACTTGGAATCGTCCGTCAACTCCGATACGAAGCAGGGTCGACGCGCGTTCCCTTCAACCCGCTTCGGCGCTTGGCGCGAATTGAACGCGACGTGATTCCCGGGTATTACAAGTACGTTTTACCCACAAAGAAGTTCGCGGACTTCGTCGTCAACTGCGACGATCCCCATGCGCCGTCAAATGCGGCGTCTCTTTTAGGCGACTCGCTTTATAGCGACGCCGCCGAGTTTTTTAACACTTTCGAAAAGCTCCGAGGCGACCGCGACGTCGCTTGAAAGAACGCGCTGCGACGTCGTTAGACGCCTTGAGTCGCCACGGCGCTTCCGGGGTCTTTCAAAGCGACGTTTAGGCGTCCTCTTTAAGCGCGTTTATGAGCATGCCGACGCGTCGAAGACGACGGCGTCCTGTTTTAAGAAACAATCTTTGAGGAGAACCGAGTCGGAGGATCGTTGAATACGTTCTTCGATTCGGTCCTCTCAAGTCTGAAATTGTTCGCCTATTTTCGAAACTTTAAAATAAAATCAAATAACGGGGATATGCTTATGAAATTGAAAATCATTTTTGTCGCCGGTCCCTCGGGGTCTGGCAAATCGACGTTCGCCGATCTTTTAAAAGCGACTTTTCCGGCCGACGCCTGCGACGTCGTGCGGCTTGACGACTACTATCGCGAACACGACGATCCGCTCGAAACACATAACTACGACGTGCCGGAAGCCTATGATTTCGATCAACTCGTCCGGGATCTGCAAGCGCTCAGAAACGGGGAAACAACGCCGCGAATTCACTGGGATTTCAGAGAAAAAAAGCGTCTCGTCAGCGACGTTCCTCTTCCTGAAAACGATTCCGTTCGCGTTATCGTCGTCGAAGGGCTCATGGCGTTATGCGTCGAAGAAGCGAGGCGCCTCGCCGATTTGAAAGTTTTCATCGACCTTGAGCCGGAAATCGGAATCATTCGCCGTCTGTCGCGCGACTTTGAAAAGAAGGATCGCCCCGGCGACCCGCTTGATCAGTTTAAGAGAATCGAACGCGACGTCATCCCCGGCAATTACAAGCACGTCCTTCCCTCGAGGCAGTTCGCCGACCTTGTCGTCTATAACGGGGAGTATAAAAACCTCGTCGGCGCCGCGCGGATGATCGCCGACGCGTACTCCGGCGGAGACGCCTGACGCGCGAATACGCCAATCCGTCCCTTTGGGCGCGAGGTCTATGGCGTTTCGTCGGAGACGCCGCGCTTCCTTTATGACTTTTCTTCGAACCTACGTTTCGAAAAAACGTCGCATGCCGACCATGAAGGGCCCCGTAACAACGGCGCCCTTCTTTCGATTGAAACCGCAAGACCTGCGGCGACGAGGAGGACGGTTTTCACGTTTTACCGTTGTTCCTCAACGTCAAGCCCATTGAGAATCTCCTCATAGAGCCTCAGAAAATCCTCTTTGGTCGCCGATCTTACGCCACGAGTTCGAGATCTCGATTTAGATCTCGAGATTCTTCTATCTTCATCCTCTTCGCTAAAAGATTGACGAAGAGTCTGAATAAACATCGTTCTTTTTACCCTTTTAGAATAATTTTCGGCCACATCCCTGCCGAACAACTTCTCCACCTCGGTCTGAAGACGAGCGTCCCCGCAATAACTCAATTCGTGACTTCCCAAAATTTCCATCGACCTTCCCCAGCCCAATTTTTCGGCATACAGTAAAATGACAGCCCTTTCCCACTCGTTGAGGACCTCGTCGATCTTTCCCTTCAATGAAATCTCGGCGCCAAAATCCGATTCCTTGCCTGTTTCCTCGTCGAGACGAAACGTCATTTTATAGTCGCGATCCAAATCGACGTCGTTCAACGTCACAAAGAGTCTGTGAAGAAAATCCATCATAAGTTCTCGGACAATTTCCTCAGTTGTTCCCCGTTTAGAGGCGATTGACAACCGTTTTTCAATCGGTTGGTTCATACCGTAGGGAGCGTTGGGACTCTCGTCCCAAGGGGGAACGACGTCGTTCGGAGCATAACGGCGTACGCATTTACATGGTTTATAGTAGGATTTGCCGTTTTTTTCTTCCCAATCGCTTCTAAACGCCTTTTGGACGGAGTCAGTCTTCCACGATCCATGCCAAACCATTTGATAACCGGAGGTCGTCTCCTGGTCTCGTACCCATTCCAACTTGTCGGAATAAGGGCAAATCAGTTTCTTATTCCACTTTTCCAAGGTGATTTTCATCACTTCAGAAATCTCGGCAAAAGGAAGAACTTGACCGCTTGGATTTAAGTGACCGGCGATCTTTTCGAAGTCATTGAAGTACGTCGACGCCTTAAAATAGCAGGTTAGATAATGACGATGAACCGGTTCGACACGCTCTTGAGGATCGACGACAGAGGGATCTTCGTCCTTCAACCAACCGTTGCTTATAGCGAAATGGTCGATCGCAAAACGCCCGAGGTTTTTCCATTCGCAAGCCATGCGGACTTTCATAGTTTACTCCCCAAAGTTTCGCCGACGTTTGGCAGTTTTAATTAATAAAGTTGAAACAGTACTAAACAGCGACGATCAATTCGCCCCGCTTGATCCGGACGGTTCTTCGGGCGTCTTACCTTCTTCGGACGTAGCGGCGGGGGTCGGAACGTCGGGAAGAGGGGTCGCGTTTTTCGAGGACGGGTCGGACTCAAGCGTAGGCGTCGGAGCGATTCTCTGCTCTAGGAAGGATCGGAGATCGTTGAAGGCGCCGCCGATTCCACGCGTTATGACGGGAAAAAGGACGACAAGCGCAAAAAGCGCGGCATAGAAGGGGGAAAGAGGACGCGGTTCGCCAAAGAGCGACCCCGGTTGCGGAGTCGGTTGTTCGCCGGACGCTTGGACGCGATTCTTCCGCGGCGGCCGCCAGCAAAACCAGTATACGGCGGCGATAATCGCAGACATGACGAAATGAACGAGAAAAAGAACGCCGACAACGGCAAAAGCGGACCAAAGACGCGGGAAGACGTCCTCGACCATAAACGAGCCGTCTAACCCAGATTCCGCCAACTTGGCCGTTTCTAAAAAGAGCGCCAAATTGAAAACGCTCAAAATCGCGAGGAAAACGATCGACGATCCGATAAAAAACTGGACAAGGCGTCTCATAACTAAAACTAACGCTCAAACAAACCTACTGTCGACGCGTCTAACGTTCCGCGCGTCTTGTACGTCTAATTATAGTCGCTAATAGCCGCCGACGTCAAAAAAACGCTCGACTCGCGCGAAAAGAATCGATTTCCTCAAACGCATAAACGATTCGTCGAAAGGACGTTGACGACAAAATTCAACCCGAGCGCGGCGTCATGAATCTCGACGGCGTCTCACGATTTCCCTTAATCTGAGTCGATTTTCGTCTTGAATTGTTCAACGCCGCGTTTTTTAGAGTACAATATCTCGACCTGCTCCTAGAACGCGCTTGGTAATTGCGCTTTCTCTCGAGCAGTTTCGAGGTTCGTTAAGAAGGAGAATTGCCCTATGAAATCCCGACATGCCAACGAATATGACGACGAAAACTACTATTTCGACGACGATTCTTCGAACCGCTTCGACGACTTCTCGGACGATCAGGACGCCGCGGACTCCAAAGACATGAACTTCTACGTGGAAGAGGGGGACGACGCGGGAAGCGACGCCGCGCTCGACGCCTTGCCGATCGATCTCTATAATCTCGAGGACTACGGCGAAGAACTCTCGCCCGAAGACGACGATTTCGACGACGACTTCGACGAAGATTTCATCCATCTCTCCGACGACGATATTTACGACGAAAAGTTTCCCGAGGAACGCGATCCTCATGGCGACGAAACCGTCGATCTCGAAAAGGCGGCTGAAGTGGAAATCGACGAATTCGACAACCTCAACACCGACGAAAACATCTACGGCGGCGAAGACGAACTGTAACGTTCGCCGCCCCTGCGACACGCAATTAAAAACGCCAAATGAAAAGAGCCGCGTTCTGCGGGAAAAAGAACGCGGCTCTTTTATTTATCTTGCGAGCGCCAAAGCGCGCGCGACGTCAGATGTCGGAGTTGACGCCGTCGCGATTGGAGACCGTCTTGGACTCCGCTTCGACCTTTTCAAGCGCGAGGAACTGCGCGGCGGCGATCTTAGCGGCCGTCTCGGCGTTCTTCACGATGAGTTCGTCAATCGCCTGCCGGCATTCGGCGACGCCCTGTTCGGCGGCGTCGAGCGTCTTCTTAACGAGATCGCGATAGCCTTCCATGCGCGTCAACGCTTCTTTTGTCTTAGCGATGTTTTCGCGCCACGAATCGACCTTTTTGCGCGCGACGGCGGCGGCGTAGACGTCGTCCCAATTCTCAAACGCGAGAACGTCTTCGTCCTTAACCTCTTCGCCTATCGCGACGAACTGGTCGGCGATGATCTTCGTGAACGTCTCCAGCGCCATCGTGTTGCGCGCGTTGATCACGTTCTGCTCGTCGCGAACGAACCAGTTATACTCAAGAGAGCCCTGGAAATCGACCGGGAACCGAGAGTCGGCGGCGACCTGACCGTTGGCGCCAATCGCCTCGACGTCGGCGAGGGTCAGTCCGCGAGTCACGAAATTCGCCGTCGTCGCCGGCAACGCGCCGACGCGTTCGGGATGTTCGCTTTCAAAATAAGCGAGGTCGGCCGGCGAGTCGATCGGAAGACGATCGGCGTAAACGACCCAGCTGCGGCCGCTGCGCGCGGATTCCTTGAGCGCCGACAATTCGTCGACGGAAGAGTATCCAACCGACTCGAGATTGACCTGCGAGTCGTTCGCTCCCGTGACTTTGAACGCGCCAAGGAAAGCGTAAGGGTTGGCGGCGACCGTCGCGTCGGCGTCAGTCGCGTCGGCGTCAGTCGCGTCGGCGGCGACCTCGGAAACGTCGGCGTCGTCGGCCGAGCCGGCGGCCGCGGCTTTTTGAACGAGCGCGGCGCCAGAGTCAAAGACAAACGCCACGACGCCGGAACGGAACGCCGTCGTCTTGCTCTGAGGATCGACCGCGAAAGCAATCGTCGACGTTCCTTTTTCTTCGTCGACGCGCGCTTCGACCGGCTGGCAGTTCGAGAACGCTTCGCCGTTCTGCAGACCGCGAAGGTACGAGAGCCGTCCGTCTAATCCGAGTTCACGCCAGTTTTCGGCGATCTTTTCCGGACCCCCGTAAATCTCGTAGCGCAGTTGCTGGATCTCGTCTTGAACCTTCGCCAGATCGGCTTCCAGCTTCGCGACGTTCCCTTCCTGCTCCTTCGTAAGATTGTACTTGTTGGCCGCGAAGACGCCGAAAACGACGCACATAATCGTGACCAGCGCCATTAAAACCTTGTTCCAAACGTTCATTTTCCCGCCTTTGACCCGCCTTCCCGGGGGTTACGACTGATTCCCGCGACTAACGCGACGCGGGCGTCTTTATATTACGCGTATCGTCCAAAAGACCAACGGCGTTGAGCTATTTTTCCTAAACAGCCACATTTAACCATTATGTCTATATTCCTATAGAATACGCATAAAATTCTACGTCTTCGATGTTATCCACAAATCTGGGAATTGTCAAGTTTTTTCCCATATTTACCGCAGATTTTCAAATTATCTCTCCCTTTCAATTCGCGTTATCGTTACAACCGCGCCATTACAATGAACGCCGTCTTTTCTCGCGAAAACCAACGACGTTTACTAGCCAATTAGTTAGACGCCTAACAACCTTCCGGATTAAAACTTTCATTAAAATCGGAACAGGCGGCGTTTTGATTAAACCAGTCATAATTATTTCGACGATAAAGACGGCAAGCGGAAATAGGGCGTCTTCCTATGGCTATGTCCATTGGGGTTTCTGCTGACCGCATGGAGAGACGGTCGAACCTGACAAGGATCGGTCGTTACGACTCCGTAATGAGGTTTTAGAGCGTCCAACGGCGACCAAGGAGGGTCGCAGGACGAGAAAAGAGATGGAACGATGAATAAAAAGACCCCTGGCAAAAGCGAGTCGCGCCGAATTAAACGCCGACGAAGCGCAGCGCTGGCGCTCTTCGGAGTCGCGCTCGCGTCGTCGGTCGGTATGGGTTGCACTAGAAGCCAATACCGGGTCGACGCCGATAACGAGGTGTATGAGCTCCTCAATACCGTCGACAAAAGCGACGACGAAAAGTATTGGGAACTCGAGAATTTCACGCTCGACGCTTCGTGCAACTCGCGTTACGCCAACCTTTATGACCCCGACGCGCAGCCGTCCCCATACGACGACGGAACCGCGGGCAAGCTCCTCGCCGACGTCGAAGGTCCTAGAGGTCTTCAGAAATGGACCAAAAACGGCTTTACAAGCGCGATCGAGAACGAGAACTGGCGCAACACGTTGCCGGCGCCAAACGAATACGGGGAAATCATTCTCGACCAGAAGGTCGCGTTCGACCTTGCGCTCCTTCATTCGCCGCAGTACCGCACAGCCTTGGAGAACGTGTACATGGCGGCGCTTGCGGTCACCGCGGAGCGTTACGCGTTCGATACGAAGTTTTACGGCGGAAGTTCGCTTTTCTATAACAATTACGGCGGGTTTAAAGAAGGAGCCTCGTCGAGTTCGCTACGCGCGTCGACGCTTAGCGGCGGCGCGACTCGAAAACTCGCAACCGGCGCCAACATCGTCACGGAAATCGCTAACGAGATGGTGTGGACCTTCAGTCCCGGCGCTCATTCGGTTACGCCGACGACGTCTATTGGATATTCAATCACCCAGCCCTTCATTCGCGGCGCCGGACGCGCTATCGTCTTAGAGAATTTAACGCGGAGCGAGCGTCGGCTCCTCGCCAACGTTCGACAGCTTGCGTTCTACCAGCAGGGTTTCTACGTCGGCGTGCTCACGGGCTCGTCCCCCGTCTCGCAGCCGTCGAGCGGCGGCTATCCCGGCAGCGGGGTCGGAAACGCGGCGGTCGGCGGATTCTACGGACTCCTTTCGAGCCAGATCCGGATCCTGAACCAAGAGTCAAACGTCGCGTCGTCGGAAGACAACTATCAGCGTTATGAAGAATACTTCGCGACGAGCCGCATCACGGACCGTACCGACGTCGACCGTATGCGTCAGAACTGGCTGTCGTCGCAACAGAATCTCATTCAGTTAAAGGACAATTACCGCGACTCCGTCGAGGAATACCTTATTTCCTTAGGGTTGCCTCCGGATATCGACAACATCGTCGTTCGCGACCCGCTCCTCGAGCAATTCGTTCTCATGCCCGTGACGCTTGAACAGCTCCAGAACGACGTCTCGACGTTCCTCGCGTGGCTCCGCAATAAAAACAACCGCATCGTCGGCACGACCGCCGAACGTTACGTCAATTCGATCGACGATCTTCGCGGCGACGACGTGAATATTCCTCAGTTGTCGGTCGCCGACCTGCGTTCGATCTTCGCCGAATTTGACAAACAGTTCGCGGCGGGGCTCCAAGAAACAAACTTCGACGTCGAAAACCTCGAGGTCAACGTCAAACCGCGTCGCGAAGAGGCGCTTGAGGCGATTCGCACGCGATTTGAGGAAGAAAACCCCGAACTGGACAGTTCCTTTGCGGATTAT
The DNA here is from genome assembly GCA_946408825.1 of uncultured Planctomycetaceae bacterium. Classification (GTDB taxonomy): domain Bacteria; phylum Planctomycetota; class Planctomycetia; order Pirellulales; family Thermoguttaceae; genus RUG369. The sequence continues at coordinate 11,308 of CAMJTU010000047.1, forward strand.
AAATATTTCGACGAACGCGTCGCCGCGATCCGCGACGACCTCGACCGTCCGCGAGAAGAAGTGAACGAATACGGCGTCGTCCTCAAGGCGCGCGGCGTCAAATACGACGTCGCTAAGACGCTCGAGCTCATCAATCAGACGGCGCTTGCGTACTCCCCCGACGACCTCGCCAGCATGATTATCATGCTTCGCGAAAACCCGGAAGAGCAAGTTTTCCCGTCGTCCGTTCATCAGCTCGTCTCCGACCTTCATATGGAGTCCGATCTCAACGATCCGATCCAGTTCAACGCGGATGAAATCGAAGCGGAACTCCGCGCGCTCAACGCCGTCGCTAAGAATCTGTCCGAAGAGAATCGCGCGGAATACTTCACGCGGCGCGACAGTCTCGAAAAAGCTTTGGCGTCGCTCCGTTCCGGCTCCCTCGCTCGAAGCGACGTCTACCGATACTGGTTCAGCTCGTGCCTGACGAAGCTCTCCGAAGAAATCATGACGCTGCGTCTGATTCAAGCGCGAGCGCGTCTCGAAACGATCGAACTTGCAATCGTCAACGTCGACTCCGACAACGCGTTCCGGGTCGCGCGCGAGCGTCGACTCGACTGGATGAACGTCCGTTCGAACCTCGTCGACCAGTGGCGCAATATTGAGATCGTCGCCGATCAGCTCCGTAGCGATCTGAGCGTCGGCGTCGCCGGCTCCATTTCGAACGACGGGTACAACCCCCTCAATTTCAGCAGTAAAAACGCGAACTTCTCGGCGAACATTCGGTTTGACGCGCCCCTCGATCGGTTCCTCGAACGAAACAGCTATCGTCAAGCTCTCATCGCTTACGATCAAGCGCGTCGAAACTACTACCTTTACGTCGACGGCGTTCATCGGCAGATTCGCAGCGCGGTGCGCGCAATCGAACTCGCGCAGATCAGTTTTGAACTCCAGCGCGACAGCGTTTTGACGTCAATCAAACGCGTTCATTCGGCGCAGCTTAATCTCACGAAGCCGCCGACAGGATCTTCGCGCGTCGGGTCCGTCAACACGAGCGCGGAAGCGCTCACAAACGCGCTGGAATCGCTCACGAATTCCCAGAACGAAATCATGTCCACCTGGCTCCAGTACCAGTCTCGACGAATGAACCTCATGCTCCTCATGGGCGTCTTCGATCTCGACGAAACGGGACGCTGGATCGATCCGGGCAATATCGACGAAGATTTGCTCAGACTCTACCTCTCGGGAATCGACGCTTCGCAGGATTCTCTCGCCGGCGTCGATCAGCTCCCGGCCTTTGAGGAACTATCAGGAGGACGTTCAGTCGAATCGGTTCGCGAGATGGGCAACGACGACGTTAACGTCATGTCCGTCGACGAGGACTTCGACGCGACGACTTTGCCTGAAACGCAAGAACGCGCTCACGCGGCGCCATACACGATTCCCGGCACGTCTAATTCTAACCGCACGTCGTACACGATTCCGAACTCCTCCAATAATCGTTATGCGGCGTCCGATACGAGACGTCGCGTTTCGAACGACACGAACGGCGTCGTGATGAATTCGAGACCAAGCTCGCTTCCCGCGTCCTTCGACGCGTACCAACGCGCCGAGACTCACGAGCAGTACGCCGAGCGCGTGTTAGCGCGGCAAGACGAAGAAAAGCTCAGACTCCGCGCGGAAGACCTTGGACTCGACCACGAGCCTATGGAAGATTCTGAGCGCTACTACGAATCTGAAGAAGACTCCGAATACGCCAACGAGCCTGTGGAAGACTTTGAAGACGTCGACGAGCGAGAGGAAAGGCCTGAATTCGCGCGCGGTCCCAAGATCCGCAAACAACGGGAGCCCTTGAATCTCTTCAACGTCGACGGCGAAGAAGAAGAGAACGTTCCCGATCCCTCGGAAGTCGCGGTCTTTTTCGATTCGAGCGTCAGAAAATAACGACAAAAACGAGACGCTGAAAATAGCGAAGGCTATTTTCTCCGACGCGTAAAACTCCTTAGAACAAGGGTTCCGACAGAGTTCGCTCCGCCGGAACCTTTGTTTTTCTTGTACCGCGCTTGATCTTGAATATAATGGCGTCGCTTCGTCCGAATTCCTCTGTTCAAGGAACGTCGCCATGTCACGCGTATTCCGTCTCTCTCGCAATTCGTCTTTATTGTTTACGCTCGCGTTCGCGGCGTTTTTCACGACCTTTTCCGCGTCGGCGCAAGAAAAATGCGTTCCCGGCGTTCCTTGGCGCGCCGTCGACGACCTTGGACGCGTCGTCTCCGCCCCCAAAGACGTCCCCGCGCCGCGCGCCGATCGTAAGGTCGGACTCTTTTACTTCCTATGGCTCGACGGCGATATTCCGCGCGACCGTAACCTTCCCGAGGGCGAAAACGGCCCCTACGATATCTCTAAAATCGAGAAGGTCGATCCTTGGCCGGAACAAAACGACGCGCTCGTCGGCTCCGACGCCCAGATGCATTACTGGGGCGAGCCGCTCTTTGGGTATTACGCGTCGAGCGATCCCTACGTCTTGAAGAGGCATGTTCGACTGATCGCGGACGCGGGCGTCGACACGCTTATCTTTGACACGACGAACGCGGTCACGTACGAAAACGCGTATCTTGCGCTCTGCGACGTGATTTTGGAGGCGTTCGCAAACGGCGAGCCCGCCCCGCAGGTCGTCTTTATGACTCGCACAAACGCGACCGCGACGATACAAAAAATCTGGAACGAGTTCTATTCCCATGAAAAATACCGTCCCGTCTTCTTCCTCTGGGAGGGCAAGCCGCTGATCCTCGCCAATCCCGACGAAGTTCCCGAGGAACTGCGCGACTTCTTCACGATTCGCGACACGTACTGGCCGACAGACGCCGTCTTCAGAACGCATGACGCATGGCGATGGGTCGACGGCTATCCGCAGACCTATTCGTGGCACGACGCGGAGGATCGTCCGGAACAGCTCAACGTCTCCCCCGCTCAGAACCTCGCGCGGGACGACAAACAAGGCCCCGTTTGGATGGGCGAACTCATCGGGCGCGGACGTTCCTTCGTTTACGGCGCGGAAAAAAACAGGTTCGCGCCCCTCGAAGGACTCAACTTCGCCCAGCAATGGACGCGCGCGATTGAAGTAGATCCCCAATTCCTCATGATTACCGGCTGGAACGAGTGGATCGCCGGTCGTTGGCAGATCGAGTGGGCGAACCGCTATGCGTTCGTCGATCAATACGACCTAGAATACAGTCGCGACGTCGAGCCCGTCCGCGGCGCGGCGCTCGACGCTTACTACCTGCAAACGGTCGACGGAATCAGACGTTTCAAGGGCTCGCCTCGCCCGCCCCAGCCCGCGCCCCCTAAATCAATCGACCTAACCGGATCGTTTGAACAATGGAAGGACGTCGAACCGACGTTGAAAGACTATTCGGGAGAAACGGAGCCGCGAGATTTTCGAGGAATCGCCGGACTGTGGTATAAAAAGGACAAGGGGCGTAACGATCTGTCGATCTCAAAGGTCGCGCGAGACGACAAAAACGTCTATTTCTACCTCGAAACGCGCGAAGCGCTCGCGCCCTCGCGTCTCAACGGGCTCTGTCTCGCGCTCGACCTCGACGACGCGCTTGCGACCGGCTGGCGCGGCGCGGAGCTTGTCGTCGGCGTTAAGTACGACGAAAACGGAACGGTCGTCGCGCAGTATTACGACGGGAGCGCCGCGGAAGAAGCGCGGAAACGGCTGGCGGACGTCACGAAACGCGACGACCTTGAAGATTACCCCGAGACGCAGCGACTCGTCGATAAGCAGCTTCATCCCTATGCGACCGTCGAACAGGTCGCGGCGCTCAAAGAATGGAGCGAGCGCGAACGACGGCGCTTTGACGCGCGGAAAGAAGCGGACGAACTGACGGAGCGCGCGCGGACGTTTTACGCGGGGAAGGAAATTTCAGACTGCCGCTGGCGCGTCGAAGGGAACAAGCTCATGATCGCCGTTCCGACGGCGCTTTTCGCCGACGGCGACAATTTAACCGCCGTTTCCTTCAAATGGCTCGACGACGTTCCGCTCTCTTCGCCCGCCAACTTCTACGACTGCGGCGACGTCGCGCCCGAAAGCGCGTTCTTCTACCGCGTCGAATTTGCGCCAAAGGAATAACGGATCAGCCCGCCTGCGCGTAGTCGAACTCTTTCAGATAGAGAAGGTCGAACGGCTTCGAGTTTTCGCGGAACGAGACCGTAATGTCGCCAAAAGCGACGTCCTGCGAGACGTAGGCGTACCCGTGGCGCGTCAACTCGAGAATCGCGAGAAATATCCCGACGAGCGTCGTCTTGCGATCCGCTTCCGTGAAGAGTTCGGAAAAGAGAACGGACCGCTCGCGCTGGAGTCGGGTATAGACGCGCTGAACATGGATCGACGTCGGCGTGTCGTCGCCCTTCATGGAGTGGTGGAAGACTGGCGTCTTTTCGCGAAGAATGCGTCCAAAGGCGCCTACGAGATCCCAAAGTTCGACGTCTTGAATCGGCTCTTCCGCAAGGTTGCGCGCGCGCGACGGCAAATCGTTCGACAGTCGCGGATAACGACGTTGCCAGCGTCGTCCGCGCTCTTCGAGGAGCCCCGCGTTCTCGCAGAATTTCTTATACGCGAGGAGCTGCGTCACGAGGTCGCGTCGCGGATCCTCGATTTCTTCGGCGGCTTTTTCGTCTTCCGTCGGAAGCGCTTGGAACGACTTAATCTCGACAAGCGCGCTCGCCGTCGTGACAAACTCGCCGACCGTGTCCAGATTGAGCGCCTCGAGCGCGTCGATAAAGAGCAGAAACTGATCCGCGACCTCCGCGATCGGAATATCGAAAACGTCGAGTTCGCGCTTGCGAACGAGATACAGGAGCAGATCGACAGGTCCGCAGAACGCGTCCAGTTTAACCGAAAACACAACGCCCTCCTTGCGCGCAATCGCGCGTTATACGCCCGACGCGTCAGACCGACGTCTCGGAATCGAACTCCGTAAACTCATAGACCGCGACGCGACGTCCTTCCTCGGACTTCCGTTTCGATTTCGCGGAACGCGACGAGCGATCCCGCGACCTCGACGACTTCGAAAAGTCAAAAAAGAACGATCCCCACACTATCGAGCCGCCAAGCGCGACGGCGCCAATCGAAAGAATAAAAAGCGCGTGCATGTCAAAACCAACGTGAGTTCTTCTCAAAACGTCCTGCGGCGCGTCCTTGCGCCGACCCGATAACGCTAGCCTTTTTCGACAATCCGCGCAAGACGGATATTAAAAAGGCGTCCGTCGCGTTAAAGCGGAGAACTCGTCTCGGACGAGCGCGCGACGGTTCCCCGTCAAGAAAAAAATAAAGACGGCGCGAAGCGTTGAAGCTCGCGCCGTCCTTTCACGCGAAAGTGAAGCGACGAAAACCGCCGCGTCTATCAATAGGGAACGTTCGTCTCTTTGGGAACCTGCCAGTCGTTGACGCCGTTCGTTCGGTAATCCTTGTAAACGGCGTTCTGGAGCGCTTGACGCAAATGGCGGTCAAACGGGAAACCGAACGGATTCGATCCTTGATATTTCGTACCCCACGCGGCTTGGGCGGCGACGGGGAACTCCTTGCGCAACTTGTCCCCGTAGAGCGTGTGCCACGTCGTGCAGAGGAGTCCGAAGGCGTTCTTCTCCGCGACGTTTTTCGCAAGACTGCGGATTCCGTCGAGATTCTCCCAAGGACACGCGAGCACGTCGAACCCTTTGTCGAGGAAATAGGTCGTCGTCGGCCATGTTTCGCCCTCTTTCGGCGCGCCGTACTGCCAGTCGCAGATGAGAATATCCTTCGGCAGCTTATCGATCAGTCCGCGCGTTTTGGCAAGACCGCCGGTCGTGTAGCCTTTGAAATCGGACGCCTCGATCAGCATGTCGTGCCACATCATAATCCGGCAGTTTCGCTCTTTCAGGAGATCGTGGAAATAAACGATCCAATCCGCGAGCGCGTCGAGATAGCCGCCGTCGCGCCGCTCAATGAAGCTCGTCCCCGCCGAATACGCCTCGTCGCAGCCGATGTGGAAAAACGCCGGACGGTCGAACGTCTCGTAGAGTTCCAAAACGCACTTCGTCAGCAGTTCGCGCGTCGCGGGGTTGCAAACGTTCCACGTCCACCCGTCGGGCGTGAAGAGCGGCTCCATTTCCGGGTGAAAATCGAGAATCGTGTGCTTTCCGGACGAACCGCGAGCGGCGGGCGCGTGTCCGAAAAGATTCATCTGAGGAATCAGCTCGACGCCGAGTTCCTTGCCGATGGCGACAAGTCGGCGAACGTCGTCCTTCGTCGTGTGGAATTCATCCCAGCACAGGGCGGGAGACGCGTCGAAGGGGAAGACGCCCCAAAATTCCAACACAATGTAATTGAGCTTGTAATACGCCGCTAACCGAATCGAACGCTCGATCTCGCTAATCTCCGTTTCGGGGAACCAGCAGAGGTGCATTCCGCGAAATTCAAGAAGGGGCGCGTCGTCGATCTCGACTTCGGGAATAAAGCGCCGCGAATCCTCCGTCGTCGCCGAGACGCCAAACGTTTCCGAAAGCTGGCGCAGCGTCTTGAAGGAGTCGCGTAGTCCGGCGAAATCGGAGACGGCGATTAGAAGCGTCCCCGCCGAATCGTTCCGGCGTTCGGCGAGTTCTTTGGCGGACGCGTCGCTCGCAAAGCTCGGGTCGCGGAGCGCAAGACAGCGGTAGGCGTTCTTCTTCTGGAAGAACTCGGCGTCTTCGGTCAGTTTCTGAGCGAAACGCAGCGCGTCGTCGGACGCGTCGCCCTTCTCTTTAAGCTCCGCGAGAAACTCGGCGGCGGATTTCTTCTCGAACGCAAAATCGGCGCAAAAATCGCGACGAACGCCCGCGCGCAGCGTTTCCAGATCCGCGCCGAAATCGACGTCGGGCTCCGCCGTCAGAACGACGCAGCGCAGTTTCTCGTTGAAAACGACGACGCCGCGACCGAACTCGACGGAGCGCGGTCCCGGCGTAAGCCTCGCGTTATAGAGCGCGACTTCGCTCGCGTCGGTCGGTTCAAAGGCAGGCGTCGCGGTCGTCGCGAGCGCAAGCAGGGCGACGGTAAAACAGAATGTCAGAAGGCGTTTCATTGGCGTTCTCCCGTATAAACGAATCAAGGGGAACCGCAAAGCTGTTTCGCAGTCCCCCTCCTCTTCAAAAATCGCAACCGCGCTTCATCCTCGCGCGAATCTCAACGAACGATCGTTTGATCGCGGCTCGGTCCGACGGAGACGAACTTGATCGGCTTGCCGACGACCGTCGAAAGGCGATCGAGATACTTCCGCGCGTTTTCCGGCAAATCTTCGTAGTTCTTGACGCCCGTGATATCTTCGGACCAGCCGGGGAGCATCTCGTAAATCGGCTTGACGCGAGCGAGGTCGTCGACGTCGGCGGGGAAATGTTCGATCCGGCGTCCGTCGAGTTCGTACGCGACGCAGATATTGATCGTATCGAACCCGCTAAGAACGTCGAGGAGCATGACGGAGAGTTCCGTCGCGCCGCCGAGACGGCTCGTATAGCGGACGGCGACCGCGTCGAACCAGCCGCAGCGGCGCGGACGACGCGTCACGGTGCCGTACTCGTTGCCATTGTCGCGGATGCGCTGGCCGATTTCGTCTTTGAGTTCCGTCGGGAACGGGCCGCCGCCGACGCGCGTCGAGTACGCTTTGATCACGCCGACGATCCGCTTGAAATACGTCGCCGGAATCCCGGAGCCCGCCGTGACGCCGACCCCGGAGCTGTTGCTGCTCGTGACGTACGGGAACGTGCCGTAATCGACGTCGAGGAGCGACCCTTGGGCGCCCTCGAGGAGAATGCGTTTATTCGCGTCGACCACGTCGAGAAGATAGTTGACGACGTCGCCGACGAAGGGGCGCAGACGCGCGGCGTAACCTTGGTAGTCGGCGATAATCTTCTCCGCGTCGAGCGGCTGGATCGCGGCGCGCGCTTCTTCGGAATGCGCCAGCCCGGGGAGCGAACGATTCTTGAGCGCGCAGATCGCGCGAACTTTTTCGGGGAAATCGGCGCGGAACAGGTCGCCCATGCGGATCGCGGTCGAGCGACCGACTTTGTCGCGATAGCAGGGTCCGATGCCGCGGAGCGTCGTGCCGATCGCTTCGGAGCGACCGCCGACCTCGTTCATAAGTCGGTCTTCTTCCTTATGCCACGGGAAGATAACGTGGGCGCGCTCGCTGATGAACAGGTTCTTTTCGATCTCGACGCCCGACTCGCGAAGGCGGTCGATCTCGCCGAGGATCGACTCGGGATCGATCACGACGCCGCTGGCGATAACCGACTTAACCTCGGGACGAAAGACGCCGCTCGGAATCAGAGAAAGTTTGTATTTCTTGCCGTCAAAAACGACGGTGTGCCCCGCGTTCGCGCCGCCCTGATAACGGACGACGACGTCGTTTTGCGAAGTGAGAAAATCGACGATCTTACCTTTCGCCTCGTCGCCCCACTGTAACCCGATCACGCACGTTGCGGCCATCATAACCTCTTTTTGAGCTATACCGACGGATTCTGCGCTGACGCGCGACCCCAAGTCGTTCGAGGTTCGCGTCCTGAAACAAAAAACCCCTTGCGCTAAGTCTGCAACGGAGACGTCCGCCAGCCGAGCAAGAGGCGTTTTCGCGTATTCTAGCGCTTTGAAAGAAAAATGGAAGTCCCCCGAGGAATCGCGCTTTTTTCAGAGGATATCCTTTCGAGCCGCTAGTCTCATAACGAGACTAGCGATTTCTCTCGAGGAAGCGGTTCGAATAGCTTTTATATCGAGCATTCAAAGAGTTCGCGACGGAAATTTCATTCAAAATGGTCTGGATTACAGTTGATTCTTAAATAACAGCATCCCGAGAAATCCTGTCAAATAAGTTGTAAAGAGCGCTTGGATAGAAAAATAGTGAGTCCATATTCTTTTTGAAAAAAGCATTTCTATAACGAGATAACACATGATACCGCCTGTAAAAAATGCTAAAAATGGAAGTGTTGATTCGTTATCATGCCAGAAAAAACACATCAGTAAAGGAACCAATATAGCACAGATTGCGAATAAGGATAATCGCAAAGACTTTGTGGCGGAATAACCCGAGAGGCGAAGCGGTATCGCAGTGATAGCACCCAAAACGATATTCTGAAATAACATTCGATCAACGAAATGGTATGAAGGAGTCATGCAAATTACCACGCCCTTTACACAAAAATAGAAAGAAATGGCGATCATGAATTTTGTAGGTTTTCGTAATCCCGTATAGGTCTTACAATAAACTCGAGATATTGAGGAAAGAATTGGTAAAAGTAAGAAGCCTCCCAAAAAGCAGTTTACAATTGGTATAAAGAATGTTTCTCCACGAAAACGGAGCGCTACCATAAACTTCCAATACATCATAATCCATAACATCATTGAAACGAAGAATCCGCCAGAAATTCCGTAGAAGATACGTCGAATCTTGAAAGGCATCTTATCAGGTAAAATGAAAGCAATACAGGAACCGCATATTGTTGTGATGAAAGGGAATAACCACTTTAACATATTCTCGTTAAGCATTGAATAATTCCTCTCAAATTGCAAACAGCGATTTTGCATATAGCGTCCTAGATATTGTTAGACGCCACATATAAGATCAGCGATATTTTGTTCTAATAGTGATTTTTGATCTTTTCCACGAATCTTTTACTTTGTTTTCGTAGCGTTTATTGTTAAAGACGACTTCGATACAATCATTGACAATCATGTTTTGAAATATCAATTTTGCTTTGTAAACGCCAATACGAATAGGGGTTGTATTTTCAAGTTTTTTTGCATTTCCGGTAAGCGCGATGTTGGCTTGTCGGGTCAGTAAGTAGTGGGCGCATAATACGATATGAAGGTACTTTTCAATGGCTCGATACTGTGGCAGTTGATAGTCGCCCAAACCCAAGTATTGCTTTGACGATTTAAACAAAGGTTCAGGACAACTTTAGTTGACAAATTAGTCATCTAAGTTATACTGAACTAATGATTAACAAACACATAAAAAAGTTCGCACATTTCCGATCGTCAAACTCGTTCGATTTTGAAATACTTTTCCCTTGACTTTGAAGCAAACAAAATTGCCTCATTGACAGGCGTCAGTCGTCAGTCAATCAATCGTATCCTCCTTGCTCTCCGAGACCGTATTGTTTACCTTTGCGAACAGGAAAGCGTCTTTGAAAAAGGTAGCGTTGAGTTTGATGAAAGCTACTTCGGAGCGAAACGCGTTCGCGGTAAACGCGGTCGTGGAGCCAAGGGGAAACACATCGTGTTTGGTCTGATCAAACGAGGAGGAAACGTATATACTCAAGTTGTTTCAAACTGTTCAGTAAACGAACTTTATCCTATCATCGCCTCTAAGGTCAGTCCTGATTCAACAATCTATACGGACGGCTTCAAAACCTACGACGGATTGGTTGATTTTGGCTATCAAAAACACTATCGAGTCCAACATGGAAACAATGAGTTTGCGAATGGTCACAATCACATTAATGGCATTGAAAACTTTTGGGGATGGGCTAAGATGAGGCTTGCGAAGTTCAGAGGAATATCCAAAAAGACCTTCTATTTGCATTTGAAGGAATGCGAGTTTCGATTCAATCATCGAAATGAAGATCTCTATAAAATACTCCTCAAAGAACTGAGAAAATCTCCTCTAAAGTTGTCTTGAACCTATTACTTTAATAAACTTATATAGTCTATTGCGTAAAATTGTACCTTATATACTGGTTAACGATTGGTTAGATTTCAAGGTCAATTCTACTTTTAAGGAAATGAAACATCTATAATGAAATTCATTTATTAAGTAAATTATAATTCTTTATTACGTCCTATTGAAAAAGTCAATTAGAGAGATTCGATTAAGCCATCAACTACATTGACAATTCTATTTATAAGGGGTATTGACATTTGCCTAACATATCGCAAAAAATTCAACATAAATAAAACAAACAGTTCAAATATACATAAGTGATTCAATTTTATTTATAAGCGTAAAAATTATCATAAATATTTGTAAAGACACATCAAAAATAAAAACGTTTAATAGTATGCCTTTTTCAAAATCATAAAAAAGCAAAACGAAAATAAATCTTATTGGTAGGATTGTTTTCAATACAAAAAGATAGTTAGATAAAGAAAGAGATGCTAAAGAGCCTAGTTCCTTAGGAAGATCACTAATAAATACAATTCCAGATTGATCAAGATAAATATATATGATTGACGTGAATATTACTACTGCGATAGAATAAACATCCATTATTACACATAATGGCCCTATTATATTACTAATCAATAATTTCTTCATCATAATTTCTTAACCGCATTTGTCTGAGAAGTTTATCCTTAATATACATAACAGGTTTTATTGAATATCGACGCAGAATTCAAAAACTATAATAAACGACATTGAAATATCGTCTTGAAATAGTCGAGACCTTCGTTCGCAGCTAGGAAATCCCCCTGACAACATCGATCATGAACAATTATTTCTGTCGTTTATTATATCTTTGAACTCACTATTGTACATGATTACCATTTGGAATATCCAGCAGTTTGAGTGGACAAAAGAGATTTAGGGTTTTATGACTACCTTAAATATATAATCTTGCAAAGGAACATTTTTATGAAAAAGAAACGGTATTATATCCTCATCAAGGTGTTTTTTACTCTTTGGATTTAAAAGACCGAATGAGTTACCATAATTGTAAGTGCCCATCAATCGTAAATCTACTTCCAGATAACTTTCTCTTCTCTTCTGTAACTTACCGTCTTTTCCTATAAATATTGCATCTCGTGCTTGTATAACAAGTTCCCTTCCGTTGTCTGAACACCACTTAAAACACACCCAACCATTTTTTCTATGATATACAGACTCACTATCTTTAAGAAGCTTCCATCTGTCGTTCAAAAAATAACATGTTACATAACCGTCATTCTCAACCTCATCTTTCCATATTTGATTTGAAAGTTGCTCCCAATCTAATTCAAAGAATTCATACATTTTATTTTTGTCAAACCGTTCGACGTAATGTTTACGCAAAGATTCGTTGCCACGACCAAAAACTGTAAAAAAGTATATCTCGTCCAATGTAAAGTCAAAATTACAATATGCCATAATATATTCTTCCAATGTTACATCAGAAGCGAATGTTTCGACCTGCCTTCTGGAGAAATTACAGATTCTCGAAAGACGTTCAATATTTTTTTCGCGCATTCCTTCAACTTCGTTATATGTCTTTTGATTTTTTATATCACAATGAGGGCACTTCGGGTTTCCCCATAAATTATTTTCTGGAATTTCACGACCACACTTGATACAATCGTTATGCACAAGGATATGCTCGTCTCCTACAAAATATGTATGTCGCCCCTCAACTTCAAAATTATAAACCATCCACTTTCCCTCACCCTCCTCCTTTCGCAAGACAAACGTAACGCGTTCCCTCTCCGCCGTTAAACACTCGTCACCAGCTACTAATTCCTCGGAGCAAATCCACCCTTTCCCGCAAACATAGAACCTATGCGAAGGCGTACAGACGAGTTCCTCCCCATTCTGAAATCTTAAGCGAACAACCTCCTTCTCTCCGTTGTCAAAAAACCTCGCAACGCGAGCCGCTTGGGGCTTCCCTTCAGGATCAAGATGATCCGCCGCGAGAACCATGTCGCCGGGGCGAATTTCTTCAATCGGCTTTGTCGTACCATCAGCCATGAGAACGGGCGTCCCCGCGACGAAGCAGACTTCAAAGTCGAACGTCGGATTCTCAAAGACGTTGGAACCGACGGTAAGCCCGGAATCGATTCGCGTTTGCTGGTAAGATAAAACTCGCGTTATCTCGTCCCATTCCTCGTCAAAGGCGTCATACGCGGCGAAGACGGCGGCGCGGTAGACGTTTTCAAGGTTCTCAAGTCCGGCGTCAAGATTTGACGTCGCCAGTTCAGAGGCGTCTTTAAGATCAGAAACGACGCTAAGTTGCTCGAGATACGCGTCGTTCCACGCGCTATTGACGGCGGTCGTATAATCCGCCTCCGCCTGTTCGGTCGCGACCGTATATGCGGCGGCGTTTGCCGCTTGGGCGGACGCGAGCGCCGAGGCGTTCTGCGTCGCGAGGGTCGAATCGGCGGAGTTCGCGCTTGTTTGCGTCGAGACGACTTGACTCGACGTTGAAACGATTTCGTCAAAATAGTCCGTCTGATCGCCCGACGTTCCTTGAAGCAGGGCGTCGTACTCCCCGCGTCCGTCGGCGAACTGCGTCGCGTTAAAGAGTGCCTCGACGGCGGCGAGCTGGGTCGCGTAGGCGCTCGCGCGACTTGCGGCGAGGCTCGCTTCCGTCGCATAGTTCGCCGTCAGCTCCGCGATCGCCGCGTCGATGTAAACTTCCGCCCGGTCTCGTTCCGCGTCGAAGAGCGCTTGCGAATAGTCCCCGTCGGCGTTCATCGCGGCGATCGAATAGGTCTTGAGCGCGCTGAAATACGCCTGTTCCGCCGTCGATAGCGTCGTCAACGCTCCCGAGACGTAGCTCGTATACGCGCTGGTAAGCGACGTATAATAGTCGCTGATCGCGTCGCCCGCGACGTCGTAATATTGGTTCCGGAGCGACTTCATATTCGTCGCCCACGCGACGTCTTGACTATAGAGCGACTTCCGAGGATCGTTCGCCGACGCGTTATTATACCGTCTCTGACGGTTCCCGATCTGAAAATCACCGAACGCCGACGCGACGGAGCTTGCGTAACTCAGAGCGCTTCCGAGCGACGCGTTGATGTACGTCGCGACGTCGGAGGACGTATCCGACGCGACGATCGCGTTTAACGTCCCGGTATGCGCCGTTTCGCTCGCGTTCCAGACCGAAGTGTTGAGCGTCTTTTCCGCGTTGATCTCGCTTGTGAGCGCCGTTTGCGCGTCGTCGAGTTGAGCGGTTGCTTCCAATGAGTAGAGCGTCCCGTACGCAGACGCGTAAGCGCTTCGCGCCGACGCTTTCGACGACTCGGCGGTTAGCTCCGCGTTCTTAATCGTCATATTTTTAAGCGCGGCGTTCAGATTATTGAAGCCCGACCAGAGGTTGTTCGCGTTGTAGCCCTGCCACAGAAGAGAATAGGTCGATCCCAGCCCGATGTTTCCAATCGACGTCACCGTCGACGAGCCGTTGAGTCCGTCGTACGCTATCTCGTCAAGTTCCGTCGCCGTCGGAATCGTCGTGTAGACGTAGCCCGTAAAATTCGACGGCGACCAGTTGTTCGACGAATAACTCGTCGACCACGAAAGCGTGTCGAGTCCCCCGTACTGCATCGTGTTGTACGACCACCCGATATCGATGGAATACCGCGACCAGAGCGACATAAGGTCGATTTTTCGCGTCAGCGCGTCTTCCTTCGCGGTTATCGTCGCCAGCGCCTGCGCGTATTCCGCGTTTTCATACGCCAGATAATACGCGATTCGCGCGTCGATCTCCGCTTGGTCGCTCGTCTTCGTTCGGTTCAGACTCGTCGCGCTCGATGTGATCTGCGAGTTGCAGTAATTAAAGACCGACCCGACGACGGAATTTGCGTAGTTCGTATCGAGCGTTCGCGTCGTATTCGCGTAAGTCGTCTCTTTCGTAAGCGCGGCGTTAAAGTAGGTTGCGTCGTAGCTCCACTGGTCGCCGTAATCAAGTTGCGCGGCGGCGATTAGCGACTGATAGTAGCTTCCGACAAGCTGATCGGACAGATTCTGGCACGCGGAACTTAATGCGCTATAATAAGTTGCGTATTGATTTGTCCAGAGGTTTCGCGCCAGCGTAAACTCGCTCGACGCGGCGGCTATCGCGGAGTTTGTCAACGCCTGATCGTAACTGGATTCGGCGGTAATTTGCGCCGTTACGAGGTTCTGTTCCGCCGTATTGAGCGCCGTCTGCGCCGTGTTGACCGCGCTTTCTTCCGCGATCGCAAGCGTCGTTCCTCGCGCGATTTCGTCTTTCCAATATTGACCGAGCGCGTTCCAGAGCGTCGTCTCTTGCGCATGGTCGGCGGCTAGCGTTGCCTTCTCAAGCGCCGCCGACGTCGCGACGAGCGCGTCGCAGAGCGCGACTTCTATTTCCGCGCGTTCCTGCGTGTTCGCTTTCCAGAGCGTTTCCAAATCGCTCTGCGCAGCGCTTGTTATCTGCGAGCGGAGGTTGTAGTCGGTTACCCCGACGAGCGATCGGTCTCGCGACGCGAGTCGCGCGCCCAGCGTCAGCCCGTCGGCGCGCATCCGTTCGATCGACTCCAGCCGCAGCGCGAGCGCCGTGTCGAGCTGTTCCGTCTTTTTCTCTAGCGTCGCGGTCGCCTTTTCGGACGCCGCC
>CAMJTU010000048.1 GCA_946408825.1 uncultured Planctomycetaceae bacterium
GTGGGTGGATTGAAATGTAACTATTGTAGGAAGCTCGGCGCTTCGGTTCGTCCCGCCCCACACGGGGCGGGTGGATTGAAATTCATACTTGTTTTGAACGTGTCGGCAACGCTAGTCCCGCCCCACACGGGGCGAGTGGATTGAAATATCGGCTGTTATCAGATATATGAGCGTATCTTGAAGTCCCGCCCCACACGGGGCGGGTGGATTGAAATTGTGTTATGAAAAACCAATCATGTCGTTTATGTCGTCCCACCCCGCGTGGGGAGGGTGGATTGAAATTGAAATGTAGGTATAACTAGGGGTCGAGTTTAGTCCCGCTCCGTTGGGGGGCGGGTGGGTTGAAATATGGTTTAATATTCATTTTTGACCATGCTTGATTCGTCCATCCCTTCGTGGGGTGGACGACTTAAAATGAAGAAGACGTCTCTAGGTTCGATTAAGGTTCAGCGCCGCAAATCGTGTTTTTCTTGATGAAATGAGTTCGCGATTGCATCGCCGTTTTGACAACGGCGTTCTTTTATGAATAGTAACGAACGACGTGCTCTCGATATAACATGACGCCTTGATGATCTAAAGTTCAAAGGAGACTCAAACAATGAAACGGTACTATGCGTATTATGCGATTCTTGAACCGAGCTCCGATGGGTTTGGGGCTTTCTTCCCCGATTTGCCGGGAACGGCTTCTGGAGGCGTTGATATTGACGACGTGATTTTTGAATCTCAAGAATGTCTCGCGCTTCATCTCCATGGGATGGAAGAAGACGGGGAGCCCGTCCCGGAACCGTCCTCGCGAGAGCAGATTGAAATTCCGGAAGGGTGCCGACTGGCGTTAGTCTCTATCGATATGAAAGAGTATTACCCCGAAGATTTTCCCGAAGAGACGCGAGGCGGCGCGAGGGCTGGCGCGGGTCGTCCCAAGAATTCAGGTCGTCAAGCGTCGCGTCGTCTAGTCGTGCGTATGACGGAAGACGAAGACGAGCAGCTTACGCGCCTCGCCGCCGCCGCGCAGAAGAACAAGTCGGAGTTTATTCGCGATCTTATCGCCGCGTATGTTTGACAGAGAAATTGAAGGTCGTTTAGTTTTCAAGAGAATCGCCGCGTTCCTTCTTGATATGGAGCGCGGCTGTTTTTTTATTCGAGGCTTTCTTTTTCCTTCTCCTTCGCAATGCGCCCCATGATTTTCAAGAGGATTTTTTCAACGTGCCGTCGAAATATCTGCCGATCTGCTTCATGTCGCCTTGTCGACGTCCTCGGTCAACTTCAAATCCGTTGCGCTTGCTTTCTTCGATGATTCTTCGACTAACAGGATTGCCGACGCGCTTGTACGTTCCAAGGCGCTTGACGCCTAACGCCGCCCTTGAGTTTAGCGCCGTGTTGACTTCGTGTGAGAAAAGCCTCAAGGCGCGAGATTAAACTCGCCTTTGGCGGGCGTTGGTTGCGTTCGTTGGGTTAAGGGTTTAAAATACCGAAATAGACGAAAATCTTTTTTTGACTTGGAGAAGGGCGTAGCGATGACGATTATCGTAACGGGGGGCGCGGGCTTTATCGGGGCGAATTTTATTTTCTATATGCTTGAAACGCGGCCGGACGACCGAATCGTCTGCGTCGATAAGCTGACGTATGCGGGGAGTCTCTCGACGCTCAAAGACGCGCTGGAGCGTCCGAATTTCCGGTTCGTCAGGCTCGATATCTGCGACCGCGCCGGGGTCTGGCGGCTTTTCGACGAGGAGCGGCCTGAGATCGTCGTGAACTTTGCGGCGGAGACGCACGTCGACCGGAGTATCGACGATCCGAGCGTCTTTCTGCAGACGAACGTCGTCGGAACCGGAACGCTGATGGACGCGTGCCGCGCCTTCGACGTCCGGCGTTTTCATCAGGTCGGAACCGACGAGGTCTACGGCGATCTGCCCCTCGACCGGCCCGACCTGTTCTTTACCGAAGAATCCCCGATTCGCGCAAGCTCGCCCTACAGTGCGTCGAAGGCCGCCGCCGACCTCCTCGTCATGGCGTACTTTCGCACCTACGGACTGCCCGTAACCGTAAGCCGCTGCTCTAACAACTACGGCGCGTTTCAGTTTCCCGAAAAACTTATCCCGCTCACGATCGACAATTTACTCAACGACAGACCGACGCCCGTCTACGGTCAGGGCCTGAACGTGCGCGATTGGCTCTATGTCGAGGATCATTGCAAGGCGATCGATTTGATTCTCCGCAAAGGACGCGTCGGCGAAATCTATAACGTCGGCGGACATAACGAAATGCGCAATATCGACGTCGTCAGGCTGATCTGTCGAGAACTCGGGAAATCGGAAGACCTCATAACCTTCGTCGAAGACCGCAAAGGTCATGATCTGCGCTACGCGATCGACCCGGCTAAAATCCGCCGCGAACTCGGATGGAAGCCCGAAACAACTTTTCTAGAAGGCCTCAAAAAGACTATAGCGGCCGCCGCCCGCCGAAGGCGGCTTTTATAGCGCGGCGGCGACCTCGCCGCTGAGGGTAGCGCGGCCGCCGAAGGCGGCTTTTATCGCGCGCTTTAGGGTTCGTTCTTTGTCTAAAGCCCGTCCGGCGCGCAACTCCAGCCTTCCCGTTGGTCAGGCGCCTAATTCAAATTATATGCCCCAGGCGCCCTCGCCAACGAGCGAGGGCTTGGAGCCTCGCGCCGTGTCGACTCCGCGTAAGAAAAAGCGTAAAGGCGCGATACCGGGATCCAACGCCCGAGCGTTGGCCGAGCGTTGGCCGCGCGTTGGTTATGCCAATTCTAATTCTTTTCCTGATTCGATAACGGCTTTAGCCATTTTATAGGTTTCAACAGAAATCCCGACGAGTTCACAGGCTTCTTTTTCCGTAACGCCTTGCGTCTGAATTTTCTTTTCTACGAGTTCAACATACACTTCTGCGGCGCGATAATCGCCATAGCGTTCTCTCTCTTGTTCGTATTTTTTTCCGAGACCCGTCATATCTATCGCCTCCTTAATCCTGTCTTCTTGCTCTGTCGTAACAAAAGCGCCCGCCGCGACGTACATAGCGGACAAAACGAACGACGCGCTTATTTCATCTTCTTTCTGTAGCTTCGTTGCGACGTCGATAACACGATCGATCATTTCAATTTTCGCCGGACGGCCCTTTCTCGTCAACGGCAAAATTGCCATTCTCATCAAATCTTCGTCTAAAGCCCGTCCGGCGCGCAACTCCAGCCTTCCCGTTGGTCAGGCGTCCGATTCATATTATATGCCCCAGACGGCGGCGCCAACGAGCGCCGCCCTAGCGTTTCGCGCCGTGTCGACCCTGCGTAAGAAAACGCGTAAAGGCGCGATACCGGGATCCAACGCCCGCGCGTTGGCGCATATTCGTCGCTTGTAGTTTTACGAAGAGCGCGAATACTGTATAATGAGAGGCGGCTTTAAGAGCGCGAGAATTTTTGAAGACGGTTCCGCCTTTTGCGACCGTCGACGACTTCACTCCAATAATAGAATGGGAATGCGACAGGTGAGAAAAACTTCTTTTGCGGTTTTGGCGGTTTGTCTTGTTTTGGCGGTTGCCAGCGTTCGCGATTGTCGAACCGACGGAGATTCGCGCCCCGGCGGCGTCTCGACGACGTCGTCCGACCAACAGGCGGCGGATAAAGTCGCCGCGCTGATCGACGCGATTTACGTTCAGAACCGAACGGACGAGACGGACGCGCAATGTGCGGCGGCGAAAGACGCGTGGGACGCGCTGACGGACCGCCAGAAGTCGCTCGTTTCGGGCGAACACGCCGATCCCGACTATTTCGGGCGCGATACGGGCGACGCCGGGGCCGACGATCCGCTCAACGCGGACGGAATCGGGGCGAACGAGATTCTCGTCGTCAGCTTCGGAACGTCCTTCAACGAGAGCCGCGTCGAAGATATCGGCGGGATCGAAAAGGCGATCGCCGCCGCGTATCCCGACTGGTCGGTTCGCCGCGCCTTTACGGCCCAGATTATCGTGAATCACGTCCAGGCGCGCGACGGCGAGAGTATCGACAATATCGAGCAGGCGCTCGACCGCGCGGTCGCAAACGGCGTGAAGAATCTCGTCGTCCAGCCGACGCTTCTCATGCACGGCGCGGAGTATGACGAGGCGGTCGCGCTCGTTAAAGAACGCGCCGACAGTTTCGAGTCCGTCCGAATCGCCGAGCCGCTTCTCGGGCCCGCTTTTTCCGACGCCGACGCTTCGAGCGCCGACCAGGAGTCGGTTCTCCAAGCGTTGGCCGCCGACGCGGTCGCCGTTTCGGGTTTCGACTCCCTCGACGCGGCGGCGGAGCGGGGGACCGCGTACGTCTTCCTCGGGCACGGAACGTCGCACAGCGCGCGCGTCGCGTATTCCCAGACGCAGGCGGCGGTCGCCAAGCTCGGTTATAAAAACGTCTGGATCGGAACGGTCGAAGGAGAGCCCGAGACGACCGCCTGCGATCGCGTAATCGACGCGGTCGCGGCCGCGGGGTTCCGCAACGTCGTTCTGCGTCCTTTCATGGTCGTCGCGGGGGATCACGCGAACAACGACATGGCGGGCGACGACGACGATTCTTGGAAAACCCTCTTTAACGCGTCGGGCAAGTTCGATTCCGTCGAGACGCAGATCCTCGGACTCGGGCGCCTTCCCGCGATTCGCGACCTCTATCTCGCCCGACTCGCCGACGCGACGGAGACCGACGAATGAAACGAATACCGCGCCGTCTTTTCCTCTCGTGCCTTCTCGCGAACGCGCTTTTCTTCGGCTGCAACTCCGGCGCCGACGATCTGAGCGCGCCGATTCCCGCGTCCGCGCCCGTTCCTCTCGTCGATCTGCCCGACGGAACCTATTCGGTCGACTTCACGACGGACAGCCCCATGTTCCACGTCAACGAGGCGTACGAGGGAAAAAGCGTCATGACGGTTGACTCAGGCCGCGCGACGCTCCATCTCGTCTTGCCGTCGAAGAACGTCGTGAACCTCTTTCTCGGCAAGGCGGAGGACGCGCGGCGACCGGGCGCGACGCTCCTATTTCCCTCGGACGAACGCGTCGTCTACAGCGACGGGGTCGCCGAGACGGTCTACGCTTACGAGCTTCCCGTCCCCGTAATCGACTCCAAGTTTGACGTCGCGCTCGTTGGTAGAAAAGGGAACTGGTACGACCATCGCGCGAAGGTTTCGCATCCCGTCCTCGTCGAAGACCCGGCGTCGTCCGTCAAGCTGACGCCGGGCGAATACCTGATTCCGGTCGCGCTCGAGGGCGGCTCCGGGCGCGGCGGCGTCGAGTCGCCCGTGAAAGTCGTCGTCGGCGACGACGGGTTCCATGTCGCGCTCAAATGGAGCAGTCCGAATTACGACTACATGATCGTCGACGGCGCGCGCTACGACGCTTCCGTCGTCGACGGGCGTTCCGTTTTCGAGTTTGCCGTCCCCGACCTTTCCGCGCCGCTCGCCGT
The DNA here is from genome assembly GCA_946408825.1 of uncultured Planctomycetaceae bacterium. GTDB lineage: Bacteria > Planctomycetota > Planctomycetia > Pirellulales > Thermoguttaceae > RUG369. The sequence goes on from CAMJTU010000048.1 coordinate 5,435, forward strand.
CGTCGCCGATTCCGTCGCGATGAGCCGTCCCCATGAAATCGAATACACGTTGCGTTTCGACCTCTCGAAAGCCGTTCCTGTTCCGACGTCCGCGGAGTCGACGGCGGAGGTTCAAGACGCCCCGTAACCCTTTGTCAACCGTTCGTCCATGAAGTCTGATCCGTTCCGAACCCCGTTGCTTCTCGCGCTCGCGTCGCTACTGGCGACTTTCGCGTTCTGCGCCGGTTGCGCCGATTCCTCTCGCACCGTCGAAGAACCTGCGCCCGAGCCCCTCGGGACGCTTCCCCTCGAATATGCGCGGCAGTTTTCGATCGAACGGTTTGAGGGCGGATATTCGCTCGTTCACGTCGCCGACGGGCGCGATTACGCGCTCGTTCCGCGCGGCGCGGCGCGCACGACGCTCGGACGCCCCGGCGCGACGGTCGTCGAGACGCCGTGCGAGAGAATCTACCTTGCGGCGTCGGCGGCGACCGATCTTATCCTTCGCCTCGACGCGCTCGACCGCGTCGCGTGCTGCAGCGCGTCGCCGAAAGACTGCGTTTTTCCCGAGGCGCGCGCGGCGATCGATTCAGGCGCGATAACCTACGTGGGGAAATACGCCGCGCCCGATTACGAGACGCTTTTGAATCGCGACTGTCGGCTCGCGCTCGAATCGACGATGATAACGCACGCGCCGAAGGTTCGCGAGCAGCTCGAACGACTGGGGATCCCCGTTTTCGTCGAACGCTCCAATTACGAATCGGAGCCGCTGGGGCGCCTCGAGTGGATCAAACTTTACGGCGCGCTTTTCGGGAAGGAAGAAGAGGCGACGGCGTATTTCGAGCGCGAGAAGAAGAAGGTCGAGACGCTCGTCGCGAGTCTCGGCGAAATCGACGCGTCGCGCCGAAAGAAGGTCGCGTTCTTTTACGTTTCCTCGAACGGCTACGTGAACGTCCGCAAGCCGGGAGACTACCTTTGCAAAATCATCGACGTCTGCGGCGGCGTTTACGCGCTCGACGGGCTTCGCCTTTCAGAGTCGGAATCGAACGCGCTTTCGACGGTCAACGTCGACTGGGAGGTCTTCTACCATAGCGCCGCCGACGCCGACGTGCTGATTTACAACGGCGCGATCGGCGGCGGGGTCGCGTCGCTCGAGGAGCTTTTCGCGAAGAACGAACTTTTCCGCGAGTTCAAAGCGGTCAAGACGGGCGACGTTTGGAATTCGACCGCGAATATGTATCAGGAAATCGGCGGGATCGCGGAGCTCTTTTCAGACTTCCATACGGCGATCAGCGGCGATTACGACGGGCCGACGCGTTATCTTACGCGTCTGAAATAGCGCGAGGAAAGGACGGTTATGAACAGAACGCTCGTTTTGAGCGCGATTCTCACGGCGATCGTCGTCGCGCTTGCGCTCGCGAATCTTGTCTCGGGAAGCGCGCGGCTTACGCTCGCCGAAACGGCGAGAATTCTGACGACGCACGACGTCTCGAGCGTCGAGGGCGCGATTATCTGGAAGATACGCGTCCCGCGAATGATCGCGGCGGCGCTTCTGGGCGGCGCGCTGGCGCTTTCGGGCTATCTTCTTCAAGCGTTCTTTAGGAATCCGATCGCGGGCCCGTACGTTCTGGGGATTTCGTCGGGCTCGAAGCTTGTCGTCGCGGCGCTTCTTGTCGCGGCGAGTCGCTACGGGATAACGCTCCATTCGTCGACGCTTGCGGGCGCGGCGTTTCTCGGCGCGGCGGCGACGACGCTTTTCGTGATCCTCGCGGCGCGGAAGGTTCGCAGCATGTCGATCCTGATCGTCTGCGGGGTCATGATCGGCTATATCTGTTCGGCGGCGACGGAACTCGTCGTCTCCTTTGCGGACGACTACAACATTGTGAACCTGCACAACTGGTCGACGGGGAGTTTTTCGTCGATCTCATGGAACGACGTCGGCAGTCTAACGCCCCTCGTCGCGGCGGGCTCCGTCTTTGTCTTTTTCCTCTCGAAAGGAATCAGGGCGTATCTTTATGGCGAAGATTACGCGTTCAGCGTCGGCGTCAATTTGAAGGTCTTTCGCGTTCTGCTGGTCGTCGGCTCGAGCCTCCTTTCGGCGACGGTCACGGCGTTTGCGGGGCCGATTTCTTTCGTCGGCGTCGCCGCGCCGCACATAACGCGGAGCGTGTACAAGTCGTCGGAACCTCGGACGGTCATGGCGGGCTCCTTCCTCGTGGGCGCGGCCTTCTGCCTTCTAAGCGACTGGCTCGCGCGTCGGCTCTTCGCGCCTCGGGAACTCAGCGTGAGCACGATCACGGCGATTCTCGGCGCGCCGATTGTCGTTTCGATGCTGCTCCGTCGGAAAGGAGGGTCGCGTGTCTGAACTTCGCGCGGACAATCTGACCGTCGGCTACGGCGGCGCGCCTCTCGTTTCGGAGATCGATCTACGGATACGCCCGGGCGCGATCGTCGCGCTCGTCGGGCCGAACGGGTCGGGGAAGTCGACGCTTCTTCGGACGCTCGCCGGGTCGCTCGCGCCGGTGCGCGGCGCGGTTCTGCTCGACGGCGCCGATCTGCGGACGGTTCCCCGGTCGACGCGCGCGCGAACGACGGCGGTCATGACGACGGCGCGAACGTCGACCGATTACGCGACGTGTTTCGACGTCGTGAGCGTCGGGCGCTACCAGTTTACGGGCGTTTTCGGGCGAATCTTAGAGTCGGACGCGCGCGCGGTCGACGAGGCGCTCGCGGCGGTCGACGCGCTCGAGTTTCGCGACGCGGACTTCTCGCGGCTCAGCGACGGTCAGAAACAGCGCGTCTTGCTCGCGCGCGCGCTCGTTCAAGAGCCGGAGATCATGCTCCTCGACGAGCCGACGAGCTTTCTGGACGCGGGCGCGAAGCTCGAATTCGTCGCGCTTTTGAAGAAGCTCGCGCGCGAACGTCGGATCGGAATCGTCGCGGCGCTGCACGAGCTTGAACTCGTCAAAGCGGTCGCGGACGAGGTCGTTTGCGTCTCGAAGGACGGGCTCGTCGATAAGATCGGGAGCGTCGCGGAGGTCTTTCAGAGGGAATACCTTAAGAAGCTGTTTCACGTCAAATCGGACGCGTTCGATCAGATTTACGGTTTCTTTAGCGAATCGCCGCGTCGCGCCGAGGAGCGGCGTTCGTTTCCCGACGTCTGTAGCCGCAACGCGACGTCGCGCGTCAAGTTTCTGATGGTTCAGGGAACGACGTCCAACGCCGGCAAAAGCCTGATAACGGCGGGACTGTGCCGCGTGTTGACGCAGGACGGTTTTCGCGTCGCGCCCTTCAAATCGCAGAATATGGCGCTCAATTCGTTCGTGACGGAAGACGGGCTCGAGATGGGGCGCGCGCAGGTCATGCAGGCGGAGGCGTGCCGAATCAAGCCGAGCGTTTACATGAACCCGATTCTGCTCAAGCCGACCGACGACTGCGGGTCGCAGGTGATCGTCAACGGTCGAGTCGTCGGCAATATGCGCGCGCGCGAGTATTTTGAGTATAAAAAAAGCCTTGTCCCCGAGATCCTCGCGGCGGTCGAGAAAGTCTCCGAATCGGCGGACGTCGTGATCGTCGAAGGCGCCGGGGCGCCCGCCGAAATCAACCTCAAAGAGAACGATATTGTGAACATGGGGATGGCGCGGCTCGTCGACGCGCCCGTTCTGCTCGTCGGCGATATCGACCGCGGCGGCGTTTTCGCGCAGCTCCTCGGGACGCTCGAACTCCTCGAGCCGGAGGAACGCGCGCGCGTCAAAGGGCTGATCGTGAACAAGTTTCGGGGCGACAAATCCCTTCTCGATTCGGGAATCGTCGCGCTTGAGGAGCGTTCCGGGGTTCCGGTCGCGGGCGTCGTTCCTTATATGACGCTCACGCTTGACGACGAGGATTCTCTTTCGGAACGCTTTGACCGTAAAAAGCGCGGACGCGTCAATATCGGGGTCGTCCGTCTTCCGCGACTCTCGAATTTCACCGATTTCAACGTCTTCGAGCAGTTCGAAGGCGTCGAGGCGCGCTATCTCCGTCGCCCCGAAGAAGTCGACGACCTTGACCTATTGATTCTCCCCGGAACGAAAAATACGATAGGAGACATGCGCTGGCTCGAGGAAACGGGGATGGCGTCGGCGATTCGCGAATACGCGAAAAGCGGCGCGCCTCTGATCGGCGTCTGCGGCGGTTATCAGCTTCTGGGCGAATCGATCGCCGACCCGGAAGGCGTCGAAGGGGGCGGTTCGATCCGCGGACTTGGACTGCTGCCCGTAGCTTCGACGCTTCGCGCCCAAAAACAACGCCGCCAGTTTCGCGGGAGCTTCGTCGCGCCCACGGGACCGCTGGCGACGCTTGCGGGCGCGGAACTGTCGGGGTACGAGATCCATATGGGCGAAACGGCGCCGACGGTCGAGGAACTGGCGGCGTTTACCTCCGAGGGAACGGGATACTGCCGCGATTCCGTTTACGGCGCGTACGTCCATGGGCTTTTCGACTCCGCGGCGGTCGTTCGGCGGCTGGTCGACGTCCTCGCGCGCCGTCGTGGAATAGCGCTTGAAACGAGCGCCGCCGTCGATTACGCGGCGCTCAAAGAACGCGAATACGAACGACTCGCGGCTGCGATTCGCGAGCATTTGGATATGACGCTGATTTACGACGTCTTAGGAGTCGCTCGCCATGGATAAACGCGAACTTTTTACGACGGCGTTTCCGCCCCTCGACGACGCGGCCGCGCGCGCGGCGCGCGTTCGGTGGGACTGCGTTTCCAAGCCGCTCGACGCGCTCGGCGACTTTGAAACGCTCGTCTGTCGACTCGCCGCGATTCAGGGCGACGCGCGTCCGGTCGTGAAGCCGCGCGCCGCCGTCGTCATGTGCGGCGACAATGGGGTAATCGCCGAGGGCGTCTCGCAGTGCGGAAGCGAGGCGACGGTCGCGGTCGCGGCCGCGCTGGGGCGCGGGGAGAGTTCCGCGTCCGTTCTCGGGCGCGCCGCCGACGTTCGGGTCGTCCCGATCGACGTCGGAATTGCGTCCGACGCGCCGATTCCCGGCGTCGTCTCCGCGAAGATCGCGCCGGGAACGAAGAATTTCGCCGTCGAACCCGCCATGACGGAAGAAGAGACGCTGCGCGCGATCGGCGTCGGATTCGACGCGGCGCGCGACCTCGCCGCGCAAGGAATCCGCGCTCTTGCGGCGGGCGAGATGGGCGTCGGCGACACGACGACCGCGACCGCGATTCTTTGCGCGACGCTCGGGCTCGACCCGGACGCGTTCGTCGGGCGCGGCGCGGGACTCGACGACGCCGGGCTGGCGCGCAAGAGGCGAACGATTAGCGCCGCGCTGGCGCGCTACGACTTCTCGGGAATCGCGGACGAAAAAGAACGCGCGCTCGCGATTCTCCGGACTTTCGGCGGATTTGAAATCGCGGCGCTCGTCGGCCTGTGCGTCGGCGGCGCGGTCTGCCGCGTTCCCGTCTTTCTCGACGGTCTCGTGACCGCCGTCGCGGCGCTGATCGCCGAAAGGATCGCGTCCGGGGTCCGCGAACGTCTCGTCGCGACCCACGCCGGACGCGAGAAGGGGATCGCCGTCGCGCTTCAAAAACTAGAATTAACGCCCTTCGTCGCGGGAAACGTCTCCTTCGGGGAAGGCGCGGGCGCGATTATGTCTTTTCCGATTCTCGACGTCGCGCTTTCGTTTTTTGAGAACGCGTCGACCTTTGACGACGTTAAGCTAGCGCAATATCGGAGGTTCGAGTCATGATCGCGCTGATTTTGGGCGTGCCGTCGACGGGCAAGTCGCGCCGCGCCGAAGACCTGACGCTCGAACTTGCGGGCGGCGGTCGCCGCGTCTATCTCGCGACGATGACCGTCCTCGACGCCGAAGGGCGCGAGCGCGTCGCGCGGCACCGCAAAGCGCGGGAAGGGAAGGGGTTCGTCACGATCGAGCGTCCCCGCGACGTCGCGAGGTTAGCGGTCGAGCGCGGCGACCTTAAAGACGCGGTCTGGCTGCTGGAATGCGCGGCGAACCTCGTCGGCAACGAGATGCACGCGCCCGTCAACGCGGAACTGGACGACGACGCGCTCGTTCGAACGGTCGTCGAGTCGATCGCGACGCTCGCCGCAAGCGTCCGCGCGCTCGTCGTCGTCTCGAACGAATTTCCGCAGGACGATCCGCGGTATGACGACGAAACGCGGCGTTACGTCGCGATTCTCCATAAGGTCGACGTCGCGCTTTGCAAGCTCGCGGATCGCGTCGATCGATATGCGAAAGGAGCGTGGATTTCCGATGAAACTCCTTAGAGCCTTGGCGGCGTCCTTCTCGCTCTATTCGCGTTTTCCGACGCCGCGCTTTCAATGGACGGAGGACGACTTTCGACGCTGTCTCGTCTTCCTTCCGTGCGTCGGGCTGGCGATCGGCGCGATTATTTTGGGCGTCGCGGCGCTCTTTAACGTCGTCGAGATTCCCTTGATCGGGCGCATGACGATTCTTTCGGCGATTCCGCTCCTTGCGACGGGCGGGTTCCACGTCGACGGGTTCCTCGACGTCCAAGACGCGCTTCGGTCGTATCGCTCGCGAGACGAGAAACTGGCGATTATGAAGGATCCGCGCGTCGGCGCGTTCGCGATCGTCTCGCTCCTGACGTACGCGCTGATTTGGACCGCGTCCCTTTCCGTCGCGCTCGACGCGGGGCGATTCTCCGACGTCGCGATCTTTGCGCTTTCTTTTTTCGTCGTCAGAGCGCTCTGCGGCGCGACGTCCCTTCGGCTTCCGAAAGCGCGTCAGGACGGGATGCTCGAACGCGAGACGAAAGACGCCGGAGACTCCGATTTTTGGCTCCTTGCGGGTCAGGCGCTCGTCGGCGCGGCGGCGGCGATCGCGCTTGACGTTTGGGCCGGAACAAGCTGCGTCCTCGCGCTGGCGGTTTTTACGGCGTTACACGGTCGTTTATGCCTGCGCGAATTCGGCGGAGTTACGGGCGATACGGCGGGACATTTCGTCGTCGCGGCGGAGAACGTCGCGCTGACGTCTATCGCCTTGGCAATTCTCATAAGAGGGGCGTTATGAACGAAGACGGTTTAATCCGCGTCGTTTTGATTCGGCACGGCAAGACGGCGTCGAACCTCGAGAAGCGATACGCCGGTCGTCGAAACGACGATCCGCTATGTCCCGAAGGAATCCGCGAACTGGAATCGATCGCGCCGCAATTTCGCGCGTTGGTCGGCGACGGACGCGGCGTCTTTTCGGGGGCGCTAAAACGCTGCGTCGAGAGCGCGCGGATTCTTTTTCCCGACGTCGCGCCGATCGTCGTCGAGGAACTGACCGAAATCGACTTTGGCGATTTTGAAGGGAAGACTTACGCGGAGCTTGCCGACGACCCGCGCTATCAGGCGTGGCTCGAGTCCGGCGGGACGGCGCCCTTTCCCGGCGGCGAGTCGCGAGCCGATTTTATTAAACGAACTGTCGAATCGCTTGAAATGGCGATTGAAGCGGCGTTTGCCGGACGCTTCGAAACTGCGGTGTTTGTGTGTCACGGCGGTAATATCATGGCGTTCATGAGTCGTAAGACCTGCGGCGAATATTTTGACTTCCAAGTCCCGCCCTGCGGCGGATATGAGACGACGATAAGGAAAACTTCCGGTGGTTTTGAGCTTATATCATTTGATCGCGTTGACGATCGGCTTCGCGCTTGATTTAATCGTCGGCGATCCTCGCAGTCTTCCGCATCCCGTTCGGCTCATCGGGCGGCTGATCGCGGCGCTCGAACGCGCGTTGTACCCGCGACCGGGCAAGCGTTCGCCGCGGCGCGAGCGCGTCGCCGGAGCGATTCTGTGCGCGACGGTCGTTCTCGTCTCGGGGGGCGTCGCGCTGGCGGTTACGGTCGGCGCGTACCGTCTCAACCCGGCGTTTGGCGTTTTGGTCGAAGCGGTTTTGACGTGTTATTTGCTCGCGGCGCGCGACCTTCGCGACGAGAGCATGAAGGTCTACGACGCGCTGAGGTTAGGGGCGCTCGACAAGGCGCTCGCCGCCCTTTCGATGATCGTCGGGCGCGACGTGGAGTCGCTCGACGAGGCGGGCGCGACGCGCGCGGCGGTCGAAACGGTCGCGGAGAACGCGTCCGACGGCGTGATCGCGCCGCTCCTATACGCGCTGGTCGGCGGCCCCGCGCTCGGCTACGTCTACAAGGCGGTCAACACGCTCGATTCAATGGTCGGATATCATAACGAGCGTTACGAGAACTTCGGCAAGGCGTCGGCGCGGCTCGACGACGTTCTGAACTGGATTCCGTCGCGGATTGCGGCGGCGGCCATGATTCTCGCCGCGTTCGTCGCGGGGCGCGAGTTTTCCGGGTGGGGCGCGATTCGCATTTTCCTCCGCGACCGCCGCAACCATAAGAGTCCGAATTCGGCGCAAACGGAAAGCGTCTGCGCCGGCGCGCTCGGCGTCCGGCTCGGCGGCGACGCGTATTATTTCGGGCAGCTCGTCGCCAAGCCGACGATCGGCGACGCGCTCCGCGAGATCAGGCCGCGCGATATTCCGCGCGCGTGTCGGCTCATGTTCTACGCGGAAGGAATCTGCATGGCGCTCGGCGCGGCGGGGTTCGAAGCCGTCCGCGCGGCGTTTGGAGGCTGACAGTCGTATGATCGAGAAAAAACCGGCGATTCACGGGGGCGACGTCTATGGGCGCGAAGTTCGCTACGACTTTTCCGTGAGCGTCAATCCGCTGGGGACGCCGCCGACGGTCAAGGACGCGCTCGTCGCCGCCGTCGCGAAGGTCGGCGCGTATCCCGATCTTTTCCAGCGCGATTTTCGCGAACGCGTCGCCGCCGTCGACGGCGTTCTTCCGAGTCAGGTCTGGGGCGGGAACGGCGCGTCGGAGTTCTTCCCCGTGATCGTCGACTGGCTACGTCCGAAGCGCGCGCTCCTCTGGAGTCCCTGCTTTTCCGGGTACCGCCGCGCGCTCGCGACGCGGAGCGACTGCGAAATCGTCGAATATCCGCTCTCCGAACGCGACGGGTTCGCGCCGACCGACGCGGCGCTTGGCGCGATAACCGACGAAATCGACGTCGTCTTCTGGGCGAATCCGAACAATCCGACGGGCAAGATTGTCCCGTCGTCGCTGACCGACCGGCTTCTGGAACGCTGCGCGGCGACGGGGACGGCGGTCGTCGTCGACGAGAGTTTTCTGCGGCTCGCCGACGGCGCGGAGAGCGTTCGCCGCCGCGTTTCCAAATTTCCGAAACTCTTCGTCGTCGACTCCTTCACGAAACTTTTCGCGATTCCGGGCGCGCGCGTCGGCTATCTCGTAACCCGCGAGGAGAATATTGAAAAGGTCGCCGCGGGTTTGCCCGAGTGGAATCTGTCGACGTTCGCGGCGGAGGCGGGAAGGGAATGTCTGAACCTGATCGAATCGGGGACTTTCCTCGAAGATTCGCGCCGAGTCGTTCGCGAGGAACGGCGCTATTTGACCGACGCGCTGCGCGGGCTGGGACTGCGCGTCTACGATTCAGACGCGAACTTTCTCCTCTTTTATTGTCCGACGCCGAACTTGACCGATCGGCTGCTGGAACGGAAAATTCTGATTCGCGACTGTCGTAATTTTTCCGGGCTTTCGGAAGGATATTATCGAATCGCTGTTCTCGATCACGAGAAAAACGCGATTCTGGTCGCCGCGCTTGCGGAACTGTTGGGAGAGAATCATGAAATATGAACGCGTCGCGCCCGAGGAGATTGAGAGGCGCAGTTTTGAGATCATTACGGAAGAGCTCGCCCGGCGCGGCGTCGCGCTCCCCGAGGACCGCGCGTTTCTCATTAAAAGGGCGATTCACGCGACGGCGGATTTCGACTACGCGCAGACGCTCCAATTTTCCGACGGCGCGATTCAAATCTTCGCCGCCGCGATTCGCGACGGCGCCGTCGTCGTGACGGACACGAACATGGCGCTCGCGGGGATCAATAAGAACGAGCTCGCCCGATACGGCGCGGCGGCGCGGTGCTTCATGGCGGAGCCCGACGTCGCGGAGGAGGCGCGCGAGCGCGGCGTCACGCGCGCGACGGTCGGGGTCGAGCGCGCGCTCGCGCTGGAGACGCCCTGCGTTTTCGTCGTCGGAAACGCGCCGACCGCGCTCATGCGACTGCGCGACGCGTTCGACGCGGGCGCCCGGGTTCCGCGCGTCGTCGTCGGGGTTCCCGTCGGGTTCGTCAACGTCGAGGCGGCGAAGGAGGCGATTATGGAGACGACGATTCCTTATATCGTTAACGTCGGGCGCAAAGGGGGCAGCTCCGTCGCGGCGGCGATTTGCAACGCGATTCTTTACGAGATGCGAAAGGGCGCGCTATGAGACGCGGCTTTACGACGGGGAGCTGCGCGGCGGCGGCGGCGAAGGCGGCGGCGTACATGCTGCTGAGCGGGCGCGTCAAGACGCGGATTCAAATTTCGACGCCCGGCGGCGAAGTCTTCGACGCGGAACTGGTCGACGTCAAGCGCGGCCCCGGCGAAGTTTCCTGCGGCGTCGTGAAGGACGGCGGCGACGACCCCGACGTCACGACGGGGAGCGTCGTCGTCGCGACGGTCTCCTTCGGGGACGGCGAAACGCGCGGCGTCGAGATCGACGGCGGCGACGGCGTCGGGCGCGTGACGAAGCCCGGACTCGACCAGCCGGTCGGCGCGGCGGCGATCAACTCCGTCCCTCGCGCGATGATCGAGCGCGAAGTCCGCGAGGTTATGGACGTTTTCGACTACTCCGGGACGCTGCGCGTCGTCGTTTCCGTACCGGGGGGCGACGAGCTGGCGCGGCGCACGTTCAACCCGCGCTTTGGAATCGAAGGAGGCGTTTCGATCCTCGGCACGACGGGAATCGTCGAGCCGATGAGCGACCGCGCGATTTTGGAAACGATTCGCGTCGAACTGCGCCAGAATCGCGCGCTTGGCGCGACGAGAGTCGCGATTGCGCCTGGGAACTACGGGCTCGAGTTCATGAAGGAGTCCTTTTCGTTCGACCTCGACCGCGCGGTCAAATGCTCGAATTATATCGGCGACGCGATCGATATGGCGGCGGAGCTTGGCTTTACGGAGATTCTTCTTTGCGGTCATCTCGGAAAGCTCGTCAAAGTTTCCGGCGGGATTATGAACACGCATTCGAGCGTCGCCGACTGCCGCGTGGAACTCATGGCGGCGGCGGCGGGATACGCGGGCGTCTCGACGGAAGGGATTCGGCAAATCCTCGATTGCGTTTCGACGGACGCGGCGTATGATATAGTCGTCGGCGAAGGTTGCGAGGCGGCGTTCATGGCGCGCGTCATGGAGCGAATCGAGTTTTACCTCAAGAAACGCGCGGCGGGACGGCTTGGCGTCGAGTGCGTCGTCTTCACGAAGGTTTTCGGGCTTCTCGGCGAGACGCCGGGGGCGCGCGGACTGCTTAAACGATTGACGGAGGAACCCTTATGACGGAGAAAACGCGGGCGTCGATTCATTTCGTCGGCGCGGGCCCCGGCGCGGTCGATCTCATTACGGTCCGGGGCGCGGAGACGCTTAAAAAAGCGCAAATCGTCGTTTACGCCGGGTCGCTCGTCAACCCGGCGCTTCTGGAATACTGCCCGGACGCCAAGGTTTACGACAGCGCGAAAATGACGCTCGACGAGGTGGTCGACGTCATGGCGGCCGCCGCGCGCGAAGGTCTCGAACTCGTCCGCCTTCATAGCGGCGACCCGAGCGTCTACGGCGCGATTCGCGAGCAGATGGACGCGCTCGACCGGCTGGGGATCCCTTACGATTCATGCCCGGGCGTGAGCGCGTGCTTCGGCGCGGCGGCGAGTCTCAATCTGGAATACACGGTTCCCGGCGTCGCGCAGTCGCTGATTATCACGCGCATGGCGGGCAAGACGGCGACGCCCCCTTTGGAGCAAATCGAGAGTTTCGCGGCGCACAGGACGTCGATGGCGATTTACCTGAGCGCGGGCAGACTTCAAGAGTTGTCCGAACGCCTTATCGCAGGCGGCTATCCTCCGACGACCCCGACGGCGCTCGTCTATAAGGCGACGTGGCCCGACGAAAAGAAGTTCGTCTGCGCCCTTTCGGAACTCGCCGAGGTCGCGCGCGCGAACAACATAACGAAAACGGCGCTGATTCTCGTCGGCGACGCGATTAATCCCGAGCGTTATGAGAAGTCGCGCCTTTACGCGCCCGACTTTTCCACCGAGTTCAGAAAGGCGCGGTCGTCGAATGATTCTTAGAGTCTGCGCCTTTTCCGACGCGGGACGACGTCTCGCCGCGCGGATTGCGGCGGCGTTTCCCGACGATATCGTCGACGTCCGCGAGTCCCAGACGCCCCTCGACGCGTGGGTCGCCGACGCGTTCGCGTCGAATCTGCCGCTGATTTTCGTCGGCGCGTGCGGAATCGCCGTCCGCGCCGTCGCGCCTTTCGTCAAAGATAAGACGCTCGACAGTCCCGTCGTTGTCGTCGACGAACGCGGACGCTACGCGATTCCGATCCTTTCGGGGCATCTCGGCGGCGCGAACCGGCTCGCGGAGGAACTTGCGCGGCGAATCGGCGCCGAGGCGGTCGTCACGACGGCGACCGACGTCAACGGGCTCTTTGCGGTCGACGTCTTCGCGGCGGAGAACGCGTTTCATGTCGAGAATCGCGACGGGATCGTTCGCGTCTCGTCCAAACTCCTCGCCGGGGAGCGAATCGACGTCTCAATCGATCCAAAAATCGAATATCCGCGCGAGGACGTGCCGGCGGAACTGCGATTGCGCGGGTTTGCCCCAGAGGCGCCCTGTGACGTCTTGATTTCGGAGAGCGACGAATTCAGGGAACGCGCGACGCTGCGGCTCGTTCCGAAAACGCTCGTTTTAGGCGTCGGGTGTCGCAAAGGCGTCGACGCGGACGCGATCGAACGGCTTGCCGCCGACCGACTCGCGGCGATCGGCGCGCCCGGGCGATGGGATCGCGTCGCGGCGGTCGCGAGCGTCGATTTGAAGCGTCGCGAATACGGGCTGGCGCTCTTCGCGTCGCGGATTCGGGCGCCCTTTGTCGTCTATTCGGCGGAAGAGCTTGCGGCGGTCGAAGGGGATTTTTCGGAGTCGTCCTTCGTTCGCGAGGTCGTCGGGGTCGCGAACGTCTGCGAACGCGCCGCGCTACGCGAGGCGGGCGCGGGCGCGAAACTGCTCGCGGAAAAGGCGGCGCGCGACGGCGTTACGGTCGCGATTGCGGAAAGAAAGGCGGTCGTTAGGACATGGAAAAGACGATCTACATTGTAGGGACGGGACCCGGCGGCGCCGAGTTTCTCACGGGGCAGGCGCGCGCGGCGCTCGACGCGAGCGACGTCGTCGTCGGCTACCGCGTCTATACGGAACTGCTAAAAAGCGCGTACCCCGACAAAGAATACCGAACGACCGGCATGACGCAAGAATTAGAACGCTGTCGGCTCTGCTTCGATTTGGCGGAGCAGGGGCGCCGAGTCGCGCTGATTTGCAGCGGGGACGCGGGGGTCTACGGGCTGGCGTCGCCGATGTTTGAACTTGCGGCGGAGCGGGAAGGCGTCGAACTTTGCGTCGTCCCCGGAATCACGGCGGCGAACAGCGGCGCGGCGGTTTTGGGCGCGCCCCTCAATAACGACTACTGCGTCGTTAGCCTGAGCGATCTTCTCACGCCGTGGGAAACGATTGAGAAGCGTCTTCGCGCGGCGATCCTCGGCGATTTTGCGACGGCGATCTATAATCCTTCGAGCCGTCGCCGCGCAGACCACCTGCGCCGCGCGTGCGACGTCATGCTCGCGAGCGGCGCGGAGCTGGGGCGCGCGTGCGGAACCGTCGAGAATATCGGGCGCGTCGGGACGGCGACGTGGGTCGGTCCGCTGTCGGAACTTCGCGAACGCGCCGTCAATATGTTCACGACGGTCTTTGTCGGCGCTTCGTCGACCGTCGTTTTAGGGGACAAACTCGTAACCAAGAGAGGCTACCGACGATGAGAGCGCTGATCTTTGCCGGGACGACGGAAGGACGCGAGCTGGCGGAGACGCTCGCGCGCGCCGGCGTCGCGTGCGACGTTTGCGTCGCGACGGAATACGGAAGCCAAGTTATGCGGGAGTCGGAGCTTATTCGCGTCCGCCAAGGGCGGCTCGACGCGGACCAGATGAGGCGGCTCTATGAGACGCTTCAGCCCGACGTCGTCGTCGACGCGACGCACCCTTACGCGACCGCCGCGACGGAAACGATTCGCAAAAGCCTCGAAGGACTCGCGATTCCGCGCCTTCGCCTCTCGCGCGCGGCGACAAGCGGCGACGGCTGTAAATCGTTCGCCTCGCTCCAAGAATGCGCCGACGCGCTCCGCGAGACGCGCGGGCGGATCATGCTCGCGACCGGCAGCAAGGAACTCGCGCCCTTCTGCGACGACCCCGCGCTCCGCGAAAGGCTCGTCGTCCGCGTCCTGCCGAGTCTCGAGAGCCTTCAAAAGTGTCTCGACGCGGGGTTGGAAGGGCGTCAGATCGTCGCGATGCAAGGGCCTTTCACGCGGGAAACGAACGAGGCGCTCTTCCGGCAGCACGACGTCAAGTTTCTCGTGACGAAGGAGAGCGGCGCGGTCGGCGGCGAAGACGCGAAGCTCGAGGCGGCGCGCGCCGTCGGCGTCGAGGTTTATCTCGTCCGTCGCCCGGAATCTCCCGAGGAAGAAGGGCTTTCCATGGCGGAGGTTCGCGCGCGGCTCGAGGAGACGCTCGGCGTGAAACTCCCATTTGAGCCGCTCGACGTCGCGCTCGTCGGCGTCGGATGCGGCGCGCCCGCGGCTATGACGCGCGAGGTCGCCGCGCGAATCGAAGCGTCCGACTACCTTTTCGGCGCCCCGAGACTCTTAGACGCGGTCGGCGGCGCCGGGATCAAGCTCCCCTTCTATCGTAAAGAGGACGTCCTTCCGACGCTCGAGAGAATCCGCGCCGAACGCGGCGACGGGCTGAAGGTCTCCGTCCTTTTCTCCGGCGATCCCGGATTCTACAGCGGCTGCGAACGCCTCTATCCGGCGCTCAAAGAGTTCGGCGGCGCGACGGTTCGCGTCATGCCGGGCGTCTCGAGCGTCTCGACGCTCGCGGCGCGGTTCGGGATAAGCTGGCAAGACGCGGCGTTCGTCAGCCTTCACGGCGTCGACGCGGATCAATGGACTCCAAAACTTAGAACCTCTGCGGCGGAGAAGAAAAAGACGTTCTTCATAACTTCCGGAGCCGCCGACGTTCGGGCGGTCGGCGCGATCCTCGCGGCGTTTCCGCGCGCCGAAGAACGGTTCCGCGTTCTGCTCGGGTTCCGACTCTCCTACCCCGACGAGGCGCTTTACGAGCTTACTCCGCGTCAGTGCGGCGAACTTGCCGACGACGGGCTGTGCGTCGGCGCGATTCTTAACGCGGCTCCGGAGCGCCGTCCCCTCGCGCCGACGCTCCGCGACGACGACTTCCTCCGCGCCGACGTCCCCATGACGAAGGAGGAAATCCGCAAACTCGCCGTCTGTCGGCTCAAACTCGCGCCGGGCGACGTCCTTTACGATATCGGCGCGGGAACCGGCTCGATCGCGCTCCAAGCGGCGACGCTCTCCCCCGAGATTCGCGTCTACGCGATCGAACGCCGCGACGACGCCGCGGAGTTGACGCGCCGCAACGCCGAAAAACTCGGGCTGCGGAACGTCGCCGTCGTCCAAGCCGAGGCGCCCGACGAGCTGGACGCGCTCCCGAAGCCCGACGCCGTCTTTATCGGCGGAAGCGGCGGACGGCTCGAAGAAATTCTCTCTTGGCTGCGCGCCGCGAATCCGCATGCCCGCGTCGTCGCGACCGCCGTAACGCTCGAGAGCGCCGCCGCGATAACCGAACTGGCAAAGCGCGATTCTTTCAAAGATTTCGACGCGTCGCAGATTGCGGTCAGTCGCTTGCGCCGCGTCGGCGAGTATAATATGTTCCAAGCGAACAATCCCGTTTTCCTCTTTTCCTTTACGCAGGAGTGAAACGATGACGAAAGCGATCATGATAGCGGCGACGCATAGCGGCGCGGGCAAGACGACGATCGTCTGCGCGACGCTCGGCGCCTTGAAGAATCGCGGCTTGGAAACGCGCGCCTTCAAATGCGGGCCGGACTACATCGACCCGATGTTTCACCAGGAGATCACGGGAACCCCGTCGCGCAATCTCGACCTCTTCTTTACGGACGAGGCGACGACGCGCTCGCTCTTCCTCCGCGACAGCGCCGCGGCGGACGCGGTCGTCGTCGAGGGCGTCATGGGGCTTTACGACGGGTTCGACTTTCGCTCCAACGTCGGCTCGTCGTATCATATGGCGAAAACGCTCAATCTGCCCGTTGTTCTTATTGTCAACGCGCGCGGAATGGGACGGTCGGCGCTCGCGCTCGTTCGCGGGTTTATGGCGATGGATACGGATCGTCTTATCGCGGGCGTGATTCTTAACTGCGTCCATAAAGGCTTGTATGAAAGAATTAAAACGCTGTTGGAGAAAGAGGCGAGAATTAAAGTTTTTGGATATCTCCCGGTATTTCCGGAAGGCGGACTGGAAAGCCGGTATCTCGGTCTGAAACTTCCTCACGAGATCGCGGATCTGCGCGAACGCGCAAACGCCGCCGCGCTCAAGATCGCCGAAACGGTCGATTTCGACGCGCTCCTCGCCGCGGCGCGGGAAATTCCTTTTTCGGGCGCGAATCCCGACGGGCGGCGTCTGGCGCCAAGCGTCTTTGAGAAGCCGCGCGCCCGCGTCGCCGTCGCGAAGGACGACGCGTTCTGCTTCTATTATCACGACAATTTAAGGGCGCTGCAGGAAGCGGGCGCCGAGCTGGTCTACTTTTCGCCCCTCAAAGATTCGGCGCTTCCCGAGGACGTCGACGGCGTTCTGCTTGGCGGCGGCTATCCCGAGTTGCACGCGCGGACGCTTTCCGAAAACCGTTCGATGCGCGCCGCGATCAAGGCGGCGTTCGACGCGGGAACGCCCTTTTTAGCGGAATGCGGCGGATTTATGTATCTTCACGACGCGATCGTCACGAAAGACGGCGAGCGATTCGAAACGGTCGGCGCGATTCACGGCGAGTGTCGCGACGCGGGGCGGCTCGTCCGCTTCGGGTACGTCGAACTGCGCGAGAAGCGCCCGGCGTTCCTGCCGGCGGACGCGCCCGCGATTCGGGGCCACGAGTTCCATTATTTCGACAGCGACGCGAACGGCTCGGACTGCGTTACGACCAAACCGGCGACGGGAAAGAACTGGGACGCGGGCTACGTCGACGAGCGTCGGTGGCTGGGATTCGCGCACCTCTGTTATTTGTCGAATCCCGCGTTTCCCAAGGCGTTTGTCGACAAGTGCGTTCAGCGGCGCGAGGAGCGAACTCATGGATAACTCGCACCGATTCTTTAAAAACGTCGACTGTCGATATTATCCATGTCATCAGGGCGTCGACGAGTTGAACTGCCTCTTCTGCTACTGTCCGCTCTATTGCCGCGAGAAATGCCCCGGGACGCCGGAGTTTATCGAAAAAGACGGGCGGCGGATTAAACGGTGCGTCAACTGCGTCTTCCCCCACCGTCCGGAGAACTACGACAAGATCGTCGCCGCGCTCAAGAGCGACGCTCGGGCGAGCTAGCGCCTTTTGTCGCAATTCCAAAGTAGCGCGTCGTTCAATATAATGAACGAACTCAAAGAACTGTTATCCTAAACGGGCGTCCGTAAAAGGAATCGCCCAAGCCCCGTTTCAAAAGGAACCGTCGATGAAGATCAACAAAGAAGTCGTAATCTCCGCCTTGGCTGCGTTTTTCGTTTTCGCCGCGTATGCGCAGGCTCAAACGCAAACGATTCAGACGTCCTCCCCTAACGGCAAAACGGTCGTAACGTTGAACGTCGGCGACGCGACGACTTACTCGGCGACCTTTGACGGAACGACCGTTTTAGTTCCCTCAAAGCTCGGACTGACCTTTAAAGGCGCCGAACCGCTCGGCGCGACGCGCGTCGTCGACTCTCAAACGAAAGCGATCGACGAAAAATGGGCGCAGCCGCTCGGCAAACGAGCCGAATACGTCGACCGATGCTCGGAAACGACCGTTCAGTTGCAGGAAACGGGGACGTCGGCGCGTCGACTGACGCTCGTCGTCCGGGCGTACGACGACGGATTTGCGTTCCGATACGTCGTGCCGAAAGACTCGGGCTTCGGCGACGAAAACGACGAATACTGCGTCGAATCGGAGGAAACGGAATTCGCGTTCGACGCCGACTACGACGTCTGGGCGACTTCCTACCCGAAGTTCAACACGTCGCAGGAAGAGGAGTTTCCCAAAACGAAACTCAGCGCGATCGCCCCGAACGCCTTTATCGGCATGCCTCTCGTCGTCAAAGGAAGCGACTTCTACGCGGCGCTGACGGAATCTGATCTTCTCAACTGGTGCGGCGCGCAATTTACGGGCGGCTCCGGCGCGACGCCGTCGGTCAAAGTTCGTCTCACGCCTCGCGCGGACGGGCGCGGATGCGTCGTTCGTCAGGGCGAGGCCGCGTCTCCGTGGCGCGTCGTCCTGCTCGGCAAAAGCCCCGTCGATCTCGTCAACAACTCCGGGATCGTCCTGAATACCGCGACCCCTTGCGCAATCGACGCTTCGTGGGTCAAGCCCGGCAATAGTTCATGGAACTGGTGGGCGCCTCAAGACGGATACCCGACCGATAAAGTTATGAAGGGGTTGGTCGACCTCGCCGCCGAGATGGGCTGGGAATACACGCTCGTCGACGCGGGCTGGAAAGACAAGCAAAAAGAAGTCGTCGCGTATACGAAAGACCTGAACGTCCCCGAGCTTGTCAAATACGCGAAGGAAAAGAACGTTCGCATTTTACTCTGGTTCCATTACAAGAATCTCGTGGACGCGGGCGTGCGCGAGGCGTTGAAACAGGTCGCCGATTGGGGCGTCGCGGGGGTCAAAATCGACTTCATGGATTCCCATACGCAGGAAATGGTTCAATGGCTTGAAGAAACGTGCAAGATCACGGCGGAGTATCGACTGCTCGTCGACTATCACGGAATGTACAAGCCGACCGGCATGGAGCGGACGTACCCCAATCAGATTACGCGCGAAGGCGTTCGCGGGAACGAATATAATCGCTGGTCGAAAAACTCTGCGACGCATACGGCGACGCTTCCCTTCACGCGCTGCATGCTTGGGCCCGCCGACTACACGCCCGGCGGGTTCCTCAACGAACATTCCGAGACGTTTAAATCCCTCAACGCCTACAAAGACCGATCGATCGACTGTCACGTCATAGGAACCCGCGCGCATGAACTCGCGCTCTGCATGATTTACGACTCGCCTTTGCGGTGCCTCGCCGACCTGCCGCGAAACTATAAGGGCCAGCCCGGTTTAGACTATCTTCGCGACCTTCCCGCCGTCTGGGACGAAACGATCGCGCTTGACGGACAGATCGGCGAATTCTACGTCGTCGCGCGCCGATCGGGCGACGACTGGTTTGTCTCTGGCGTTACGAACGAAGAGGCTCGTTCCTTCTCTGTAAAATTTGATTTCCTAGAAGACGGCGAATATGAGGCCGTCCTTTACGCCGACGCGCCGGAATCAGATCAAGACGCGACGCAAATCTCGATCTCGACGAAAACGTTCCGAAAAGGAGACTCCTTTGACGTCGACGCCGTCCGCGAAGGAGGCTGGAACGTCGTCTTGAGGAAGAAGTAGAACCCGTTGACCGGCGAGCGCTTTCGAACCCTGTCCCAACTCCATAGCGACGTTCGACTCTCGACGAAAATCGATTGAAGACAAACGCCCTATCCGCCGACTTCAAGGCGGGTAGGGCGTTTCTTTAGGGAAGAACAACTCTTGCGAAGTCGCTTCGAGCGTTTCGAACTTCTTAACCGTTTCAGACGGCTTTGTTGAATAAAGACTTTTAGACGCTGTTCAGGTCGCAATAATCGGCGCCTTAAGTCCCGCTAAACTCCGGCTTTTTTCGGAACCTTAATCGTCGCGGCGTAGGCGCTGTTGCATAGTCCGAGGACGGCGGAGACGATGAAGAGCGTCTCGATTCCGAGCGTCGACCATATCCAGCCGCCGAAAAGCGCGACGAGGATCGTGACGAGATGGTTGACGGAGACCCCCGTCGAGATCGTCGCCCGCATTTCGTCGCCGCCGTCTGAAAGGTCCTTGACGTAGACGTTCGCCGCCATCGCCGCAAGAGAAATGACCGAGTCGAGAACGTAGTTCACGCAGCAGACGACGAAAAGGACGCTGAATTTGAGAATTTTGAGGAAAATGCCAAAAATTTTGTTTGACATAACGCCCCTGCCCCTGTTACAATGCGCCCAGTTGTGACGCTTCCGTCACTAACTTCCATTGACAGCCA
>CAMJTU010000049.1 GCA_946408825.1 uncultured Planctomycetaceae bacterium
GACGTCGCGGCCGCCAGCGCGCTGGACCGCGGTATTCGCCTCATGGCGCGTGATAGCGCTTGAGGGCGAACTGGCGAAAACACCAGGTCGCCGCTTGTTGGCGGCGACGTCCAATTCTTTAAAACGTGGGGCGTTGTGTGTTCGTTTGCGTGAAACATAGGCGCTCCGTGTTCGGCAAGCGACCAACGGGAGCGAAAACCGAACCAAGCGCGCGGCCGCGGCAGACAGATAGGAAGGGAGACGACGCATGAAGATTCTTATTGCGATTAACCAAGCGCGCGTTCTTTATGATTTCAAACGCGAACTCGTCGCGGCGCTCCTAGAACGGGGCGACGAGGTTCTCCTTTCGTTCGAGGACGATTTTCGCGCGGATTATTTCCGTCAAACGTCGGCGCGCGTTATCCCGACCCCGATCGATCCTCGCGGGCTCAACCCGCTTCGCGACCTGAAACTCTGCGCGTTCTACCGCGAACTTCTCGAACGGGAACAACCCGACGTCGTCCTGACCTTTACGGTCAAGCCGAACGTATACTTCGGCGCGATATGCGCCAAGGCGCGCGTCCCATATTGCGTGACGATTTCCGGGTTAGGCGGACCGATGAACGGCTCCGCGCCGCTGAGAATCGCGACGACGCTTCTGTACCGTCGCGGGCTCCGTGAGGCGGAGCGCGTTTTCGTCCAGAACGCTTCGATTGCGGACCGCGTCTTAAGGGACCGAATCGCAACCCGTGATCAGCTCGTGTTGGTCCCGGGGAGCGGCGTCGATCTAGAGCGTTTTCAGCCGCTTCCCTATCCGACGGAGGAGAAGGAAACGAAACTCCTCTTCATCGGACGGCTCATGCGCGACAAAGGGATTGCGGAACTGGTCGAGTGCGCGAGACGGATCCGCACCCATCGTCCCGACGTCGTCTTCCAGGTCGTCGGCGCGGCGGAGCGCGGATGCCCCGAAGACGTCATGACGCGCGACGCGGCGGACTACGGAATTATCGAATATCTCGGCTATCAGGAGGACGTGCGCCCGTTCATCGAGAAAGCGAGCGCCGTAATCCTCCCAAGCTATCACGAAGGCATGTCGAACGTGCTGCTCGAAGCCGCCGCGTCGGCGCGTCCCGTCTTAGCCTCGATCGTCCCGGGCTGCGTCGAAACCTTTGACGAAGGGCGCTCCGGTCTGGGCTTTCCCCCGAAATCGGCGGACGCCCTCGCCGCGACGGTCGCGAGGTTCCTCGCGATTCCCCGCGAAGAACGCGAAAAGATGGGGCTCCGCGGACGCGAAAAAGTCGCTAAACACTCCTCCCGCGCCGACGTCGTCGAGACGTATTTGAGTGAGATTTAGACGCGACGACCGAGGTCAAAAGTCTAAACTGTTCGAGTCTAGTAAGAAGTCAAAAATATTCATTGTCAGTATTCCATTATCGTCGTAGAGGGGCGCAAGAGCGTCCTTTGTCACGACGATCTTTTTAAATCCATCGCCAGTACGGAGTAGGGGACGGCGTTCCTGCGTCGCCTACTCAGCGTCTGGCAGTGCGAACGCGGATTGAATATAGTATCGTTTCTGACCTTTGTTGCAGACAAAATCGATTTCCGTTTGTTTTCGAATCTTCTTCCCGGCGGCGTCGACTTCGTTCATGACGACGACTCCGACGTCTACGTTAAAGCCTCTGACTTTCAGTTCGTTGAAAATAACGTTCTCCATCGCGTGAGTTTCTTCGATCTGACGAAAATTCAGTCTGGCGTTGCGCAGTCCGAGATCGGCGAAATAGTACTTTAACGGCGTGTCGATATATTTTCTTCCTTTTATGTCAAAACGCTGCGCGCGGTCGATTAAAAAAGAATCGCATAAACAGTCTAAATATCGTTTGATAACGTTTGGGGTTATCGTCTTGTTCTTGACGCTTTTAAAGGCTGCGGAAAGCTTGCGAGGATTGGTTAGCGAACCTATTTCGGAAGACAGAATATTCAACAGCTCCTCGAGTTCCGCTTTGTTTCGAATATTGTTGCGCCCGACGACGTCTGAAATGTAAGTTTCCTCAAAGAGAGTCTTCAGAAAACTCGCTTTCTGTTCCGGCGCGGCAAACGCAAAGATCAGCGGAAGCCCGCCGTAGATTACGTAATCTCGCCAGCCGCTTGTTCTGTCGCCCGGATAAACGCTCATATATTCGGCAAAGGTCAGAGGATGCATACGGATTTCGTCGCCGCGTCCTCTGAACTCGGTGATAACGTCTTTGGAAAGGAATTTCGCGTTGCTCCCGGTTACGTAGACGTCGACGTTTCTCTTTCGCGCCAGACTGTTCAGAACGGATTCAAAATCGCCTAAGAGCTGAACTTCGTCGAGCAGCACGTAATATTCGTCTTGGTCTTTGAGTCTGTCCGTTAGAAATGGAAAGAAGACCTCGGGATCGCGGTATTTTTTATTCTCGAAAGAATCGAAAGCCATTTCAATAACGCGATCTTTCGGAACCTTCGATTTTGTCAAATGATCTCGGAACAGGTTAAACAGCAGATACGACTTCCCGCACCGGCTGACCCCCGTGATCACCTTGATCAACCCGTTGTGTTTCTTTGAAATCAGCGTATTCAGATAGACGTCTCTGCGAATTTCCATGGCTCGGCTCCAACTAAGTTACAAAAATGCGGAATCCGCATTTTTGTGTAATAGACATTAGGTCGCCAAGGAAGGCGAATGAATAATCGGCGTTTTCATTTCCTTTTTGTCATTTGCGTCGCCCTGTTCAAATCAATTGGCGTCCGCGTTCCTTTCTGTTATAATTGGGGCGACGGCGTCGGGTTTCTTGCGGGTCATCGTCGGGAGACCGCGCAAGGTTTTGAGAATCGAGAATCGGCGACGTCGAATCGGAGAACGCTAAGATGAAAAAACGACTGTTTAACGCGGCGCTGCTGGCGCTGGCGACGATATCGTCGGCGTGGGCGGTTGGGCTCGCGCAAGACGCCGAGAATGTGGGAAAACGCCCTTATGAGATGGAGTGGGCGGGGCGAACGGAGGAGGTTCGGACGCCCCTCGTCGATTTTGAAAATCTCGACGGATGGCGCGTCGAGACGACGAATTCCGTCGCGAGTTTCGAACGTTCCCGCGAAGAGCAGATGTACGGGCAGTATGTCGGCAAGCTCACGTATCGCTGCGAAGATTCCGCCGGCGCCGTTCCCGAGGTTACGATCCGCCCGCCGCAGCCGATTCCAATGGTTGAAAAGGAAATCAACGCGTGCTCCTGCTGGATCGTCGGCAACAACTGGGGATGGACCGTCGACCCGACGACGCCGCGCGTGCGCGTTAAGCTCCTTTTCGTCGATTCTTCGGGCAAAGAGTATGAACTACCCCTCGAAACCGTCAACTGGAAAGAATGGTTCCTCTGCTATCGTATCATTCCGCGCGAGCTGGCGTCCCTTCTCGAAACCGGGGGCGCGTTCTCCGGAATCCGCGTCGTCGCCGGAACGAATACCGAAGATCGGACGCTTTATTTCGACTCCCTTTGCGTCTTTAAAGAAGATCGAGGCGCGCTGACGTTCTCACAGCGTCCGAGACCGGGAATCGATCTTTTTGAAGGCCAGCCCCTCGGCGTCAATACGGGCGAAGAACGGCTCCCGTTCCCGACGAACGAGGACACGGTGATTCCCGACTCCTCGAAGAATATCAAGACGCCGATGTTCCATTTCTACGGCGACTGGTGCGACCTCGTCTATACCGGTTCCGACGGCGAACTCGTTTACGAATATCACCCGCAGTCGGGCGACTGGTCCGACCTTTCCGCGCGTTGGGATCGGTCGGAAAAATTCCGTCCGTGCGTCGGAGGCGGCGTGACGCAGCTCGTCGGCGACGGCGGCAAGGTCGAACCGGTCAAGAGCGCCGAACTGCTCGAATTCAAGCAGACGGACGAAGGCGCCTCGGCGCGGTGGAAGCTCGTCTCGGAGACCGCGACCGCCGAGGTCGAATATCGGTTCCAGATCAAAGGCAAGAGCCTCGTGATCGACACGCTCGCGAAGGGCGGGCGCGTCCCCGAAGTCGCGTTCGGTCGCGTCGAGGATCTCGGCGCCGCCCGCGTCTTCACGATTCCCTATTACCTCTACGACTACGGACGCCGCCCCGGCGTCGGACTCCTCACGACCGCCGATTCCGATCCGGCCAAGGCGGTTCAGCTTTTCGCGGGCGCCCACGTCGACTGGTATCGTAGCGGCGCGTCGTATCTGCGCGGCGCCAACGGGGTCGACGGCAAGGCGGCGACGCTCAACGGCGGCGCGGAATATCGCGTCAAGACGGACGGAACGCGCAACGACGTCTACGAACGCTTCGTCATAACCTTCTCCCCCGAGTTCGACGAAGTTCTCCCGACGATCGCGAACCCCGCGTCCCCGTACCGCGCCGTCGCGGGCAAAGGCGTCTGGCGTTCCCACGGCGCGACGACGCGCGAACGCGACAAAGCGTATTGGTCTGACGTCTATCGACACGGTATGCGTCACATGATCGTTACCGACCATGAAGTCTGCTGGCGCGACGGCGGCGAGAGCTTTACGTTCCGCACTAAGCCCGCGCCCGAAAAAGGCGGCGACGAAGGATGGTTCGACTACTGCCGCTTCATGCAGGATAAACTCGGGTTCGTTTACGGTCCGTACAATAACTTCACGGACTTTTCGCCCGTCAACGAATATTGGTCGCCCGACATGATCAGCCGCGCCGCCGATTGGTCGCTCCAGCCCGCATGGATGCGCTGTTACGCGCCCAAGCCGACTCGCGCCGTCGAATACTGCGAGAAACTCACGCCGATCAACGAGGAAAAATTCCATTTCAGCTGCGCGTACTGCGACGTTCATTCCTCCGTGCCGCCGTGGACCCGCACCGATTACGACGAGCGCGTCCCCGGCGCCGGGACTTTTATGAGCGTCTATTATCCCTACGGGGAAATTTTCCTGCTTCAGAAGAAGAACTGGGACGGCCCGACCTACTCCGAAGGACCGCACCACTGCTTCTACGCCGGACTCGTCGACGGCAACTACGCCCAAGACCAGCCGTACAATATGTTCATGAACCCGTGGCTCGTCGACTTCGACCTTCGCAAAATGCACGACCTTGAGGTCGATTTCGGCATGGGCAACCTCGGCATGTTCGCGCCCGGCTACTCCCCGAAGACGCCCGAAGAACAGAGCGATTTTGTCGATCGTTTCGTCGCGGCGACGCTCGGATTCGGACATTCCGGGTTCTTCGCGGCGGATTACGGATGGCGTCTGGCGGCGCGGTCCTACTTCATGACGCAGCAGATCGCGTCGTACTACACGCAGACGTCGGCGGATACGATCCGATATTACGACGCCGACGGGGAAGGGTATGAAACGTCCGAGGCGCTCAAGCGCGACCTCGTCAAGCGCAGTCAGCTCGGCGTCGTCTACAAGGACGGAACGACCGTTTTCGCCAACGGTTCGAAGACGGAGCCGATGACCGCCAAACTCGACGATCGCGTCGTCGCTCTGCCCCCGAACGGCTACGTCGCGTGGACTGCGGACGGCAAGGTTCTCGTCGAATCGTTCCTTTCCGAAACGGGACGTCGATTCGATTACTGCGAATCCCCGGAATATATCTGGTTAGACGCGCGCGGCGTCTGGACCGAACGCAATCGCGCTTGCGGCGACGGCGTCGGCTTGTGCCTTACGCTCGATACGCCCGGCGAATATGAGATCGTCCCGTACGACGACAAAGAAATCGGCTTCAAGCTCGCGGAACACGGCGAATTCGTGAACGCCGTCGCGCTCGATAAGGAGAATAACGAACTTGGGCCCGCGACGGTCAAACGCGCGCGAGGATTTGTCTTCGTCGCGCCGGTCGAAGGCGCTTTTTCCTACAAGGTCGTCGTCAGACCGGCGGAAACGGAGATCGCCGAGTTTAAGGAATGGCGCGCGTCGAAGCGCGTCGTCGCGCCCGGCGACAACGTCAAACTCACGAACGGAATCCGTTCCATCTCGTTTACCGCGGTGAAAGTCGGGAACGTCGTCGACGAAACGCCCTTTGTCGAGACGACCCTCGGGCTGGAAGGCTTGAAATGGTTCTGTCCGACAAGCGACCGCGCGAAGCACGTTTGGCTACAGCCGTTCCCGGACGAGTTCGCCGAGATTTTCTCCGCGAATCCCGGTCAGGTCGCGTTCCGATCCGCCGACGACGGAACGGTCTTTTCCCGCGATATTTCGCAGGATTACGACCCAACGAAGTCCGACGCCGCCGTCGAACTCCCGGCGCCTGAGAAGTCCGGCGCGGAAACGTCGACGACAAAGATCGGCGACGACGTCTATGCGCTGACCTTCGACGTTAAAGAAACGTATCGTCGGTACCCCTTTGACTTTGAAAGCGCGTCGGCGCCCGTCGCGGTTCTGCTCCAGCGACGCGGCGAGGCGCCGACGCCGTTCGTCGACGGAACGGGCGCGCAGAAGCATTTCGACACGGTCGCTTGCGGCGGCGTCGCAAAGAAGGCGCGGAGAATGCACCCGCCCTATATCGGCGGAATCGGGCGGACGATCTTGGAATATCAAGTCGCGGTTCCGAAGGAGAAGTCGGTCGTGTTCCGTATGGACGCGGGCAAAGGGGACGGCTCCGATCCCGGCGACGGGATTCTCTACGAGATCGCGGTCAGACGCGGCGACGGCGAAGAAAAGACGCTTGCGCGACAGGTCGTGAAAGATCACGTCTGGGTTCCGGTGGAAGCGGATCTGACCGAGTTCGCGGGCGAAGACGTAACGCTGATCGTCGCCGCCGACGTCAACGAAGAGTCGAGCGGCGACTGGGCGTGCTGCGCCGACATGCGCCTTGAATCCGGCGAGACGTTCCTCAAACGCGTTCTTACGGGCGTCGCGCTCAAGGCGGAGAAATAGTCGCGGCAGGCGATTGAACGCGATTTATACTAAACGGCGTCGGCGATTGCACTTGAAGTCGTCGGCGCGCCTTTTGGGTCAAGGCAGGTTTGCGGCGTCCGTCAAGCGTAATTGTTTTCGCCGTTTAGCGTATGGCGCGTATTTGATATCAAGGTCTATTTGGTTAGGAATGGCGCCTATTCCTTTTCAGCTCGGGGGTTTTCCGCAAAGGGATGACGATTTTAAAGGAAAAAGATAACAGATCAATTGTCGGGTAAAGCCGATCTTGTAAGGACTTCCATGCTGGGTCAGACAATAACAATAGAAGAATTGCTGAATGCTAAAGAGGGGGAGCATTATCAGTTCAAAGAAGCTAAACAGCGTTTCGATTCCAACGAGGCTGCTCGATGTTGCTGCGCTTTGGCGAACTGCGGAGGGGGAAAGCTTGTCTTTGGCGTCTCTGATAAGCGACCTCGTAGCGTAGTCGGCAGCGCGGCGTTCGATCAGCCCGAGCGAACGCGCAAAGGACTTATCGATAAGTTGAAAGTAGCGGTGGATTTTCAACTGTTTAACTCGGACGGAAAACGTGTTCTCGTGTTTGAGGTTGCAAGCCGACCGCTCGGGCTTCCCGTACAGGTTGACGGCGTGGCATGGCGTTATGAAGGCGACGCCCTGATTCCGATGACGGAAGAATTTCGTCGCAAAATATACGACGAGACGGGAGTTGATTTTTCCGGAACTATCTGTACGTCTGCGACGCTTTCTGATCTTGACGTTTCAGCTGTGGAGACATTCCGAGAAAAGTGGATCGAAAAGAGCGGCAATAAACGGTTATCGGGTCTGTCTGTTGAACAGCTTTTGCATGATTGTGGGGCGATAACCGACGAAGGCGTCGCCTATGCGGCCCTGATTCTATTTGGAAAGAAGGAATCGCTCGGAAAGTATTTGCCTCAGTCTGAAATCGTGTTTGAGTACCGTTCTTCCAACGCGTCTGGACCCGCTAATCAACGGGAAGAGTTTCGGGTCGGCTTTTTCGCGTGTCATAATCGCTTGTGGGAACTCGTCAATTTACGAAATGATATTCAACACTATCAGGAAGGCTTTTTTATCTTTGATATTCCAACATTCAACGAGAGAGCTGTCCGTGAAGCGATATTGAACGCAGTCAGCCACAGGAACTATCAGTTTGCTGGGAGCGTGTTTATTAGACAATATTCAGACAAGCTCGTCGTTGAGAGTCCCGGCGGTTTTCCGAACGGAATCTCGCTTGAAAATATTCTAGATCGCCAGACTCCGCGCAATCGACGAATTGCAGAAATTTTAGCATTATGCGGACTCGTGGAGCGTTCAGGTCAGGGAATGAATATTATTTATGAAACGAGTATAAAAGAAGCTAAACAATTGCCAGATTTTACCGGAACAGACGATAATTTCGTCAGTCTGACCCTGAATGGTCTTGTGCTGGATAAAAAAATGCTCTCGTTGATCAACAGGATAGGAAACGATCGACTGGACAATATGTCCACAGCGGATTTCCTTGTAGTCAACGCGCTGTATTATGAACAACCTATCAACAAAAGTTTACGTCCTCGTTTAAAACGACTAACTGAAATGGGGATTGTTGAACGAATCGGACGCAATAAATATGTGTTGTCACGTAGCATGTATAGCGCGGCAGGAAAGATCGGCGTCCATACGAGAATTGTTGGGTTGGATCGTGAAACCAATAAGGCTCTTTTATTGAAGCACATCCGTGAAAATGGAGACGAAGGGACTCCGTTCCGAGAATTGCAACAAGTACTGCCTAGTCATAGTCGTGGGCAGATTCAGGTTTTGCTCCGTGAACTATGTAAAGAAGAGCGCATTTATAAATGCGGAGAAACAAAAGCCTCACGTTGGTTTCCTCGACCTAGTGCAATTGAGGAAGAAAAAGATTGAGACTTATTTGCAACTTTGTTGCAAATAAGTTGCAAATAAGTTGCAAATAAGTTGCAATTCCAGCACGATGAAAATTGCTGCAAGTCTTTTTTGGGGTCTAGGTTATGCTTCTGATAGAATTGCAACTTTGTTGCAAATAAGTTGCAAATAAGTTGCAATTCGGCGTAATGAACGAGTTGTTTTCCCTGCCCGTTCCACCCGTTCTTGACGTTGTAGTAGACGACGCCCAAGTTGGCGCTTGAAATGATTAAAGCGGCTGCTTTGAGGGAGAAGACTTACCATTGCTAACGTTGCCAAAAACAATTATTTCCGTTGCTTCATACGAAATATAGACGGCGTCCCGGAGAAAGAACCGGGGCGCCGTCGTTGTTTAGCGATATCGACCTGCCGCGTCAGTTTCGACGCAAGAGTTTTTCTTCTAAGTCCTTCGGCGCCTGCGCTTTGAGGACGTAGCGTTGTTTCTTGCCCGTCGGGGTGTAGGGGAGTTCGTCGAGGAACCGGTAGTATCGCGGGGTCGTGAAGTTCGAGAGACTTGGACTCTGCGCGCAGAATTGCAGGAGTTCACGAACAGTGAGCGATTCGTCGGTTCGGACGACGTACGCGACGAGCGCCTGACCGCGCGCCATTTCCGCGATCGGCACGACGATGCAGTCTGAGACTTTTTCGTTCTGGCAGATCGCCTCTTCGATCGGCTGCGGGTAGATGTTCTCGCCCGCCGAAATCATCATGTCGTCTTTACGTCCGACGATTGTGATGAATTCTTCTTCGTCCCACACGGCGAGGTCGCCCGTGTAGAGATACCCGTTGTGGAACTTTTTCGCGCTCTCTTCCGGCTTGTTGTAATATCCGCCCGGCGTTTTCGTCGAGCATCGGACGATGACTTCGCCGAGCGTTTTGCCGTCTTTCGGAACGACGTTCTTCGGATCGCCCCAGCCGCCTTCGATCGGTTCGACGAGAATCACGTCGTCGTCGTACGCGGCGCGGCCGGCGGTCCCCGCCTTCTCGGGGAGCGAGTCGGAGTCGAGGAACGTGCTGAGGAACGCTTCCGTCGTGCCGTAACTGTTGATGAAGCGGACGTCGGCGAAGACGGTCTGGAGATATTCGCAGGTCGCCTTCTCGAGGTCGCTTCCCATCATGACGAGCATATGGACGGTCGAGACGTCCGTTTTGGCGCGCTCCTGCTTCTGCGCGACCATGATCGCGGCGGACGGCACGCCAAGAAGAATCGTCACGCGGCGCTTCTGGATGTTCTTCAAGCAGACCGTCGCGTTGAAACGGCGCAGAACGACGACTTCGCCTCCGAGGTACAGCGTCGGCGTCATGCCGCCGTGGAATCCGCCGCGGTGGAACCACGGGGTCGTGTTGATCGTGACGTCGTTCGCGAAAATCGGGTAGCGCATCGCGACTTCGTGAACCGACATGACCTCGTTCATTCGCGTAAGAGGCACGCCCTTAGCGCGTCCGGTCGTTCCCGACGTGTAGAGGCGGACGATTTCGTCATAGGTCGAAACGCCCTCGGGCTCCGGCGGCGCGGTCGTCGGCGCGTCTTTGAAGAATTCGACGTAATCGACGACGTCGGGCAGGAGCGTTTCCTCCGGCGTTCCGACGCGCGCGACGACGGTCGGCGCGACGACGCCCTCTTCCTTGGCGCGGTCGAAGGAACGCTTCATGAGTTCTTCCAACTCGGCGTCGTAAATCAAGACGTCAGGGCGGCTGTCGCCGAAGAAGTAGAGAACCTCGTTCGGGGAGTAGTTGTAATTGATCGGACAGAATATGGCTCCGAGTTTTTCCGACGCGATATAGGCGACGACAAACTCGATCGTATTGAAGAGCGCGACGCCGAAGGCGTCCCCCTTCTTCAGACCGGCGGCGGCGAGCGCGTTGGCGAGCTTGTTCGCCTCGACGTTGAGTTCGGCGTAGGTAAGCGTCGCGTCTTTCGTCGGATCGCTCACGGCGACCTTGTTCGCGAAATGCCGCGCGTTGCGCTCGAAGCCGTGGATGAAGTCAAATTCCCGCTCAAATTGCTCTTGTACGGCGGAAATACGAGGAACGCCGGCGTTAAGATTAGTTGCGGTCATAGTTCAAGATTACTGCTGATTGTTTCCGTCTTTCGAGGGAGACTGTTATTTTTTGACGGGCGCGTCCTTGTCGACTAACGCGAAGAAGAGCCGCGCTTTCACGCTTAACTGACCGTTGACGAACCCTTTACATTCCGTAAAGTAGAACGGCTCTTTTACGCTCAAAACGCGACATTCCGAGCAGAACGTCTCGCCCGGCTGCACCATTCTCTTGAGGCGCACGTTGTCAAGTCCGACGAGCAGGGGCGTCTTCGTCTCGGGAATCCCGTCCTTCAGCAGGAACGCGGACGTCTGCGCGAGAATCTCGCAAAGAATCACGCCCGGCGTCACAGGAGCGCCGGGGAAATGCCCTTGGAGAAACCATTCGTCGCCCTTGATATGAAGCGTTCCGCGCGCGACGCCGTCTTCGAGCGACGCGGAATCCAGCAGCAGCATAGGTTTGCGATGCGGCAGATAGTTTTCGAGATTTTCAATGTTCATCGCTGAATCTCCTTGTCTTTTCCGCGGACGCGCGGTCATTCGCAACGACGGATCGCGACGCACGCGTTGTGACCGCCGAATCCGAAGGAGTTCGAGATCGCAAGATCGACCGTCCCCTCGCGCTTAACGAGCGGAATGTAGTCGAGGTCGCAGTCCGGGTCGTGTTCCAACAGGTTGATCGTCGGCGGCATGACGTTCTCCGCGAGCGCCTTCGCGCAAACGATCGCCTCGACCGCGCCCGCCGCCCCGAGCATATGACCCGTCATCGACTTCGTCGAACTGATCTGCAACTGTCGCGCTTCCTCTTCGCCAAACGCGAGTTTGAGCGCGAGCGTCTCCGCCAAATCGTTTAACGACGTCCCGGTCCCGTGAGCGTTTACGTATACCTGTTCGCCCGGTTTCCAGCCCGCTTCCTCGAGCGCCAGCGCGACCGCTTTACCCGCGCCCGTCCCGTCCGGCTTCGGCGCCGTGATGTGGTACGCGTCGCACGTCGTCCCGTAACCGACGATCTCGCCGTAAATCTTAGCGCCGCGAGCCTTCGCGTGTTCGTATTCTTCAAGCACAAGGGCGCCCGCGCCTTCGGCGGGAACGAACCCTGCGCGGCGTTTGTCGAAGGGAAGGGACGCTTCGTTCGGATCGTCCGACGTCGCGAGCGCCTTCATCGCGTTAAAGCCCGCGAGTCCGACCTCGACGATCGGCGCTTCGCAGCCGCCCGAGATTACGACGTCGGCGTAGCCGTGCCGAATCGCGCGCGTCGCTTCGCCGATAGCGTGCGAACCGGACGCGCACGCCGTGACCGCCGGAATCGCTTGACCTTGGAACCCGTAACGAATCGCGATCATGCTCGCGGGCATATTCGCGATCATCATAGGAACGAAGAAGGGCGAAACGCGTCGCGCGCCCTTTTCGATAAGCTTGCGGCAGTTCGCTTCCGTCGTCTCGAACCCTCCGACGCCGGATCCGAAGTAGACCGCCGCGCGCCATGGATCGACTGTTCCGACGACGCCGCTCTGTTCGACCGCTTCGACCGCCGCAGCGATCGCAAACTGACCCGATCGGTCGGTGTGACTCGCGTCTTTCGCGGTTTGGCATTTTTCCGGGTCGAAGTCTTTGACCTCGCCGGCGAGTGAGGAACGCAAATTGCACGGATCGAAAAGCGTGATCCTATCGATCCCGTTTTGGCCCGCGAGAAGATTGTTCCAGAACGCGTTCACGCCGATTCCCACGGGCGTAACCGCGCCCATGCCGGTGATGACGACACGACGATTCATGATGCAAAGTCCTTTCGGTTCAAGCGTTGTAACGCGCCGCATATCGCGCGGCGCGGCAGTTCACTCAGCGGCCTCGTCGATCGCGGCGACGACGTCGGCGACCGTTTTGAGCTTTTTCGACGACTCGATTTCGACGCCGAGTTTTTCTTCCAGCTCCATGAGCAACTCGGCGGCGTCGAGCGAGTCGATTCCCAGAGTCAGCAATTCGTCTTCCGCCTTAATGTCAGCGGGTTCAAGCCCAAGACGACAAGCCAGTCCGCGAGCGACTAATTGGAACGTGTCCATCATAATGCTTTTCTCCGTATGCGCGAAATTTCGACCGGCGCCATAAGCGCGACTCGTTTCTGGACGCGCTTTTCACAAAAGTTATCGCCGATTACTTTGGTTATCGCCGATAACCTCGCCGTCAGTATAGCGAGCCGTAGCCCGGCGTCAAGATATTCGCGGAAAATAGCTTGAACCGACCGTAATTTTTCTTTTTTGGGCGAGAATCGAAGCGTCGGCAAGTCGGCAAAAAAGGTTGGTAAACAAAAAGCCTAAATGAAAGTTCTTCTAAGGCGGAATATATTCGTCTAAGGTCGGCGTCCGCGAGTCTATAAAAACGAAGGCTGGACGGATAGACGTCGGGACTGTTTTTAAAATCAGCGTTCTGGGCGCCGAAACGAAACCGTTCCTCGCCTTCGGCGCAAGCGCGTATTGTCTCCATGAGGCGCTATTGCAACGCTTTCTTCAGTTCCTTTTCATGGTTTTTCGTAAAGTCGCTAAGCTTGTACGATCTGACGCGTTCGTTTACGATAATCGGCTCCACGAATCCATTCTTCGCAAGAACCGACAATCTGTTGACG
Organism: uncultured Planctomycetaceae bacterium; assembly: GCA_946408825.1. Taxonomy (GTDB): domain Bacteria; phylum Planctomycetota; class Planctomycetia; order Pirellulales; family Thermoguttaceae; genus RUG369. Next base: position 13,456 of record CAMJTU010000049.1, read on the forward strand.
ACTGTTTTATTCGTAACCCCTATTTCCTTACTAACTTCAATTGGCGTGAATTCCCTTCTATATCGCTTGATAAGGAAGGACAATAGCTCTTTCTCTTTTTCCTTTAGGTAAGAGACGCTTCCTTCCGCTTCTTCGTAACTCGAACTTTCCGACAGTTCACAGACTTTATTGGAATAGAGCTGAACCATTCGGAGGAAATAGTTTATCCATATTTCCGGATGAGGCGGCTCGTTTCTCCCCGAATAATACAACGTCGGCAATCCCATTTGAAGGGATTCATAATATTCGTCGACGTCATAAGCAAAGTATTCTTCCAAAGATCCGACGCCGTTGAATCCGTACCCATTAATGTCAAGAATATACCCTGAAATCAATCGAGCTGTTCTTCCATTACCGTCTTCAAACGGATGAATCGTCGCCAACTGGTAATGAACGAGCGCCGCGACGATCAGCGGATGGTCGTCCGTCGTGTTCACATATTCTATTAACTCGTTTAACAGTCCCGGAATTTCCGAAGATTCTGGAGGGATATAGTCTGGAGTTCCTGTTTGCGAGTCATATACGGCAAAGAGAATTCCGGGCGGCATGGGACCGCGAAGATCGATCTTTTCCTTTGACGCTCCTTTGACGACATGCTTTTGGACGTCGAGAATCAGCTTTTTGGATAAATTCTCTTTCTTTTTTGCCTTTTCTTCCAGATAATTTAGAGCGAGAAAATAGTTTCTAACCTCTTGTTCCGGCTTAAGAAAATGTTTTCTATCGTCGCGATCGATCACTTCGTCGACCTGTTTTTCAGTCAAAGGATTACCCTCGATCTTATTGGAGGCGTACGAACTTTTCTTCTTGGAGTTTTTACGCAATTTGGTCGCGACGTTTCGAGAAATTTTCACATTAGAAACGCGAAATCTGTTTTTTTCAATTTCCGCGACGTATTTGAGTGTCTCGTTGGTCAGAACCGCCTTTATCATAGCAAGTTACCTCAAGACGATTATATTGGAAGGAGGTTAATTATTTCACTAATTTTTCACTATTTTTTCACTATTGTCCATTGCGATCGGCGTGATATCTGAAAAAAGAACGACGGATATACAAAACGAGCCGAGCGACAATCAAACCGTCGATCGGCTCGTCGACCGTTTTAGGACGACACGTTTGCCGTCACGCGTCGGCGTCCGGCTGGTTCGGGGCGATTTCACGCCGGAGTTCGGCGACGTCGGGTCCGAGCTTCGCGAGATACTCGATAAGCTCCGTTCCGCGAGAAATATCCGCCTCCGTAAAGCCCGCTTTCCAGGGCAGATCGATTTCACGGTGAATGAGAGCGCGGATAAAGCGCGTCATCTGATCGTTATAGGGCAGCTCCTTATTGCAGAACATGAGCGCGAACCCGTAAATATAGGAGCGAACGACGTACATTTTGACGCGCGCGACGCGCAGATCGATCTGTTGCTCGGCGCAAAAGCGAATAATGAGTTCCTTCGAGAGGTCGCTTATCCGCGCTTTGACGTGAAGGAACGTTTCGTCGGCGGGCTGGTCGTTGACCATGAGAACAGAACGAAGTTGCGGGTTCTCGACGAGGAATCTGATATAATCGAGCGCGAGTTCGACGAGCTGGTTGCGGAGCGGCTCGTCCTTGAGGCGTTTGAGCGTCTTCTCTTGACGCTCGAGCCAGACGTCGGCGACGTATTCGAAGACGGCGACGAAGATTTCGCGTCGATTCTTAAAATGCTTGTAGGGCGCCGCGCAAGAGGCTCCGCACGCCGTCGCGACGCGCCGCATCGAGAAACGTTCGAAGCCGACCTTTTCCACCTCGTCGATCGCGGCGAGGACGAGACGTTGCCGGAGCGGGAGCTTGCGAAGTTCCTCTTTCGGCAACCTTGCGACGCACGGCGAGACGACGTTCAGCGTTCCGTTGACGGGAGTCGCGCTCATGATGCGCCGCGCCAACGGCGTTTCGGGGGGACGGGGCGCGTCGGAGGCGTCCGAAGGTTTGCGTTTGTCTACTTCCGTCTTTTTCTTTGTCGTCATGGTCTAATCATATTCCTTACGAGGTCGCGCAAACGATCATTCGTCGTCTTGAAGCAACTCCGGATTTGAATCGAGTTCAAGTTGGGGCACGGAGGTCTGTTCGCAAATAGCGTCCGCGATGTTGACGGCGCTCGTTCCGTGCGTGACGCGAATTAGCGTTTTGCCGTACCGTTTGACTTTTTTCATTAATTCGCGGGAGTGCTTGTGACTGCACCACGGAATATAGACGAGAAAGAGTTTAACGTCTTGGTCCTGCAACGCTCCCTGGAAGCGGTCGAGGGAATCGCCGTGATCAAACGCTTCCCAGACGACTTCGCTAAAGCCGAGTCTATTGATAAGTCGTTCTTTGATATGCTCTTTCGGCTCGCCGCCGACAAAGACGACTTTCTTTCCTTGGAAAAAACTGCGGACGCGCCGCGTCTCGAGCGTGTCTTCCTCGGAGGGACGCGCCGCGACGTCCTGCGATTGACTTTCGTTCCGTTCTCTTTCAAGATCGAGCTCTTGACGAACGGCGGCGAATTCGTCGGTCGTTTCGACGTCGTCGGGCGTTTTGTCGACGACGTCATAGAGGATTTCTCGGAGTTTTAGCGAACTAAAGGGAACCTTAAAGTCGCGGCAGAGCGTCGTGACGATCGAAACGACTTCGGTCCAAATTTTAGCGAGCGCGACGGGGTCGAACTCGGTTTCTTGCACGTTCTTAATCTGCTCGCATAATTCGGCGAGTTTAGCGTGCAGATCGGAATTCTCTTGTTCTTGACGCGAGGCGTTTTGATAGCTTTCGATCGCTTCCCGATAGCTTTTCGTTAGCTGTTCGAGCTTCTTTCTATACGAGTCAATTACGTCGAGGGACGTATTTAACTTGTTTTCCCAACGCATGTTGTTGATCCATTTGCCCTGTCCGTACAGATCGCGATATTGGCCCAAAAGTTCAAAGGCGCGGTGTTGGACAGGATCGACGCCGGGATCGATACCCGCTTCAAGCAACGCCGTTTTCAAGAGACATTGAAGATCGGCGGCGGTCTGAATCGCGTCGACGTCGACGGAGAGGTCGTGCGCTTCCTTCATTTGGGCGTATTGTTTAAGCAACCCAAACGCTTTGACGAAAAGTTCGTAACAATAGGAGGCCTTTTCGTAGTCCTCTCTCGTCGGATTCGGCTGGGATCTATACTTGAGGGGCCAGAGGTAGAGGTTGGCCGCGCTCGCGCGACTGACGAGTTCGTCTTCGCGATTTTTAATCTCGTTCGAGTCGTTAAACCCCATCATATTCAGACTTGCACGTTCGGCGTATAGACTCGTAAACTCCCAAAGAACGCCCGACGCTTCGACGAGTTTTTCGAGCTTGCCGACAAGCTGCGCGGCGAGTTGGGCGGCGCTGGGCGATTCTTTGATCTGAGGGATCGTGATTTCCGGCGTTTCGTAAGCGTCGCTTCCGACGACGAGTTCGGCGTTCGAATCTTTGGGCGTTACGGGCTGCATCTCCGGATGACTCGCATGGTAGAACCATGCCGCGGCGTACTCCTCGACGAGACGTATGTTGGTCTTCCGAAGAATCTTGTAGAGGGTGTTTCGGCTCTGCGTGAAGAAAAACCGAAATCCCGGGAATTTCTCCTCGAGTATTTCGACGACGTCAAGAGAGTTGCATTTCCCTCCGTGACTTAAGACGATTCTTTCGAGTTCGGGCAGCCATTCTTCTTTCAACGATACGACGGTTTCAGAGAGGTCGGGTTTTGCCTCTGTTAAGAAACTTAGGTCTTTGAGTTCCGAGAGGTAGAAAAAAGCCCCTACGCCAGTTTTCTTATAGTCGACCTTTTTGGAACGATTGGGACAAGAGTCGTTGGACAATGGGTTCGTGATAACCGAGGGCTTTTTAAGGAATACGTCTTCAAACCCCGGAAACACGCCGTCGAGTTCTTGAACGACGTCAAGGGCGGGGGCGTGTCCGCCATGCAGCCGAAGATATTTCTCGACCTCGGCGAGCCATTCTTCCTGATTCTCCCTGAAGAAATCTTCCGGACTGAAGGGAGTCGTCTGGCACAGAACGTTGACGTCGCTTTCGTCGCCCGACGTCTCCGCGGGAACGGCACGGGATTGTCTTTCCGTTTTCGATTTCGGAACGAAAGACGACGATTTGCCGCCTGCGCCTCCGTTTTGAGTCGACAGAACGTCGCAATTGACGCCTTCTTTGGAAAGGAGTTCGCGAAAATCGTAAGCTCCTTCGAGGTTCAACGCAAGTTCGTCGTCGAGCGGCTCAAAAGCTAAGAGCGTTCGATTGACTTTTCCGGCGAGCGAGCGGAGAAATTGGATCGGTTTGGAGGCGCCAAACATAAAGACGACTTCGTCGATCGGGTTTTCGGCGACGATCGAGCTGATCGTCGCCGCCGCTTGGAGATCCTCGTCGTCGGCGGGTAAGATTTCAAATCCCGCGTTTAAGAATAACGGAGCCGCTTTCGCATGCTTTGGCGTGAGCGTTACGACGCGCCGCGTAAGGACGACGTCGCGGTCCTTTAGCGCCCTTGCTATCGCCTTATGGAGCGACAGCGCCGGAAGCGGCTCATACGGACATTTCAGAATCTGACCTGATAGAACCAGAACTGCTTTTTCTCGGTAGGCCATAGTTCAAGTCTTTCGCAATATTACGGCGTCTAAACTCAACCTTCGACTGTCGAAGCGCTTTGCGACGGAAAACGACGACGGTCCGATTGAGATAGAGAAACAATCGGAGCCAACCCGCGTCGCGTACGACGCGGGGCGTTAGAAATAACGATTTACTTCAGCGCGGCGCTTCGACGGAAGCGAGGAGACGTTCGAGAAAATTCTCGACGGCTCCGCGAACCTCTTCGCGGCGGCGATTCTTCGGGACGAGCCGGTGCGCGAGGACGGGCGCGGCGAGACGCTTAACGTCGTCCGGAGCGACGTAGTCGCGTCCTTCGACGAGGGCGTAAGCGCGGAGCGCGCGCGCGAACGCGAGGGACGCGCGAGGACTGGCGCCGACGACGATCTCCGTGGAACGGCGCGTCGCTTCGACGACGTCGAGCATGTAGTTCGTGATTTCAGGCGCGAGCGTTACGTTGCGCGTCGCCTCTTGAATCGCGATCGCGTCGGCGGTCGTGAGAACCGGTTTGAGCGAGTCGAGCGCGTCCCCTTTGCCGTGCGCGTCGAGAATCGACAGTTCCGCGGCGCGATCAGGGTACCCGACGGACGTTCGGATCAGGAACCTGTCAAGCTGGCTCTCCGGGAGCGGATAGGTTCCTTCAAACTCGATTGGGTTTTCCGTCGCGACGACAAAAAAGGGGCGCGGCAACGGATGCGTCTGACCGCCGGACGAAACCTGACGCTCGCTCATCGCCTCAAGCGTCGCGCTTTGCGTTCTCGGCGGCGTCCGGTTGACCTCGTCTGCGAGAACGACGTTCGCGAAAATCGGTCCGCGCGCAAACTGAAACGTTTGCGTCGACTGTTGATACACGTCGCCCCCGACGACGTCGGAAGGGAGTAAATCAGAAGTGAACTGGATTCGAGAAAAGGACGCGTCCAAACTTTTGGCAAGCGCTTGACCTAAGAGCGTCTTGCCGACGCCGGGGACGTCGTCTAGGAGAAGATGACCTTCCGCGAAGAAGGCGACAAGAGTCGTTTTAATAACTTCTTCCTTACCTATAAAGACGCTTCCTATATTGCTTTGAAGTTTTCTAATCAATTCGAAAACGTTAGATTGATCCGCCATGGCGTTTCCTTTCACGTTAGGAAAATATCATCTTTAGCGTGGAAAAGCGTTTGATTCGAATCTTTATACTTTGTGCAAAAGAACCGTCGGGTCAAACGCGCGCTTTTCTCTTAGTATACAATACGCGTAAAAAGGTTCGCGTAAAGCAAAAAACGACACAAATTGAAACGTTTTTAGAAAAATTGATAGAATAGGCTAAGCTTAACGATCGTAACGACGGCGCCGACGACGCTTATAAACTCTCGATAGAAAGGTCGGCGCCCGGATTGAAGAACGTTCTTCGCGAAGTCGCGCTATTTCGCGTCCCCTTCGACTGCGCGGGCGCTGAAATCGGTCGCGGGGTCCCAGTCGAGCGGCTTGACGTCTGGGAACAGTTCCTTGAGCGCCCCTGCGAGCTTGACCCCGCGGCAGTCGACTTGCAGAACCTTGCCGTCGCGTCCGACGAGAATCATCTCCGGCACGCCGTTGATCGAATAATATTCGTAAAGACCCTTGAAGCCCGCCTCGACGGAACGTTTCTGCGACGCGACGGGCCACGGAATCTGTTCGGCCGCGACGAACTTCTTGAGCGCGTCAAGATCCTGATCGATACTGTACCCGAAGATTTCGAAGCCCGCGTCGTGGTAACGCTCGTAAACCTCTTTGAGACGCGGAATTTCCTTGCGGCATGGACCGCACCATGTCGCCCAGACCTCCACGAGATAAACCTTGCCCTTGTGTTCCTCCGGGTCGAATTTCTTGACGTATTCCCCTTTTTCGTCGGGGAAGAGCGCTTCGAAGTAGAGTTCGCCGCCCGGGAGTCGCGCGTAACGACGAAGTCCGCTCGTCTTTTGGATCGGCTTGACGAGCTTCGGGTCGCCTGATTCTTCATACGCGTCGCAAAGCGCGTCGAGCGCCTCCTCGCCGAGTTCTTGGTCTTCGGCGCGGATCGCCATGACGATCTGATAGGCGGTCTCGCCATATTCCGGGACGGCGAGCGCGAACGTTATCGCGTCGCCAATCAGCGAGACGAGCGCGGCTTCGCGCGCCTCTCCCTGACGACTGAGCGCGAACTTGAGACGAACGTTAAAGCTCTGCCCGACGTACGCGACAACTCGCGCTATCGCGCTCTCCGATTGTTCCTTAGCGTACTCCGCGTGCGACTCGGCCGCGCGTTTTAAAAGCTCTGAGAATCGCTTGCCGTCGAGCGCGCCCGACTTGAGACTTTCCTCGAGCGCCAACGATCCGAGAATCCCCGCCATCTGTTCAGAATATTGAGTCCGTTCCTTTTCGTCAAGTTCCGGCGACTCCAAAAGACGTTTGGTCGACTCGTAATAGAGCGCGCCCGTCTTTTCAAGGAACTCGTCGGCGTTCTGAGCGACGCCGGCGCCCCACTTTTCAAGCTCCTGTTGATACTGGATAAGCGCGGCTTTTGAGGAGGAGTCGGGGATCGCGGGGGGCGCGTCTTGCGCGAAGGTCGGCGCGACGAGGAGGGACGCGGCGAAGATTGCGGCGTATAGAAGAACGCGTGAAGAACGGGCGCTGGTCATACGTGAACTCCTGCAAGTCGAGTCGTGCGGATGGAGAAGGAACGGAACGACGTCTCGTCTAGGATTGGTTAGAAACGTCGTGCGGCAACGGGTTGTGGACGTCGAGAGGCCCGTGTGGAAAAGGTTCTTTTCCGAGCGTTCGATACATCGGGCAGTTGGACTGCATATGGATCGGATATTCGCGGTCGCGCCACATGACCATTGAATCGTCTGGGAACTGCCAGCCGTTGCGCTGATAAAACTTAACGAGCGGCTCGCGGCAGAAAAGAATCGCGTACGGATATCCCATGCGCCGCGCTTTCTTTAGCGCGACGTCGAGTAGTTTGACCGACAGCCCCGTCTTGCGATATTCTTCCGCGACGGAAACCCCTTGGATACTCGCGACGAGGCGCCGCGCGTTCGATTGATCCGTAAGCGTGCGTTCGACGACGGCGACGTGACCGGCGATTTTACCGTCGCGATCGGTCGCGAGGACCGTCAAAACGGGCGCCGCGTCGTGCCATGCGCGACGTTCGCGAAAGACGCGTTCCCAATTCGGAAAAACCCGACAGAGAAACTCGCGTAATTTTACGTCGAGCGCAGAATCGATTTTCGATTCTTTTAGAACTCGAATTTTAAACCGTCTGGAGAAGAACATTTTTAAAGCGACGTCGCCGCGCACTTGGACGACGACGTTCTCAGGCGCGGACGAAAGGACGCAGTCTAGGACGTCGACGCCGACGCCCGCGTCATTATACTCCATTATCCGGCGTATGAAAAGAGCCGGAAAGGACTTTCCTTCCCGCTTCAGGGCGGCGCAAGCGCCGTTGAAACCAGATCGAGGTCTACGCTTAACGAAGGGCTTAATTTGCACCGTGTTAATATTAGAAAAGACGATATTTAGAAAAACCTAATCTTGGGAATTCTTGTAAAAAGCGCGTTTTCTACCGACGAAAAACTTGCAAAAAACCGAAAAGGTCGGTAATATGACCCTGAGACGACGGGCTTCTTTTCGGAGCTTGTTCGCTTAATCGTAAGAAAGAATTATCGGGCGTCGCGCTCAAAGACGCTTTTCTTTGGGCGGACGAATTGTCGCGTTAAGAACGCGTTAAAAAAGGAGAATCACATGGCTGCGAAAGTAAACAAAGAAAAGTGCGCTTCGTGCGGCGCTTGCGTCGATACTTGCCCCTGCAACGCGATTGAACTGCAGGACGACGGCGCGTTCGTTACGGAAGATTCCTGCGTCGAATGCGGCGCTTGCGTCGACACTTGCCCCTGCGGCGCGATCTCCATCGGCTGATTAACGCCCGGGCGTTTAGATTCCGACGTACGTATTTAGGTCTTTTTCTTTCGCTTGGACGACGTCGGACGCGAAACGTTAAGGCGGCGCTTTTTTGCGCCGCCTTTTTGCGTTTTTAGGGGCGGCGACGGGGCGTTTGGGACGACGCAAACGTCGGTTCTCCGCCTCGCGATCGGCATAAAACAAGAGAGCGACGCTTTAACGTCGCTCTCTTGTTTTTTTTGAATCGATTCTTTAGACGCCGCGAAGAGGAGAACGTCTTCGTAGCCGGCGCGAAACTTATTTCGCGCGCTGCGAGAAATCGACGACTCCGAGTTTCATTCCGGGGATGATGTTCGAGGTCTGCCCGTTCGGCACGAAGGCGCTCGATTCGCTCGGGACGCTCGCGGGCGCCGCGGAAGCGACGGCGGACGGCTGCGCGATTCTCGGCGGTCGAACCGTCGTCGACGGTTGCGCGACGACGGACGGACGCGCGGCGGAACGGGTCGCGGGCTGAGCCGCGCTCGCCGCGGACGGCGTCGCCGCCGTGTTGCCGACATACTGCGCGCGCGCCGTGCCCTTAAGCGTGACGGGCTGCTTCAGCGCGTAGGCGGCTTCAATCGCATACTGATCGCGCATCGTGGGCGAATACGCGGCTTCGCCGTTTTCGGGCGCGCTCGCGTTAGGATCTGGCGTCGCGGATTCCGTCGGAGGCTGAATGGCGCCCGTCGCGGAATCGGCGCCGCGCGAGATTGCGGACGCGGGCTGTTCGGTCATCTCGGCGGGAAGGGGCGCGGTCGAATCGGCCGGCGCGACTGTTTCAGGGGTTGCTGTCGAAGGAAGTCCCGTCATTTCGGGCGGGAGGCTCGAACCGAGCATTTCCGGGGGTAGCGACGCGGTCGGCGCGGGAGGGAGAGGCTCGGTTTTCGCTTCGGGCGCAAGGTACGACGAATGGTCCTGTTCCGCGGGCGCAAATCCGAGCGCGCTGTCCGGAACGATCGGCGAGACGCTTTGATAACGCTGCGAGGGGAGCGCGTTGGGATCAGAGAAGTTGCGCGCCTGGCTGTTCGCGTCGGGAAGCGGCTCTAGGGTCGGCTGACGGCTCGAGAGCGCGGCGTCGACGCCGCTCGCCGTGTTCGGGATTCGCTGAGGGGCGAAGTCGTTCGCGGCGAGGGAACTCGCGGGCGCAGGATTCGTTGTGATCGGGGTTGGATCGATCACGACGCGCTGCTCTTGCCCGACGGCGCTTCCGTCGACGGAGGACGTCGGCGCGATTGCGGGAGGCGCGGGCGGCTCTTGATTTTTGACCTGTCCGAGCTGCGTTTCGTCGATCTTTTCCTTATCGCGACTGCGAAAAAGACAAGACTGGCATTTGCCGTTCTGACATCCGACAATTCCGAACGTCAGCGCCAAAAGCGTCGCGAGCGTCAAAACGCGCCCAACGGAGGAGCAGAGAATCCGTTCTGTTCCGACCTCAGTTCTGTTTTTCATAAGCCTACTTCCTGCTTCTGTTCGTACAAAATTTAACGTCCGCGTCTTCTCATAGACGCCCCGTTTATCTTCTCTATTCTATTCATTGATACGCCTACGGCAATAAAATCCAACGCGATTTCGCCGAATTTCAGGAATTTTCCTGATTTTATTAAAGTAAGATATAACAATTGTTTCGAGAGTGACGATTGTATCGAATTTAACGATATAAGGAGTTCTCTGGTCTTTGTGTATTTTTCCGCATGGCGGCGAGACGCTCGTCTCCGTCTTTGGGACGCGGTTGACGTCGATTCTTTTAGACGCGATAATAAAACGACGATCGTAGCGCCCCCTGTATCTTGCTCTTAACGTTTTCCCCGTTCCTAGAGACCGCCCATGACCGATTCTCGACGCCCCGACGGCGATTCCTTCGCGTTTGACGACATTGATTCGCGTGACGCTTCGACGAACGAATCGTCGCGGCGCTCGTCGTCGAACGAATTCGAGGAGGAGGATGAAATCGAAATCGTCGACGAAAACGACGGGGGCGTCTCGTCCGGACTGCCCCGAGCGAATCGCTCTAACGTCTCGCTTCCCGAGAATCGCGAATTTCCAAGAAGGCCCGTTCAAAACCCGCCGCCGAACGACTTCGATCATATTGGCGTCTTGATCCAGGGCGAAATGAAGATTTTTCCGGCGGACGTCGTCTATAAACTGCGGAAAAACGGCGTGCTTAACGACGATTCGGTCGTATGGCTGAACGACCGAAGACGCCGTCTCGGTCAAGTTTGGGACCAGATAAGAATCCGCGTCGAGGGTCGAGGGGCGCCCGACGATCTGCCTCCCGGCGCCTTTAAGCGCGCCGGGCTGTTGATTGACAACGAGATGAAGTACTTTACGCCGCGCGAACTGTACGAACTCGTTAAGCGCGGCTTTGTCCGAAGCTCCACGCCTGTTTATCTGAACGACGTTCAATATGCCGGTCGCGATTTCTGGGATCAACTCAATCAGACGCCGATACCGCCGTACTTCGTCGTTCCGCAACGGACGCAAAGCCCGGTCCTGCTCGAAGTTTTCATCGGTTTTATCGTCGCCGTCGTCGTCATAGCGGTCCTTGTTCTAACGCTCGGTCGAGAAAAGAAAGAATCCCCGACGACCACGACGCCGCCAGCCGCCGTTGAACCTGAAAAGTCGGAACCTGAAAAGACAGAGCCTGAAAAGACAGAGCCTGAAAAGACGGAGCCTGAAAAGGCAGAGCCGGAAAAGGCAGAGCCGGAAAAGGCAGAGCCGGAAAAGGCAGAGCCGGAAAAGGCAG
>CAMJTU010000050.1 GCA_946408825.1 uncultured Planctomycetaceae bacterium
CCAACGACGGTTGGCGTCACACTGTATGATTTGTACTTTACCTGATTGTTAAATAACGCGTCTTTTACAGTCACAACCTGACGTCGTCTCCGTCAAAGACAGGCAACATTATGCCATACTTCTCACCCCCGTCAAGCGACTTTTAAAAAAATTTTTCAAAAAAATTTCAGCAGTCGTATTCCAGCGCATTTTTCTCGCTAAAACGCAGCGATTATTTCATTCCAGCGTCGGAAACGCTTGTTCCCCTCGAAACTCCTTCTCGCAACCTTCTTTGTCGTACACTCCATAGAAATTTGAAGTCGTATCGAGCCATAACGCGATTCGTCGTCGTTCCGCGTCTGTAAGTTCCACTCCGTAATGGTCTTTTAGCAGTGGAAGAAGTTTAGACGCGCTCGCGCCAAACTTGCCGGGAATCGAGCGGAGCGGGTCGTCGAAGTTCGTCATTGCGTAGCCACGATCGACCAAGTTCGCGTACGAAGCGTAAAAACCTCCCGTCGGCTTACGCGAAAGGTCAGGCGCGCCCTGCTCGACGCTTTCAGCCTTCGCATGACAATCGACGCAACGATCGTCGAGAATCGGCTGAACCAACTCTGGAAAATTAACGGGTTCCGTTCCAACGCCTTCGGAAACGAGTTTCGACGGTTCACGACGGAGGGCAAGAGGCGTAGAAGCGGTTTTTCCCGGGGTCATCGGCGCCGACGCCGTTTCGCGCGGTTCATGACACCCGACGCACGACAAATTCTCGCCGGGCTTGAGCGCTGTTCCGCTTCTCATCGAACGAATGACAACGCCGTCTGAATCGAGGGTTTGAAAATACAGTTCGCAATTTGCCGGCACGTAAAAGTAAGCGCTGCCGTCTTCTTCGACAGGCGCGACGCCCCAAACGCGACGCGCCAGCTTAACAGAGTCGGCGGCGGTCGCCTCTCGCGCGCCGATCTCGTAGGGCGGACGTCCTGACGGAACCGACATGCAATAAACTTGAACGACGCGAATCGCCGCGACTTTACGTTCGGGATCGATAGGTAAATCAGCGGCGTAAACGTTCTGAATCGCAACGACGGCCTGCGGCCTCTCTCCGTCGAAAGGAGGAGGCGTGAAATACGGCGCGCCGACGATTTCGTCTTCCTCGACCAAGCCGGGAACGACGGGAGGCGTTTCGCGCGCGACAAAGGGTATCGGCGTCGAAGAACCGATTTCAGGGTCGCGGTAGAGGAGCTCGCGGTTTCCGTACGCGTCGGCGAGGTAAATACCGTAATCGCCTCGGAGATAGCGTCCCCCTTCCCGCCCTTCGCCAACGGCGACGGAATAATCGGCGACCGCGAGGAAAAGATCTTCCGCCAGCGGCCATGGCGTTCCCCAAACCTGCGCTCCGTTCTGACTTTCGGGAAACCCGACGTCGGGCGTCATGCGCGTTATCGGACTCTTGGGATCGTCGGGAGCGTTCGGATCGATTTTGATAATCGAGCCAAAGGATTGACCATGGTGGGGTCCTGCGGTCGCGATCAGTTTATTGGAACCGGGAATCGCGCGAATATCCAGAACAGCGTCGGGACGCTGATGGCGCGGCGCGTAATTTCCGCACACCGCGCGAGGGTTGCGCCCGTCGGGACTTGTCGTCCACGCCCCGTGCGCGATGCACCCGAAACGATCGATATAGTCCCAGCGCGTCCAAAGAATCTGACCGTCGTTTGAGACGCTCGGAGCCCATTCGTTCGTCTCATGGAAACTGAGAGGACGAATTTTCGAACCGTCGAGACTCATGTCGAAAAGCGTGTAATTCGGACAGTCGCGCCCGCATCGCAGATAGCCGCCGCGCCGCTCCGAGATAAAAGCGATTCGACCGTTAGGCAAAAAGCACGGGTCGATATCGTTCCACGTTCCGTCGGTAATCTCTTTAAGCTCAGAACCGTCCGCGTTGCACGTAAAGACGTGATAGCAACGTCCTTCCTGCGTATGACCGCGAGAAAGATCGAGGGACTCGACGTGTTGCGCCGATCCAACGCATTCGCACCATGCGAAAGCGATTTTCTTCGCGTCGTAAGAGAGGTCGGGCGCGATAAAGGCGCCGCCTTCGAGCCGCTTTCCAGAAAGGCGAGAATCGCCGACGACGGTCGAATTGGCGAGTATGTCGCGAGTTTCGGGGCAGTACAGAGCCGACCAAAGCGACGTCAATTTCTCCTTCGCGACCGGGTTCGACGCGTTCATAAGCAACGCGTTTTCGAGGAGTCCTAGCGCGTCTTGTTCGGAGCCAAAAGGTTGAGAGAGCGCGAAAAGCCCGCCCCCAGGCATGGCGGATCTACCGTAAAATTGATCGCAAATATGACTGTAATTCGAACGGTTGCGCTTGACGAAAAGAATCTCGTCAAAATCGAGTTCGTCACGTTCCATCAGAAGCGCGCGCCGCGCAAACGCGACGATAAGGAACGCTTGAAAACGATATTCAACGTTTTCGACAGACAAACCGGCGGCGGCAAGCCTTAAGACGTTGAAAAGTCTGAGTTCCAATTCAGGAAGTCCTTCAGGCGCTCCGTCGTAATCCAAAACGTCTCTTTCAAATCCGCGTAAATTAAGCCACAGCGCCATCGTCCTACGAAGAACGACGTCGAGAGGGTCGCGGTCGGAAGGAAGCAGTCCGCTTTCGGGAGTCGCCGTCTGATCGGCGATCGCGTCGTAATACTCGGGACGTCCAAGTTCGTCGACAAGACGGTTGAATTGATCGACGAGATCGAGAAAGTACGGGCTTTCCCCAAGTTCTTCAGCAGAAACGTTTATGAGATTTTGCGCGCACTCCGTCGCTTTATCGAGCGTTATTTTGCGAGCCGCAAAAGTTGGACGAGATTGAACGCGAAAAATCACGCCTTTGGCAAGAGGTTCAAGTTCAGCCGCGTTTGCAAAGGGACGACCGCCATGTTCGCTCAAAACGCGGAAAACCAAATATCGAGCGTTCACTGGAGAAGCGAATTCGACAAGTCCTGCGGCGCCGTTAAAGTCGCCTGTCGCGACGGGAGAGCCAAGTTCCGCGTTCCAGATTCCGTCCGACGCGAAATCTGGCGCCATGAGTTCGTTCGGAACGTTCGGACTTGAAACGTTTTCGCCGACTTCCTCAAGCGCGTAAATTTCGTACTTATCAACCGATCCGTTTTCAACGCCGTCGGCGCGAGGGGTGTAACGGATTCCGTTGAGCGCGTAGACGCCGCCTAAATCGACGCGAAGTTCGAAGGGCCGGTCCTCGCTGAATCGTCGCGACTTCACGCGCGCAGGATGGTCGGCGTTGCAACCTGTCCAATATCCGCAATAGATTGGAATCGCGGCGTTCGCGAAGGGCGCGTTCGAAAATTCAGAATGCCAAAAGGTTTCCGGATTTCCGTCGAGCGCGCGACACGCCTCGTAACCTTCGTTCTGGGAATCTGCCGCGACGCGAACCGTAACGATTCGCGCGGTCTCGGAATCTGCGGCTGGCGCCAACGCGACGCAACCAAGAATCGCCCCAAAGATCGTCGTGAAAAACGCACCTTTAGCGTTCATCGTCTGTCTCCTGTCGTCCATTGTGGTAAAAACGCGTCTGTCAGCCGTGACGCCAAGCCTTAACCGTCTCCACGAGGCAGACGACGTTTTCAACCGGCGTCTCCTTATGAATTCCGTGTCCAAGATTGAAGACGAACCCCGGACGCTCCCCCACTTGATCGAGAATACGCGTCGCCTCGCGGCGAATCGTTTCCTGTGGCGCGAGAAGCGTCGCAGGATCGAGATTGCCTTGAATCGCGCGGTCGCGCCCAATAGCGTCCCATGCGTCGGCAATAGGAACGCGCCAATCGACGCCGACGCAAGCCGTCCCCGCTTCAGCGAAAGAACGCAGAAGCGCGGGATTGCCCGAGCCAAAGTAAATAACGGGAACGCCTGGGGTTATCATGCGCGTCAGTTCCTGAACGGCGGGGAGAACGTATTTGCGATAGTCTTCGACGCCGAGCGTCCCGACCCAGCTGTCGAAAATTTGTACAACCTCGGCGCCGGCGGCGATCTGCCCGTTGAGATACCGCGCGGAAGATCGCGCTAGTCTCAAAAGGAACTCGCGCCACGTCTCCGGCTCCGTTTTCATAAACCGTTTCGTCGTAAGGAACTGACGACTCGTTCCCCCTTCGATCGCGTAGCCCGCGAGCGTAAAGGGAGCTCCGGCGAATCCGATCACGGGAAGCGGCGCGACGACCTGACGCGTGAGCGCAACGGAATCGAAAACGCAGCTCATCGCCGAAACGTCGTCGAGTTCGACGACGCGATCTAAATCCGCAACCGATCGAAACGGGTTCGAAATAACCGGACCGTCTCCCGCGACATACTGCAGTTCAAATCCCATCGGAACGAGCATGGGCAGCAAGTCTGCGAAGACGATCGCCGCGTCGACGCCAAGCCGCTCGACGGCGGTTGCCATGACCTCGGCGCAAAGCTTCGGGGTTCGACAAAGCTCAAGGAACGACCGACCTTCGCGAACCGCTCGGTATTCCGCCATATAACGCCCCGCCTGACGCATAAGCCACACGGGCGGACGTTCGACCGGCTCGCGCCGCAACGCCTTGAGAAGCAATGAATCGTTCATGCGTCATTCCTCAGAACGGTTCTCCGGAAAATTGAGGACAGGTTCGGACGAAGAAGATCGAGAAAGAAGCCAAAATCTGTACAGGATCGCGGCGAGCGCTCCTCCTAGAATTACGCGACGAACGACGTTCAAGACTTGGATCGTCGCGCGGGGTCCTTTAAGGAGCGAAAGACGTCGCTCGGCGATCTCCCGCTCAATCGGGTCGTCATGTTGCATATTGAAATCTCCTCGACTGCGCTCGTCGCGCCTGTCCCCGTCAGTATATCCGACGTGTCAACCAATTTCAACGACCGTTTGAAAAACAACATTCGAAACGGTTGCGCCGACGCGTCGTTTCTGATACTCTTATAAGGACGTTTTAGATTGTCCTAAAACGCATTTTAAGCCTAACAGACAGGAGACGCCAAAATGAAGAAAAACGCCGGAACGACCAATCGTCGCGAATTCATGAAGACGAGCGCAGCCTCGACGCTTGGATTCGGACTCGCCGCGCTTCAGACGGAATCGTCGCGCGGGCAGATTATCGGCGCGAACGACAAAGCGCGACTCGCGTTCATCGGACTAGCGAATCGAGGCGGACAACTCCTTACGGCGTTTTCAAAGTCTCCCGACCTGAAAATCGCCGCGTTCTGCGACGTCGATTCGAAAACGCTCGGACTAGCGGCGGAACGATACGACGTCGCTCCCGAAAATCAAACGACCGACTTCCGACGCCTGTATGACCGTAGCGACGTCGACGGAATTGTTATTGCCGCGCCTGATCATTGGCACGCGTACATGACGGTCGAAGCGTGCAAAGCGGGCAAAGACGTCTACTGTGAAAAACCGCTGGCAACCTCGATTTTAGAAGGTCGAACGATGGTTCAGGCGGCGCGAAAATACGACCGCGTGGTTCAAGTCGGGATTCATCGCCGCAGCGCGCCGTTGTATCAAAAGATTTTCAACGAGTTGGGACTTGAAAACAAAATCGGTCGCGTCGCCGTCGCCCGAACGGCTCACTGCTCCAACATGTACCCGTCCGGCATGGGCAAAGCGAAACCGACAGCGCCGCCCGCCAACCTCGATTGGGAACTCTGGCTCGGGCCGCGCCCGGAACGCGAGTATCAAGAGAACATCACTCCGTACAAATTCCGATGGTGGGGCGAATACTGCTCTCAGATCGCCAATCAAGGCGTTCACTTCTTCGACCTCATTCGCTGGGCGCTCGACGAAAAGGCGCCGACGTCCGTCTGCGCGATGGGTGGAAAATACGTCGTCGACGACGACCGCACGATTCCCGACACGATGGCGGCGTGCTTCGAATTTGCGTCCGGTCGTCTCGCGATCTTCAACCATTTCGAGAGCAGCGGCAATCCGATCATGGCGACGGACGAAAACTATAAGCCGCTCGGCTACGTCGAATATCGCGGAACGCAGGGAACCTGCTACGTTTACGACAACCGTTATCTTATTAAGCCCGAAAAGCCCGGTCAATTTCAGGAAAAGGGTCCGCGAGCGCAGGAAGAGAACTATACGCTCGACGGCGCGTCGCAGCAGAACCTCGACGCGACCGCGCTCCACGCGCAGAACTTCATCGACTGCATGAAGTCGCGCAAACGCCCCAACACGGACGTCGAAGAAGCGCACCTGAGCACGACGATGAGTCATCTGGCGAACATTTCGCTCGCCGTCCGCCAGCGAATCGAATGGGACGCCGAAAACGAGCGAATCACGAACGTTGACGAAGCGAACGAACTTCTCGGCGCGGCGTATCGCGACCCGTGGAAACTCACGCTCTGACCGTTTATCGCGCGTTGAAAAACGTTAAAAAACGCCGGAAAGGTCGATTTGAACCCTTCCGGCGTTTTCATTTTCGGCAGAAGCGAAGACGCGTCAGAGCAGATCGCGAAGCGTCGCCGCCCAAATCAAGTTGGGATTGAGTTTGAGCGCGGCGTCAAACGCCGAAGTCGCGCCGTCGGCGTCGTTCGCAAGTTTAGCGGCGAGACCCTTTTGGAAGTAGACTTCGGCGGCGCGCTCGGCGCTCGTTCCCTCCTCGCCAAACTTAGAAAATTCGTCGATCGCGGGAGTCTTCGCGGCGGCGTCGGCGACCGTCTTACGGAACGACTCCTCGAGCCGCGACGCGTCTTCGTCGCGTCCAAGTTTTCGGAACGCAAGAACACGATAGAAGGACTGCTCCGAACGAACCGTATTCGGCGCGTTCTTCGGATCGACGCATTTTTCAAAGGATTGCAACGCTTCCCGCTCGTTCCCCTGTTTTTCGTAGACAAGTCCAGTCAGGAAGGCGATCTTCGCGTTCTGACCGCCGCCGAGCGGCGGCGCCGCTTCAAAGTTTGCAGGCCATTCCGCGGCGGCTTGGCAATCTTTTAAGGCGCCGTCGAAATCCTTCGCGTCGAGACGTTTAATCCCGCGCAGCAACCTCGCGTCGACAAAGAGCGAATGAACGTCGCGTCCGCCTTCCCAAACGTGGAAGTGACGATTGGCGAGAACGTCGATCGCCTCGTCGTAGTCGCCCGTCTCGTTGCAAAGCTCGACGTATCGCGCGACGCAGTCGTCGTACATGAAGACCGCCGGTCGATATTTGCGGAGCGTCGCGAGACGTTCGGAAGCGGCGACGCCCGCCTTCGCCGCGAGTTGGTCCTCTTCGTAGACGAATCGCGGATCGGAACCGTCGTCTTTGAGCGCTTGGCGATAATATGCGAGCGCCTCGTCGTAACGTTGCTCCTGACCGGCGGCGAATCCGAGATTGCGCCAGGCGCGTCCGAATTCAGGACGGGCCTGAGCCGATTCGCGCCAGCGTTCCACGGCTCTTTTCGGCTCGTTCAGAAAATAAAGCAAATCGCCGTATTCGTAGAGCGCCTGCGCGTCGTCTTTGCAAAGTTTGACGATCGCGTCGTACATCGCGAGCTCTTCCGGTCGGAACGGAAAGACATACGCGTTGGAGAGTTTCGACGCTTCTTTGAACCGTTTGACCGCGGCGGATTCGTCGCCTGTTTCTTGAAGAATCGTCCAACCCAAGTAGTAACGGATCGTCGAAACGTTCGAAAACGGCTCGCCGTAGGCGATTGCGGCCTCAAGAAGCGCATGAGCGTCGTCGAAAGCGCCGCGATTGAGATAGTCCGCGACCGTCTCGAGAAGCTCCTGTTGACGGATAACGGCGGAATCGAGTCGCGAATCGAGGACGCCGCGCCCATTTTCGATCGCGGCGAACGTCGAGACGACGTTTTCGTTTAGGACGAAACTTTTTTCGAGCGCGGCGGCATAGTCGAGCGGGTTGCGTTTGAGAACGTCGTCGAGGATTTCGACGGCGCGTTCGCGCGTAAGCTCGTTCGTCTGGAAAACGCGGTTCCCGGCGACGTAGTTAGAAAGCGCGTTGGGATCCCTTTCGCGTTCCGCTAAGACGCGGCGGATCGCCCAAGCTTTGAAAGTCAACGCCTTCGGATTATCCGCGTTGACGGTCAACGACCTTTCGACGAGTTCGAGCGCCTCAAGGAACGAACCGCGTCGCGCCGCGAGTTCCGCAAGCTGATAGAACGCCGCCGACTGATACCCGGTCGTCCACGAGGCGCGCCAGAACTGGTCTTCCGCCTCCTTTTCGCGTCCTAAATGACGGTATGCAAACCCGAGGTAATAATGCGGCTCGCCGTCGCGGACGCGCGTATAATTCTTCTCCAAACGTTCGAGCGCCTTCTGTAGCCGTTCCGCGGCTTCCGACCATTTGCCGTCGCGCAGAAGACGAATCCCGACCGCCGTATTCACGCGAGCGTCGCCGGGATCGCGCTTCAGCGCCTCGTTGTAGAACTCCATCGGATCGCGTTGACCGTTATGGAACTGTTCAAGGCGCATGCCCGCAAGATAAAGTTCTTCGACGGTCTTATAATCCTCCGGCTTGCCAAATGGCGCGACAGGTTCGGGCTTCTCTTTCGGTTCAAGAACGACCGTTTGGTAGGAGATCAATTCATGCCCAGACGAGTCGGTCACAGCGAGCGCGAGCGACTCTTCGTCGAGCGTTTGATCGAGTTTGACGTTCTCGACAAAGGGCGCGCCCGGCGCGACGTCGAACGTCTTGTTCCATACGGGCTTTGAATCGACGAAGAGCGTCGCAGCGACGCCGTCGCGCTTTTCGGTCGGGCAGAATCCGACGAAAACTTCGCTCGCGTTGACTTTTTCGAGGTTGATCGCGCCGTTGAGATTCGCGTTTTTGACGTGTTTGATCTTCGAAACCGGGAACCAGTAATGTTTATATCGTCGCGTTTCGCCGGGGCCGATCCAGCTGTAGTCAGGCTGATTGTCGGACCAGCCGCCGACCATGAGTTCGAGATACGAGCCGTCGTCGTCGGTAAGAGCGTTATCCCACACGCGGGCGCGTTCATGATTGCCCCATAAAAAGAACTTTTTGCCCGCCACGACGTGGACGTTCCCCACGTGAACCGTCCCGGCGTCTTTGCCGAAGTCGTAACCGGCGAGGAAATCGGAATCGAAATTCCACGCGAAAACGGAACGAGAAAATTCCGTGTGATTCTTCCACCAGCTGATATCGACTCCGCCGTCGATCGGCCAATCGGAAAAAGCTGTTTTAGAATGTCCCGTTCCAAACTGAACCGTCGGCGGGAAGATCACCTGATAATTCTCGTTGCAATGCACGGAAACGTTCGCCCAACTGAGCATTGACTGGATATAGGGCGACCTATTCTCGACCGTCACCTCGGCTTCGACGAGCGATTTGCCCGGATAGAGTTTCGTCGCGACGTTCCATTTCATTCGATGACGAAGTTCCGTCTCGCCGACGAAAACAGTCTTGGAGCCGTCGGCGTTTTCCGCAATCGCCCAGTCGATCGGCATAAAGGTCGAAGGACGGTGATGGTGCGGGATGTTCCATTCGACGCCGCCGGAAATCCACGCGCCCAACATTCCGATGAGCGCGGGCTTCACGACGTGTTGACGGTAGAAGAAATCGTAGTCGTCCGTTTTATCCGTCGCCTGGAAAATACGACCGCCAAGGTCGGGCGCAATTCCCAGCCTGACGTATTCGTTTTCTAAGCGGAGAATCCGGTACGGCGCGTCGGATTTCTCGTCGCTGAGGACGTCGCGCATCGCGTACGGATAGACGCGTCCCTGAGCGCCTTGGTAGACGCGCCCCGTATAGAAGATCGGATTCTGATCCGCAAGTCCAAAGGGATAAGTCGGAATCGACGCGATCTCTACCGAAGCCTCGACCGGCTCCGTAGCCATGACGGACGAAGTCGACAATAAAGCGACCGCGCCGACGGCAAACGCGACGGCGATATGGAAACGCAAGTCTTTAAGAGGAAACAATCCGCAACGCATAGAACGCTCTCCCTTTGCGAAAAAGCTCAAAGGCGTAAATGTGGACGAAAGTCTTGACATATAGCTACGATTCGCTCAATTTTCCCCTCTCTCTTTAAAAGAAGGAAAGAGTCGTTCTCGATCTGGGAATTCTTTGGAAAATCAAGAACGTCGTTCGCCGCTTCTTTATAACTTTATCAATTGCTCCTACAATATCAAGAGTTAAAGAATAAGCGTTACGTCAATCTCTATTAAAGTTATCGCGTCGCGTTTATCGAAAAGGCGTATTCTATCTCCAGCGAAGAGGTTCTATATTTACGAATTCCACGTCTTCGCAAACAAGACCAAAATCGCCGAGTTCGTCGCCAATGTGGAGAGACGATCCGTCTTCGCTATCGTAAAAAAGCAACTCGCCCAAAGCAACGCCGCCGGAATCGCAAGACTCAAGGTTAAATTCCCTAACGTTGACCAATCGAAGCGTCAACAGTTCTTGGGATTCCGTAACGTCTTTGAAACCATAGATAAACTTAATGACAAACATGGGCGCATTGGACGTCTCGTCAATGGAAAAAGAAACGTCCCTAATTGCGGAACAGTTCGTTGAATCAAAATTTCTTTTCATTTGGTTGGATATTGTCTTCGTTATATGCATGGCGCGCGTCTTCGACCTCCAGAATCTCTCTTCAACTTAAACTTTGAAACGATTTTTCTTAACATCATAGGATCCTCGCGCGTTTATTTCTAGGATATCTCACGACGTCAAGACTTGCGAAGGATTCTTTAAACCTTCCTTAACCTTCGCTTATAAATCCATTCTTCGGGAATAATCATTCTGAAAGCTTTTCCAGGAATTATTTCTAAAAAGCGGGGTTCATTTACACAAGTCAGACGATCAAACAAAGGCTCGCTGGCGTCGTCTTGCAGTCCATCTTGTATTTTATGAATAATCCCTGCCGCGCCTGGCAATATAAACAATAAAATAAGCCTCCACGGTCTTGGCGAAGTAAAAAACGTCCTTATCTCGTATACGTAAAGAAAAGCGCACGATACCTTTACGACCGCTAAAATTGCCGCCATATATAGTCTGAAACGATACGGCGACGATATTGAACCAAGCCCTTTGTATTGCGTTTTTTATTCTTCTTTATCGTAACACTAACGCTTAAGGTCAATCTAATATATGATCGATATTAGGCTTATGACCGTCTTAATTGCGCTTGCGTCGCCTGGTTTAACTGACTCAACGATTAACGAACCCGCATAAAGTTCGCGCATTCCTGAGCGTTAAACGGATAGCGTCAACAACAATTGCACAAAATGAAGTAAAGCTTCAACGCTCCTTTCTTCAGGCGTAACTATCCGCTACCGAACGTTGCCTCTGGAGAAAGAAGGACGGCGACTCAGTCGGATTCTACCTTGAGGGCAGACGGGATCCAAGCTTCTTTTTCGAACGGAACCCAGAATTTGCGCATGGTCGAAATTGAGAACAAACGCTGAACGAGTTGTTGAAACAAACGTGAACGCGGTATAATAGCGGCGTTTTTGTCGAACATTTCACAAAACAGGAAGAAATAATGCAAAAACAAATCGGGGTTGTGATTGTCGCGGCGGGCGAGAGTCGACGCTTTATCGGCGAGGGAGTCGGCGCGCCTTCAACGCTTCAGAAAAAGCCCTTCGTCAGTTTGGCGGGACGCGCGGTTTGGATTCACAGCGTGGAGAAATTCAGACGCCGCGACGGCGTCGGACAAATTATTGTGTGCGTTTCGCCCGAGGATATGTCGTTTGTCGCCGAGACGTTCGCCCAAGAAATCGAAACGTTTGGCGTCGAACTCGTTCCGGGAGGCGCCGAACGATATCTATCCGTCGCCAACGCGCTTGAACGGCTCGCGCCCGGCGCGGAATACGTCGCGATCCACGACGCGGCGCGTCCTTGTGTTACAGCTGCGGAACTCGACGTCGTCTTCGCCAAGGCGACGGCGACGGGCGCGGCGATTCTCGCGGTTCCCGCGTACAGCTCTTTTAAGCGCTCTCGGAAATCAGGGAACGACGACGTCGTCGCCGAGCCGGTCTCGCGCGTCGGTCTCTGGGAAGCGCTGACGCCGCAGGTCTTTAAGCGCGAACTGATCGAACGCGCCTTTCGGGAGCGCCGACAAGGAACGACGCCAACCGACGACGCGGAACTTGTCGCCGCGCTCGGCGTCGACGTCGCGCTCGTCGAAGGGCGGCGAACCAATATCAAGATTACGCGTCCCGACGATTTGGCGCTCGCGCAATTTTTCATCGAACGTCAAGAAATGGAATCGGCGTTTTCGAAGATGTGAAAAGGCGACAAGACGACGCAAAAAGGGGCTTTTCCTTCGATTCGGAAAAGCCCCTTCTCGTTCAAATAATCGGTCGTGATCTGCGGTCAAATGGCGCGCGTGAGTTCCTCTCGCATCTGGGAGAGAAGCTGCTTCTGGCGCCGAATCGAATCAAGCGCCTTACGGGAACGCTCCTCGAAGAGGCGTTCTTTCTCGTCGAGTTGTCCCTGTGTTTCAAGGAGTCGCATCGCCGCGGCGTCGCTCTCGACATGACGACGGCGAAGTTCGGCTTCTCGAGCGTTGAGCGCGGCGGAGCGCTGGGAAATCTCGTCGCGTTGATTCTGAAACGCGACGGTCTGACGCGCGTATTCGTCCTCGCGAAGGTCCATCGCGGCAGACTTGCGCGCTAGTTCTTTATCGCAAGCGGAAAGCGTCGCCTCGTACTGCGCCGCCTTCGCCTCGCGTGCGGAAAGCGCGCTTTCCTTGAAATCGAGTTCGTCTTCACGCGCCTTAAGGGACGCTTCACGGAATTCTAGTTGCGATTGACGCGCGTCGAGTTCGGAAACGCGCTCCTGCAACTGACGGTTTCGCTCGGCAATTTGGTCGCTTTCGTCGTGGAGTCGACGCTGGAGTTCTTGCACAGCCGCGTCGCGTCGCTTGAAATCGTTTTCGCGAACCTCCGCTTCGATCGAGATGCGGGCGATCCGTTCTTCACGTTCCGCCGTCTCATGAACCTTCTGCGCGACAACCGCTTCGCGGGACTTCAAGTCGTCGGCAATCCCGGAAAGACGTTTTTCTTGTTCTTTAAGAAACGCGACCTTCTGATCAAGCGAATAGTTCTGCGATCCAATTTCGCGACGGAACTCCTCTTCGCGTTCATGGAGAGCCGTCTCTTTACTCGCCAAATCCGCTTCGCGGGACTCAAAACCTGCGTAAACGTCCGCAAGTCTCTGTTCTCGCGTCTGGAGCGCTTCAAGTTTCTTCGTCAACGCGCTGTCGCGTTCGTCGAAGGCGGCGTTCATTTTTTTCGCACGTTCCTCGTCTTCGCGACGTAATTTGTCTCGCTGAATGAACTCAGAGCCGGCAAATCGCCGCGCAGCCGCCTCGAACGCCGCAATTCGCGCGTTGAGGACGCTCTCACGACGTTCGACGGTATCGTCGACCTTCGGATCTTCACGAAGCTTGCGCGGTTCGGTTGCGCGTTCAAAATCCGTCTGAACGCGCTCTTGTGGCGCCACGTCCTCTGGAAGGGCGGGACGAGTCGGCGTTTCAACCGTGGCGGAGGTACCGGAAAAGGACGTCGAAGGGTCGGACCCCGCCTTAAACGCGGTAAATAAAGTCGTAAACATAGCGGACGCTTTCTGCCAAAATAACCGGAACAGACGTTTCGCGGAATATCACACGAGCCGAGGAGGCGACAACCGCGTCGTTTCCCGTCAAATAGAACGGGGTTCATGTGTCTATATCGACCAAAAGAACCGTTATGTTTAAAAAAACCGTTAGAATCGTTACAACTTAAACTCAGGAAGCGACGCCGTTCTTGAGACGTTCCTGAAACGCGGCGTCCTTCGCGGCAATCTTGTCGACGAGTTTCTTTTTGAACGCGACAAGCGCGTCGGCAAGATTGGGATCCGCGGTTGCAAGAATCTGAACGGCGAGAATCCCGGCGTTTCGAGCGCCGCCGGAGCCGGTTCCAACCGTCGCCACAGGAACGTCGCCAGGCATTTGAACAGTTGAAAGGAGCGAATCGAGCCCGCCCATCATGTCGGTCTTAACAGGAATCCCAATTACGGGAAGCGTCGTATGCGAGGCGACGACGCCGGCAAGATGCGCGGCGCCTCCGGCTGCGGCGACAATAACGCCAAGTCCTCGAGAACGCGCGCTCGAGGCGTATTCGAGAACAGCGTCGGGCGTACGGTGCGCGCTCATTACATGAATTTCATAACCGACGCCAAACTCGTCGAGCGCCTTCGCGACTCCGTTAATCTTGTCCCAGTCGCTGTCGCTCCCCATGACGATTCCAACGCGAGTTTTCTTCTCTGACATTATATCTCCTGCAATCTAACAGACGGCGCGAGATTTTATTCAATCGTCTCGCCCGGCGTTTTTGTAAAAAGAACTCGTCGACGTTCCATGGCGGCAAGAGCGCATCACGCCCCGCCGACAAAACGTCCTTCGTTATTCTATCAGAAGAAGGCGACGACGCAACCAAACGAAGCCGCGATTGTTCGACTTGAAAGCGCGACTTCACGGCGTTAAAATGGCGCCGTGGACTTGAGTCCAGTCTAAGTCGTATTTTCAAAGGAGAACCAGTTATGACGTCAAAATACGCGTTCCGCCGTCTGGGACGGTTTTTATTTAGCGCGGTCGCCGCGGTATTGTTTTCGACGGGAACCGTAAAATGCGCCGAACCGCAATGGATTTTTAACAACGGCGCCGACGCCGAACGAATCGACGTTGGACAGGGACGCGTCATGTCGGAGTTTGGTCTTTTCAACGTCGTTCCAACAGGGTCTGACCTCACGTGCAAAGTCCGAATGACAAAGGACGAATCTTTCGATTCCGCAGAATATCCTTTCTTCGGACTTCGTTATAAGGCGACGACAAAACAGAAAATCGGCGGCATTTTCTTCACGAACGACGGCGAGTTAAAAACCCTTTCCGATAAGAGTTTCTCTCCTTTTGATATCGTCGGCGACAATCAGTGGCGCAACGTCGTCATGGATATGAGAAAATGCAAACACGGAAACTGGAAAGGCGTGATTACGTCCTTCCGACTCGATCCCACCAATCCCAGCGACGTCGAATCGACGATCTCCGTCTCGCGCGTGGGATTCTTCAAAACGGAAACCGACGCCAAGGCGTTCCTTGACGCGGCGAACGACGAGCCGAACCTCGCGCTGGAAACGACGCTTTCAAACGCGATGGGATTGTGCCGTTTGCCCGCAGGTTCCGTCTCGCCCGGGTATCGCGAAGCCGATTATCTACTCGATCCCGACGCTGCGCGAGTCGTCGCAGAGAAGAAACTCGACGCGACTTCTTCGTTCGTCGTTAAATCGGGAAATACGATTGCGCCTTTGTGCGGAGTCACGTCGCGTGGATTTGCGACGTACGCCGTCGCGACGCCAGGCGAATGGCGGCTCGCCGTTCAAAAGGTTAAAGCGTCCGATCTTACAAAAACCGCGTTTCCAGAGGACGTCGTCTTCGTCCTCGCTCGAAAACTCATGACTACCGACGCTTCGGGCGCGTTCCGTCCCAAAGAAGAGACGAGCGCCGACGACGTCGCGCACGTTGAAAAAGCGCTTGCGCCTTACAAGGACGGCGCGACGCTCGGAGAAAAGATCGAACGTTTTGAAAAAGAATTCGCCGACGCGCAAAGGAAAGGCCTTTCCCGCGAAGACGCCGCCAAAATGATCGCCGAGGGCGTCAAAACGATTCTCGGAGTCTCCGTCGCGTCCCCCTACCCCGCCGAATACTTTACCCGCGACCGACTCCGAATCGGCGCGTGGGGAAATTTCCGCTCGGACGATTTCGACGACGAATACATGAAAACGTACGCCGACTGCGGGTTCGATTTCCTCCTCGCGTTCGTGTCGAAGCCGACGAACGATTTGCTGGCGCTCTGCGACAAGTACGGGGTCGAAGCGACGGTCAACGACGGCTCGTACCGCAACCCGGTCGACGGAATTCGCGAATACTGCGACCATCCGAGCTTTACCGGCTGCTACGTCGTCGACGAGCCCGGTTCCGACGATTACGACAAGCTCGCGGCGCTCTGCAACGCCTACGAAAAGCAGACGAGCAAGCGCGCGTACGTGAATCTGCTCCCGATGTACGCGAACGCCGCGCAGCTCAAATACGGCGCCGGCGCGGCGGCGATCGAATATTACGACCCCGATCCCGATCTCTTCCGAAAATATTGCGCCGCGTTCTGCGAAAAATTCGACACGGACTACATTTGCACCGA
Source organism: uncultured Planctomycetaceae bacterium (assembly GCA_946408825.1). Classification (GTDB taxonomy): domain Bacteria; phylum Planctomycetota; class Planctomycetia; order Pirellulales; family Thermoguttaceae; genus RUG369. The sequence continues at coordinate 16,163 of CAMJTU010000050.1, forward strand.
CATTTACCCCTTCAACTGGGTCGACGGCAAAAAAGTCACGTATTCCGACTACGCCGAATCGATCAACGTGATCGCGTCGGTCGCGCGGGAATACGATCGCGATTTCTGGTGCTACATTCAGACGTTCGGATGGATTAAGAGCAAGAGAACGCCAAACGAAGAAGAGTTCCGTTGGCAGTGCTATTCGATGCTCTCCTTCGGATGCAAGACGATTCTATGCTGGACGTACGCGGGCTACAATCCGGAATTTCCGTCTCTCGTGGACACGGAGAGTCGCAAGACTCCCGCGTGGTACGACGCGCGCGCCGTCTTCCACGAGCTGCGTCGTCTCTCCGACGTCTTCGTTCAATACAAGAACCTCGGCGCGTTCTCGCACAACTGCTCCGACAAGACGCCTTATCTGAAGTTCTCGAACGAGTATCGCAAGTTTGACGCGATTCAAGAGATCGACTGCCCCGACCCGCTCCTCGTCGGGTGCTTTGAGAACAAGACGAACGCGAAGTACAAAGCGTTCACGCTCGTCAACATGGTCGATTTCCAGGACGGACACGGGACGACCGTTCGCATGAAGCTCGACGCTCCCAACGACGTCGTCGTCTGGCAACGCGGCGTTCCGATGGAAGTTAAGCCCAGCGCCGACGGATGGTTCGAGTTCTATCTCGGGACGGGCGAAGGCGTCTTCGTCACGCTCGACTGACACGACGCTCCAACGCGTTTAAGACATAGAAAAAGCCGGACGTTCCTTGAACGAACGTTCGGCTTTTTTCATGGTCGCGATTCATCGTCGCAGGAGGGTCGCGATTCTTTCTCTTACTTACTTATTGGCGATTTTCGCCCACGAGTCGCGCAGCGAGACGACGCGGTTGAAGACCGGCTTCTCCGGGGTCGCAGTCTTGTCGAGCGCGAAGTATCCGACGCGCTCGAACTGGTACCGTTCGTCGAGCTTCGCGTCGGCGAGCGCCGGTTCGAGCTTCGCGCCTTCGACGATCTTGAGGGACTCGGGGTTCAGATAATCTTTGTAATCGCCGAGATTGTTGGGATCGTCCGGATTTTCGACGTTGAAGAGCCGGTCGTAAAGGCGAACCTGCGCGTCGACGGCGGAGTTCGCGTCGACCCAGTGGATTGTGCCCAGAACTTTGCGTCCGTCGGGACTCTGTCCGCCGCGCGATTCGGGGTCGTAATCGCAATGGACCTCGACGACGTTTCCGTCGGCGTCCTTCACGCAGCTCTTGCACGTGACGTAATACGCGTAACGGAGCCGCACTTCGCGACCGGGCGACAGTCGCCGATACTTCTTCGGCGCGTCTTCCATGAAGTCTTCGCGTTCGATGTAGAGCGTCTTCGAGAACGGAACTTCGCGCGTTCCGTCGGCTTCGTTCTCCGGATTGTTAATCGCGACGAGCGTCTCGCGCTTGTCTTCCGGGTAGTTGTCGATCACGAGTTTGATCGGATCGAGGACCGCCATCCGACGCTGCGCGTCGCGGTTAAGAACTTCGCGGATGCTGTTTTCCAGAACCGTCGTGTCGATCGTGCTGTTGAATTTTGCGACCCCGATCTTCTGGCAGAAGAGCCGCAGCGCTTCCGGCGTGTACCCGCGGCGGCGAAGCCCGCAGATCGTCGGCATTCGGGGATCGTCCCAACCTTCGACGTAGTTGTTCTTCACAAGCTCGAGGAGTTTGCGTTTACTCATAACGGTGTACGTCAGATTCAAACGCGCAAACTCGATCTGCTGCGGGTGATAGACGCCGAGTTGATCGAGGAACCAGTCGTAAAGGGGACGGTGGTGTTCAAACTCTAGCGTACAAATCGAATGAGTGATCCCTTCGATCGAGTCTTCCAGCCCGTGCGCCCAGTCGTACATCGGGTAGATATGCCACTTGTTTCCCTGACGGTGGTGCGACGCGGCGACGATCCGATACATGACGGGGTCGCGAAGGTTGAAGTTCGGGGACGCCAGATCGATTTTAGCGCGCAGCGTCTTGGAACCTTCGGGAAACTCGCCGTCGCGCATACGCTTGAAGAGGTCGAGATTCTCCTCGACGGAACGGTCGCGCCACGGACTTGGGGTCGCGGGAATCGCGGGCGTTCCTCGAGTTTCGCGAATCTGTTCGGCGGTCAGATCGCAAACGTACGCCTTGCCCTTCTTAATGAGTTCGACGGCGTATTCGTACATCTGCTCAAAGTAATCGGACGCGAAGAAGAGCCTGTCGCCCCAATCGGCGCCGAGCCATTTGACGTCTTCCTTAATCGATTCGACGTACTCGACGTCTTCCTTCGACGGGTTCGTGTCGTCGAAACGGAGGTTGAAGAGTCCGCCGAACTCCTGCGCCATGCCGGAATTCAGAATGATCGATTTCGCATGACCGATATGTAGATATCCGTTCGGCTCCGGGGGAAAGCGCGTATGAACGCGACCGTTGAAGCGCCCCGTCTCAAGGTCGTTCGTGATGATCTGCTCGATGAAATGCAGCGAGCGCGCGGGAGTCTCTTCCGACTGATTTTCTGGATTGACGTTGACGTCAGAATTCGACATGGGAAAGCAATTCCTATTGGTGGTTTGAAAATGATATAAAAAGTCGTTTCATCAACGCGCGTCGATACGGCGGCGCAGCTCGGCGATAAACTCCGGCGTCGTGCCGCAGCATCCGCCGATAAACTTCGCTCCTTCGTCCACAAGCGCCATCGCGCCGTCTGCAAACGCTTCGGGGGTCTGATGGTACGTCGTTTTGCCGTCGATCGTAACCGGCAGTCCGGCGTTCCCCTTCATCCAAATCGGGGTTGTCGGCGCGGCTTCTCGCATACGAGCGCAAATCTCATGAAAACTTTCAATTCCGCGTCCGCAATTTGAACCGACGGCGTCCGCGCCGGCGTCGAGCGCGGCCTTAACATAGGCCTCCGGCGTCGCGCCCATCATGGTGCGATCTTTTTTGCGTCCTGAATCAAAAACAGCCGAGACAACCGCGATCATTCCGAGAGTCTTCGCCGCTTTGACCGCTTGAACCGCCTCTTGCGGGTCGCTCGAAGTTTCGACGACGACGCCAAGGACGCCGCCCTCCTTGAGCGCCGTAATCTGCTCAAGATAGCTCTCGTAAATTTCCTGTTCTGTAACTTGCCCGAGCATCAACATAACGCCCGTCGGTCCCACGGACGCCAAAACGACGACGTCGCGCCCGGTCGCCGCAGCTTCCATCGAAAGTTCCGCCCCGCGACGATTGATTTCCGCCGTCTTATCCGCAAGTCCATGCTTCTCGAGAACGAAACGGTTCGCGCCAAACGTATTCGTTAGGATTACGTCGGAGCCCGCGTCGACGTACGATTTCGCAACCTGCTTCGTCAGTTCGGGGTTTTCAAGATTGCAGAGGTCGGGATGCATTCCCGGCGGCAGTCCGTTTTTCTGAAACTCCGTGCCCCAACCGCCGTCGAGCAAAACGACGTCTTTTGTCAACAGTTTACGCCAAGTCTCGTTAACCATTCCACGATCCTCGAAAGCCAATAACCTTCACGCGGCGGGCTCCGCTTCGAACGAAGCTCGACTCTAAATAATCTTAGGATTATACCTGAAACGTGAAAAACAAAGAGGGGGCTTCCCGTTAAAAGAAGTCCCCTCGTCGATATGGGAAGTCAAAGTTTCAACGCGCCTCAGTAGAGAACGCTTCCAGGCGCGAAGCCGCTAGACGTCGTCTGAGGAGTGTAGTTGACGCCAGAATACGGATCGGGGTCTCCGGGGGTCGACGCAGGGCTAAACCCTGGGGTCGCGTTGACGTTGGCGTTAGGAACGGGATAAGCGGCAGGAGCGTTTGCGTCGTAATTGAAAGCGACGGCTGCGGGCTGACGTTGCGGTTGCGTCGGAACTTGCGGCTGCTGAGCAAACGTCTGATTTTGGGTCGTCGCGCCGACTTGTGCAATCGGCGAACTGTAATTCGCGGACGCCGACGGGAACGGATCGGCGGTCGACGGCGCTTGATTCTGCGCGACGACTGCCTGATTTTGCGCGGCGATCGTCCCTTGATCGGCCACGTTCGTCGGATAGCCGGGATTAACGCTCTGAGGCGCGACGGCGTTCATGGGCGCGTACGGTTGCGTCGCGGCGGCGATAGACGCGTCAGGGCTGATTCCCGAAACGGTGTCGGCAAGAGTTTGAGCAGCGACGGGCTGTCGAGCGTCGGACGGAGTCGAGGAGCCGACGCCGGCGGCGAAGGAATTCGCGGGCGAAGGGCTCTGATAGGATTGCGCGTAGCTAGGGGTTGTAAAGTTCTCGGTCGAAGGCGCGGTTTCGCCGGAAGCGACGACGGAACGATTCTCCTCTTCGTCGCCATATTTCCCCGTCTGCGCAATCGATTTCTTCTCATGCTTAAGAGCGGAGTCGCCTACGGTATAATTCTCTGGAGGCGGCGTTATCTCGTCGATATCGGCGAAGTCGTCGTCAAGTTCTTTCGGCGCGTCGGCGCTGGACGCTTTCGGCGCGCGAGAAAAAGGATTGCTGAATTTCCAACCGGACTGACATCCCGACGTTCCAACAACAACGAGGAGCGCGGCGGCAATCGTTAAGACGCCGTCAATCTTTCTCATGGACTGCATGGACTCTATTCCTTTTGACTTCCCTGTCGTTCTCGCGTTACGGCGGAGTTTTACGTCGCAAACGCGTCCGACCGTTTTCAACCGCGCAACGCGTCGGAATCGCCGACGCCGACAACGCGCATAGACTTCCTGTCTATGACAAAAATAACGATCGTATCGTCTATATCGTCACAAAATTCAAAAGAATGAGAAAATTCCATATTTTTTATTCATTTTCTCAAGTCTTTATGACGACGACGCGCCGCTAGGTTAAGCTCGCGCGCCAACCTCGCGGTTCTGAGAGAGTAGTTAAAATTTAACGGCGTTGCAAGAGCGATTTCGACCGACGCCAGTTAGTCGGTCGACAAGACTATTGGAAACGGAAAAACCGTTTATAATGATTTTGGCGTTTTTTATAATTTTTATAAAGATACCGTTTTCTCGGTCGATAAGAACGAATAGGCGCCATATTTTGACGCACGTTACACGATCAACCTCGTTAGATAACAAGACGCGCGATGAACCAGAGAATAAAAGGACGTTGGAACGTCTTCGTGTCAGAAGTCGTCTCCGTCGGCGAAGCCATTTCGAAACGTGTTTCGCTTGCGGGAAATTTGGCGCTATTCGGAGTCTCGACGGTTTTTTGGCTCGTCGTCAAAGGACCTCGGCGCGAAACGCTCACGCAGTCGTTCTACAACATTGGCGTGCTCAGTCTCCCCGTCGTTATGTTAACGGGGGTTTTCATTGGCATGGTTTTGGCGGTTCAGTGTTATCCGCAGTTCAAAGTCATCGGGATGGAAACGAGAATTGGCGCGGCGATTAACCTCTCGCTCGTGAAAGAGTTGGGACCCGTTCTCGCGGCGACAATGCTCGCGGGACGCGTCGGCAGTTCAATCGCGGCGGAACTTGGCACGATGCGCGTGACGGAACAAATCGACGCCCTAACAAGCATGGGAGTCAACCCGATTCACTACCTCGTGACCCCGCGATTTCTCGCCAGTCTGATCCTCATCCCCGGTCTGACCCTTTTCGCGGACCTCCTCGGCGTCATAGGCGGCGCGTTTTTTAGCATCAAACTCCTCAACGTCGACTGGAGTTACTACTGGGAATACTCGCGGCACGCCGTGTCTATGTTCGATATTTTCGCGGGAATGTTTAAGTCGGTCTTTTTTGGAGGCGCGATCGCGCTGATATGCTGTCACCAAGGCTTTAACTGCGGCGCGGGGGCGGAGGGCGTTGGAAAAGCGGCGACGTCGTCGTTCGTCCTTTCCTTCGTTTCGATCCTCTTCCTCGACCTGTTGCTCGACGTCGTGCTTGATCAGTTTCAATCTGCGTTCTTCGGCGGCGCGGCGGCTGCGGTCGTCGGGTAAACGCCGCGACGTCAGGTTCGTTATTATCAAACGCCGTTCGCCAGATCGCAAGAACGGCTTCAAAACAAACGCCAACGTGAAAGGACGGCGCGATGACACGGGAAGAAACGCGAAACGACGCGATTCTAGTCGGTAAGAATCAAACGCCGAGGGTGATCGAAGGCGCTGTTTTTACCGCGCCGGACGGAACGAAAAAAATTCTGCGAAAACGCCCTCCCCTCCTCCAGATCGACCAGATGAACGTCCTCTTCGGCGAACATCAGGTTTTGCGCGATATCTCCATGAAAATCAGAAGCGGCGAAACGATTGCGATCATCGGGGAAAGCGGTTGCGGAAAGACGGTGCTTCTTAAAACAATGATCGGTCTGATCCCCCCGACGACGGGAACCGTTTCCTTTAAGGGACGCGATCTTTCGCAACTCAACGATAAAGATCTGACCGAAGTTCGATCGCACTACGGCTTTGTCTTTCAGATGGCGGCGCTTTTCGACAGTATGACGATTGGAGAAAACGTCGCGTTTCCGCTCCGCCAACACAAGAAACAGATGAGGCGTTCTGAGATAAACGAGCGCGTCGCATATCTCCTCGAAGAAGTCGGTCTCAACCCGAAAGCGGTCGTCGATAAAACGCCGGGCGAGATTTCAGGCGGCATGCGCAAGCGCGTGGGGTTTGCGCGCGCGCTCGCCATGGAGCCGGAACTTATGCTCTACGACGAGCCGACGACCGGACTTGATCCAATCATGAGCGACGTCGTCAACGAACTGATGATCAACGCGCGCGACCGTCACCGAGTCGCAGGCGTGCTCGTAACGCACGATATGAAATCGGCAATTAAGGTCGCGAATCGTCTCGTCATGCTTTATCCTCACGCAATGCTCGGGCCCAACGAACCGCAAATGATTTTCGACGGGGACGCGGAAGCGATATGGAAATGCCGCGATCCGCGCGTTTCACAGTTCATTCGAGGCGAAGCAGGAGACCG
>CAMJTU010000051.1 GCA_946408825.1 uncultured Planctomycetaceae bacterium
GCCTCTGACGAGTTTTGCGGTTCCTGACGCATCGGAAGCTCTTTACTGAGCGCTCCGTTCCACTTTCGCCAATTCCTATTATATGGTCCCAATCCCTTCAGCGCCATAGAAGTCGAATACCAACCGTAGACGTTATGAGTATATTTTTTTTCCTCTTCTTCGGTCGTTGGGAAATGGACGAGGTTTTCTGAAGAAACCAGCGACGACGCTCCTCGTTGAAGCGCCGTTTCGTTCTGCGCCCATCCTAGATATTCCCTGCAGAGAAGTCCTGTCGCCGTCATTGACGGTCGTTTTTCCGAATCTTGGATTTTTCCTTTGGAGTCCAATTGATAAACATATCCCGCGCCGTCGTCATAGGAGATAGAGTCTAAAAACGAAGATATTCGATCGTAACGCTCCTGTGGAATCTTAAAGCCTGCCATTTCCGCAGAACGGAGCGCCATAAGACACCAGCCCGTTACGGAAAGATCGCTTCCAACCTGCGGTTCATAACGCCATCCTCCCAAGTCGGCGTTTTGGTTTTCAAGAAGATAATCAATCGCTTTTTTGGCGGCGCGTCGTAATTCAGGGTTTGATTTTTTTTCAAGAGTGATGAGTTCGCAGAGCGCCATTGTGCATATGGCGTGGGTGTAGAAAAGAGCTTCATGGACGTGTTGTTTTGGCGTAAAACAACCGTCGTTGTTTTGTTGACGGAGAAGCCAAACCCAACCTCTTCGTACAACTGACGAATGATCGCCGGACGACCGTGTGACGCCTGCGCCCTGAAACGCCAGAAGCGCGAGAGCCGTGGCGGCCGGCTTGTTGTCTAATCGCGTTCCTAAGCCGTCGGCATAAGGACCGCACAGACTCCATGACCCGTCTTTCAGTTGCTGTTTTCGAAGCCACTGAAGCCCCGCTTCAACGGCCTCCTCCGTCAACTTTGTGCCGCCGTACTTTGAAAGAAGATCGTTTTTAATTCCAGGATCAGTCCTGCCTGTGAGCATATCGCTCATCTCGACTCGAGTTTGTTCGAAGATTGGCGCGTTTGCCTGCGGATCGAAGGGGAGTATCTTTTCTTCAAAGACGATAAGATCGTCGACGCTGATTTCCTCTGGGACTGTGAGTTTATATTCCTCCGCCTGATTGGGATTGAGCGATCCTTGGTCTTCTGTCAGAAAATCAAGCTGATCGCCAATATCTGAACTAAAAACAGCCTCCAATTCTGGCGAATCGCCGTCGGTCGGGAAAAACAGGAATGCTAAGATTAGCAAGATCGCCCCATGAAGGAGAAAACTGAGCGTCCATGATGAAAGCTTTTGTTTTGTTGAAACGCCCTCGACGTCGTTTGATAAAAAAGGGGCGTCGACGTCATTTATCGCTTTTGCGACAATTCTGCCCCGACGTCTCCCCTTTCTTAGCGACTCTGGTTCTTTTGAGGGAACGTCGGTATGCAACGTCGATCTGAACGGAATATCCGTTAGACGCGAGGAGGGAAGGCGAGTGCGTTGTGGAGCGGAATCTTCAGGATGGCGAGGAGGCGAGGGCGTCATTAAAACGCGTACTCCATTTGCGGAAGTAGCGAACTATCCGGTAAAGGTGCAGAGAGACGGCGCGTTATTTTCCGCCGAGTTCTCGTGAACGAATTGTCGCACGTTGAACTGCTTCGATAAGAGCCGAACGGAACCCGCGTTCTTCAAGCGCTGCAACGCCGGCGATCGTCGTCCCTGCAGGACTTGTAACGGCGTCTTTGAGCGCGCCGGGATGCGTCTTCGTCTTGAGGAACATTTCTGCGGCGCCTTTGAGGGTTTGCGCCGCGAGCTCGAGCGCGACGGCGCGAGGAAGGCCCGCCATAACTCCGCCGTCGGCAAGCGCCTCGATAGCGACGTATCCATATGCCGGACCAGAGCCGGAAAGGCCTGTTACGGCGTCAAGTTGGTTTTCTGGGAGTTCGAAGGCAATTCCAACTGTGGAAAGCAGACTTTTGACAATCTCTCCGTCTTTCGAAGTCGCATTGGCGTTCAGCGCGAACCCACTCGCAGCCTCTCCTACGAGGCAAGGGGTATTAGGCATTACGCGGGCAAATCGAATCTTCGGGGAAAGATTCTTTTCGTAGAAGGAAATAGGCAAACCTGCTGCAATCGAAACGCATAAAAGCCTTCCAGGGTCGTCCCCAAGCGAGTGTTTGACGGGCTCGAGCGCCTCAAGCATGTACTGGGGCTTTACTGCAAAAAAGAGAACGTCGGCATTGGCGACAACTTCGTTTGGCGTTTCACATACGTTCGCTCTGTATGTCGCTTTAAACTTTTCACACGCATTTTGAGAGACGTCAAATCCGTAAACGTTTTCCGACGCGACGATTTCAGAACGAATAAAACCTCCGGCAAGCGCCGAAGCCATTTGACCGAGACCGATAAAACCAACGTTGTACGACATTATTGTTCTCTCTTTGACAGCCCTTAAGAAGATTAAACGACGGTTATAACCAACAATCAATAAACGTCGTTCTGTTCGTTCATACTACCTTTGAGGAGCGTGCGTAAACAAAGAGAAACCGACGTCTTTTCCGTCGATTATACCGCTGTTTTTGCTGGAGCGTCAAGAGCAAGGATAGCGTTTTCTCTATGTAGGTCTCGTATGGATCAGGCATGAGAGCAGAACAGTGTTCTTGTCTTCGACGGGGTTTGATAATATCGTTCTCCAAAGTATAATGGACGTGAGGTGCGTTGGGAAAACTCATTAGGTTCTTTCGAAGTTTTTTCTGGCGTTCTCTTGGGAGTAGAAATCAAGGTAATCGCGAACGAGCGAATCATTTGTTACGGCGTAAACAGGTATGAGCAGTCGTTTGACGGAAGAGCATAACAAGTACGGTTCATTTCGATCAGGCGCGGACGTTTCGGACGCGCTCTCTGCGAAAGAAACGCCAAAGGAAGAGGTTGCCGTTTCAACTTTTCAGCAGATTCGCGATATTTGCGAGTCCCTAGTCGTCGCTCTTTTTTTGGCCTTCCTTTTCAAAACCTTTGAAGCAGAAGCGTTTGTTATTCCCACGGGTTCGATGGCTCCGACTCTTAAGGGACGCCACAAAGACGTTGTTTGCGACGAATGCAAGTTTCGTTTTCAAACGAGCGCGAGCGAAGAAGTCGATTCTGCGACGAATAGGCGTAATGGGCGGCATGTCGTCGCCGGAACATGTCCTCAATGCGGCAATACGCAGTATTTCGGAGACGAGACGCCGGAAACGGGTAGCGATAAGGTCGCGCCTTCATACACGGGCGACCGTATTCTCGTGAGCAAGATAGCGTTTGATCAGCGCGAGCTTAAGCGTTTTGACGTTTCTGTTTTCCGTGCGCCCGCTGAACCGAAAGTAAATTTTATTAAACGTATTGTCGGCTTCCCTAACGAGCGGCTTCGTGTTCAGTATGGAGATTTATTTGTTCAGAAGGTTGATCCTTCGACAGATTCCGAAAGCAAGGGGACAATGGTTTCTGGTGGATTTGACGTTGGGTCCAATTGGGCTCCCGACGTCGATCTTTCCAAGATGAACGCAGAGCAGTACGTGGACAACGAGATTTCAGACTCTCCGTCGGATTCGGTTCCTTTCGAAATCCAACGTAAAGATTATCGGCATCTGCGTCAGATCATGCAGGTCGTTTATGACGCCGATTATACCGCTGAGAAACTCGATAAGGTTGGTTGGCCGCAACGTTGGACTGACGATTGGGAACGCTCGAACGCAGGCGTTCGCGGTTGGTCGATCGCAGCGTCAAAGAAGGGACGTTCGTTTATTTTTTCAGGACAGGGCTCCAAAATTGACGAGTCGATTCCGAGCTTTGTGATCGAGCCCGACGTTGAAGCGGACGTTTCGCCCGTTGCAGACGACGACGAAGAGGTGGCTTGGTTGCGCTACCGTCATATTGTGCCGACGTCAAACGATTGGTATTATCTATCCGCTGGAAAACTCCCCCCTGACGTTGAAGCGACTGGAGTTGTTGCGAACAATCCCCGTTTGATTGACGATTTCTCTAGCTATAACGCGGGAATTTCTCGACTAGCGCAGTACAACAGGGCTACCGGCGTTTACGAATGGGTCGATTCTCATGACGACGAGTTTGCCCAATTAACGGGCCTCATTTCTGACGACAACGGTTCAAAACGTGTTTTTTGCCGTAAGAATCCGGATGGTTTTGGTTGTAATTGGGTGGGCGATCTTGGCGTTTCATGCGTTTTGCAGTTTAAAGACGTTTCTTCTGAAGCTGATAAACTTGTCTTTGACCTCGTCAAAGGCGGCGTAGTTTTTCGTTGTGTCGTTCTTCCAAACGTTGGAACAATAACTTTGGAGATTCCAGGCGTCGTAGATTTTACGCCCGTCCAAACTACATACCAATTTCGTGTTGGCAAGAAATACAGATTTGCTTTCTATAACGTCGACGAGGAGATGCGTGTTGTCGTCGACGGACAAGAGGTTGTTTTCCCTGACTGCGGTGGACGTTACGATTTTCTTACGACGAGTAGCGATGAAAACGTCGTTCCGCCGATTCCTAGAAATCGCGATCCTAACGCACGAGATTTAGCTCCGGTCGCAGTCGGCGCTCGAGGTCTTTCCGTCGTGCTTGAACGTTTGCTTGTACTCCGGGACGTCTACTATATCGCGGCTGGGCGGGGATTGGAACCGTGGGATTCGACTCAATTTGTCGATTTTGGCGCGGCGCGTTGCGATAGACTTGCGCGTGATCGAGTCTTTCTCGGAAACGAGGAAGACGCGGCGCGATTTATGTCTTCGCCAGAACTGTGGTTCGGGTATGGCAATACCAAATCGGCGCTTTTGCGTCAGCGCGAAGGTCAGTACGTTGCTTTTGGAGATAATAGCGGTTTCAGTCTGGACAGCCGCTTGTGGGCGACTAATAACGTACCCCATTATGTTGACCGCAAATATTTGATTGGCAAGGCGTTTTATGTTTATTGGCCTCATGGCAAGCCGCTTCCTCTCGTCGGCGGTTCATTTTGGCCCGACTTCTCTAGAATGCGTCATGTAGACTGAATAGGGGGGGGTATGCCATCTCGTCTCGAAAAGACTAATGTGTCTCAACTCGCCACATTGGCACAGCTTTCAGCAGACCGAAGACTTGACGACGTTTTTGAGCAATATAAGGCTGAACTGACAGGGACGATCTATTTTCTATACTCCGCGTCAGAAAGCGCATCGAAAACAGCATATGAAAAATTAAGGCGGAGATGCAGCCGTAACTACGCGAATAGTCGAATTGGAGATATTCGCTCATGGGTGTTTCGGGTTCTTTACACCCTTGCTTTTGAAACTGTTGGAAATGTAAAACCCAAACGACGTAAGATTGTCGCCGACGCCGAACTTAATTCCATTTTAGACGTCGCAACCGAAAATTCCGACGAAGCTAATTCCCGCGCGCGAATACTCTTTCTTCGAAATGTATTCCTAGATTTAAGTTTTAACGAACGCGCGGTTTTCCTTTTACGCCAAAACGGCGATCTTTCCTATGATGAGATTGCTCGAACCACTGGTCTAGCGCTTGACTTGGTTCAATCTCTAATGAAAAAGGTTATTCTCAGACTTGGCGAAGCCTCGGATTTTTTTTCTGAAACTCTTCTTCAGAAAGATCGCGACTTAACCTCGTTTTTCATGTCAGGCGGGGTTGAGAAATGAGCATGACCTTTCAAGAGATAAAAGAAAGAACATATCTGCTTATTTATGGTCTCCTCAGCGAGGATGAAGCAGAGGAATTGCGAATTCTTGTGGCGACAAATTCAGAAGCGGCGTCTGCGTTTGAGTCTGCGCGTTTAACAACAGAGTATTTTAAGGATTTTACCACGAACATTCCTTCTATGGTGCAAGACGACAACGCCTCGGCTAGGAATGTTTCGGTCGATTCAAGTCTAGCGCCTTCATTTGCCTTTGATTCGGCAGTTAGTTCCCTAGACGAGGGAGTTTTCATCGAGTCCACCGACCCTGTCGATCTTGTTTCGACGTCAAGCAATGAGGATAAAAAAGCTATTCGTCGCAATAGGGCAAAAGGAAGAAGTAAGCTCAAGGGGGAGACGCCTTCAAAAGCATTGTTCCAGCAGAGCGACGTTTTTCCGCCTAATACTCGACACGACGCTCTTTTTCATGGCTTTGGCGCTCTATTTAAAGGAATTGACGACGGCGTTGGTCGTTTTTGGGCCTTGCTATGGCGTTCTCCCGTTTCGACAGGACTTTTAGCGACTCTCCTTGTTCTCGGGATTTGCGTGACGATCGCGGCTTTACGCTGCGACTATCTGCTTACGAGGCGCTTTTTCGACGATTTTCGGATTCAAATTGCTATTCCTAGGACTCTCGCGCGCGGCGTCTCCCAGTCTATCGTAGTAAAAACGACAGGCGTAGACGGCAGTCCACGTCGTGTTCCGACGCGTTTTTGCTTTGTCGATCCTACGACCGGGAAAATCCTTCTTAATCATACTGAAAGTGGCAACAGCGACGGAAATTTAACCTGTGGAATTCCTGATTTAACTGGGTTTCCTGACAAAGTGTCTCTTGTGGTTTTTGCTGGCGCGAGCGAAACAGAGTTATTTAAATCTACGCTGAGGGTCGAGGACTTTGAGAATACAAACGTCGAAAAGAGCGTGCCATATGACCCATGTCTTTCGTCTCGCTCGGACGGTGTGAGGGACTTGAACTCGCCTATTTTACAAAGCGTTTTAGATTTTCCATCACTCGACAGGTTCCTTTTAGATGCAGACTCCCCAAAAGGCGGGGAATCCAAGAGTGAAAGCGGCGACTCGACTTTATTAAGTTCCTCCGAATCAGAACGTGTTTTTCTCCATTTATATCCTGAATCCGGTCGATTTGTCGCCGGTTTTACGAATAACGTTTGCGTTTTTTGTTCCGATAAAAATGGACGACCACTTGCGAGACGAGTTGCCTTTTTTCAGGAGGATAATGATAAGCCGGCGGCGTTTTTTAGTACGTCGGAACGAGGGTTTGGCTCATTTCAATGGACGCCAGTGAAAGATTCTCCTGTAATCGCGATTCTCGTTCCAGAAGACTTCAATGAACGTGACGTTCATCTGCAGAACCCGTTTGAACAAGGTTTTTTACTCGAGCACGCCTCTTCAGACGAACTTATATGCGAATCCCCAACGACAATTGAGATTGATCCCCAAACCGGGAGAAAATTTGCTTTTTTTAACCCGACCATTTCTGCTGAATCAGCGTATCTTTCCTTTGATAAACGGGTATTTGCTTCTGAGGAACGTCTTCGTATACGGCTTTTTACCGCCGCTAAAATTCCGATTGTAGCGACCGTTGAGAAAAATGGCGTAACTGCCTGGCAACATTTTTTGACTAATTCCAAAGAAGTCGAAACATTCGATTTAACGTTGCCGGATTCTCTCTCTGGGTTTATGAAGGTTTCACTTTATAGCGTTGCTCAACGTCGTTTTTTAAAGCTTGCAGAAACAGGTGTTTTTCGCAACCTCTATTCTACCTCGTTGCCGATGTTTTCAGCGGAAATATCTGATTCGACGTCAGAAGATGGAAATCGTTTGCTTGTAATCAATCAGCAGGAGAAAAGTACGTCGACGGCTCAAGTTGAGAACAAAGAAACTACTAAAGTTGACATTTATTGGGCGCCTGATTTTCGAACTGCCTTTGCTTCTCTTGACGTGGACGACGTTCTTATGAATGTGGACGAGGAAGTAAGGGACGAGATCGTAAGAACAACGCCAAGTTCTTCATTGTTCAATCCGCCCATTGTTTTTGACAATTTAGACGTTCTCGTTAAGAATGCGCGCGTGAAGCTTGATTCCTTTAAAGAAAACGAGGCGAGAAGCTTTTTCTGGATTGTTCGCCTCGTTTTTGTTAGTTGTTTTTCTATCGCTCTAGCGGCTCTCTTTTTTACGGTTTTTAGAGTTTTTTCATTAGGAAGGAGTTTCCTTCTCTGGCTTTTATCAATTGGTTTATTTTTCTTTACGCTTGAACTTCAGAGTACGTTAAACGCGTTTATTCAATCGTCTCAAGATGTTGTTTTCGCTATTGACGAGGAAGAAAACCAGCTCCCGAGTCAACTTAAAAACACTTCGAAAATAGAGGTTTCTGGCGAAGGAAGCAGGACTCAAACGTCTGAAACGTCGGAAACTTCAGCTTGTGTCCGTCTCGTAACGGCGATTGATCTTGATCAGGATTCCACCCAGTTGGCGCTTGAGAATCTGCTATTCCCCTCTGAACGTTCAAGTGGAATAATTTTCATTAAGATCAGGAACGGAACCACGAACTCTGTCAAATTTCTTTCACTCGAAAAAGGTTTATAAACCGAGTAGACTTTGATAGACTGCATCATGAGAAAAAGCGAGTTTGTTCGGAATGGAAGAGCTTTTCTCAGAAACTAATAATTGACGTTATTGTACCTGTAAGATTATCTTAGGGCTTGTATGTCTGTTCTAACGTCAGCGGTTTCTGGAATCGGCAAGTGGTTTAACGCGTTGCGAACCAACGGATTCCAGAAAGATCGCTCGTCTTGAGAATCGAAGAGCGCCGTTAGCGGAGCCGCGTAGGGAGCGCGTTTTCCCGCAGTTTCTTTAGGGAGAAAGAAACCGTATTTAACCGCGTCTTTTTCATAATACGCGACGATCTTGTTACGGTAATTGGAATCAAACAGAACGCCGTTTTCATCAAATGAGAATTGTAACTCAAGTTCATTGAAAGGGGTGGCGTCGTTAATAAACCGTAACTGCATCGCTTGTTGCGGCGAAACATTCAACATCTTTATGGAATGAAGTCTTTCTATGACCTTAAATGGAATCGAACCTTCGTAAACTCTAATCGATCCTTCTCCACGAAAAACGCCGTTGCATATCTGTCCCCCTGATATCGTCAGGTCAGAAACTTCTCCTGTGAAAGTAGGAAGTGAGAATCTTTCACAGAGATTCTCAAGTCTGTACCCGCATAGGTGAACGTTGTCCAAATTAATTGTGCCGCTATCCGTGCGAAAAACCGTTTTACCCGTGAACCAGCCTTGCGAACCTAGGAAACTCAGAAACGGAAAAAACTGTGAAGCGAGTGTTCCCGGAGTAGGACTATGACCGGAATCGTACTCGATCTGTGAACAGTTGTTAATTTTGTCCATTAAGATAGAAGCATAGTATGGCGTCGGCGCAGAAATTTTTTGGAGTTCAAAGAGTACGTCAGTTCTAACATAATTCTCAGAATTGACGCGTAACGCTCTGAATTTTTCCAATTTCGGGGGTTCCGAGGCAAACGCTAGCGCCTCGTTTCGTGTTTTAATTTCCGTAATGCCAGTAGAACCGCGTGGCGTTTGAAAAACGGCTGTTCGGAATGAGCCGACTAGTTCCTGTTTTGACCGTAGGGTTGGATTTCCAACTAACTCCGCGCTAGCGGTTTCAAAGTCGTTTTCCGCGAGTATTTGTATTTCATCGGCAACAACGCAAAGAACAGACGGTTGTTCCATTCCCTGAGTTTCATTGCCGAGTGCGCGTAAAAGATGATCTGTGAACGCCCCCCTGTTTTCGGACTCTTGTGATTGGCGAAAGAGAACGCGAGGGAGAACGATGAGAACGTAGCTGTTTAACTGATCTGCGGAATCATAAATGATGTTTGAGAAAGATTTGCTTATTTCGTTTTGACTTCTTGCGTTTTTATTACTAACGCTCTGATCGTCGTCATGAGCGTCGGCGTCAGCAGACAATCCCCTGTTGTCAAAGGAGGCGGCAAACGAATGTAAGAGTTTTAGGTCCGAGAGGACCACCTTGTAAACTTCAGGAATGAAAAGGACGTTTTCATTCGATTCTCGCGACTTGATTTTAACATTGATAAAACGTTGAACGTTCGGTCTAATTCGTTCCCTTCTTTCGAGAGAAACCTCATAACGCAAACGTTGAGAGATTCCAGTACCTACAGCCTCTGCTGAACGCGGAATTCTTTGCCAGTAAAGAAATCCGCACGCTAAACAGAGCGCTGTAGGACCTAGAATGACGAATAAGGCTGACGTCCATAGACGCCGAGTTTTTTCTCGCAACGCCGACATTACTTTAACGACTGTGCAACGTTTTACTGTGAACACAGAACGCGGATAAAACACGTCCTGTGCCATTTCGGAAGTTATTCTTCGAGCGTCTTTATAGCGGCGTTGATTTCTTCTATGAACGCGTCGACAGAAAGCGACTCGCCCGTCGCTTGTTCGACAAACTCTCCCCAAGGAAGGGAATCGCCTGGGGCGAAAACACGTTCGCGCAGCAAAACTCCAAATTTTTTGGGATCATTTTGAGTTTCTTTCTCTAGTGATCGTCGTATCTGAGCGCCGAAGAGTTCTCCAAGCATATAATTATGATAATAAACTGGGGCGATAACAAAGTGGGGTTTAGACGCCCAGTCCGCCTTATTGCGCCCTTCAAGTGGATCGAGGAATTGGTACTTTGCAGTTGTTTCGCTCCAGAGACGATTTAAATCCTGTTCAGGATTTTCGTAGAGCGCTTTTTCGTAGAACGTCATAACGATTGTCCATCTACAGAAAATCAACTGTTCGCGGAGTCGTTGCTCTGTGAGCGCCTTTGTCGCCTCTTGTGCTCGATGGGGGGAAACCCCTCGGTTTTCAACGAGCCATTGAGGGTCGCGTGCTTTTGCTCCAAATAATTCAGCAATTCCTTCAGTTGTAAAAATATGGTTTGCGCAACGAATGTTGCACGGAAGCGAACGATCGAGGTTGTAGTCGTAGATCGCATGCCCAAGCTCGTGAAGTTGCGTGTCCATCCATTCTGCGTCGGGTTTGATGTTGCAAAGAATACGAACGTCTCCTTCGAGGTTCATATCATTGCAAAAACCATGCTGCGATTTTCCTTCTTTTTCAAAAAGATCGCTGTTTTTGAGAATTGGACTGACGTCAAAACCAAGTTTTGCATAATAACGCGAAGCCGTGTCGACAATGTCCTGACCCGTGAGTCCAGAGTAGAACTCATTGACATTAATCTTTTCTGACGGGGGAGCCTGTTGGAAAAATGGGTTGTCGTAATGCCATGGCATGATCTTATCGACTCCAAATTTTTCCTTCAATTCGGCGTCCATCTTCTTTTTAATTTGCGTAAACGCGGGCGCCGTAAGACGATCGAGATTCTCGAAGATGGCGATAAGTTCTTCGGGGTTAAATTCTTGGAAAGAAACCGTCATTTCCCAATAATTTTTATACCCTAGCTTTTGAGCTGCTTCGTTACGAAGTTTGGCAAGTTCTACCATTTTGGGCGCGACTAATTCGCCAACTTGTTTAAGCGCGTCCCATATCTCGTATCGTTTTTGAGAATCCGTTTCTTTTTCCAACATTGCCAGCAATTCGTTATTGGTGTACTCCTTACCGGCAAGTTTGGCTCTTTGGGTCTGAAAGATTTGTTCGATTTCCGAACCAAGATCAACGATCTTTTTATTGAGATCGGTTGGAATCTGGTTTTGCTCGAAAGTTCTTTCAGCGACGTAAGCAGCCCGTTTCTCTATTGGGGTCGCGTTTACAGCTTCTCTTCGCAATTTCTTTAACTCTTCGTACTTCTTAGAGTCAGAGTGATAGACAGACATCGCGAGAGACGCTGCAGCCGATTTCTCAAAGGATTCTTTTGTACCGTCGATCATCGAATCCCACCATGCGTACGAAGACTCGCAGTACATCCTCTTATAATCATCTTGATATTGATTCATAAAGGCGGCGAGACGCTCTTCAGCTTCTCCTGCGTAAGAAATGTGGGACATATCGAAACCTAAAAAGACTGCGATGGCAAATACCAATACAAGCGAATATTTCATTTTGTAAACAACTAAGTTCGGGTTACAGGAAAGTGTAAAACAAAGTTTTCCGAGCATGTGTGTTGTCAAGGCTGAAAACGCCTCTCATGCGAGAGAGTAACGAATAGTCCCTTTCTGAGTCAAGATTGATTTGAGTCTCCTCGTGTGAGTGGAATGAACGAGATATTTTGTCTAAAAGTTTAATTTTGACGATTATTGCAGTTTTTTATTCATGAGATTCGTGGATTCTTTCGAAAATAAAGAGTAGGCGTTTTAGGAGCAGACGAGGAACGCTTGTCTGGATAGCGATTCGCATTTTGAACAACCAGACTAAATTTTCCGTTTTTTTCGTTGTTCTCCTAAAGAGTAGACATGTGATTTGTCGATGCTGATACGGGACGGAAAGCATGGATTGCAGTATGTCTCAATCTAGATATTCCTCCTGAAAGGATTGTTCCCGACAAACTTTGCGACGGTCTTCAGCGAGAAGACGTGGCTTTGCGAATTCTTTCCCCGCTTTCGCACGAGCGTTTTCGTCTGCTTGATTAATGGAGCGCGTCTGCTGAGTTATATGGAGTTGACACGGTCGTTATTGGCTGTGTTTGTTCGGTTGAAGATGTAAGGACACATAAAATGAAGAAAGCAATCAGAGCGTTTTTGGCGTGCTTGCTAGTTTGTGCCGTTACGGGAGGCTGCCTCAGCATTCCGAACAGCGAAACTGTGTCGCCGAGGTATTTCAAGAATAAGAGCCAGGCCGGTCCTCGTAGCAACATGGAGCAGATTAACTTTGTTAAACTGCGAATGGACAAGCCGGCAGAAGAGTTGCTTGGACCTAACGACGTTTTGGGCATCTATATTGCCGGTATCACTGGTAATGCGGAAGACGCGCCGCCAATTCACAACATCGGTTCGGATACCGAACGCCCAGCGTCTGGATATCCCTATATGGTTCGTTCAGATGGAACGCTCTCTCTTCCGATGCTTCCTGAACCGATTTATGTCGAAGGCATGACGCTGATTCAGGCGGAAGAGGCGATTCGCGCCGCATATACGCTGAAGCGATCTATCGTTCGCGCCGACGCTAATATTTCGGTTTCGTTGATTAAGCCTCGTACTTACCATGTTACGGTTATCCGCGAAGATATCATTGGCTCTGACTTACGTAACATTCAGAGGGACACTGGCGCCGCTTACCTTGCCGGTATGGCGCGTGGTACAGCGACCTCTCTTGAGTTGCCCGCTTATAGGAACGACGTTCTTGAGGCGCTCAGTCAAACGGGCGGTCTTCCCGGTCTTAACGCCAAAAACGAGGTTGTCATTCTTCGTAAGGCATATAGCGACGAGTTTAGCGATCACGATTATATGTCCGGAACCGATACAGGTTACGCACAGAGTCAAGTTGCGCGTCGTTACAATGAAACGGGCGAGATATCTGATCTGAACTCCGACGTCGGCGTTCTCCGGATACCCCTTCGCATCGGCCCTGACGACACCCCTCCTCAGCTCACCTCTGAAGACGTGACGCTCTATGACGGCGACGTGGTTTATATCCAATCGCGCGAAGCGGAGGTCTTCTACACTGGCGGTCTCATCAAAGGCGGCGTTTTCCCGATTCCGCGTGACTATGACCTCGACGTTATGGGCGCAATCGCTACGGCAGGCGGCACGGTTGGCGTCTCCGTCGGTTCGAACCAAAACAACGGTAGTTCGAAGATTGGCAGCTTCCTTCCTGCGAGTCGTATCCTTGTCCTTCGCGAAGTCAATGGTCGTCAGTATGCGATCCAGATTCGTCAGCGCGATATGCTCCGCGATCCTACCCAACGTATCCTGATCGAACCGAACGACGTCATCATTGTCGAGTACACGACGCTTGAGCTCATCTTCAACATGCTGTACAACTCCATCAACTTCACCGTTCGTTACTCGGACTTCAAGTGACGCTCGTCTAAAATCCGACGACTCCGTTAGAGAACGGCTCTGAACGCGGGGCTAGCATTTCGGCGCCGTTATCAATCGGGACAATACTTTGGAGCGTGAACTTCAATAGGGGTTCACGCTCCGCTTTTTTTTGTCGCCGCGATATTTTTTATGAAAGTTTAGAAGACGATAACTGACGAAACAGGGACGGCGTCTAAGGTTACGCTTTCGATCAAAAAGAAAAAACGTCTTATTACGTCGTGGTTTAGCATTTGAACTCAGAAGACGTTCTGTAATTGAAGAAGCGGACGATTGCCTTTCGTTTCTGAGATTCAATTTATGTTTTCTAAAATGAACTTCGAAACAAAAAGACATATTTGTTTGTAACATTTCTTGAGACGCTTACGACCTTATCTCCTAAGAAGATGAAATTTCGACGCGAAAAGACATTGCGTCGGAGTCTTTCCCTTTATACTAGGAGATGTTTTAAATGAAACGAACGAACACACTCAAAAAGTGGACGCTTGTGGCGATTAGCGTCGTTGTTTTTGGAATTGTTTCTACAAACGCTTATTCGCAAGAATCTGCTCCGTGTCCATTTGCCGACGACGCCGTAATTTTCTACGGTTCTCCCCATCTTTTTGGAGAGGCATGCGGCGCCGCTGCTAGGAAATGCGATTTTTCTGATGAAATCAAAGCTCTTGAAACTCTCGCGGACAAAGCGGACGGCAAAATTCAGAGCGCTCTCAACGAAGAGAAGGCGCCTCGAAAACAACTAGATTACCTAATCGATCTTTGCAAAAAGGAGGTCGCTGAGGAGTCCACGAGTCGCGCGCTTGTGAAAAGTTACGTTAAATACGTTGACTATGTCGTTCTGGCGGCCGAACTTCCAGAAAGCGTTGAAAACGTCAATGCAGAATTCCCTAATTGGCTGTCTCTGACTCTTATTTTCAACACGAACCCTGGCGGTCTCGATCCTCGCAACTATTTTGACAAAAAAGACGTCGAGATTATTCGTGAAGATAACGACGCGTTGATTGGCAAATTGCTTATCAAGGATCGTGGCGAAGTTAAAGCACAGGTTTTCTTCGGCGGCGCTAAGATTAAAGACGTCGACAAGTACGCGATCGTCGCCTCGGCTTCTCTCGAGAAAGTTGAGAAAAAAATCTCGCGTTTCCAACAGTCAAATGAGTTTGTCGTCAAGAACCTCGCGGACGGCGTTCTTGCGAAGCGTATTTTAAAGCGCGCTGCCTTCGAACAGATCGTTAAGGCGATCGACGAATCGAAGAACGACGACGCTAGAGTTCGCGCAGCTCGAGACGTGCTTTGCAAAATCCAGTCGTTTACTCAGATTGCTACAAACGACGATTCCGCCGTCGTCTACAACTTTGTCGTCGAAACGTCCGACGGCGAAACAGCCCAGACTCTTAATGACCTTGCCGCCGGCGGGCTTGCCGCTGTTAAACTTGCTGGCAAGAACAAAGCGGATAAAAAAGCCGAGGAAGAACTCGGTCTTGAACTTCTGAACAAAATTGCTATAACGCACGATGGAACGACGGTTAAAGCTCAAGTTCCAGTTGATTTTGAATGGATCAAAAAAGTCACGACTCTCGCGAGAGAAAAACACGACGCTAAGTGATTTGGTTACTTTGTTCGCGAGACGTCCTTTTGATGGGAACGTTCGGTCTTTATGGGGTCGAACGTTCCCGTTTTTTGGCTTTGTAAGGAACGACGGGGTTTGTAGCATGAAATTTGAGACGCAGGCGGATCATTATTTGGTCAACGCGTCCAATTCAGTGCTTGTATCGGTTTTTCAGTCTGGCGATAAAGAAGCTTTTACGGAAATTGACCGACGTTTCCGTCCAAGATTATTGAGATTTCTTCGAAGACGCGTCGATTTTCAGGAAACCGCTGAGGATTTAACTCAAGAAACGTTTTTACGTGCGTTCAAGTCCTTGAATACACTCCGCGACGGAGTTTTTCTTCCCGCATGGCTGAAACAAATCGCATATCGCGTATATGTAGACTGGCTTCGACGGGTTTCTAAGGAAGTTGCAGTTGTCTTTTATGACGAATCCGCGTCTGACGTCGAAGACGGGACTTCTAAATCGTCCTTGGCTGCTTTCTCAATATCCCCTAAAAGACCTTCTGGCGGCGAGTTTTCTGGAACAGCCTTCGACGAGACGACGATATTGCGCGACGAGAAACGTAATATATGGAAAATAGCGCGTGAAATCTTGAGCCCCACCGAATTTCAAACGTTGTGGTTGCGCTTTGAGGACGAACTCGACGATCGAGAGATTGCGAAAGAACTGGGAAAAAGTCCTGGTTCTGTTCGTGTAGCTCTTTCGCGCGCAAAAAAGCGTCTTGTGACGTACCTTAAGGATCGAAATCAAGATTAAAATCTGAGCTATTAGCATTTGTGGCGTTCAGAAGGAAACTAAAAATGTTTAACGACCCTGAAGATTCTTTTGAAAATGGCGAAAGTCGCTTGGTCGAACTTCTCCAGAATGGAGTCGACGGTTTTTTAGCGTCTGCCGACGAATCTGATTTTATTTTTGAAGCGTCAGATGATAGCAGTCTGAGTTCACGACGACTTTACGAGTCGCTTTTTTTCAAAAAACTGAAGTCACGCTCAGGATTTAGTTTCAGGAATGGCGCGCTTTTAATCGCTTTGTCGTTGGCCGTGGTCGCAGGAATTTTTTACTTTCTCGCTCCAAGTTTGATCTTTTCTCCGTCGGTTGATTCAGAAACGCCGATGATTGGCGCGACAACAGTTGAGAATAGGGGGAATGCTTTCAACTTAGAAGCGCCTGCGTTCTCGTCGCAATTCAGTCCTGTTCTTTTTTGTGGGAGAGGTTTGGAAGTCCTCGACTCGTTTTCGCAGAAATATTGGATTGACGATATGGAAGTTGTTTTTGACTTGACTGAATATTTGACTTCATGGCGCGGAATGGGAGACGGCGATCTTTCTTTATTCGTTACTAACAAGGAGTTAAGTGGCGATTCATTTGTCGACTCCGCCGATGAAACTGCCGATACGACTAATCTCCTTCAAGGATCGGTAGCTCCCGAAGAGATTATTATGTCTGCATTGAGTGTGAGCGCTCTTGTTTTTACGATCGAGAAATTGTACAATGGCGATGGTTTTGATCGTGGCGTCGAGTTGTGAGACGCTATGTATGCTTATCTTTTTCCACTCAAGTTTGTTTTTTGCCTTTTAGCCTGTTAGGCGGGTTGCATTTCAGCTGTCAGAACATGAGTTTTGAACATTAATTGATTGACTTTAACTATTGATGAAAATAGATTTAGGTCGAATATTGTTAAAAACTTTACGTGTTTTACTGACGATTAGGAGAGGATGAATGAAATTCAATGCTCTACGAAATGGTCTATTGGTTTGGGCTGGTTTAAGCGTTCTTTTTTTGACAGAAGGTTTTTTAAATTCCGTCACGTTGGGCGCAGACGCCCCTATTTCTCAATCAGACGCAAACCCGGAGTTAGGCGAAGCCACTCCAATTCGTGGAGCTTTGGAGTCGCTGGGGGTTTTTAAGAACGGCGTTGTGGTAGTGAAAGAACGATATCATGTTTCTTCGGCTGGATCATTTTGTGTTATGGCGCCGCCGTCTCCTCTCCACGGAACATTTTTCATTCAGAGCGACGTTCCCATCGAAACGCGTTCTCGGGAAGAGAGAGTCGACGTCCCGCTTATAGAGGAAAAGATCGACTGGACGACCGATTTTAGCGGGCGCTGGCTCAGTATTGTTCTTCCTGGCGAGACGGAAGCGAGGGTTGTTCGGGTTATCCAGCAGTCAGACGCTTTGAATAACAACCTTTCGAGAGGTTCCGTAGCCGATTTCTCTCCTTATGATCGTTTTGCACGAATTTCCTCAATCTCCCCCAATACGCCGTCTCTGAATTCGAACAAGAGCGTTTTGCTCCAGTGTGAGAGTGGGGAAACGATTTGGCTTGCAGACGCTTCGTCTGTTTCTTCCGTTGTTTTGAAAGAGGGAATCCCGGCGACCGTGTCGCGAGTTAAGCCCGTTATTATCTTTGACGTTAAAGAAGTCGATCCTGCCAAAGGCACGACTTTTTATCTTTCATACTTAACCCGTGAAGCGAGTTGGGCGCCTCAGTATAACGTCCTTTTAAAGGATGAAAAAACGCTTGAGATTGAACAGTCTGCAATCCTTATCAACGATTGGAAAGATTTTTCTGCTGAGTCTACCTTTCTTTATAGCGGTTTCCCTCAGATTGTGTTAAAAAACTCGCTTTCGCCGATGTCGCCCGGCGTTGATTTGGGACAGTTTTTTAATAGCCTAAACCAAGCGTCTAGAAACGGTCAGGATCGCGATCCTGCTTATATGACGCAGATGATGCTTAATAATGCTGTTTCGCCTCGCGATTCGTTGAGCGACGTAGGTCTACCGGCGCTTGACGAGGAGAGTTCGGGAAGCGTCGGCGTTGATATTTTCACGCAACCGATCGGAGCGAAAACGCTTAAAAAGGGCGAGAGGGCGCTATTTACCATTGATAAACAGTCAACGACATATCGACGGATTATCCGTTGGGATATTTTTGACGCCCGGGATTCTAACGGTCGCCTCAATTCTCCGCAAAATCCCAATTCCTATGGAAGAACGACGACAGGCCAAACTGACGATTCTTCTTTTATGGAACCTTGGGACGTGGTTGTTTTTAGAAATCCCTTCAGTTTTCCAATAACTACCGGTCCGGCTTCTATTTATTCGACAGATAACTTTTTGGGACAGAATTCGCTTTACTGGCGTAACCCGGGTGAAAAAACATTTCTCCCTGTAACGAAAGCGCTTGGTATTCGGGTTAATTCTTCAGAAAATGAGCGAGTTTTCGCCCCTTCCACTGTCGGACAGGAGTTAGCTTTTGAGCATAACTATACGCCGTCGTTACATTCCGAGGCATGGGGAAACATCGTACGGATTAACAATGTCCGCTATCGATGTGTGGTAATTGATACGGCGATAGAGCTGGACAATCAGCGAAACGAGACTGTTGAGATCGAAATTTGTCGCCGTGTTACGGGGATTCCGATAGCAGAGAGTTTTGAGGGCTTTGACGCCGCTCCAGAAATCACGCGACGAAGCGATTGGCGTCCATATTATGATTGGTATTATCATGTTAATCCTTTTTCTGAGGCGTCCTGGACGACTACGTTAAAACCGAAGGAAAGAAGAACGCTGAAATTTTCATACCAAGTTTTGATACTTCTGTGACGGAAGTCAGAGTTCCTGAGGAGTGCGTCTGAGGAACTGTCGCTTATCCTTTTTTGCCGTTATGTCCTTCCTTGTGGCTATCACTGGGAGGGACGTTTTTTTTCAAGCATGGAGTTGTCCGGTATCGACTTTAAAGTCAGTTCGTCAGTGGACAGACGTTATTCTCAGAATTGTCGTCTTTTGAGTGGCTTTGATATGACGGTTGGAACCTTAGTGTGAAATAGCCGTCGCTGCAGGCTAAAACGATATAAAATTTCAAAAAAAGAAGAACGAATTTCAAAAAAAAGTTGTTTTGAAGGAAACTCAATTGTGAAAGGGCTGTTTATAAGAGTGAAGCCTGTCGTCTTGTAGTCGACGTCTGGTACGAAAACAGGCTAATCAGTTTAGTTAGGTTCTTGGAATGTCTGTTTAAATCGAGATAATAAAGGCATGCAACTTGTGAGTTTGTCGCCAGACAAACATGAATTCTTCGAACAGGATAGGGAAACCATGAAAAGATTATTTCTATTTGCCATTGTTTTAGGATTGAACATAGCGTTAGCGGCGCCTGTCGACGCCCAGCAACGTTCGAATTCCTCCCGCCGTTCTCAAGCGAATCGCGCGGCGTCTGCTACGAGCGCGTCCCAAGACGCCGCTGAAACTGCTTCGACAGAGGGCGCTGACGCCGCTCGTGTTCCAAGTGGCGTTCCCACCCCGCCCGTCGCTCCTTCTGCTCCTGGTATTCCCGGAGCGCCCGGAGTTCCCAGAGCGCCTCGAATGGGTGGTTTTGTATTGATGGGACTTCAGAATTCTGCCCGTCAAAATGCTTCTGATCGCGACGGTAAAGTCAAAACAAGCGAGTTTCTCGCCGAATTCATGAATGCAGCTAAAGCAGCTGACGCCGATAACGACGGCAAACTCTCTGCTGAGGAACTGAATTCGTTAGTCCCTAGTCGTCCTGAAGGGGGCAATTTCGGACGCCCCGGAGAGGGACGTACTCAGGGACGTGATCGTCGTTCAAGCGATTCTGCGTCTAGTGAACTGGACTCCTTGACGATGCGCGCACAAGCCCCTAATAACGAGCGGCGTGGACGTAACTCGGACCGTGAAAACGACGCCCGATCTCAAAGAGGCGGGGCAGGAAGACCTCAAGGCGGCTTTCCAGGCGGTCCTCAAGAGACCCCTTTCTCGAAGGCAATAACGGATTCTTTTGAGGAGGACGGCTCTGTCAATCTTGTAAAACTCGAGGAACTTCTGAAAAAAGCTCTTAGCGAGGCGGACTCTGATAACGACGGCGCTCTTACCGACGAAGAATGGCGCGCGTTTGCCGGCGGTTTTGGCGGTCGTGGAATGGGGGGATTTGGCGGCGGTTTTGGCGGGTTTGGTTCGAATCCGAATCCTAACGCGTTTCGAGCCATGCAGATTCTTGCCCTCCAACGCGACGCGCAAACGGCCGCCTTAGGAGAAGACGGTAAACTTGATATCGCTAAATTTCGTTCGGAATTTGTTAAGCTCCTCAAGGAAGCCGATACGAACAAGGACGGCGTTCTAAAGGAAGACGAACTTCAGGCGATGCAACAGAAAGCGATGGAGAGAATGCAGGAGGAAATGCGTGAGCGTTTCCAGAATGGCGGCGGCCCTGGCGGTTTTGGCGGGCCTAGACAAGGCGGCGGTCCTGGCGGTTTCATCAACGAACTTAAAAACGACAAGGGTGAAATTGAGCTTTCTAAACTTGCCGATTCTCAAATCCCTGACCAGATTAAGCAAGAATTATCGACTGCTGATTCTGACGGCGACGGATTTCTGAGCGAGGAAGAACAGACCGCTTTTCAGAATCAGATGCGTGAGCATTTCCAAAATGGCGGCGGTCCAGGCTTCGGCGGATTTCGAGGCGGCGGACCGCGTAATGGAGGCGATGGCGCCGGAGGCGCTCGGGGGGCTAGACGTAATGACAGTACGTATTCTTCCCCAATTTCTTCAGCTTCTGCCTATGCGCTTAGTTCTGAAATCGTTATTCGCGGTCAGGAAGCTGACGTCAGCGACGGAGATCAAGGCGGCAGGCGGCGCGGGACTGACGGACGTGGCGCTTCAAGAGCGAACGGTCCTGGTTTCGGCGGCGGTCCTGGTTTCGGCGGCGGTCCCGGTTTCGGCGGCGGTCCCGGTTTCGGCGGCGGCATGGGAATGGGCTTTGGCGGATTTGGGCGCGGCGGCGCGAATGCCGTTCAAACCGCCGCTACGAAAGCTATGAGTGACGACGGAGCGTTTAACATCGCCGATTTTGACAAAGAACTCGGCAAACTTCTCGCCGACTCCGATAATGAAGACGACGGAGTTCTTGATTCGCTTGAACAAACTGACGCGTTCGGGTATCCTCTTGCGCCTCAATTTATGCCGAATGCCAGCGGTAACCGCAATCCTGCAGATCGCAATGGAGCTCAAGGCGGGCGTAATGCTCAGGGAGGAAATCGAGACGGGCAACAAATGGGGCGCGCTCCTCAAGGACGAGGCGAGGCAATTCCTGAGGAAATTATGCGAGCACGTTTTATGCCGACCCCTGATCCTAATCTTTTTGTCGCTGTTCCCGCGAACGAAAATTTTAAGTTTTCTAAACCCTTTGCGAAAGACGGAACCGCTGAAAAGGTCGCCATTGAGGCGGACTATGCAATCGGTAAATATGAGGTTCGCAATCGAGAATATAAAGAATTTGTCGACGCGACAAAGCGCGCTACGCTCCCATCGACTTGGGTTGACGGCACTTATCCTAAAGGAACGAAGAACTGTCCCGTTGTTGGCGTGACGCTTAAAGACGCCGAAGATTACTGCGAATGGCTTGGGACTAAATACGAAGACTGGACGTTTCGTCTGCCAACGGAAGCGGAATTTGAGAACGCTGCCGCTGGACCGCAAAAACAACTTTTCCCATGGGGAAAGACGTCTGGGTTCGCATATTCCAAGGGCGAATTGACTGCGAATTGCCAGTATAACGCAGCTGTTGTCGCCGCGCTTATAGCCGCCGACGCGTCGGCGACGATTGGCGGAGAGTCGACCAAAGTCGCCGACGTTGTGACAATCACGAATAAGGGCGTTCTTTCCAAAGGATGGCGCGATTCAAAAACTAAGACTGGGTTCACATATTCTCAAGAATTTGCCGCCAATAGTAAGGTCGGCGGTTATCTTGTCCCAGTTTATAAATTTCAAGATAACCGTAGTCCGTATGGCTGTGTCGGCATGGCTGGAAACGCCGCAGAATGGACCTCCACTGTTGTAGACGGTAAGAACGTGGTTCGCGGCGGCTCTTGGTATTCAAGCGCCGAGGAATGCTCGGCGACTTATCGAGGCGACACGCAAGATCCCTCACGCGGCGTTCCTACCGTTGGTTTCAGGATTGTCGCAGAGCGCATCTGACGCCGTAACATTGAATCTTCT
>CAMJTU010000052.1 GCA_946408825.1 uncultured Planctomycetaceae bacterium
AGAGCCGGAAAAGGCAGAGCCGGAAAAGGCAGAGCCGGAAAAGGCAGAGCCGGAAGTCTCGGATTCTGCCGTCGCAAGTCAATGGTTGGACGCGCCCTTTGACGTGAACAAGACGACGCTGCCGACCGATTTTCGCGGGCACAACTTCTTCGCGGTGCGCGACGCGCTGCTTCGTCCCGAATTCCAGCTTCCCAAACGCGGCGCGAACGAGTCTGATTTCGACTATAACGCGCGGGTCGGCGCCGCGGAATTTCGCGCCGAAAAGACGCCTCTTTTCGGAACGGTTAAGACGGATTCAAAGCTCGCCTTCATGCTTCCGAATCTCGAAATGGTACGGAGAGACCCGGACCGTTATCGCGGCATGGAATACATAACCGCGGAGAAATACGAAACGGCGACGCAGACGCTTACCGTCATGAAATCCTTCGGAGGTTTCAGCGTCTCCTTTTTCGACGGACTGCATATCGCGCCTTTCCTTTTGTCGCGCGGCTCCTACGGGCTGGCGTTGGAATCTCCCTTTGAATTTGGCTTCAAATGGGCGAATACAGACTCGTATCATTGGAAGATTAAGGAACTTCCGGCGAAACGTTACGAGAGCATGAGGGATACGATTTGTCTCCTTTGCATCCTGACCGTAGATTATCAGGGGCTGGGCGATACCGGGCTTCTCGGCGCGTCGGGGAACTACGCGCTCTACAGTCGCGAAGTGGAGTTCTGGCTCTACGATTCCGCGACGGGCGAAATCCTCGGCAAGTTCTCTTTCGACGATACGCTCGAAGAAACGCCCCACGAATACCGCTTCGGGCGGGTCTCCCCCGGCAGCGCCGCGAGGACAATCGACCGCCGCTCGCGTTGACGCGCGTTTGAACCCCTGCGCCCTTTTGAGACCGTTCGTCGTTTCTACAACCAACACGACGCAAAATGCGACGCCGACGTCTGCCGCGCCCGACGGCGCGCACAAGGGGCGTTTTTTCACAAAAAACAGCGAAAAATTTTCTTAAAAATCTCCCGATTAAAAAATTTCTCGGGAAGCCGATTTTTCGAAGACCCCGGTTTTTCCCGAGTCAAACGATTCTATTTTTTAGATGGGACGTTAGGCCGGACGTTCGTTGTCTTAGGCGAAATATTCGCCGGTTGACGCGTTTTAAAGCGGTTTTTACAATCGACTAAGCGTCGATTTGTGCCGACGCGACCCGTAAATCCGTTATTCTCTTTTTGCCTTAGGTAAAACTTATGAGCGAACGTAAATTGTATCTTGCTGGAATCGGCGGCAATCGTTATGAGACGACGTTGGAGGAACTCAAAAAACAGGCGTTTGAGGGAAAGATTAAGCGAAAAGACAAGATCATCGTTAGCGAAGTAGTCGACGAACAAGCAAAGGAATATGTCGTTTTATGCGAAAAAGTCAAGGGATTGGAGAAATATTTTATTCGGGGCGAGATGGAGCGCACGGTCGAAAAGCGTCGTAAAGCTGAGGAAAAAGAAGCCGTAAAACGTGCCCGTGAAAAGGAAAAGGAGGAGGCGAGAGCCAGGAAAGAAGAAGAAAGAATTGTCGCTCGAAAAGAACAAGCGGAAAGGGAAAAGGCGGAAAGAGAGAGAGTCATAAGTGCGGCAGAACGGGCTTTTGGATCAGAGACGACTGGAGACGAAGCTTCAGAAGAGAAGTCGAATTCTAGTATTACTGAGGAATCTTTTGCAAAAGTTGAAGAGACTATATCGTCTCTCGCCCAATATGCTACAGCGGGTAACGTTTTTAGATGGCTTGCAATTCTTGTATTGGTTCTTTATGGTCTTCGTGTAACGGGGGCTGACGATGAATTGCTGGTTTTTGTAGGGGGCATCGGTCTTTTAGGTGTTTTTGGAGCGGGTTTTCTCTTCCATTATGCAAAAGTACTATCTTTGAGACTTCCACTTCAGATTGCTGAATTTCAAGTTGACGCTTTTAGGAGCATTATTGAGAATGCGAATGATCTCGCAACATATCAGAGAATGGGTATGGAGATTGCGAAAACATCGTCTTCAAGCGCTAACAAGGTTGGTGAATCGGAGAGTTTGATTCCACAAAACTCAACTTTGGACGCTGTTCCGGTTCCTCCTCGAGAGATATAGCGCGTCGCCGCCTGTTTTTCTTCTTTGAATATCCGTTTTCCGTCAGACTACCTTTTCACGGTCGTTTATGCTATAATGCGAGTGGGGCTTTCCGTCCGTTTTGGTTTCATAACTGGCAAAGGGAAGGGGAGATCGACAATGACGTTGCGAAGGTTTTATTGCGACGGGACCGTTTTTTCTGGCGGCTTTCGGACGGCGCGCCGCGTTTTGACGGCGGCGATTCTGTGTTTGGCGTGTCTTCATTTGGCGTCGGCGGCGGAAGAGCCTGAGTATTCGACGGTTCCCTTTGACGCTACTATTGCCGAGGTGCCGCCCGACTATCGCGGACACGATCCGATCGCGATTGCCGCGGCGCTCGAGTCGGAGGTTTTTAGCGTAGGCGACACGAGTCTTCCGCTCGGATCGCCGGAACATCGGGAGTATCTCGAAGAACACGCGAAGACGCTTCTCGACAAGCCGCTTTACGGCGAGCTGGTCTTTCGTTCGCGACTTGCCGTCGTGCTGCCGAACGATTCGGAATGCGACGACTCCGAAACGGAGACCGTAACCTGCGAATATCAGCCCGGAACGCGGACGATAACCGTCCGTCGCACGCTCAAGACGCCTCAGGCGGAGCCGACCCTATGGCGCTTCGGGACTTTCGCGCCCTTTGCCGCGTATTTCAGCCTCGAGAAGTCGGACGGCGAGACATACGCGCTTGAAATTCTCACGAACCAGTTTAAAAAGCGAACGCCGCCAAAACTTGAATCATGGACGCTCGTCGGCGTCGAAGAAGAGGATTACGAGCGTCTTAAAGGAACGCTTCGCGTTCTCTGCGCGTTTAACCTCGGGATCGGCGGGAACGATTACCTCGGACTTCATCTTCCGACCGTCCGACGACCGCCGGGCGCGCTCCTTTCGAACGACCCGTTCCCGAGACGCCCCTATAAGCTCCTGTGCGCCGACGAGCCCGAGTTCTGGCTCTACGACGGCGCGACCGGCGAAATCCTCGCGAAATATTCAGCGCCCGACGCGCTCAACGGACGACGCATGACGATTCGGAAGTTCCGAGAAGGAAGCGTCGCCGAAAAACTCTCGACTCGCGCGCCCGAACCGCCAAGACCGTTCCCGCCCCCGCGCCGCGTTATGCCGGCGCCCCCTCCGCGCCCATTTCCTCCCCCGCCTCCTTTCCCGAGACGTTTTGGTTTTTAGCGACGACGGACGTTCTCGTAAAATAGGTTTAGGAACGAATAATAGTTGCCAGACGGCGAATCTTGGGGTATACTGACGAAGGAGGTAAGCGCGACGTTATGCGGAAACGAGATCGAAGATAACGACAAAAGAATATGAAATCGTCAGACAAAATGCAAGCCGACGGCTCAGAACAGTTCGGTCGACCGTCGATCAAGCGCGAGATTAAGTCTAGCGTTTTTACGGATTTATTCAGCGCTCCCAAGTATGCGTTCCAGTTTTTTCAGGCGTTTCATCCCGAGGACCATACGACGACAGAGGACGAGGTCCAGATTATTACGCTCGACAACGTCCTTACCGACAAACAGTATAACGACCTAGGATTTCGGATCGGAGATCGGTTGATCATCCTTGTCGAACACCAGTCGACGTGGTCTGAGAATATCGTCGTTCGAGTTTTCCTGTATATCGCCCAGACGTTCAACGAATACATAAACGAACGTAAACTCAACCTCTATAGCGGTAAAAAGGTTGAATTGCCCAAGCCGGAGGCGTACGTCGTCTACACGGGCGACAAGGAGAACTGTCCCGAGGTTCTCAGCCTAAACAAACTCTTTTGGGAGGGGAACAAGGATTACGTTATCGACGTTCGTGTAAAAGTCGTTAGCGACGGGAAGAACGGCGATATCGTCAATCAGTACGTCGCTTTTACGCGAATCCTCAGAGAACAGACCGCCGTTTATGGCAGAGAACTCAAAGCGCTTGAAGAGACGATTCGGATTTGCAAAGAACGTAATATTTTGAAGGAATATCTTGAATCGAGGGAAAAGGAGGTTGTTAACATTATGATTACGCTGTTCGACCATGAAAGAATTCAGGAACTTTATCTTAGAGACGCCATCAACGAAGGCGTCGAAAAGGGCGTTGAAAAACGTCTCAACGAGGTCCGGAACGAGGTTCGGAACGAGGTTCGGAACGAGGTTCGGAACGAGGTTCGGAACGAGGTTCGAAACGAGGTTCGAAACGAGGTTCGAAACGAGGTTCGAAACGAGGTTCGAAACGAGTTGGAAGCGGAGTATAGCGAACGCGAAGAGGAAGTGAAAAAGGGCGTGAAATTGGAAGAGTCTAGGGAGTTTGCCAAAAGCCTTCTCGCCGATACGGATCTTTCGATCGACGCGATCGCCAAGTATTCGCGATTGCCGTTGGAAGAAGTGCAGGCGTTGGCGAAGGAAGCGCGTCCGTAGAGCGTCGACCTTACGTCTGAATAAACGTTTCGCCCGACCCGTCTGCGATATCGAGACGAGTCGGGCGATTGTTTTTTTTTTCCGATCTGTTTTCTATCGGCGCGTTACATTACGGCGCGGTTTTTTCCGCCGGGACGAACTTCGTCGCGCCGGAATTGGGTTTGACGCGTCCGTCGATAAGTTTAGCGCGAAGCTTGCCGTTTGCGGTTACGCCGATCGAGTTGCCGTTGAAGCGCAGAAGGTCGGGCGTGCCGTTGATCGGACGGTTAAGAACGAGCGGCTCGTCGTCGTCGCCAAGGATCGCCATCGTCGTAGAGCCGCCGCCGTCGAGGTT
This sequence comes from uncultured Planctomycetaceae bacterium, assembly GCA_946408825.1. Lineage (GTDB taxonomy): Bacteria > Planctomycetota > Planctomycetia > Pirellulales > Thermoguttaceae > RUG369. The sequence continues at coordinate 4,858 of CAMJTU010000052.1, forward strand.
GAGCCCTTCGCTGGCGCCGCAGAGTTTGAGCGCGGCGGCGACGTCTTCGTAGGTCGCGCCGACGCTGTAGTCCTTCTGACGTCCGTCGATTACGACGAAATAGAGATAGCGCTTGTCCTTCGAATATCCGACCGCCGTGCGCGGATGAACCGCTTTGTCCGTCTGAGCGACGATCTCGCCGTCCTTAAGAACGACGCGGTTGCCGGAAACCGCCTGCGCGATTTCGGAAAGGTCTTCGTCGGCCGCGACGTCGCGAATCTCGACGTCGCCGTCTTTCTTGACGATAAAGGACGGGAAGCCCTTCTGCGGCTGCGACTCGACGAATCCGTCGCACACGGCGAGACCGTGAACGTTGGAATCGCCGCCCTGTCTGATCGTCCCGGCGTTGAACGGAGAGTAGAAATTCGCGTTGACCGCGAGCTTCAGTCCCGATTCTTTCAGGAATTGCGGGGTCGTCTGACGATATGTTTCCCGTTCTTCCGGCTCGAATTTCTCGTTGGGCGCGCTCGTTTTGATAGCGATACCGGGCGCAGTTAGATCGACGCGAGCCGCGAAAATCTTTCGGAGCGGATCGTCGTATTCGATCCACGACGCGACGTCGACCCCGTCGTACGCCGGCGTCCATTCGACCGGCTCGCCCGGATTGTGGATCGTCACGACTTCGTCGAACGCGACGAGGGGCGCGCCGTCCGCCGTCACGCCGATTCCGTTGCCGTTGAAGCGCAGACCGTCGGGCGAAATCGCGTTGATCGGCCAGTTGAGGATCGTCGGCTCGCCGTCGGCGCCGCGCGCCGCCATCGTCGTGGAGCCGCCGCCGTCGAGGTTTAAACCCTGATAGGCGCCCGCCTTGAGGAGATCGGCGCCGACGTCTTCGAGGCGCGCGCCGACGCTATATTCGGGGCGCCGACCGTCGATCGTCATGAGGTAGAGGTATTTCTGGTCCTCGGAGAACCCGATCGCCGTTCGGGGATGCGTCGCTTGATCCTTTTGCTCCAAAACCTTGCCGTCTTTGAGAACGACGGCTGGGCCGGATATCGCGAGTTGAACGTCGGAGAGATCGTCAGCTTCGTCATATTGACGGATTTCCAGCGAACCGTCTTTCTTCAGGACGAAGGAGGGGAAGTTCTTTTCCGGACGCGATTCGACAAATCCGTCGCAAACGGCGAGCCCGCGCAGATTCGCGTCGCCGGGCTTCGTGATCGTCCGACCGCCGAAAGGTTTGTAGAACGCGCCGTTGACCGCGAGCGCAAGATCGGCGCTCTTGAGGAATCCCGGCGTCGTTTCGCGGACGGTCTCGCGTTCGTCGGGCGCAAAATCCGGATGCGGCGAACTCGTTTTGATCGCGACGCCCGGCGCGGTTAGATCGATTCTCGCGACGACGACTTGACGCAGCGGCTCCTGTTCCTCAAAGGACGTCAGCTCTATTCCGTTGAAAATCGGCGTCCACTTCAGTTCTTCGGCGAAGCCCGCGACGCTTAAAAACAACGCCGCCGACGTCGCGACGAAGGCTACGATAAAACGTTTGTTCATGATTCCGACCTCCCGGCGTTCGACGCCGATTTTCTACGAGTCAACGATAAAACAAGTCCTGCGGCGGCGCACACGAAAAAGACGGCAAACCCGACGCAGCGCGTGATTTTGGGGACGCTCAAATAGCGAAAATCTCCGTCGCGCCCGATTTTTACCAGCCCTAGCGGATGCGTTTTAACAATCGCGACGCGCGCGTCGACGACCTCCGTTTCGCCTCGTTTTCCCTTAGCGCGAACGCGCCCCGCCGCGTCGACGTACGCGGAGAAGCCGCCGTGCGTCGCCGTAACCAGAGGACGACGGTTTTCAATCGCGCGAAAAACCATCGTCGCCAGATGCAAATCCGTCTCGCGACCGTTGCGGAACCAACCGTCGTTCGAAACGTTCATTAGGATATCGGGATCGACGTTCGCCTTGCGAAGTTCCTCGAGTTGATTCGCGACGAATTCCGGGACGACGCTTTCAAAACAGATATGCGGCGCGACGCGATAGCTTTGCGAACCGTCTCGCGCAGGGACGCGAAAAGAACTCGGACCGCGCCCCCGTCCGAGCGCGACGTCCGCGCAAACGGCTTTGAGTTTCCAGCCGTCGGGCAAAAATTGCGCAAGGGGGATATATTCTCCGAACATGACGAGCGCGACTTTGTCGTATCGACGGAAGACGCGGTCGTTTGGATCGTCATAAGACGAGGTCGGCGCGTATTCGAGCGTTTCGGCGTCGAGCGCCGCCGACTCCTTTTCTGAGCCGAAATAGGGGACGTAAATTAGCGCGTTATGCGACGTCTCCTTGCCCTCTTCGTCGAAGACCGCCGACGCCATTCCAAGAAGCGCGGGCGTTTTGAGACGCGCCGTAAGGTTCGCGTAGTAAAGTCGGTCGGAACGCATCCGCCGCGCGATCCATTGACGGCTGAACCGTCGTTCGCTCGGACGGAGTCCTTCGTCGCCGACCGTGTCGCGAACGGGCGTGGTTTCCGGCGTCGTCTTGGGATCGTAACAGAAATCGACGAAAAATCCGGGATACGTTCCCTCGGGCCAGACGATAACGTCGTAGCCTTCAGGATCGTCGGACGCCTCTTTGGCAAGCGAGAGATAGACGTCTTCGATCTGTTTCGTGAGCGCGTCGGGAACGGGAAAACGATAAGTCGTTCCGCACTGGAGGAGCGCGAGTCGCGCGGGCCGAGCGCCATGCGTCGCTCCTTCGTTTTCAAGCGCGTCGAGCCGCGAGAGCGTAGCCGCGCCGTAAAGATAATTCGCGAGCGCGACGATGAGCGCGAGACTGACGAGCCGCGTTCCAGACGCGCGCTTTCGCGGTTTTCCGTCGACTGCGGCGCCGTCGAGCGGGAAAAGCCCGCAACCGAGGAGCGACCCGACGAGCGCGATCGCCGTTCCTACCCCGTATTCTCCAAAGAAATCGGCGATCTGGATGAATTTCGGACAGTCGTAGAGCGCGTGCGACAGCCCGGCGAAAGAAAACCCGCCGAAAACGACGTTGCGCAGCGCTTCGACCGAGAGCCAGGAAAAGGGCGCGGCGAGCCAGATCGGGGCGCGAAGGACCTTATTAAGAATCCGCGTTTGGAAAATAAAAAGGGGAAAGTAGCACGCGAGATAGCAACTCAGCGCGATCCAGCCGAGCGTCGTCGCCGGATGCGGATAGCGCACCCATGAGAGCGTCGCGAGCCAGAATAAGCACGACGCGAGCCAGAACTGACGATATTCGCCGCGAGAGAAGAAGTCGAGGGGCGCGAACGCGACGCGCCGGAACCATCCGCGCCTCTTCACGCGCGCCGCCGGCGTCCAGCCTAGGCGATTAGGAACGAGAAAGGCCGACCAAATCGCGGGAACGACGAAGATCGTATATCGCAGGCTGATCGGCGGCTCCGAGACGAAATAAATCGCCATGGAAAGGAACGCGATCCAGAAGGGTAGAAGACGTTTCCAGAGCTTCTTCAATCTCGACCTCCTTTAGAATTCTGTTTCTTACCGCCGCGTTTTGACGAGTCGTTAGCGGCGTTTGAGAACAAGATTGGCGCCGCCTTCGCGAACGAGATCAAATTCGACGACGTCGCCGGCGCGGAACGTTCGCGTCGAAACGGCGACGACCGTCGCGTCTTTGTCCGATTCCGGCGCGTCGACGTAGAGCGTCCCTTCGTATTCGGCGTTTCTATCCAAAAAATCAAGAGTCGTCTTGATTTTGCGCGGCTCCTCGTTCGTTATGGCGGAGACAAACCACGACGCGCCGCTTCGCCGCGCCATAACGACAAACTCGTCCGGCGCGCCGGCGAGCGCGGTCGTGTCGTCCCACGTCGCGGGAAGGTCGCGCAGAAAATCAAATCCCGGCTGTCCCCGATACGACGACGGAAGATCGCAGAGACAGCGGAGGGGCGAGTCGAACAGCATGCACAGCGCCAGCTCGTGCGCTCTCGTTCCGACGACGCGGCAGGAGGGGTTCTTTTCGTCGAGTTCCTTGAGCGGCTTGTACGTTTCAAGATGTTCGTTTCGAAAGCCGCCGGGCGTGTAGTCGCTCGGACCGAGCGCGTTTCGCGTGAAGATCAGCGTCGCGGCGTGACCCAAGGGGAGCGCGGAACCGCGAAAATATTCGTTGCCGCGAATCGCTTCGCGCGTGATTTGATTCGGATAGGTTCGTTCTAGCCCTGTCGGAACGTACATGCCGTGAAAGTTGACGAGCAGCTTGTATTCCGCGGCGAGTTTGACCGCGTCCGTGAGCGCCGCGACCATCTCCTGAGAGTGCGAGTTCATGTGGTCGATCTTGAGCCCCGCGACGCCCCAGCTCGCGACCGTTTTGAACGTCTCGCGCATATCCGTGTGGATTAAGTCGGGCCAGTCTATCCACAGAAGGACGCCGACGCCCTTTTCGCGTCCGTACTTGACGCATTCGGGGATATTGAGGTTCTTCGACGGCTCCAGTTTGAGGTTCCGGCTCGCGCTTTTCCTTTCCTCGGCGGAAAGACGGCGATACCATCCGGCGTCGACAAGCGTGTATTCCCAGCCCGCTTCCGCCGTGAAATCAATGAACTCGCGGAGTTTCGCGTCGGATATCTCACGGGTTCCTTTCGGCGCCCACCAGTCCCACGAGCAGTTTCCGGGGCGGACCCACGACGCGTCGATTTGCGCGGGAGTCGCGCAGTTGTAGACGACGTCGGAATTGTTGAAAACGTCGACGAGCGTTTTGCCAAAGATCACGACGCGCCACGGCGAACGCGCGGGGGCGCGGCGCACGACGCAACCTTGACCGTCGTCGCGCGGCGTCAGACGGACGACGACCGTCGACGGATCGTCGACGCTCGCCGCGAACTGCATTCCCGCCCAGTCGAGCAGATCCGATTCCGCGAGCGCGACGCAGCCCGCGTCCGTTTCGACGACGAGCGGCTTGACGACGAAGGAGTCCGCCTTAAGGTCGGAGAGCTTGACGCGACGGTACAGACCTTGCTGATCCGTGTTGAACCCTTTGACAAAGCTTGCGATAGCGTCGCGATTTTCGCCGAAAGCGAACTCGGTCGATTCAGAGTCGACGCGAAAGTTTCCGCCGTCCTTCGCCAGCGAAGAACCCTCGGGAATCTCGTATCGAAACGCGAATCCTTCGTCATAGGCGCGGAATACGAGGTTCATCGTCGCCGACGGCTCTTCGACCGACGCGGTTTGCAGCGTCGTCTCCACGCAACGATCGACGTAAACGGACTTGCGCCCGACGCGTTCGATCGTTTTCTCGTCGATCGAGCGCGTCGTCGTTCCTACGAGTTTGAGCGTCGTCATGTCGGGCGCGTCGTGAAAAACGAGCCCGAGTCGCGAGGAGCGGATCGCTTCGATTCCGTCGTATTCGACGCGATAGCGAACGTCGTCTTGAATCTCGATCGTCGCGACGACGCGCCCTGACGGCGATTCGATTCGGACGTTATCGGCGCGCGCGTCGGCGCAGAGGATCGCGACGGAGAGAACGATCGAAAGATAAAGAACGCGCTGAAGACGTCCGACGTTCCGCATGACAAACGCTCCATCTCGCGCCGCTCCGATTGGGCGAGCGCGGAACCATAACAAAACAAGCGGCCGCGCCGGCGCGACCGCAGGGAATAAGACCGTCGGTCGCGTTTACAGAAGACGCGGCCGACGAAACGCGGCGTGAATCACGCCAGATCCGTTTCCGGATCGGAAGTCAAGCGCACGCCGAAGCGCTCGCCGAGCTTTTCGACGAAAGAGGGCGTCCAGCATTCGGGCTTGAAAGGACCGACGACGACGTCGCGATATCCGAGCGCGCAGAGGGTCAGCAGATACGCGACCGACGTCTCGCCCCAGAGACTGACGAAGAATCGAACGGGGGCGTTGCCCGCGTTTTTGTCCAACTCTTTCGCAAACCCTTCGGCGAAGCGAAGCGCGGCGTTTGCGTCGCGTTCCCGACCGACGTCGACCGGATTCGTAACGCCGAAGTTTGTCGTGCCGATGAGATCGAGCGGGAACCGGTACTTGACGTCGCCGAACGAGAGAACGAACGCGTTTTGACCGACGGCGGAGAAGAGGCGCGTGTAGTAGTCGTTTTCAACGCCGGGGACGTCCTGACCGCCCACGACGAGCGCTTTCGTAAGGCGTCCGATGCGGAACGCGCGCGACGCGTGCTCCACGACTTCCTTTAGCGAGGTTCCGCCGAATCCGACCGGACGCTTCTGCACGTTCGGGTCGCGGAAGAACCCGGAGGAATCGTTCGCGGCGTGGAAGACGGGCGACATGTTCATCGAGCCGTCTTCTCGATATGAAAGTTTCTTGACGTCGCTCCAGAAGGTTTGCGTCGTCGAGAAGACGTAAGGCGCGTAGGAGTCGTCCGGCTCGTCGAGGGGGAATTTGTCGACGAGGGTTCCGCCCGGGAACGCGCCGAGTTCGTGTTCCTGATTGTTCCAAGAGCCGTCGTAGCATCCTCGGAGTCGTTTCTTTTCGCGGAACGAGGCGTAACCGAACGCGGCGATCGCGTCGCCGTGGACCCAGACGTCGATTTCGCTGAATTCCGCCTGCGTCAACAGCGAGGAAAGCGTTTCGAAATCGTCGCCGCAGTAGAGGACGCATTTGCCTTCCTTCGGGGTCGAAAGGACGCCGAAGGGGGACGGCGAGCCGTACTTGCTTTGCGTGCCCTTTTCGAGGAGTTCGAGCGCGGTTGCGTTAACGCGTCCGACTTTTTCAAGGAACTCGAAGAGCGTGTCCTCGCTTGTCTCGTCGTTGGAAACGGCCTCGAGCGCGTCGACGACGACGTCGACGGCGTCGCGATTTCGCTGACGCCATTCTTCCGCTTCCGCGCGGAGCGACTCTGCTTCCGCCATGATTTCAGCGCGGCGCGAGGAGCGTTCGCGCGGCTTGAGCGCGGCGAGACTGTTGACGAGCCCCACCGCTTCGAATTCAAGTTTGCGCGTTCCTTCGATAGAAAGTTCGAGCGCGCGACTGAGATTGCCCGCGGTTCCGACGAGCGCCGCGACGATCGTCTCGACGAGCGCGAATCGTTCCGCCCCGTTCACGCTAAGGCGATATTCCGGAAGGTAGCCCGCGCCCTGAGCCTCCATATCGCTCAGAAGCGCGTCGTCAGGCTCCTCGATTTCCTTGATAGCGGCGGAAATCTGTCCTTCAAGATCGGCGAGTTCCTCGGCGGTCGTTTCTTCCGTCAGCGCTTGCGCGAGTTGCAGGATCAAGTCGCCGCGAAGCAGAAGTTTCGTAAGCGAAACTTCGTCGAGGCATGAAAGTTCCGACGCCGCTTCGAGCGCTTCTAGAAGATATTCGCCTATCAGATCGCTGCGGTTGTTCAACTCCCGCGCTTTAACGACCTCGCGCGCGATAAGCTCGCACCATCCGATCAACTGATAGCGAAAGCTTGCCGTCTTAATATTCGTGCCCGCGACTTGCGTGACGCCAAACGCCGTATTAGTTCGACTCTCAAACATTGTATGCCGTGTGCTTTCTTATGTTGACTCGTTCGCAACGTGTAGGATGCGCCGAACGCGTTCGACAGCATATACGTATATAAACAAAAAACGGTCGAACGCCGTTTCGCGTCGTTTAAACGACGAATTGGCGCTGCCGTCCTTTTGTCACGCTTCTTCGCGATCTTCCGCGACGCGTTTCCAAACGCCGTTCGCGCCTTGACAGGGCGCGTCGTCCGACGTTAGGAACGCTTGTCGAAGCGTAAACCTTCCTTCATATTATACCCCCTTTTCCACAGACAGACAACCGATGGAATAGAATTCCCAAGAAAAATTATTGAAAACAGCGTTTTTGATTTCATCAGCGTCGCCGTTATATCCGTAACTTTCAGTCGCGACGCGTTGAAAATCGTTGAGACGTTAATTGCGCTAATTCTGCCGCGCGTTACGTAGTCGGGTCAAAATTGGGAGTTTGGGGGCGCCCCTTGCGTCGGCGTCGGTCAAGGTTTAGAATGGAAAGCTAATATTGGGACGACGCCCCTTGCGAGTCGTCGGGCGCCAGCGGGCGGTTTGTTTTGCCGTCGGTCCCAAAGCGCAAATTATAATGAAACCAGAACCTGTCGGTTCGCAACGTTATATATAGTGAGTTTGTAGAGGAGACCTACAGTGAGCGACGAAAAACGCTTTGTTATGTGCGACGGTAATGAAGCCGCTGCAATGATCGCGCATCTTTGCAACGAAGTCATGGCGATTTACCCGATCACGCCGTCTTCGACCATGGGCGAACTTGCCGACGACTGGGCGTCGAAGGGCAAGAAGAACCTTTTCGGCACGATTCCCCAAGTCGTTGAAATGCAAAGCGAAGCGGGCGCCGCGGGCGCGGTCCACGGCTCGCTTCAGGCGGGCGCGCTGACCTGCACGTTCACGGCGTCGCAGGGTTTGCTCCTTATGATCCCGAACATGTTCAAGATCGCGGGCGAACAGACGCCGACCGTCTTCCACGTTACCGCGCGCTGCATCGCGACGCACGCGCTCTCCATCTTTGGCGATCACTCCGACGTTATGGCGACCCGTTCCTGCGGTTGGGCGATGCTCGCGTGCGGTTCCGTTCAGGAAACGCACGACCTTGCGCTAGTCGCCTACGCTTCGACCCATAAGAGCCGCGTTCCGTTCGTTCATTTCTTCGACGGATTCCGCACCTCTCACGAGGTTGGCAAACTCGAAAAACTGCCCGAAGAGACCGTTCGCGCGATGTTCGATCTCGACTTCGTCAAGAAGTTCCGCGAACGCCGCCTCGATCCCGCGCATCCGGTAGTACGCGGCACGGCGCAGAACTCCGACGTCTACTTCCAGGCGCGCGAAGCGTGCAACCCGGCGTATAACGCCGTTCCGGGAATCGTCCAGGAGCAAATGGATAAGTTCGCGAAGCTCACCGGACGTCAGTATCATCTCTTCGATTACGTCGGCGATCCGAACGCTGAAAACGTAATCGTCGTCATGGCGAGCGGCGCGGGCGTCGTCGAGGAATACCTCGACACGGTCGGCATGGACAAGAAAATCGGTCTTCTCAACGTCCGCCTCTACCGTCCGTTCTCCGCGGAAGCGTTCGTCGGCGCGCTGCCGAAGACGGTCAAGCAGATCGCGGTCCTCGACCGCACGAAGGAGCCCGGCGCGACGGGCGAACCCCTCTATCTCGACGTCGTCGCCGCGATGGCGCGAACTTGGGACGGCGCGCTTCCGAAAATCTACGGCGGTCGTTTCGGACTCGCCTCGAAAGACTTTACGCCCGCGATGGTCAAGGGAATCTACGACGCGATGGCGGCGGGTAAACTCAAGAATAGCTTCACGATCGGCATTAAGGACGACGTGACGAACCTGAGCGTCGATTACGATCCGACGTTCAACTCCGAGCAGGACGACGTTCGCCGCTGCATTTTCTACGGACTCGGCAGCGACGGCACGGTCGGCGCGAACAAGGAAACGACGAAGATCGTCGGCGAATATACCCCGAACTACAGCCAAGGGTATTTCGTTTACGACTCGAAGAAGGCGGGCGCGGTCACGATCTCTCACCTGCGCTTCTCGCCGCGCCCGATCAAGGGCTCTTATCTGATCTACTCCGCGAATTTCGTCGCGTGCCATCAGTTCGTCTTCACGAAGAAGCTCGACATGCTCGCGAACATCGTCGAAGGCGGAACGTTCCTTCTCAACGCGCCTTATAGCGCGGACGAAGTCTGGGATCATCTCCCGATCGAGCTCCAGCAGGAGATCATCGACAAGAAACTGAAGTTCTACGTCGTCGACGCGGTCGCCGTCGCGAAGGCTGCGGGAATGGGCGGACGCATCAACACGGTCATGGAGACCTGCTTCTTCAAGCTCGGCGACTTCATGCCCGTCGACGAAGGAATCGAACGCATTAAAGCCGGTATCCAGAAGGTTTACGGCAAGAAGGGACCGGAGATCGTCGAGAAGAACTTCAAGGCGGTCGACTCGTCGCTCGCCGCGCTTCAGGAAGTCAAAGTCCCTGCGACCGCGACTTCGACCTTCCACCGCGTCAACGGCGTCCAGGGCGAAGCGCCCGAGTTCGTTAAGAACGTCCTCGGCGAAATCATGGCGTCCCGCGGCGAAGAACTCACCGTCGGCGACATGCTCCCGACCGCAGACGGAACCTTCCCGACCGGCACGACGAAGTACGAAAAACGCTCCATCGCGATCGACATTCCGATCTGGGATCCGTCCCTCTGCATCCAGTGCGGAAACTGCTCGCTCGTGTGCCCGCACGCCGCGATTCGGATGAAGATTTACGATTCCGCCGAAGGCGCGCCCGAAGGGTTCCGCTGCGCCGACGCGAAGACCCCCGAGTTCGCCGGCAAGAAGTTCACGATCCAGATCGCGCCCGACGATTGCACCGGCTGCGCGATGTGCGTCAGCGTCTGCCCCGCCAAGAGCAAGGAAGACGAGACGAAAAAAGCGATCAATATGCAGAACCAGCTCAAGAACCTCGAGACCGAGCGCAAGAACTGGGATTACTTCCTCTCGATTCCCGACTACGACCGCTCGAAGGTCAAGGTCAACACGGTCAAGGGCTCGCAGCTGTTGCTTCCGCTCTTTGAATTCTCCGGATGCTGCGCGGGCTGCGGCGAAACGCCGTACGTCAAGCTCGTGACGCAGTTGTTCGGCGACCGCATGATGATCGCGAACGCGACCGGCTGCTCGTCGATCTACGGCGGCAACCTCCCGACGACCCCGTACACGACGAACGCGGACGGCTACGGTCCCGCGTGGTGCAACTCGCTCTTCGAGGACAACGCGGAGTTCGGGCTCGGAATGCGCGCGGCGGTCGATCAGCAGAGCGCGTTCGTTCGCGAGATTCTGACCGCGAAGCGCGACCAGCTCGGCGAAGAGCTCGTCGACAATCTCCTGAACAACAAGCAGGAGACGGAGCAGGAGATCGCGCAGCAGCGCGCGTGGGTCAAAGAGCTTAAAGCGAAGCTCGCCGCGTGCGAATGCGGTTGCGAGCAGGGCAAGCTCCTCGCCATGTCGGCGGATTACCTCGTGCGCCGCAGCAACTGGATCATCGGCGGCGACGGCTGGGCCTACGACATCGGCTACGGCGGACTCGATCACGTCGTGGCGCAGCAGCGCGACGTCAACATCCTCGTCCTTGATACGGAAGTCTACTCGAACACGGGCGGACAGGCGTCGAAGTCGACCCCGAAGGGCGCCGTCGCGAAGTTTGCCGCGAGCGGCAAGCCGACGACGAAGAAAGACCTCGGCATGATGGCGGTTTCCTACGGAACCTGCTTCGTCGGTCAGATTTCGATCGGCGCGAACCCGGCTCACGCGATCAAGACGCTCGTCGCGGCGGAATCCTACAAGGGACCCTCGCTCGTCATCGCGTACAGCCACTGCATCGGTCAGGGCATCAACACGACGCTCGGCATGGAGCTTCAGAAGGAAGCTGTCAAGTGCGGATACTGGCCGCTCTGGTCTTACGACCCGCGCCTCGAGAAGCCGTTCCAGCTCGCCAGCAAGGCGCCCGAAGGGTTCCTCAAGGATTTCGAAGCGAAGCAGAACCGCTTCAAGTCCCTCAACCGCGTCAATCCGGAAGCCGCCGCGAAGTTCGGCGAAGAAGCTCAGGAAGAAATCTACAAGCGTTACGAATACTACAAGACGCTTTCGGAAGTCAAGAAGAACTGACGAACTAGTCTTGCGTAACGACGCGTAACACGAAGGCGCGGCGATTCTTTTTGCGGAATCGCCGCGTTTTTTTATCGCGACCCGTTGCCATCGCGACGCCGTCGGGATATGATTCTGAAAACGACGGCCTTTGTTCTGTCGCCGTCGCGACTTCCGAATACAAGAGGATAGTATATGAAACGCTTTCTATTTGTCGTAGCGACCCTTCTATCCGCGGCGTTTGCGACCGTCGCGTTTGCGCAAAATCTTGACGAAAACGGCGCGCTTCCCCGCGCGACGCCCGAATCGGTCGGACTCGATTCCGCCGCTCTCGCGAACACGATAACCCAGCTCGACGAAAAGTTTAACCGCGTCGACGGCGTCATGGTTCTCCGCGACGGCAAGGTCGTCGCCGAAGCGTGGCGCGCCCCGAACGGTCCGGAGATTCCCCACGCGCTCTATTCGCTGAGTAAGAGCTTTACCTCGACCGCCGTCGGGTTCGCGGTCGCCGAAGGGAAACTCAAGCTCGACCAGAAGGTCGTCGACTTCTTCCCCGACGAACTCCCGGAAAATCCCGATCCGAAGCTCAAGGACGTTACGGTTCAGAATCTGCTTACGATGTCCTGCGGGCATTCGTCCGATCCGATGCCGAAAGAGATGGTCGGAACCGACTACGGGCTGCCGGCGATCGTCACGGACGCGCGTCCGACGTGGGCGGAGCAGTTCTTGGCGCGAAAGATCGAGTACGAGCCGGGAACGAGGTTCCTCTACAATACGACGGGGACGTACATGTGCTCCGCGATCGTCCAGAAGGTCGTCGGGGAAAAGATCGTCGATTATCTCAAACCGCGTCTTTTCGACCCGCTTCATATCGACGCGCCGTACTGGGAGCAGTCTCCGCAGGGCGTGAACAAGGGGGGCACGGGGCTCTTCCTCAAGACGGAAGACATTGCGAAGTTCGGTCAGCTCTATCTTCAGAAGGGCAAATGGAACGGCGAGCAGATTCTGCCCGAAGCGTGGGTCGAGGACGCGACGTCGAAGCACGTCTCCAACGGCGACGACCCGAACAACGACTGGGCGCAGGGCTACGGCTATCAGTTCTGGCGGTGCCGAAACGACGCGTATCGCGGCGACGGGATGTACTCGCAGTTCTGCCTCGTCATGCCGAAGCTGAATATCGTCGTCGCGGTCAACTCCGACTGCAACAATTATCAGGGAATCCTGAACGTTCTCTTCGACAATCTCATTCCCGCCGCGAAGGACGCGCCGCTCCCGGAGAATCCCGACGCGCTCGCGAAACTTCACGAGGTTGAGAAGTCGCTCCGGCCGAAAGAGGGAGAGTCGGGGAGCGCCGTCTTCGCGCTGCCGATTCCGAGCAAGGTTCTCGGTCGCGACGTGAAATGCCTCGTCTATATCCCGAACGGGTACCGGACGACGTCGATTTATTTCCCGTCTCTCTATCTCTTGCACGGGCTTTACGGCGCCGAGACAAACTGGAGTTCGCCCGAACATGGCAATATGAAGGCGATCTGCGACGCGTATTACGCCGCGCATCCGGATCAGAAACGCGTGATTATTATGCCCGACGGCGGCAATCTGTGGTATCGCGACTCCGCCGACGGCGCCGTGAAGTATGAGACGTTCTTCTTCGAAGATCTGATCCCGGAGATTGAGAAGCGGCTCCGCGTCAAGAAAGACGCCGCCGACCGCGCGATCGCGGGCCTTTCGATGGGCGGCTACGGATCGCTCCTCTACACGCTGCGTCGTCCGGACGTCTTCTCGCGTTGCTACGCGATGAGCGCCGCGATCCCGTCGCGCGAGAATCTTGAGGCGGGCTCCGCGAAGGGCTATCTCTTCATCTATCGCGGCTCCGAGTCTCAGACGGAAGAGAACGTCGTCCGCTTCGACGAGTTCTTCCAGCATAACGACCCGCACACGCTCCTCGACACGCTCTCCAACGACGCGAAGAAGTCGCTCCGCATCCAGCTCGACTGCGGCGACGACGACGGGCTCCTCGAAGGCAACTACGCGTTCTTCACGAAAGCGAGAAAACTCCGCGTCCCCTGCGAACTCCGCGTCCGCGACGGCGGCCATACCTGGGAATACTGGCGCGGCGCCCTCCAGGGCGCGCTGGAGTTTCTAGCGCAATAGCGGCGTTAGTCTGAAACATGGTCTTGAAGCCGCTGCAGGATTTCATTCTGTAGCGGCGTTTCTTATTTAAAACCTGACATGACGCTTGTGGAGAGCTATTTTTGTTTCTTGATTAAAGTTTTAACGTCGTCTATCCCGGTAATTCGAATGCCGTTAGGGTTCTTCTCAGCGTCGACGCTTTATACGCAGGCTTTTTTCTTCGCGCGAAAGGAGGGCGTTTAGAAAACAATTGCCAAATCGAGGTTGTTTGTGTATACTTAGAACTAGAGGGAGTCGGGACGTTCGTTTGCGAGTAGGAGCGGATTGTTGTTAAACCTAGACCATCAGCATAAGAATCAGAATTCGTCCGGGAATTCGACGTATAATCGCGAAATTAAGTCGGACGTCTTCACGAATTTGTTCGGTCGCCCGGAGTATGCGTTTCAATTCTTTCAAGCGTTTCATCCGGAAGACACGAGCGCGACGGTTGAAGACGTCAAGATCGTCACGCTCGCTCATGTTCTTACTGACAGGCAGTACAACGATCTTGGATTTCGAGTCGGCGATCGATTGATCATCTTAGTCGAACATCAGTCGACATGGTCGGAAAATATCGTCGTTCGTATCTTCCTGTATTTAGCGCAGACGCTTAACGAGTATATAGACGAATATAAACTCAATCTCTACAGCGGTAAGAAGCTTAGGTTGCCGAAACCGGAAGCGTACGTCGTCTACACGGGCGATAGAGAGTCTTGTCCAGAGACGATGAGTTTAAACGAACTTTTCTGGGACGGCGACGAGGATTATTCGGTCGACGTGCGGGTCAAAGTGATTCGCGACGGTAAGAAGGGCGATATCGTCAATCAATATGTTGAGTTTACGCAGGTCCTTAAGGAACAGATCAATATTTACGGGAAGACAATCAAAACGGTTGAAGAGACGATTCGAATCTGTAAAGAACGTAATGTTTTAAGGGAATATCTCAAAACTCACGAAACGGAGGTGAAGGGTATTATGATCACGCTATTTAGTCAAGAACAAATTCAGGAATTATACGGCGAAGAAAAACGCCAAGAAGGACGAGAAGAAGCGCGAGCGGAGTTCAGCAAGCGGGAGGCGGAACTGAAAGAGGAAGCCAAACAAGCCGCAAAACAAGCTGTCGAGCGTACCGGGCGTGAAAAGGCTTTAGAATTTGCTACGAATTTACTTGCGGATTTGGATCTTCCCCTCGACGCCGTCGCCAAATACTCGGGGTTGCCCCTCTCCGACGTAGAGGAACTCGCGAAAAGCATGGGCAAATAGCCGCGACGGCGACGTCGCCGCTGACGGTCCGCGTTACTGCGCGCGCAAATACCCGCTCCCGTTGGTCGCTGGCGCGTTGACGAACGGGACGCGGAGGCATAGACGTGAGCGATAGCTCATAATAAACCCGCCTCTGGCGCGGGTTCTAGCGTTGGAGCTTGCCCCTTACCGCCATCAGAGCGTACCCCAGCAGATTCTACCTCTTCCATTTGTTTCGAACAAGGCGATCGGAATCGGTCGTCGATAGACCTATTCCCCGGATTCGATCCTTGACGGCGCGTGACATATGGCGGTCTGAAATTTAATTTGTTGAGACTGATCCGACCGTTTCGCCCATAACGACCGGTATTTCCGTTCCCGTGTCGAGGCTTTCTGAAATATCTTTTCTTAGTTCGGTTTTTCCTTCCGGAATAAGAACTATTACGGTCGAGCCGCCGTATTCGAAATGGCCCTTCTCTTCTCCCCGGCTAACGCTTCCTGACTCGGGGCGTTCGTTGACAATCCTTCCAACAAGCATGGCGCCGACTTCCATCTGAACGCATCGCCCGAAATTTTCCGTGTCGATCACTGAATATTCTCTGGCGTTCTCGATATAAACCGGAAACGCCTCCAGCGCCACCGGTCTTACGGTATGATATAATCCGTCAATCCGTATGTCCTTACGCTTCGTTCCGGAATCGAAATATACGTATCTGTGATAATGATTGACACAGAGTCTATACACAAGGGCATATCCGTTATGGAAAACGGCGGCGAGTTCTTTGTCTCTCAATAATCCGTCGACGGTGAATCTGCTCTGCTTGACCCCGAGAACTGTTCCGTCGTTTATCTTGTATGCGCTCAGAAATCCGTCGGAAGGAGCGATCAGCGACGTTTTCTCTTTATTGATTGAACGAAGCTCCGGCTTAATCCTTCTGCAGAAGAAATCGTTGAAGCTTCCTATATCGTCAAGAATATAGTCTGCCTTATCAATCCCGTTCTTTCTCACAAAAGGCTCTATCAGAATCTTAGAGAACCGACTGTCTAACAGCTTTCCCGATAGTTCCGAAACGGGTCTGCTGATAAGAGGTCTCAGGATTATCTTGCCTATCTTATTGTTGTATAGAAATTTCAGAATATCCATATTATCCCTTGGACAGTATTGTCATTTCGTTATCGCAATATAACTAAGTCAGCTATCCATCATAATTTCCAAAAGCCAAAATGCACAGAATGAATTCGATTAATCCTATCGCTATGATAATGACAAGGCCAAGTTTACCGGGCTTACGCACTTTAATATTTACAACAAAAGCGATCGTCATGACCAGCATCGTTAGAAAATAGAAAAGCGTCATATCCCAATTACTTAAGAAATGAATTACCATTATCAACGGGAATACCAGCGCCGACGTCGTAACGGGAACTCCGATGTAATAAGAGACGCCGTTTTTACGCGCCTCTTCCGCTCTGATTTCACTGGTTGCGTTAAAATACGCCAGCCTGATAAGCGCAGCCAGCACATAAAACAAAGCGATGACGATAAGAATAATCAGCATCGCATAAGAACCTTCGTAGTCCTTCCTTCTGACTATTTCCGTAAATATTCCGCTTATCCTGAGTTGCGCCAGTCCTATGGAAACCGGAAGGACTCCAAAACATATAAGATCCGTAAGCGAATCTATCTGAACTCCGAAATTCTTCTCTATTTCCGTTCGGTTCTTTTTGGTTCTGGCGACGGTCCCGTCGAAGGCGTCAAGAATTCCGGATACCATAAGAAAGAAAATCCCAATTTCAGGATGTCCGACTCCGGTTACGGCGGTAATAATACCAAGAACTCCCGATATCAGAGACAGATAGGTAAGAATAACCGTATAATCATATACTCCTATCATTTTCTCTCCATTTCTGCAAAATATCCTATTGATGTAATAATACCGCTTACGGAAACACAGACGTAGAACGTAATTCTGCGCCCGCTCGCGCGAGTTTTTATTTCGCGTATTAAACGCCCGCGCGTTGGCGTTATAGTTTGTCCCTTACCGCCATGAGGGCGGCGGCGACGTCGCCGCTGACGTTTCGCGCTATCGCGCGCGCGTAAATACCCGCTCCCGTTGGTCGCTAGCGCGTTGGCGTTATAGTTTGTCTCTTACCGCCATGAGGGCGCGCCTCTCTAGGTTTTACCCTTACCATTTGCTTCGGTCAAGTCGGTCGGGGCGTCGACGTCGCCGCTGACGGTTCGCGCTACCGTGCGCGCGTCAAAACTCGCTCCCGTTGGTCGCTAGCGCGTTGGCGTTATAGTTTGTCTCTTACCGCCA
>CAMJTU010000053.1 GCA_946408825.1 uncultured Planctomycetaceae bacterium
TCTTTGCGATAAAACAACTTCCGGAAGGAGAACTTTCAACTCGTTCAGAGTTACACCCATACCGTCATGAGATTGGACATGCGTTCCTGCAATACTTTAGAAGGGCAGTTCCAGAACGTGTTGAACTCGTGGAGAATCTTTATAGAGAGTATTTCAAGAATACGAGAAAAGGTGTTGAACAGTTGTCCAAATATGCAGGCAACAGTCCTAGTGAAATGATTGCTGAAGCGTTTGCTGAAATAATGAACGGCAATCCACGTGAATTCGCACTGAAGATACTCTCAACCTTACTTGGAGGAACTTACGATGACAGGGAATCCAGCCTTGTTTAAATTGATAGACGCTTGGATAGACGGAAAAACAGACCGTGTAGAAATGAAAGAATTCGAACCTTATATCATTCCAGACGGTCTGTTGACTCAAGATGAAATTGAATCTCTGCGAGAAGAACACAACTTTGAACTCTCGTTGCAGGGAACGTATCTTATCGCGAATTTTCTTCCAGACGATCTCCGTCCGGCAAACGTGAAGAAACTTTGATTTACACTGTCCGAAAACGACAAGAGGGAGCAAAACGCTCCCTCTTTTTCTTTTGTTTCTCGATTACCCGTTCAAGATCGTTCTTTCTATTACGTCGTAATTTCCACGAACGGCGACCGATTCCATTTCAGCGTGTTTCTCTCTGACTCCACGGGCGACCATGCAAAGGTGTTTCGCTCGCGCCTTGACAAAGACTCCCAACGGATCAAGTTCCGTCTGAATCGCGTCGGCGATCTGTTCGCACATTCTCTCTTGAATCTGTAAACGACGGGAGAAACATTCAACTAGCCGAGCGAGTTTTGAAATTCCAACGACCTCATTTTTCGGCAAATAGCCGATTGTTGCCGTTCCGAGGAACGGAAGCAGATGATGTTCGCATGTCGATTGAAACTCTATTTCGCGCAGAATAACCGGCGAAAGTTCGGCGTTCTTTCGTTCAACTTGGAAACGTTTTGAAAGAATCTCCTTCGGGTCCTGATGATACCCTGCGTAAAGTTCCGTCCAACTCTTGACGACACGTTTGGGAGTTTCTTCGATTCCAGAACGATTCGGATTCTCGCCGATATATTCAATTTGCCGTCTGACAGAATCTTCAATATCCTTCGGCGACTCCCAAGGAAAGACAATCCATTTCTGAGTTTCGGCGGCATAATAGGTCGGAGCGTCGCAACGTCCTTTGTGGAACAACGTCGCAACGTCGAATCCTTGATCGAGAAATCTTTTCGCCGTCTGACCGCTATCGCAAATATCGTCAACGACTAGAGACGTCGCGCTCGGTTCCAAAACAATGTGAATGTCGGCAAGTGTGGAAAGCTCAATTGCTGGATAAACGCCGCCGCGAATCACAGGGAAAATTGAATCGTATTTCGTCCAATCGATCTTTTCGCAGAGTTCGCGACAAAGACTCTGAAATTCAAGCCAAGTCAGCGAATATTTAGAATCTTGTGTACCTGTAGCGACAATCGCCATTTCGGATGACTCTTGACAAGAATTATACATTTCGTCCTTTCGATCTCGTTCTGTTCTTCGTTTCCAAAGTCGCAAGGCTGAATGAAACGAGGGATTGAATCTGGGAGTTCGTCGAAAATTTCGAGCGTGTCCTCAATCGCGTCATGATAATCGTCCTCGGCGTTCCCGACTAAAGGAACGGAGACGATCTTGATCTCAATTCCCGTTCTGAAATCGTTTTCAAGACAGGTCTGAACAAACGATCTAGCGTCCTTTTCCGACTTGGGAGACACGGTAAAGAATAAGGCGGGAAATCGTTTCGGATTGAACGTCTCGAAAGTCGAGCCGTTCGTTTCGACGTGAATTTCAGCGTCAAAATTCTGTTTGAGAGCCGCTTTGTAGCAGGTATAACCAGCGACGATGACGCTGTTCTTATCAATGTCAATCGGCTGTTGGAACCCGAACTGCTTGATAGATCCAGCGAAGCCGTTGACCGCGCCACCATTCTTTCGTGGGTTCTTCTCATACGACTTGATCGCTTCAACAGATAGTTCTTCGACTTGTCTCGGCAAGTCATACAAGTAACGATCAATAAACCTAATTATAGATTCCTTTATTTACTTGCTTTTCCACATGTTAAATGTCTGTCGCCGTTCGATGTGATTTACCTGGAAGAGTTTCGTTAGAAGGATGGAACGCTTTCTCACAAATCGCATATACTCCTCTTAAAACATACGTTTACACGTTGACATCCGTAATCCCTATCAAATCTCTCGACTTACTAAGTTATTCATAATTCTATATAAAAAATCGTTTTCATACCTAAAAACAAGCGTTTTCTCTATCGTAACCACGTTAACAGCAACATTTTTACAAAATAGGAGTTGACAGAGAAAGGATTTAGCATAGAATCGTCGCTTGTGAAAACGCGGTTAAGTAACGCGTACATATCGGAGTTAACTCGTGTGTTTAAACAATCTATGCACTCTTGAGGAATCGAATGACTAAAAAAGATATTGTTCGGTTAGTTTCTGAGAAAACCGACCTTTCGCAACAACAGGTCAAAGAAATAGTCCAACTAACCTTGGAATCCATTATCCACGTCCTTGTTAGGGACGGACGGATCGAATTGCGCAACTTTGGCGTTTTCAAGGTTAAGGAACGCGTCGCCCGTAACGCGCGCAATCCTCGAACTGGCGAGGAGGTTCATGTTCCTCAGCATGAAACGGTCGCGTTCAAACCTGGTAAACTGATGATTTCCCGTGTTCAGGGCGAGCGCCGTCGTAAGGCCTCCGCTAAGAAAAACGCTGTGAAAAAATCTGGCAAATCGCCGGCGACGGTAAAAGCGACTTCGCAATCTACCGGCAAGGTCGCCAAAAAGGGGAATAAAGCCTCTAAACAAGGTAAGAAGTGAATCTTCTTTGTTCGCGCCATATTTACAAAAAGCGTCGCGTTTATAACGCGGCGCTTTTTGTTGGGCGAGTTCTTTGGAGTAGTAAAAATGCAACTTGTCCCTAAAATTTTTCCTAGGGGCTTGCCAGTCTGAAAAAAGAAGTTACAATCGCGCTATCCTTTGGAGAGGTGGCAGAGTGGTCGAATGCGCGGGTTTGCTAAACCCGTGAGCTCGTAAGGGCTCCGCAGGTTCGAATCCTGTCCTCTCCGTCTACCTCGCATTCATTCGTTGTGTGCGAGGTTTTTTGTTTCTTGACTAACATCCGTTGAATCAGAGAGTACAAAAATATTTTAACGATTACGTAATCCAAGGATCGGAAATGAAAATTGTTGTTTTGGACTCGTATACAGTAAATCCGGGCGATCTGAATTGGAGCGAACTAGAAAAACTCGGCGAACTTGTCTTATACGATCGAACCTCGGCGGATCAAACTATCAGTCGTTCTAAAGAAGCAGACGCTATTTTGACAAACAAGGTCGTTGTCGACTCCACAGTAATCGCCTCGCTTTCAAAATTGAGGTATATAGGCGTTCTTGCGACGGGGACGAACGTCGTCGATCTTAATTCAGCGCGAACTCGTGGAATTGTCGTCACTAACGTCCCTAGATATTGTGTTGAATCGGTCGTTCAGTCAGTCTTTGCTCATCTTCTCAATCTCGTTTCAAATTTTTCAAAACATGTTGCCGCTGTTCAATGCGGCGAATGGCTTAATTCGCCGGACTTTTCATTTTCCAAGGGTAAGCCTGTTGAACTCTATGGAAAACGCCTTGGAATCGTTGGATTCGGCGCGACAGGAAGACGCGTCGCCCAAGTCGCGGCAGCCTTTGGAATGAAAGTCGTCGCGTACAGTCCTCGCCTTTCGCTTGGCAGTTATTACGACGAAGTACAAGCCGTCTCTCTTGACGACCTTTTTCGCATAAGCGACGTGGTCTCGTTACACTGCCCCTTGACCGAGCAAACGCGTAATCTTGTCAACAAACAACGTCTCGAAGCCGTAAAAGACGGGATGTTGTTAATCAACGTCAGTCGTGGTTCCATACTAAATGAGCAGGACGTTGCCGACGCGCTGAACTCTGGTAGACTCGGCGGACTTGGAGCCGACGTACTCTCAACCGAACCGCCCGCTACGGACAATCCTCTTCTTTATGCGCCCAACTGCTATCTTACGCCTCATAACGCGTGGGCGACGTACGAAGCGCGCACAAGACTTATTCAAATAGCGACTAATAATCTAAAAGCGTTTCTCGAAAACAAACCTGTTAACGTTGTCAATTAAATCGATGGGCTTTACTTCACGATCCGAATACGCGATTCTCGCCGTCTACGAACTCTCTAAAGTTTTTTCTATGGGCAAGACCGTTTCTGCCCAGGAAATAGCCAGAAAGCATCGTCTTTCTGCGAGCTTTCTTCTACAAACGCTCAGACGATTACGAGAAGCGGGACTTGTCGACGCCGAAAGGGGAGCCCAAGGGGGCTATAAATTACTTTATAGTCCTGACGACGTCACGATCGGATATGTCGTGGCGCTCTCCTCTCCTACGACAATTGAAAATAGCGCGCCTTTCCGAAAAAAGAGCGTAGGCAAGAATGCCGCCTTTCCTTCTCGCAACGGAGAAAAAGTCGAAACACAAGTCCGTGTTAACCTCGACACAATATGGAACCAAGGCGAGGCTAAACGTCAAGAATTTTTAAATGGCATAACCTTTTCCGGGTTAGTTTCAATGGAATCTTCCCCTGGAACCTCGTTAAATTTCACAATCTAAACATTCAGCGCTCGCATTAGCGCTTTCGATTTTTAAAGGATGTTAGGACGAGTTCATGGATATGTATTCAAACGACGAAGACGCCGTCGCTAGTGAAAAGAATGTGAGTTCATCCGCTGGGGAGCCGCTTTTCTTCATTTCAGCAGGCGATCCGAGCGGCGACGCCCATGCCGCAAGGCTTGTCGAAGCGCTAGCGCGTATAATTCCAAATGCTCGATTTATAGGTTTTGCGGGTTCGAAAACAGCTAAAACCCAATGCGACGTACGTTTTGATTTGACACAGTACGCCGTCATGATGCTGAAACGCGCAATTTTAAATCTTCCTGTATTTTTGAAAGCGCTTAATCAAGCCAAGAATATTTTTCTCAACGAAAAGCCTGACCTAGTCGTTCTTGTCGATTTTCCAGGATTTAATTGGCAGATAGCGAAACGAGCTAAAGCAGCAGGAATTCCCGTCCTTTACTTTATGCCGCCTCAAATTTGGGGATGGGGACAATGGCGGATTAAAAAGATGCGTAAGTTCGTCGATCTCATCCTTTCGTGTTTCAAATTCGAAGATCGTTGGTTTGTCGAACATGGTTGCAATTCGATTTTTATAGGGCATCCTTTTTTTGAGGAAACGCGTTCAAAAAGCGTTGACGTCACGTTCCTTCAATCGCTCAATTCCTCTGAAAGCGGCGTTTCTATCGTAAGTTCAAAAAAGAATACGTCTCGTGGAGGGATACGATATCTTACGATTCTCCCGGGTTCTAGAAATCAAGAGGTAGTCGCAAACATCGAACGTCTAATTCGCGTAGCTGAAATAGTGAAACAGAATAATTCCGACGTTCAACCTGTATTTGCCGCCTACAAAGATTCACATGCGGAGATTGTTAGAAGAAGACTTCATGAAAAGGGGTTGGATTATCCTGTTTATGTGGGTAAGACCCCAGAACTTCTTCGAGCCGCCACTTGTTGTCTAGGGGTTTCTGGCTCGTCGTCCTTGGAAATCCTTTCGCTTTGTAAACCTTCGGTTGTCGTCTATCATACTAGCAGACTTGAATATATAGCGCTTCGTTATCTCAAACGAGTTAAGTATATCACCTTAACAAATCTTTTAGCAGTGGATCGAATTGAGGGAGAGTCGCCGTTCTACCCACGGGGGTATGTTCCCTCCTCCACCGCACACACTCCGCATGAACGTGAAATGATGGTCTGTCCCGAATTCATATCGTGGAAAGACGAGCCAGAAGAAGCTGCGTTTCACTTGTGCGAGTGGTTTTCAGACGTCGCCAAACTTGACCAAAAAATCGAGCAACTAACAGAACTTAAAAAAGCCGTCGACGTCGTAGAATGTCCCTTAGAGCGGGCTGCGGCGATTATAAAGGAGAATTTCAGTATCTGACGTTAGAATTTCTGTTAAGCTCTCAACTTTGTTGAGTGAACACGAACACAAATAGAGTGATTCGGTTCAACCGCGAATCACTCTATTAAGCACGAGACAGAAGGTAGCGTCAAGTCGTTAGAGTTGAGAAACGATCCGATACTCTCCAGATTCCAGCGTAACAAGGCGTCGTGGAAGAATATGTGCTCGCGCAGGCTTGTAATCAGATCTAAACGGATCAAGTTTCAAGCTTTTCTCTGCGGATTTTTTTTCGATAATCACCGAAGCTGATTCACTGCCGACGGGGATTTCAAGTCTAGCCGTCGTCCCTGCTGGAATAACGAAGTCCCAAACAAACTTTCTGGACTGTCTCTCCACTTGCCAATCAGAAACAATCAACCCTAATATCGAGCGATACTCCCCTCTAGCGTGATTGATTTTACCCGGCATAGGGTTGGGACGCAAAAGAATCTCCGAATATCCAATGGAGTCGTCTGCTTGACGAATTCCAACGACGCCTGACATGAACCACTCTTGGATTGCGCCAAACATGAAATGATTCATCGAACTCCCAGGTCCGTCCCAAGTCTCAGAAAGAGTCTTCATTCCCCATTTTTTTAACATATGTACGTACCCGGGCGCGTCGTCACGCTGAATCATCTTCCACAAAACGTCGTCTCTACCAAAACTGGAGAGCGTCTTAATAAGGAATGGCCACGCCACCTCGCCGCACGACATACGATAATTCCACTTCTCAATATCCTCAAGCAAACGCGCAAAGACGGCCTCACGCGCGTCGCGAGGAACAAGATCAAAATAAAGAGCAAAAGCATAAGACGCTTGAGAACCGGTGGCGACAATGTTCGTTTCAGAATCGTAATACTCTTTCTGGAAGTCGTTCGTCGCCTGCCGTCGAAGCTCTTCGTAGTATTTGACGTCGTCGTTCTTTCCCAGAAGATTCGCGAAAACGGCCATAATACGCGCATTGTCGCACAGAAAAGCGGTTGCTGTCAACTCGCCCGGCGTATGTTGGGAATAGCCTGAGTGTCTCTTTTCAGGAGACCAGTCAAACCAATCGCCCAAACCCGCTTTTACCAATCCTTTGTCGTCACGTATACTTGCCATGTAACGAACATAACGATCCATCGTTTCATACTGTTCGGCGACAATCTGTAAATCGCCATACCAACGATAAAGTAGCCACGGAAGCTGAACCGCCGCCGAACTCCATTCTGCAGACCAAAAAAAACCTTGCACGAAACGTGTGTATTCAGGCGCAATATCAGGAATCATGCCGTCGTCAAGCTGCGCCTCTGTCATATCGCGACAAATCTTACGGAAAAGCGTTTGGAGATCGTAACGGTAGAGGATAGAGGGCCCCATCAGATGAGTTTCTTCGAGCCACCCTAGTTTCTCGCGGTGTGGGCAATCGGTCATGAGACTGACGATATTACTCCGAACAGATCGATCGATCATGAGATCAATTTCGTTGAGCCACTCTCCGTCAGAATCGAAAGATCCGACTCTTTCAAGATCTGCGCCTATCCTATTAGCTTCTATCGAAACAACTTGGGTCTTGTCCGAGTTTGATTGAAGCGCTCTCGTCAAGTCAGGCTGAAGTTCGATGGCGCCGTTGAGATAAACGTACTGAAATCCCCAATATCCGAAAACAGATTCCAACCTTTCGTCAGCGTTCAATTGTAAAAGATTATTAGACGGGCTTTTCGCAGTAGAAATTCGTGCGGTTTCCAAAACAACTTCGTCGTCGGCCGAAGGAATGGATGGTTGAGTAAAGGAATATTCGTCATAGTGTCCATTCCAAGGTTTACCCTCCATTTCTGCGAGAACGACACGAAGTTGAGAATTTTTCGCAGGAACACACTGGATCACGGGGCGACCGGCAAAATTATAGCCAAAATTGGCTTCTATCCGGCCGTCGTCAAGCGTCTTTACTGCGATAGGTTTAAGCGTTTCTAAAACAACGACTGGGGGTTGAATTTGGGCTCGTAACACTCCTCCAGGTCCCTCAGTTTTAACGGCGGCAGAAGGTATGCCATGGGTTAAAAGTCTACTTTGAGAAATGACTCCTCTTGAAAAGTCAACATCGTCGCCGCCGTAAACACAGGAAAAAACCAAGGGAGAAGGAAGATATTTCCAATTGTCGTCAGTAACAACAGTCTGAGATGTTCCGTCTTTATACCGCACAACAAGTTTTGCGATAACTTTTGGAAGTCCAAAACTGCCAGTGAACTTAACATATCGCCCCCCCGAAACGTTATACATTCCGTTTCCTAAAAGAACGCTAATTGAGCAATTTTCAGAGCTCGATAGTTCGTCTTTAACATCATACGTTGTATAAAGGCAAGATTTACGGTAATTTGTCCAACCGGGATCGACTGAAGTTCTATTTCCAACGCGAAGATTGTTCACGGAAACGATCTGTTGCCCTAAACCGCAAATATGAAGGAATGCGTCTTGGACGTTCTCGCTATGTTGTTCTAGGTTAAAGTTACAATACAACAATGGGAGGGGATCCGAATTCTTACGTTCCGCGGTAATCCACGAGGCGCCCCACTCGTCGGGTGTCATAACGCCAGTGACAAATTCGCCCACGGCTTTTTCTTCTTTTTCTATTTCGTAACCTTGAAGGTCGAACCCCTTCCACAAAACGGTTACTTTCCAAAAATAACGGGTTGAAGATTTTAGGGGCGTTCCTTCATACTTAATCCCGTACGTCTTATTCGAAACAACGACGCCGCTTTGCCAACAATCTCCCTCGTCGGCGTCAAGTTTGGCACGCGAAGACGAAACTATTATAGAATATGAGGCTTGCGACGCGTTGAAGACGTTAGGAGTCGAGAGTTCCCAGCCAAATAGTGGAGCGTCCGAATCCACGCCGAGAACAGGGACTATTCTGGAGTCCGTTGTCAACCGTCTAACCTCTGCTCGAGATATAGAAGGTATAAGTACAATGATTGAAACCAGCGAAAAAATTGCTCCAAAAAACTTTAAAGAAGGTTGCGACATAATCTCTTTTCTCCTCTATTTAAAAAGGGCGTCGGCTCCGAACGCTAAACTCTGATTATAGGCATGGCTATATTGATTATCAAGCGACAACACGCTTCCCCATATTTCTTAATTACGGAACAAATCACGAATTACCCGTCTGCCTGCGTATGAATGCTAACACGAAGACAACCGTCGTCCCATGTTCTTTTAACGTTCAGAAGAACTGAGCGTTCTCGACAGTTTTAAATACCAATCCCCCCCTGTCTTGCCAACGATGATAATATTATTACTTTTTAAATCGATGAAAAAACATACCGGAAGTATGTTGCTTGAAATAAATGGAATTTCAATCTGCAATCCACGACAAGAGGAAACTAACCAGCCCCATGACAACTCGGTAATCGTCGTCGCAACGCCTAATTTCTTCTGCTGTAGATTTGAAATCTGGAGAGAGAAAGTGACAATTCTTCACGTCTAGGCTAACATTAAAACCAAGAAGTCGACTCAAAAAATCAATATTGTAGAAAAAGCTGCTATGGAAGAAATTAAACCTGTAACAATTGAAGCTATCAATTCACACCTTGGCGAAATCCGCCTTGATCATTGTTCGCCGGTACGAGTGTACGGTTCCGAGAAGTTGCGTCGAGAAATGGGAGAAACGACGCTTGTTCAAGCGTGTAACATGCGTCTCTGTCCCGGGGTCGAGGGCGTCGTCCTGACGCCGGACGCCCACCAAGGCTTCGGAGCGCCCATCGGTTGTGTCATGGCGACTCCATCTCATATCTATCCAGGCCCGGTAGGCGTCGACATGGATTGTTCCATGAGTTTGCTACAATTTGATCTTCCAGCGGAAGCCATTGCTGAAAAAACACTGCGCCGCGCTTTAATTAACGCAATCACAAAACGAATTCCAACAGGTTATAAACGCAGTTCTACAAGTTCGAAATACTCGGATAGATTAATCGAAACAGCCCTTATACAGGGAGCCACTGAAAACATTTGCGACGACTTGGGCGTTCCTAAAGAATGGATTTGTCGATGCGAAGACACGGCGCATTTAGGTCACGACGGAACCTCTGACGCCCTGGCGTTACGTATTGAACACATTAAAAACAACATCGCACACGCGAAAGGATCTGTATGGAATTTTCACGACAAGATTCAGCAACTGGGTAGTTATGGAGGCGGCAACCACTTCGGCGAATGTGAGATCGTACGTTTAGCAGAGAGCGAAAAAAACGCATTTTCTACAGTCAGTCCTCTGAGCGTTGCTCAAACCTTCGGATTAGTTGACGGAAATGTCGCCTTTTTATCACACTGCGGATCCCGCGGTTTCGGCGCCGAACTCGCCCGCTCACAGTTCAAACTACTTAAAGAAAAGTTTGAAAAATGGGGTATTCCTTTTACCTCAGGAGATCCGCAGTTAATCTACGCTCCTATCGGAACGCCTGAGGCAGACGATTACCTCGACGACATGGCGCTCGCCGCTAATTTTTCAACGCTAAACCATCTTGTCATTAATTCCCTTATAGTGGACGCATTTCAAGAAATCATCCCTGGCGTCAGGGCGTCTCTCATATATCATATCAGTCACAATATGGCGCGGAAAGAAATAATCAACGGTCGTCCCCTCTGGATTCACCGTAAAGGAGCGACTCGCGCTTATCCAGCCAACCATTTTTCTCTTGTCGGCACGCCCTTTGAGCGTGTGGGGCACCCTATTCTTCTTCCAGGTAATCCCTGTGGAGGTTCTGCCGTCATGACGGCGCTTGAAGGCGCGAAGAACAGCTACTACAGCATTAACCACGGCGCAGGTCGAGCAATGGGGCGAAAAAAAGCAATGCAGGAACTTGTTCAATACGAAGTTGACAAAGCGCTTGACGAGGCCGATATTCTGTATAATTCCAGAAACTATCCTCTAGACGAGGCTCCTAGCGCGTACAAAAACTTTGAAGAGGTTTTACGGAGTGTTGAAAGCGCCGGTCTTGCACGTTGTGTCGCCAGACTTCATGCAAAGTTTGTCATTAAAGATTCTTACAGCAAACCAGACGATTGACGTTCTCCATGATTTGCAAACAATAAAATTCCTTTCGTATTTTAGACTCGTCGTTTACAAATGCAGACGTCCTTTTCGTTTCTATGAACGGACATGTTTTAACGCCGGTATTCCCCTCGCAAATTTCGCCAAAGGGATTAAGGGATTAATTAAACGCTTACTCTCGCGCCTTGACTCACAGTTTAATATTCTGATAATGGCGCGAAGTCTCAGACAGACTGAACGCTTTAACAATATCATACTCGACAAATAACTCGAATCGTCATGAAAATATTTACTTGTTTTTTAATACTTTCCCTTGTAGTAGCCGCTATATCGTTATCTAACAATTCGTTCACAGTCGCTCAAGAAGTTACGTCCCATCGTTATCAGGAAAAGACGCCTGATGAAACACGTTAGATGGTATTGGTTTACGTGCCGGATAAAGAAAAAACAGACGGCGTCGTCTCCTGTCTTTCGAGAGAAAACGCCTCTTCGCCGTGGAAACTAGATATTGAAGCCATGCCCGCTAGAATCGGACGCAACGGCTTGAGCAAACCTGGCGAAAAAGGAGAAGGAAACGGTAAACTTCCCGCTGGAGAATGGGATCTAGGTTTTGCGTTCGGTTTTAGTCCAGACGCCCCTGAAGGGGTAAAAATTCCATACCGTCAGATTACAGATACGGATTACTGGGTCGACGAATCAAACGCGCCAGAATACAATTGTTGGCTTAGCGGCAAAGAACCGTCTATTTCTCACGAGAAAATGACGGCTCCTGTCATAAGGTACAATATCGGGCTTGTTACGCTTTACAACGTCCATCCTATACTTCCGGGAAAAGGAAGCGCCATCTTCCTACATGTCTGGCTCAATCCCGACCACCCAACCGCAGGATGTGTTGCGTTAGAGCGAGACAATGTCATAAAGATTTTACAATGGCTCGATCCAGAAAAACGTCCTAGAATTCGCGCTCAAGCGTCGCAGGAATTATGAAACCTATTTGAGATTCGTCGGATCGTTTTCACTTTTCAGCTGACGCCTCTTAGCAGCGAGAGGAGCCTCGTTTTTTTTGCAAGGACGCGCGTCGCCATTCTTTTTTGCGATTGTTCTGATTTGTCGTTTAGCAGCTTCTGTTATTTCTAGTTGTTCGTCGCTAATAAGAGCTTCAGTGGTAAAGAGATTCTCAACAAAATCAAGCAAGTTTTCCTGCTTAAATCGTCCTTCACGGTCATAAAGATCACGTGGTAAATCGACGTATCCGTTAATTGTCCCCGCAAGCAAACGGAGTTCTATCCCCTTCTCTTTAAGCGCCAACCTAAGGAGTTCCTTTCGAGCAGAATCACGGAACTGAATTTCGAGCATTCTAGAAGGGACGGTAAGGTTTTCAACAGTAACCATTTGAATTTTCTTGACACGAAATTCAAACGCATATGTTCTAATGATGGCAAGACGATAGAAACGGATCGCTTCAACCGGAAGACAACCAAATCGATCTTTCATTTCCGAACGGAGCAGATCAGCATCGTCTTTCTTTTCTACCCGACTAAAACGTCGGTAGAGATCAATCCTCGTCTCGGGATCTGAAATAAAACTTTCACCGAGTAATGCGACAATCGGCAAATCGATTTCGACGTCGTTTCTTAACCTTTCTTTTTCATTCTTTAGCGCACGTTTTGCGGCTTCAAGCATATCGCAATACATTTCATAGCCGACTTCCGCTAGATGACCGCTTTGTTCTGTTCCTAAAATATTGCCAGCGCCTCGTATCTGGAGATCACGTCTTGCGATTTGAAACCCCGCGCCTAATTTGTTATATTCTCGAATCGCCTCGAGACGTTGCAAACTCTGTGTGGACAACTGTACGTCTGGGTCGATCATGAAATAGCAATACGCCTGTTTCTTTTCGCGACCAACTCGACCGCGAAGTTGATGGAGTTCAGCCAGTCCAAAATTGTTTGCGTTATCGATAAACATCGTATTCGCATTTGGAATATCCAAACCGCTTTCGATGATAGTCGTACAGACTAGGACGTCGAAAGAATGTCGAACAAAATTGCGCATCGTTTCTTCCAACTCTTCAGCCGACATCTGCGCATGACCCACTCTAATTCGCGCTTCTGGGACAAGTTTACGAAGCATGTCGGCGACTTCTTCTATATCTTTCACTTTATTGTGAAGAAAATAAACTTGACCGCCACGATTCAATTCCCGTAAAATGCCCAATCGAACCTTTTCTTCGCTAAAGCGGGTAACTTTCGTTTCTACCGGCAGTCTGTCTTCAGGAGGAGTCTCTAGTTTTGAAATATCTCGCGCGCCGATGAGCGAAAAATGAAGCGTTCGCGGGATAGGAGTCGCCGTCATTGTCAAAATATCGACTTCCGACCGAAGTTGTTTAAGTCGATCCTTATGCTTTACGCCAAACCTTTGTTCCTCGTCAATTACAACAAGTCCCAGTCTTTTGAACTCGACGTCTTTGGATAGAAGTCGATGGGTTCCAATAACGACGTCAATTTGACCGCTAGCGAGTTTTTTAAGGGTTTCGGCTTGTTCAGACGGAGATGAATATCGGGATAACGTTCCTACTGTAAGAGGAAGAGACGCCGCGCGAGAAAGCAACGTGGCGTAATGTTGCTCGACAAGAACCGTCGTAGGCGCTAGGATCGCCGCTTGGCGTCCTCCTTCCACTGCCTTGATTACGGCACGAAACGCTACCTCTGTTTTACCAAAGCCTACGTCGCCACATAAAAGGCGATCCATCGGTCGTCTGCTTTCCATATCTTTTTTAATATCTTCGATCGCTGTTAGTTGATCGGGCGTTTCACGGTACGGAAAAGCAGTCTCAAAATCACGCAAAAAATCGCCGTCTTCTGGGAATTCATAGCCTTCGAGAGAATCCCGAATTGCCTCTAATTCGAGCATCTCTTGAGCATAAGCCATTATTGACTTCATTGCCGCTGTTTTTTTAGCGGTCCAAGCTTTACCCCCATATTTAGAAAGCTTGACTTTGTAACCGGCGACGCCGACATAACGCTGTACTTTGTAAATATGCGACGCCGGAATACTAACAACGACGTTTCCGGCAAATTCAAGATTAAGGCTCTCCTCGATTTGGTTAGATTTCATTATCGTCGTCATTCCTTTATACTGAGCGACGCCAAAATCTTCATGGACAACGTAATCGTTAACCTTAAGTTCCATAAAAGAGTCAATCGATCGACTAAGCGCCTTTTTATTGCCGCTTCCACTCCGTGTCCGTCGTGATATTACTCGTCCAAAGAGCTGATCCGATCCTATAAAAACAACAGAACCTAAACTCGGATAATCCTCGTTTTCAGATGAAGAGTTCTCCATCTTGAGGGACGCGTCCAGCCACTCGAATCCTTCCTTTATTGAACCCACTGGAAAAGAGAGAAGGCCTTTTAATCCAGGATCATGATTTTCAAACGTGGTCTCCATACGGCGTTGTTCCGTTTCAGAACCACAGACGATAAACACCCGATTGACGTCTTCGTTTTTTAAAGTCTTGAGAGTTTTTTCAACATGACTAAAATCGCCCTGAAGCTTATCTACGGTCACAAATTGACCGTCATACGACTCGTGTGCAAACTCGGATCCGGTTGCGATAGAAACGCAATGGATTGTCGGTCGTCGATATAGGGCGTTCATTGTTTCGTTAACCAACGTCGCCGAGGCTTCGCCTAAACTTGTAGAAAGCAAACGCGTGGTTTCAGATATCGTTTTAGACGTTTCAACAATGAGTACCAATAAATCCCCGGGTAACCGATCAGTAAAGCGAGATTCAAAACTGCCGCTTGCTGAAATGCTAGTAACGTCAATCGAGTCCAGACGATCAATTTCTTCGGAAAGTTGACTAACAACATTAAAATTCCGGATCGAGTCGATTTCATCGCCGAAGAATTCGATTCTAACAGGTCTTTCCCAATCTTTCGCAAATATATCAACAATGTCGCCTCTAATGGAGTATTCGTTGGGAAGTTCAACTGCAGTAACAGAAGTAAACCCAGTTTTGTTGAGCCAACAAATCAGCTTATCGCGACCGAATTCGCTCCCTATTTCCAAATGAATAGAATCGGTCGATATTTCGCTTTGAGATGGAATTGACTGAATTATGGCGGCCAACGAAGTAACAACGACGACAGGTTTGGAATTACCCTCGTCAAAATGTTTTAAAACGCGAAGTCGTTTTCCGAAATTGTCGTCGGCGATAAGGGAAAGATCATCGTTGTTTTTGTTTGCCGTTTCAGAAAGAACGGGATAGGTCATTAAGGATGCGTCCGTAAAAAACGCCATATCCTCAGCCGCCCTTTCGACGTCGCCAACATTAGGAAGAACAAGAAGAATTGACCGTTTTGTGTGATCAGCTAAACAACCTCCTATAAGCGCGTAAGAACTGCCTGTACAACCGTTCCAAAGAAAAGAATTCCCCTCGTTGACCGTCTTACGCATTCGTTGAAAACCAGTCGATGCGACAAAACAATCTTTAATTTGATTTAACTCTCCGTTCATTTCCCTACGCATCCTCCCAATTCGCCCGCAATCGGTCAACCAATATCCATAACTTTTAGAAAATTGAGCTCGAACCGGACTTCCAAATCCGTCAATAATGTTTTCTACGAAAGAAACGCCGGACGTGCGCCAAAAGAATTGAAGCCTTCGCATTAGACGCCGTCTAGCGGTATACGAGACCTAGTCGTGCATGTCTAACTGCAGAATTTCCCCTAAAACAGACGCCCTGCATGGCGTCGAGTGCAATTCGCGCAACATAAGAAAAGGCTGGAGAGCAGTTATGCTCTCCAGCCATTATATTTTAGAGCAAACAACGCCAATCAGTTGACGGCAGAAACGACCCAACGATGGAACTTCTTAAGTTTAAGTCCGGCGTCTTCCGCAACTTTGCCAACAGTCTTGCCAGATTCTACGATGTAATCCTGATTCTCAAGGCAGATTTCTTTAAGAACGGCGTTCACACGACCTTCAACAATCTTCGCAACGATATTTTCAGGCTTACCAGCGTTGGCGGTACGCGTCTGTTCTTCGGCAATCTCACGTTCCTTTTTGAGAACCTCAGGATCGAGACTGGCAGCGTTAATCGCTTGGGGATTCATCCCCGCGATCTGCATAGAGATATTGTTTGCAACCTCTACGTTATCGCCGTCAAATTCAAGAATCACGCCAAGACGCGCGTCATGGTGAACATACGTGCCCGTCGAACCTTCAACACGGAGAATTCTCGGAATTTTGAAGACTTCACGGATTTTGTTCATAAGATCGTCAAACTGGAGTTGAAGATCGCTCTGAGCAAGCAGTTCCTCGACAGTCGCGGCGCCAGGGCCCTCCGCAAGCTGCTTAGCAAGCGCGTTCGCCAAAGCGACAAACTGGTCGTTCGCAGCAACTGGAGCAGATTCACACTGCAGTTCAATCATAGCGGTCGCGTTATCGCCTTTATAAATCGCAATACGCCCCTCGCCAGTCTCACGATCAGTTCGCGAACTCATCTTCGCCTTACCAGACTTACGAAGAAATTCGATAGCCTTCTCCTCGTCGCCTTCAGCCTGAATAAGCGCCTTTTTGCAGTCCATCATGGGGAGCTGCGTTCTATCGCGAAGCGACTTGACCATCGCGGCGGTAATATCAGCCATATTATTCTCCTAAAAAAGGATGGTATTTAAACTTTAATTTAAATTTACTTGAAGAGGAAAACGGAAACGCCTGTCTCGAAAACGACGTCTCCATACCCCGTCAGATCACTCTGCTGACGCCTTTTCATCGGCGGCGTCTGTCGCCTGCGCTTCTTCGCTCGCCCCGGAATATTTATTCGCTTCGTATTCCTTAACGCCCGCGGCGACTGCGTCCGCAAGATAGGAAACGATAAGATCAATCGAACGAATCGAATCGTCGTTGCCGGGAATCGGAAGATCAACTTCGTCTGGATCAGAGTCAGTATCAATCAAGGCGATTGAAACCACGCCAAGCTTGCGCGCCTCGCGAACGGCATTCTTCTCTTTACGAGGATCAACGACAACCATCGCGGCAGGATAACGATCCATTTTGCGCAAACCATTAAGGTTACGATACATCTTGTGATACTCACGGGCAAGCGAAGCCTGCATCTTCTTAGAGTAGGTCTGAAGCATCTCGCCTTCCATAACGCCTTCCAGTTCCTCAAGACGACGCAGACGACTACGAATCGTCTCGAAGTTCGTAAGCGTGCCGCCGAGCCAACGCTCGGAGATAAAGGGCATGCCACAACGCTCGGCTTGCGTTTGAATCGTCTCGGAAGCCTGACGCTTTGTACCGACAAAGAGGACGAGGTTACCCTCCGCGGCAACCTGCTTTAGAAACTTCTTCGCACGAAGAAGGCCACGCACCGTCTCACGAACGTCAATGATATGGATCAGCTTGCGGCGCCCGTAAACATAAGGACGCATTTTCGGATTCCAAAGGCTCGCACGATGCCCAAAGTGAACGCCAGCCTCAATCAGGGCTTTAATGGAAATATCTGCCATTTTAATCCTTAAAACGCCGTTGTTCGGCACGTCGTTACAGATCTGAATAAGATTTCATACGACGTTTAAGCGGCGTTATTACGGTTGTGGATCGTCCCATGACGATCCGTGTTACGCCGGTCAATCTACTCCGTCTGAAGCCGACCGACAAGACTTCCAGACGCGTAAACAAGAGGACTGATCTAAACCTTCCGCCAGACCAGCCGTTTGGGTAATTCTATCCTATTTTTTCGGAGGGTCAAGGGTCTGTTAATATCCTTTGTGACTTTAGACAAATTCAACCTAAACGCAGAAATTGCCATTCTATGACGGGACGTTCGTCTTCAAATTTTTATTAAAACATAAGCAAACGCCAGAAATTACAAGTAAAGAATTAGGTCAGACGTTAGTTAATTTTGCTCGTACTTACGACAATGGACTCAGCAGAATACCGCCAGCCGTCATACAATCAGCGTATTGTGGAATTCAAATCCGACGTCATTCGCTGACTTTTCTTAAATGAAGTTAATCTCGCAACTATTGACAAGGAGATACAAACACGTATGGTATGGAGAGGCGTCCCACGACATACAACATGATAACGAGGGAATAACCATGGTATGCATCTCTAGAGAAAAAGCGTTAGAAATCCTTCTGAAATATAACAAACAACCATTCCATATCCAACACGCGCTAACAGTTGAAGCCATTATGAAATGGTTTGCAAAGGCTCTTGGCTATGACGACGAAGCCGAATACTGGGGAATAGTAGGATTACTACACGACGTCGATTTCGAACTCTTTCCAGAAGAACATTGTCTCAAGGCGCCTGAGTTACTCCGTCTTAATGGAGTTGGTGAAGACGTTATTCACGCTGTCGTATCACATGGATATGGCCCTCACGGCAACGGTATAGTTATTGACGTCGAACCAATTCACGAAATGGAAAAAGTTCTCTTCGCGACAGATGAACTTACCGGTCTGATATGGGCGGCGGCGCTAATGCGACCTTCAAAGAGTTCTAAAGACATGGATCTAAAGTCGCTCAAAAAGAAATACAAGAGCAAGGGTTTTGCAGCAGGATGTTCAAGGGACGTTATTGAACGTGGCGCGGAACAACTGGGCTGGGATCTCGATAAACTACTCGCAACAACGCTTCAAGGCATGGCGGAAACCGAAGATATAATCAACGTCGCGTTGAAGGAAATACTTGAAAAATAGCGGCTATCAGTCCGGTAAATCGCGACGCGTTTTTCTTACGCCGTTACTTTCTAAAGACAGCCAACGCCATATCGCCGGCTGGTAGAATTGCGCCGTTTCGTGAGCGTATTCCTAGAGGTTTAGCCAAAAAACGCGTTTTGGTTCCAGAACCGAAACGCCTGCTGTATGCTTGACGTAACATCTGTCCGAGTTTTTGATATCTAAAATTTGGCGTATGTCCGGTAAGTAGCGTGAAATTAAAGTCTGAGTTTAGGAGGTTGACACAGCGTTCTAAAAGCGGTTCAAGATCACGCGAGAGTCGCCAGACTTCGCCGCGTGCGCCGTGACCGTAAGACGGTGGATCAAGGATGATACCATGATAGCCCGCCTTTCTTCTTTCCTCTCTTTTTACAAACTTCACAGCGTCGTCGGTAATCCAACGAATTGCGCCATGTTTTTTTTCGCAATTATCACCACAGGAATCGCCGTCGACTCGATCTGTTCCAAAAGACAGGGAAGCGTTGCGTTTTGCTTGAGCGACGACGTTCCCTGCCGCGTCAAGGTGCGTGACGTCGGCGTGAGCAAACGCAGCCGCGAGAGCGCTCCCGCCTGTATAGCCAAAAAGATTAAGAACGCGTAACGGAGAACCAAGCCTATTTTCGCCCTCTCTACAAAGTTCCTCGATGAGATCCCAGTTTTCTGCCTGCTCAGGAAAGACGCCAACATGTCCAAAAGGCGACCCCTTTAGTTCAAATACAAATTTGTCGGAAAACGGCAACATCCATGATCGACTGATAGATTCTTCTGGTTGAAGTTTTTGAGATAAACTATCTACCTCTCGCGGAGAAAAAAAGCGTGCGCCGGCTGCGCTCAGAGGACGCCACATGCCGCGAACGCCTAGAGCCGCGCTAGACGTTCCCTTTTTACCAGTAAAACGACGTTCGAAAAAATATACGTCGGCGCTTCTCCACAGATCAGAATAGGCTGGGCGAATCCCATTAACAGTCGGACAAGGACGATCGAGCACAAGTTCTCCCATACGTTCAAGCTTTCGTCCGTCTCCAAAATCTATCAGTTCATATTGTTCGCGTGTAAACATGACTCTTCAAAGGCAAACCCAAAATCCATGTGACGTAAACGTTCCGACGTTCTATAAGACGGAATCATTGCGGATAATTAAAAAAGGAATAATGCAAAAAAAGGCCTTGCAGGATTCAACCCCGCAGTTAAAATACAGTGGTCATCGGGGCATGGCGCAGTCTGGTTTAGCGCGTTTGACTGGGGGTCAAAAGGTCGCTGGTTCGAATCCAGTTGCCCCGACTTGATTGTGACCGTTTTTTGTTAATTGATTCTCATCGGGGCATGGCGCAGTCTGGTTTAGCGCGTTTGACTGGGGGTCAAAAGGTCGCTGGTTCGAATCCAGTTGCCCCGACTTTTATTTCTTTCTGATAGCCTGTCGAGTTGTCGACGGGCTTTTTGTTTTTAGACTTCTTTTTACAAGTTTGTCCAACTGAAGCGCTTCTTTCGAACGACAGGGAATCGTTAAATATCTCGTTTGTTTCGGCAAACATACAGACACGGGAGTAAGGTTGCTGTCAGAAGATGTGACACAAACTGTTCTCGTGGGCGTGCCTTATAATTTACCCCAATGTTCTTTGCTCTTTAACTTTCAATACCACCTAACAAGCATTCTTAAATAAACCGATCAAAGCGGGTCAAAGCTATTCGCAGAACCACAGTCGAAACGATTGAACACGACGCTCCCAACGTCCTGCTCTCAAAGCTAAAAAGAGTGTCAGACAGCGCTGTAACTATAACTAACGTAAAAGGTTTGATTTTCTAGTCGTCAATTTACACTGTAGCTTCATGGTAGGCGTTATCGTCAACCGGTTCAAACCATTCGTTACGCAGACTTACTCCTAGAACTTCAAAAGCAAGATGCTGAAACCAACTGTCTGGCGAGGCGCCATGCCAATGCTTAACGCCAGCAGGAATATTTACTGTGTCTCCTTTATGAAGGCGTCTAGCAGGTCCGCCCCGTGCATGCCCCCCTCGCCCGCCGTGACAATCAACACTTGTCCACCTCCGTTATCTGCGTGATGAACATGCCAATTATTACGACGCCCGGTTCAAAAGCTACGGCGCTGACATGAACTTGCTCGTTTGACACAGGCGCTAGGTAACTACGACCAATAAAAAACTTAGCATAAGCGGTATTAGGTTCGCCGACAGGAAACGGAGACCAATCTGAGGGCGATAGTTCGGGCAACGGCGGACGTCGAACACGCCCAACGACGTCTCCTCCATTTCCTTCGTTACTCCGTTGTTCATGGCAATCTCTAAATAAGCAAACACTTGCGGCTCAGTTTCGGGACGAGCGGCAAGCGCTGCGACTGTAACAATCTCACGGGCACGCCAATCTAAAACGTCACGCGCAAAAATGTCGCCATACAAGCGAGCCTTGAGATATTCGCCAAGTTGCGGGATAAAACTGAACAACTCGCCAACAATATAAGTGGATTGACTTGAAAGCACGTTATGGTTATGGACGTGTTTTTCGTTAGCGTCTATCAAAACAATCCACAAACAACGCCGTTATCTAATAATTACTTAGTCTTAGTCTCCGCATAGTTACGTTGAAAAAGCGATTAACCTTTGACCCTATATTTGATAGTTTCTGTCAGGAAT
This sequence comes from uncultured Planctomycetaceae bacterium, assembly GCA_946408825.1. GTDB lineage: Bacteria > Planctomycetota > Planctomycetia > Pirellulales > Thermoguttaceae > RUG369. The sequence goes on from CAMJTU010000053.1 coordinate 21,506, forward strand.
TCTTGCAATAAGCGTTCGTCGAAATCGTCCTCCGATCGAAAACGGATATAGAAAAGGTCGACCTTCGGATCAGTCACGTCGCAAATCGGTTCAAACCCTAAATTTGCATAGTTTTTAGTAGAAATCGAATTCTTCGTAAGGGCAACCTGGACACAGATAAAATCAACATTTTTAGTAAAAACCTGTATCCAACTTACGCCTGATCCCTCGACGCTGAAAAGAACGCTAATCTTCTGACGCCAATCAACGGTCGCCTTAGTATCTGCCTTTATGACGGCGTCAACAACTTTCTCGAGGAGCTTAAAAGACCATTTCGGTTTTGACGAATCTCCATAAAACCCAAGAGGAGAAAAATGCCAATCTCGTCCCTTGGTTTTCCACGGAGTAATATCAGGTTCGTTCTCACGATTAGTGTTAATTTGCTCAATGAAGTTCTTGGCTGCAACATCGAGAAAGGTCCAAAACTCCGGTTTATCGATTTCTGCAAAAGAAAAAGCACGAATTTCGATTTCTTGCCATGCTCCGACGTTTTCTACTCGTACGCGCGATTGAGTGCCAAAGAGCGGAATTTCTTCCATATCGCTAAGCGTTCTTAAAGCAAGTTTTCTCGTCAAAATATCGCGATTAAAAGAACGTTTCTTTGTGCGAAAATGCAACTTGAGTAACCATTCGTCCGACGTGGT
>CAMJTU010000054.1 GCA_946408825.1 uncultured Planctomycetaceae bacterium
ATACTCCCCTATAAAAATGGCTATTTATCAACTGTTTGTTGTGACATAGCCTTTTGAAAAAAATAATAAAAAATTGAAGACTGTATTAAAAAACTCTTTTATGTTGTTAATTTGTGATTATAATGACGGAAACGCTGAAAATTGGGATTGAAATGATTGCGACGATTTGTTACGATCGGCGCGGAATCTGGGAGACGTCGGCAGGACGCGGACGTCCTCATTTTAGGTTGACGGGCACGGAAACGTCCGTCTTTTCTCTTTGCGAGGATAACTATGGATTTAAACGTTACGCCGAGCGCTCCGGTAATGGAGCAGGTTAAGCGTCGTCCGGGACGACCGCGACGCGCCGAGGACTACACCTGCGTTTCTGTAACGATCTCTTCCGAATTAATCCAACAGGTAGACGACTACGCTCGACGATGCGGTTTGAATCGTTCCGGAGCAGTGACGCGACTTCTCTCTGCGGAGATAGACAATAAGAACGACTCCAGTCCGCTCGAAATTGAAACAGCCGTTAATTCTATAAGGGAGCTCGTTTCGCCCTTCGTTTCCTCGTTGGAACACGCGTAGTTTACGTTCGTTCCCCTCTTTTGACGTCGTCGTTAGGCGTCTTGTTCGCGTTTAGCGCGCGGTGCGATAATCGTTGTTTTTATTGAGGTTTTTCCATGAATACCGTAACTTCTCGTCTTAAGTCTTTTCCGGAACGAAAAACAGGTCGTCCACGCCGCCAAGACAACTACGAGAAGGTCTCGTTTACGATTTCAACGGCGCTTCTCACCCAGGTCGATCAACGCGCGCAAAAATGGGGAATGAATAGGTCTGGCGCCGTCGCGAGGATTGTTCAAGCGCAGATTAACAACGCGTCTTCCGATAAAGCTAAGTATCAAGATTTGGAACAGAAACTCATTCAAATTAACAAGCTGCTCAACGAGCGTCGCGCTGGTTGAATTCAGAATCGCCGACGCCGTTACGTTTATAGACGCGTCTCCGTTCCCCCCTTCGGGGAACGGCGCGGAACGTACGCCTAGCCCGACGACGCTTTTCAGCGTCTTTCGGGCTGTCTTTTTTTTAGGACGAGTCGACGCGACTGAGGCGAATTAGTCGGGAGATTCTATCAGAAAGTCTGCGTTTCTTTAACGAATCGACGGGTTTCGTCGAGGTCACGCGCCATCTGGCGCAGCAGCGATTCTTTATCGGGAAATTTTTCTATATCGCGGATTTTGGCACAGAACTCCAGCGTTAACGGTTTGCCGTAGAGATCGCCTGAGAAATCAAGAATATGGGCTTCGATTTTACGTTGCTTAACGCCGAACGTCGGGTTGCCGCCAAGGTTAATGGCAGCGGGACGCGTTTGTCCGTCGTCAAGCTTCGCGATCGCCGCATAGAGCGCGTTTTGAGGCAGGAAAACGCTGGGATTGTCGAGATTTGCCGTCGGATATCCGAGCGCCCTGCCGCGCGCCTCGCCGTGCGCGACAAGACCGGAGATAGCGTGTCGTCTCCCAAGAAGACGCGCGGCGAATCGCACGTCGCCTGCGTCGAGCGCGCGTCGTATTTCGCTGCTCGAAACTACGTAACCGTCGATTGCGATCGGCGCGACGATTTCCAGAGCGACGTTAAATTGAGACGCTAACGCCACAAGACGATCGCCGCTTCCTTCACGTCCTCTGCCAAAAGAAAAATTAGCGCCCTCGACAAGTCCGACGGCCGCAAGACGCGACACGACGACGTCGCGGAAAAACGTGTCGGCGCTTTGATTGAGAAATTCACGCGTCGTAGGAAACTCTATGAGCGCGTCTATTCCCGCGCGAGCTATTAACGCGCGTTTTGTATCGGCGTCGACAAGAGGCGCCGGCGCGTATTCGGGACGCAGAATATTAACAGGCGCCGGCGAGAAGGTAAAGACGAGAGAAGGCGCGTTTTTACGTTTTGCCATGGCGACAGTTTGCGCCATGATGCGCGAATGACCTAGATGGAGTCCGTCAAACTTGCCAATCGACAGAACTCCGCCCCTAAAACGTGGGGAAACGTCTTCCAGACGGTTAAAGATTTCCACGGCGTCGTCTTAATAACGGCGCCCAGCGCCGCCTCCAGCGTCGGAGCCGGGCGCCGTACCCGACGCGCGCTACGGCATAGCCGACTGATTGGGCGTTTCTCGCGCGTCGCGCTATACGAGAAACGTCGTTGCTTTTCGACCCCAGTCTAATTCTTTTTTCCGATTTTGAAAGGGGCGGCTATTCGTCGTCGTCGCGGAAGACCGTTTCAAGAGTCTTCGTATTGCGGTCGACGGCAAGGATAATCGTCTGCGTTTCAGAGCCGTCGTAACTCGTCGCGACGACGGGGAAGACGTGACGTCGTTCCGGAAGTTCGAGTCTAACGGCAAATATGCCGTTCGGCTTTGGAACGACGCGTTCGTCGCGAATCCGAAGAACCGCGCCGGGCGAGACGCGTCCCTTGACAATGATTTCCGCGCCGACTTTGAGCGAGACGCCGCCGAAGCCTGCGAGATAGTTCGCGGAATCGTCACGGCGAAGCGACACGTCCGAATCGTCCAAACTTTCCTGCGATCTATCGGCGTTAGACGATTCGAAAGATTTGTGCGGAATTGAACTTGCGACTCCCCAATGCGGAGCGAGGGGGGGAGGTAGAGGCGAAGGATCGTTAATGAACTGCGCCGACGTCTCTACGACGCCGCTTGACGCGAGCGTGAAGAACTCCTTGTCGCGCGAAAGGTAACCGAGTTCGACCATGAACGCGCCCGGAGGATTATCAACGGGAACGTACCAGATACGAACTGGCAACTGGACGACGACGTCGGCGATACGATCCCGGCGCATCGTCGTGTATCGAGGGCTTTTATCGACGCGATAAACGCGCAGTATCGGCTCGGCCGTGTGCCAGAGTCGTCCCATAGCGGAACGCACTCTGTTCAAATTGGCGTCCGAAACGATCCATTGAGCGCAAATCCAAAATGAATTGACGACGCTCAATTGGAGATAATCGGGACTTTGGCGCTGCAGAACGCGTCGTGGAATTCCTGCCGACCTACGGCGCGACGACTCGGACGAAGCTTTTGACTTTTTATCACGAGGCGCGGCGTCTTTCTTCACGGAGTCGTCTGACGTCGACTTCTCGTCGTTTTCTTCCGCGTTAGGTTCGGATTGCAATTCCGGCGTCGCGACGGCGTTGTCAACGTTAAGCGACGTTTCAGAGTCGACGCGGTCGCGTCCTGGCTTTGCGTCTCGCCTATTTTCAACGTCGCCGTCGTCTGTTTCTTTCGCGCGTTTTCTTTTCGGCGCGACGACGTCCACGGACGTTTCAAGAACTTCCGGCTTTTCCGCGTCGCTTTGTTCCTCAGACTTTCTTGCGCGTTTCCTTTTGGGACGGGACGGTTCCGACTCGAGCTTTGTTTCCGGCGCAGTAGTCGAGGGGACCTCGACGCTTCGCCTTACGCGTTGTTTTGTCTTGGGCTTTTCGACTGGAGACGCTTCGGATTCGGAAGATACAGGCTCAGGGGATCTGGAACGCCTTCCGTGTTTTGTCTTTACCTCGGAAGGTTTCGTTTCAGCAGGCGCGGGAGACTTAGACGGCGCGGCGTCTTTCTTCGACGTCGATTTCAAGTTCTTTTCGATCGATTCGACAGGGGAAGGCTTTTTTCGCGACTTTCTGTCCGACGGTTTTGCCTTCGTCTCGAGGGCGGGTTCGACAACTTCGACGCTCTTTGGTTTTCTCGCTCTTTTCTTTTCAGACTTTTCATCCGTCTTTTGCGAGGAGGACGACTTCTTTACCACAACTTCGAGAGAAACTGCGTTCGATTTTCGACGAGCTGTTCGCCTTACAGGAACGACCTCGACGTCGTCTTGTTTCTTTGATCTGGAAACGACCCGGGTTTTGGCCGCTTGAGGAACGTCGCCGGTTGCAGTCGACTGAGTTTTCGTTGTCGATTTTTTTGGAGACGCTACGACGCTTTTGATCGGTTTCTTTTTCTGAGAATCGACTGGATCGACCGTTTCCGATCCCTCGGTCTTGGTTTTTCTCACGCGATTTTTCTTCGTCGTCTTGAGTTCTTTCACCGCGACGGAAGGGGCGGGCGACTCGACGTTTTTCTTGCGCGGGGTCTTTCTCGACGGGACCGCCGATTCGCCGCTCTTGTTTTTTCCGAGGGATTTGCCCTTTGCCATCACTGCCTCCGACTAAACTCATCTGTCGACTTGACCGCCGCGCTTAACGACCGCCCGCTTCTAAGTCGACGACTATCGAGGGGACGCCGTTTGGTTCGACAACGTTCAAAATCGCTATCTGCCTCAGCGCATTATACACTAAACCAGTCTAATTTACAACTTTTAATTTTCCTGAATTGACTATTTTTTGTAAATTAACATACTGCGCTTGTACGAAGCGGACGTCACATTCGTCGTCGGCGTCTATTCCCTTTCATGGACGAAATTTTATCCACGTCGTTGAAAAACGAAATCAAGCCTTCTATAATGGACGTAATGAAGGGTTGCGTCGGGGCTTTTACTGGAGTTCAGGGCTTCCGCTGCAGAAACGCTTTGGTTATGAAGAAACGAAAAGGAGCGCCGTATGCTACGCTGGCGTTTACTTATAGGGATCCCGCTTGTCGCCTTGCTCGTGCTGTTTTGCTGGCTGGACGCGATCGCTCCGGCGCCTGGCCTAGTTCTCATGCCGTTCTTTCTAGTTTGCGTTTTTTTCCTGTGTCGCGAGATCATGCAACTTCTCAACGCAGGCGGAATCTATCCTCGGCGCACGACAATTTACGTCGGCGTCTTCGGAACGATCGTCCTGAGCTGGATCGCGTGCTGTAATTCAATGCCGTATATTGCGCGTTTTGAACATTCGATCGTCGACGCGTTCCAAAACGAAACGGTTGATTCGAGGGGTTCTGGCGCGACGGTTCAAGAGCAGGATCGAGCGATTAGCGAAGCGTCGCGCGCCGTTTCGACGGCGCGCAGGGCGCTGGAAGGCGCGGAGAAGGCGCTAGAGGCCGCAAGGGAGCGCGCCGAGGAACGTAACGACGCGATTTCTGACGGGACGGCGTCGGGACGCGTCGACAAAAAGATAGTCGTCGACGAACAAACTCCAGACGGCGAAAACGGTTCCGTCGAGGCGTCCGTCGAATTTTCCGAAGGGCAGGAATGGAAGACCGCCGCGTATGCCTGCGTTCATATTCTGCTTGCGATTGCGTTCGGCGTCCTTATCGCTTTCGTAGGCGAGATGCTCCGCTTCAAACTTCCCGGCGGTCATATGATAAATCTTAGCGGCGCCGTTTTTGCAATCGTCTATATTGGTCTATTAGGGTCGTTTATGGTTCTGCTTCGCGTCGCCTATGGCGTCATGGCGGTGTTTTCTATGGCGCTCATTACGAAGATGTGCGACGTCGGCGCGTATACTGTCGGTCGGCTCGTCGGTCGGCATAAGATGGCGCCGAGTTTGAGTCCGGGCAAGACGATCGAAGGGGGGATCGGCGGGATGTGCTTCGCCGTGCTGGCGGCGTGGTTCTCAACTTCGGTTCTTTTTCCGCTCGCGACGGGAGCGCCGTCTAAAACGACGTGGATTGGCGTCGTGATTTACGGACTTTCCGTCGGGCTCGCGGGAGCGCTCGGCGATCTTGCGGAATCGCTGATTAAAAGAGACGTAAGTCGAAAAGATTCCGGAGTCAACGTTCCCGGTTTCGGCGGTTTTCTCGATATTTTTGACTCGTTGCTTCTCGCGGCGCCTGTCGCGTTCGGCCTCTGGGCGTTCCATGTCGTCGTTTGAAATTACCGTCGTTCCGTCCGGCTATTAGGAGAGAAAATCAATGGCGTCGAACATTATCATTCGTCTTAAACAGAAATCTGACAACGAAGCGGTCGCGGAACTGATTCGCGATTCGCTTAACGTTTGGTATAACCGTCATTTCGGAATTGAAAATCTTGTTCCGTCCCTTGAAGCCGCGTCGATCTACACCCGCGTGTATGACGAACTCGATCCCGATTGCTGCGTCGTCGCAGAAGACGTCGACACGGGGACGCTCGCCGGATCGTGTTTCTTTCATCCGCGTCCGACACATGTGTCGCTGGGGATCATGAACGTGGCTTCTGCGTATTTTGGCCAGAAGGTTTCGTCAAAGCTCCTCGCGTATATCGTCGACGTCGCCGAACGCCGGAATCAACCTCTCCGACTCGTATCTTCCGCGATGAATCTTGATTCTTTCTCGCTGTATAACCGCTTTGGGTTCGTCCCTCGCGTCATGTTTCAAGATATGGTCCTCGCAGTTCCTGAAGACGGCTTTTCAGTCGGCGCGCCGGCTGGCGTGATCGTCCGCGACGCGGTCTTAAGCGACGTAGAAGCTATCGTCGCGCTCGAATCCTCGATCAACGGGGTGGATCGTTCCAAGGATTACCGCTATTTCATCGAGAACCGCGCCGGAATCTGGGGCGTGAGCGTCGCTGCGAACGAAGCGACGGGCGAACTTCTCGGCGTCATGTGCTCCGTCAAAGATCCCGGTTCCGCAATGGTCGGTCCTGGCGCGACTCGAGACGAGGCGAGCGCGGCCGCGCTCATTCGTTATGAACTCAATCGCTACCGCGGCAAGTGGTCGCCCGTCGTCCTTATTCCCACCTCCGCGGTCGAGCTTCGTCGCTCCATGTACGCGCTAGGCGCAAGGAACGTCGAGACGCATGTCGCCCAAGCGCGCGGCGAGGTCGCGCAGCCAAAAGGCGTCGTCGTCCCGAGTTTTATGCCCGAAACCGCTTGAAGCTTACCGTTCCGTCTCTTTGAGTTTGACGACAGTGCGAGAAAACGTTTCCTTCCCCTTTTGGCGCGTCGACGGCGCTAGAATCTATTCGCAGAGCGCGTATTTTCGACACGAGTTTGGCGCGCCGGTAAGGAAAATTAGCGTCGACGCGCATTTCTCCTGTCCTAATATCGACGGAACGGTTGGACGAGGCGGTTGTATTTTTTGCGACGCGCGCAGTTTCAGTCCGGGACGTCAGTTTGGTCTCGAGGATATCGACGCTCAGATCGACGACGGGATCGTCAAACTTCAGCGACGTTTCGACGCGAATAAATTCATCGCCTATTTCCAACCGTCGACGAACACCCACGCGCCTGTTGAAACGCTTGAACGCGTTTTCCGTACGGCTCTGCGCCGTCCAGAAATTGTCGGACTCGCAATCGGCACGCGTCCTGACGCCGTCGGCGAGCCCGTCTTAGCGCTTCTTGAAGAATTGTCGCGCGAGACTTGGCTTGTCCTCGAACTAGGGTTGCAATCTTCGAAGGACGCGTCGCTTCGCGCTATGAACCGCGGACATAATTACGCTTGTTTTGTCGACGCCGTCGAACGCGCGAAGCGTCGAGGACTTCGACTTGGCGCTCATCTGATTCTTGGATTTCCCGGCGAAACGCGAGAGGATATGATTCTTACGGCGCGACGCGTCGCCGCGGCGCGGTTTCACTCGGTCAAATTACATAATCTCTATGTCGTTCGCAATACGCCGTTAGCGTCGTTATGGCGCGACGGTTCTGTCAAAATTCAGTCCCTCGACGAGTACGCGCAATGCGCGGCGGATTTTCTGGAAGTTCTCTCTCCCGAGACCGTCGTCGAGAGGTTGGCGGGAGAAGCGTCCGCCGAATTTTTGCTCGCCCCGGAATGGACTGGCGTCAAGCACGCCGGACGCAACGCGATCGAACGGGAGTTGAAGCGTCGCGGGAGCTGGCAAGGTAAATTTTTCGACCCCGATTGGATTGACCAATAACCTGATAGCTCGTTTTTTTCCGACTTGTCGTCGAGTTTCATTTTTTCCTTCTAACGTCGTTTACGTTTTTCTCTTCTCGACGTTAAGTTTAGAATCGATTATGACGATAATACTAGCGATTGTCCGTTGTTGCGGATAATTCAATTGTGTAATGGATTCTGGAACGGATTTATTTGACGAGGCTTGATTGGATACCGGAACTTAACGGGGACGGAACGGCTGTAATTTATATCCACGCGAGCAGGATCAATGAGATCCGGTTCGGAGAGTCTGGCGCGCGCGCGGAAGAACGGAAATCGTCGAGCGGCATACGCCAGAATCAAACGCCCACAGACGCAAGGATGCAAAAATGAGAAACATCGGGAGACGCGCGTTTTTATCGCAACTTCTCGCGCTAACAGCGGTTTGCGCGACGGGAGGCGGTAAGATCGCCTACGGCGGTTCGGTCGCCTCTTTACTGGACGCGGAGAGGCTAAAATTCGAACTGCGAGTTACGAGCGACGCGCAGGCGGCTTATGTCGACGACGTTGTCGACAAGGTAAAGAACGGTTCCTTGCCGCTTAAAATCCTAGCGGCGGCGTACAAGTACGCGATGAACCGCGAACATCGGCGTCGTCCCCTTTATTTCAAGATTTGCGTAGAGGAACTGGCGAAAAAAGCCGGGTTAAAGCTCTCGTTTTTGTCGTTCTAACGCCGAGCGAGAACGCGTTGCGTTTCTGATCGATATACAACGACGCCGCAGAGGAGTTTTTTTCTCCTCCGCGGCGTCTGTCTTTTTATCTTCCTTATTTGAACGACGCGCGTCTATTTTTCCGTCGTTCGACTATTTTAACCCTCGACAGGGAGCTTGGATCTGAGAAATTCCGCGCGAGCCGCGTCTTCTTCTTCTCGATCTTCGAATTCTTTACCGAAATACCGCGAGAGACTGGCAGGCTGGATTTGAAGGAGCAGCTTGTCAGGCGACGGGATCGACGGGTTATTGAAAGCTTCAAGACAGAGGCCAAGCCGAATATCCGAAAGGAACGTCGTCGCTTCTTCCAACGAGGTCGTCTGCGCCATATGAAGGACGCCGAGCGCGCGACGACAACGGTCTAAAACGCCCCGGCGATTGTACTGCATGAGAGTCTCGCGCGATTTACGCTCGTATTCGACGACTCCGGAGACTATTTCGTTTAGTTGATCGACAATTTCTTCTTCCGTGACCCCAAGCGTTTTTTTTCCGCTTACTAAAAACATATCTCCCGGCGTTCGTTCTTCCTCGGTGTAAAGACTTCGCACGTCAAGATTGAGCTTGTGAAGTCCACGAAGCGCTTTCTCTATTTCGCCAGTTTCGACTAGCCCCGGCAAATGAAGAGCGACGCTGGCGCGAAGACCCGTTCCGAGATTAGAAGGACTGGCGGTAAGGTAGCCAAATTGTTCGTCGAAGGAATAATCGAGCTTAGACTCTAGAAGGTCGTCGAGCGAGTTTACGCGTTCAAACGCCTTCTCTAACGAGAGTCCCGGCGTGATCGCCTGGAGTAACAGATGGTCTTCTTTGTTGACCATGACGCTGAACTGCTCTTTGTTGTCGAAGAGCAGGCCGCGCGGTCGCTGCGAGGCAAGAAACTTAGCGTCGACGAGTTTTCGTTCCAGAAGGAATTGGCCCTCGTCGTCAGAGAGGTTGGAAAAATTGACAAAAGTGACCTTCGACGCGTCAAAAAGTTCTGCAAAAGCTCCACAAACCGACTCCATGAGGTTCTCTAGATCTAAATCAGAAGCCTTGCCGACGAAACTAAACCCCGTTAAATTTCGCGCGATTCGAACTCTAGAGGAAATCACGACGTCAGAATTTTGTACTTCCTCGCCTTGAAGCCATGCGCTCGGCTGGCGCGCTAAATCGTCAATAATCACAATTTTTCCTTTTTAAGTTTGAAGGGAACGGCGCTCCGAGAAGAACGCCACGACAAACGTCCGCCGACGCTAACGCGCGACGACAGGTTGTCAATATAGCCTTTTTGCGCCGTCGCGGCAAGTTCCAAAAGACAGAATTTTAGACGAACGTCACAGCGAAAGCGGTTCGTTGGCGAGCTGTCGTTCCGCGCGCGTTAATTCGTACATATCGCTGATAAGTTTGACGTCGCACGGACGTTGTTTGAAGTTGCGACGCAAAAACATTCGTTCTTGCGTCAACGTCATAAGTTCGACGGGAACTTCCGTAATCTGTCCGAACGAACGCGCATAGTTCACAAAGCTCGGAACCGCCGTCGTGACAAATCCGTAACATAAGCAACAGGCTCCGAGCGTCTTACCCGTGAATATACTCGTGTTGATCGCCGTTTTGGAATAATCGCCAATTACGCAGCCGAGAAATTGCATGTGAGACGGAAATTTACCGGCGACCGTCTCTTGCGAGACTTCGTTATATGAGTTTTTGAGGTCGCTGTTGCAGGTTCCGGCCCCAAGGTTGACCCAACTTCCCACGTAGCTGTGACCAAGGAATCCATGGTGCTGCTTATTTGAGTATTTTTCAATCGTCGTCGCTTCGACTTCGCCGCCGACCTTACAAGTCGAACTAACCGTGACAAAATCCTTAATCGCCGCGTGCTCGATGATTTTACTGTTCGCGCCGACGTAAACCGGACCGCGTATATAGCAGAACGGACCGATCTTAACGTTTTCGTTGAGCAACACGGGGCCGTTGCCCGTATGGCAGACGAAATATTCGTCGATTTTCGGACGTTTCGTTTCGTCTCGCGGAACGAATAGTCCGTCCTTTATCTCGACATACTCTCCCGTCGCAATGCGGCTTTCGAGGTTTTCGTTGAGGAAACGGAGATGAAAGCGAATCGCGTCGGAGGGACGTTCAAGCAACGGAATCGACTCTTGGGTTTCGACTTCGGGAAGCGCAAGATCGCGAAGTATCCCCTGAAGCTGCGCGCAACCGATTTCCTGGTTCGGCAACAGTCTCGGATCGTTGACGAGCGCGGCGGCGACGGCTGCGCCTGAACGAATATAGCCGCCTTGTTCATATTCGCATGTCGTGAGGTCGCGCCATGCCTTGAAAAGACTGTAATGCGGCGCGGTTCGCGCGTTGATGAAAAGAATAGGTCCTTTACGTTCGCCGTCCTTCGGGGTCCACGTGTAGGGCGCTTCTTCTCGGAGAATTGAGCGGAGGTGCGGACGCACGACCAGTTCGACGACGCCGCCAAGTTGTTTGGCGAGATTGAAAAGTCGCGTCGCTCCGACGCTGATCGAAAACGCGGGACGTCCAATTGTGATAGGGTAAAGATTGACGACCTGATCGTCTTCGAATAAAACGACGTGCATAGCTCGCTCCCGGCGGATGCCTCGCCGACGAAATCCACGACGGCGGGTTATTTCCTTTCTGAAATCCTATATTGTTCGGCGGCTATCAACCGCGCCGCAGAACGTCGCGTCAATCGTTGACCGAATCGCCGCGACAACTCGGACATTGTATCGATTTTAATAAAATCGCAAAGTTGGGGCGACCTGCGAATTCTTTTTCCCACCCGGACTTTATGTCATAATCGACGTTCGCGCGCAGTTTTTTTTCAAAAGATTTTAGCCGGTTTGGCAACATTTTTGCGTAATAGAGTATGCGACGCGACTGTAAAGACGTTGACAGGCGTCGAATCTTTGCGACAATCATAACGGCGATGCGGAAAGCTTCTTTATGCGTCGCAGGTTAAGGGTAGCATGAACGTCAAACACACGTGCAAATGAGAGGATATGCCATGCGCGACGCAATTTGTAGACGTCGATTTTCAACACTTCTCGCTTGTTGCGTCTCAGTCGCTCTTATGGGCGTCGGCGCGGCGCTGTACGCGCAGAATTTCCTATCGCCCGCCGCGCCGCAGGACGCGTTGAGCGCCCAGAATTCGCCGACTCTTGTCGAACTTCCCCAAATTCAGGAATCGAGCGACGATATTAACGCGAGGCTCGCGGAATTGACGCCTGAAGAACAGGTCGCCGTGAAACTGTACGCGGAACGTAACAAGAGCGTTGTGAACGTTTCTACGTTTGAAACGCGTCAAACGTTCTTTGCACGTCAGGTCTCCGAAGGATGCGGAAGCGGCGTCGTTTTGAACCGTCAAGGCGTGATTCTTACAAACTTCCACGTCGTCGAGAATACTTCCAAAATTATTGTAACGCTCTTTAACGGCGAATCGTATGAAGGAAAGCCGATTGCGGTCGATCCGAATACCGACGTCGCAATCGTTAAAATCGACGCGCCCGCGAATCAGCTCTTTCCCGTCGATTTTGGCGACTCCTCGAGATTGCTCGTTGGACAAACCGTCTACGCGATCGGCAATCCTTTCGGACTTGAACGTACGATGACGAAGGGTATTATCTCGAATCTGAACCGTTCGATCGACAGTCCGCAGCAATTCCGGCAGATCAAGGGCGTGATTCAAATCGACGCGGCGATCAACCCCGGCAACTCGGGAGGCGCGCTTTTCGACACTAAGGGACGAATGATCGGCATGAACACGGCGATTGCGAGTCATGTCGGCGAAAATTCCGGCGTCGGGTTTGCGGTGCCGATCAATACGATTCAACGCATCGTGACGATTTTGCTCGAACGAGGCGAAGTCGTCCGCGGGGACGCGGGCGTCGTTAAAGTCACGGAGACGGAAAACGGACTCATTCCCGTGTTGATCGACGAAGGGGGCGCGGCTGATTTGGCGGGACTTCGCGGCGGCAAGCTTGTTATTCGAGTCAGCGAGCGAAACGGCATGCGTTACCAAACGCAGGAACAGGTCCGTCCGGAAGGCGGGTTCGATATTATCACGGGCGTTAACGGCCAACGCGTGAAGACCGGCGAAGATTTCATTACCGCCGTTGAAGAACACGAACCGGGCGAGACAATTGTGCTCAACGTTTTGCGCGGCGGTCGCAACATTGATTTGCGCGTCGTTTTGAAGTGATTTCTTCGGATTGAACCTGGCGCGAAGACAAGCGTTTAGGGCACGGACGTAAGGGGAGGGCGTGGAAAGGCGTCCTCTCCTTTCTTTTTTGACTTCGTCAGTTTCTTATTTGCGGAAAACCTCTTGCGCCGTCGACCAGAAAAAGGTACGATTCCTCGCCCTGTATTCTTCTCGGAAGGAACCGATTATGAACGTTGAGAGCGTGGTTATCCAAACGGCGACGGACGCGACGACGACGTCGTCTTTGCGTTTTGGCGTGAACGTGTTTACGCGAACGGCGCGATTTGCCGACGTTTTTCGCGTTTTTGTCGCGTTGTGCGCTCTTTTCACGCTTTGTTCAGGCTGTTGCTCCGGCGTCGCGACGCGCGGCGGAACGGCGACGGCGGTCGGCGCGTTTGAGCCGGATCAGCCGAACCCCCTCTTCGTTGAGACACGCGACGCGGAGTCGCTTTGGGACGCGATCGTCGACGTAATCGACAACTATTACGTTATCGAAACGGAAATCCCCGTAAGAACATACGAACGTCAAGACGCCTCGGGGCAGGTTTACGTCTACCGAACAGAAGGACGCCTCGAGACGAAACCTTCCATAATGGGAGGCGTTCAGGAACCGTGGCGCAAGAACGGCGCGCAGTGCGGCGATCGATGGTTCGCTACGTTTCAGACTGTGCGATCGAGCGCAGTTGTGCGCGTCGTACCCGAAGGAGAGGGCTTTTTTGTCTATCTGTCCGTCTTCGACGAAATCGAAGACATGCCCCGTCCGATTGGCGCGAGCGTCGGCTATAACCTCAAATTCCGCGAAGACGTCTCGCAACTCTCTCAGCCCGTCGGCGAACGTGCAAAATCTGAGGGATGGATCCCCGTTGGACGCGACGACGATCTCGAAGGTCGAATCATGAAGGAACTCGCGTGGCGCGTCGGAACGCCAAGAACCGTACTCCACGCCGGACTAGACTCCGATCTTGTTCCATGACCCGTCAAAGACGCGACTATAACGCGCCCTGACTCGCGTTCTTTGTCTGGCCTAACGCCACGCCGATCCAAGAATGGAGGGCGTCGTTCCTGCGCAGACGGCGTTTCTATCGTATTGTCTAGATTTCAATCATTTTGGGGACGACGTCAGGGTCGTGAGTCGTTGACGCTATGGATGGTTGTGGTCGTAATAAACGCGTCTATCGAAACTTGTCATGCCTCGCGCAAATTAGTCTGGATCTTTTGATTCAAGCAAGAGAATATTCAACTTCGTCGCGAGGCTTGTATAATTCTTTATCATTGATCGAGGCGCTCGACCGGCGGAGGTTCGATCAATTTTGTATTGTTCGCGTTCCGCAGGCGTAATGCGCGACGATATTCTATGAGGAAAATAGCGTCGACACGTCCTCATAAAATTAAACAACCAGAGTTTTAGACTTTTACGACTTTTTTAACGACGTTGCTCTGGAATTCAAAATGACAGGCTTTCCCCTTATTATTGTGTTTGTCGCCGCTATAGCGCTGATGATCCTTGCGATCTCCAGGTTTAAGGTTCATCCGTTCATTTCGATCATGGGCGTTTCTCTGATACTCGGGATCGTCGCGGGAATCCCGATCGTGGACGTCACGCTGGAGGACGGTTCTAAAATATCCGGTCTTTCGTCGGTTATTAGTTCTGGCTTTTCCGGAACTTTTTCCAGTATTGGCGTCGTCATCATCTTAGGCGCCCTGATCGGTTCGATTCTGGAAGCGACGGGCGCGGCTTTGAAACTTGCAGACATGGTCGTCCGTTTCGTAGGCAAAAGACGTCCTGTCCTCGCTTTAGAATTGATGGGATGGATTGTTTCCATTCCGGTCTTTTGTGATTCTGGTTTCGTTATCCTTAACCCGATCCGTAAAGCGCTGGTCGACAGAACCGGCGAGTCTTCGGTCGCCATGTCCGTCGGTCTTGCCTCTGGACTGTATCTGTCTCACGTTTTCATCCCGCCGACCCCCGGTCCCATCGCGGCCGCCAATACCCTTGGAGTGGGCGACAACCTCCTGATGGTCATGGGGTTTGGCGTCGTTTGCTCCATATTGCCGTTGATCGCGGGATACTTCTTCTCTAACTACATTGGTAAAAGAGTCCGTTCCGCAGACGAAGCGAACGCCGAAGAAGTCGCAAAGTCCTACGAAGAGTTGGTTGCCGCATATGGCAAACTTCCCGGCGGATGGGACTCCATAGCCCCCATTATTATTCCCATTATCCTGATGGCGTTTTCTTCTATTGTCTCTATGGTTGGAACGACAGGAATTGTCAAAGACCTTCTGACTTTCTTGGGAACGCCCGTCATCGCGCTGATCGTCGGCGTGATCTTTGCCGTGATCCAGTTGAACAACGTTGGAAAAATCGAAAGATTCTATAACCTGACCAACGATACGCTTAAGACCGTGGGCCCCATCCTTTTCGTTACCGCGGCAGGCGGCGTTCTTGGTAAAGTTATCGCCAACTCCGACATGGTTAATTACATCACGCAGCATGCGTCAGTTCTTCAGAGCATGGGGATTCTCTTTCCATTCGTTCTTTCCGCAATCCTAAAGTCTGCACAAGGGTCTTCTACCGTAGCGTTGACGACTACCGCCGGGATCGTGGCGCCTCTTCTTCCCGTTCTGGGACTGGACAGCCCTGTTCGCGCCTGTCTTTCCTGCATGGCAATCGGCGCAGGCGCCATGACAGTTTCTCATGCGAACGATTCTTTTTTCTGGGTCGTCGCCAACTTCGGCGCCATGACGCCCGAACAGGGCTATAAGACGCAGACCGCTAACACTCTCGTCTTAGGACTCTCCGCGATGGTCGAGATAGTCCTGTTATCCCTCGTTTTTCATTAATTGGCGTTGAGGATGAAGATAACTTCGGGCAGGTACAGACGTCCCCTCCGATATGATTTCTGGCGCCAGACTCGGCGAGAATCGTATCGCCCGTGGAGTGGGGAACTCCTGCGCGCTTGAGAATACGTTACTTTGGAGTTGTGCCGCGACGCAGGACCTCTTCCGTACCGTAAAAACGCTGAACGACTAGGTCGTCGCCTTCAGCAAAATGTTCCGGCACGGTCTATTAGACACTTATGCGGAAGTTCTTTACGCTCGCGCCGTTTCGATCGTTCCTTCTGATTTCCCGTTTTCCCAGCGTTTGTAGAACTCGGCGAGAATTGCGCCGGAGATATTGTGCCATACGGAAAAGATCGCGCCGGGAACGGCGGCGAGCGGCGCCGTTGCAAAAACATGTTGCGCGAGACCCGTCGCCAGCCCGGAATTCTGCATTCCGATTTCTACCGACAGCGCTTTCGTCTTGGCGGGACCGAGTTTTAGAATCAATCCGAGGGTCAGACCGGCAAGATACCCGAACGCGTTGTGCAAAACGACAATGGCAAAGACGATAACGCCCGTTTCGCGAATTTTTTCCGCATTGTGCGAAACGACCGCCGCGACGATGAGCGCGATTGCCGCTATCGAAAGATAAGGCGTCGCGCCGACGATTTTTTCAACCCATCGTCTCCAGAACTTGTTGACGAGGATCCCGAGCGCGATCGGCGCGAGAACGACTTCGGCAATTGAGATAAACATTGCCGCAACGTCGACTTGGATCGTCGTTCGTAGGAGTAGAAACGTTATCGCAGGCGTAAGAATCGGCGCAAGCAGCGTGTTGACGCTTGTCATCGCGACCGACAGCGCAAGATCGCCCCGTGAAAGGTATGTAACCACGTTGCTCGCCGTCCCGCCCGGACACGCGCCGACGAGAATCACGCCTGCAAAAAGCTCCGGCGGCGCCTCAAAACCCTTCGCCAGCGCATACGCAGCCCCCGGCATAACAATAAACTGCGCAAGGGAACCGATCAACACCTCTTTGGGACGCATAAAGACCGTTTTGAAATCGGAAAGTTTGAGCGTTAGTCCCATGCAGAACATGATGATCATGAGCAGATAGTTGATCCAACTCGTTTCAATCCATAACATGGTTGAAGGGACAAAAAGCGCGAGACAGGCGACGACGAGAATGACGATAGCCATGGCGAAATCAAGAAGAAAAGCGCCTCCGAACTGTCTGCGACTCGACCTTTCGCTGTTCGGAGGTTAGACGAGGGATACGATTGCGGCGAGATTCGAATCATTCGGCGTAAAAAACGCGATTCGGTTTGCGTTCCGGCGCTTCAGGGAGAGGGGCGGCGGCATAGCCGAGCGCGCAGTGTCCGATACCGATAAATTCTCCTTCGACTCCGAGGCTCTTGAGAAACGCCTGATAGTCCGGCGTTTCAAACTCCTCCTTCGCGCGATGAATCCAGCACGATCCGAGACCGAGCGCATGGGCGGCGAGCATGAGATTGCCCATGACGAGACTTCCGTCGTAAACAGCCGTCGGACAGTCTTTCGCAGCGAGGACGATCAGAATCACAGGCGCGCCGTAGAACGGATCAAAGCCCTCTTGCCAGCCGCCGATCTTGCAGTTGTCTTTCGTGAGCTTTTCGATAAAGTCCTTTCGCGTTACCTTAACGATAATTGGCGTCTGCGTTCCGCGTCCGCTTGCCGCGTACAAGCCCGCTTCGATAATCTGATCGACCGTCGCCCTATCGGGCGTTTCCGGCTTGAATTTTCGAACGCTACGGCGTTCCTTCATCGCTTGGATTATTTCGTTCATGACGTGTTCCCTTTCGATATAAAAGGAGTCAGTTACGGTAGGGAATAGGGTCGGGAACGCCCGCTTCCTCGAAGCCGCGTTTCCTCAAAAGACAGGATTCGCAACGACCGCAGGAAAGTCCGTCTTGATCAAGGTCGTAACATGTTCTCGTCAGCGAGTAATCGACGCCGAGCGACGTTCCTAACGTAATGATTTCCGATTTTGAGAGATAGAGAAGGGGCGTTCTGATTTCTAGAGACTGTCCTTCAACGCCGGCTTTTGTGGCAAGAGCCGCCATTTTTTTAAACGCCTCGACGTATTCCGGCCGACAGTCTGGATAACCGCTATAGTCGAGTTGGTTGACGCCGATCCAAATTTCCGACGCGCCGCGCGTTTCGGCGAAACCTAGCGCGAGGGATAAGAAAATCGTATTGCGCGCGGGGACGTAAGAGGTCGGGATCGATTTGCCGACGTTTTCGACAGGGACGTCGAGTTCGAGCTTGACGCTAGAATCCGTCAGTGCGCTACCGCCAAAAAGCGTCAGATCGATGGGAAAAATCAAATGTTCGGCAACGGCGTTGACGCGAGCGACTTCCCGAGCCGCGTTAAGTTCCCAGACGTTGCGTTGGTTGTAGTTAATGGTAAGAGCATGAACTTCACGCCCCTCGGATTTCGCGAGCGCGCAGAGCGTTGAAGAGTCGAGTCCGCCAGAAAGGAGAACGACGCATTTTTTCATAGTTGAGGGAATCTCCAGAGTCTTAAAAACGAGTGAAACAAATCAGTTGATGAGTTCGTCGACGCTTGGCATTTTGGAATTGACTGGAGTCGCTTCGTCGTCCTCCTCTTCCTCGTCGAAGACTCCTTCGACCTTCTGGTCGAGCGGATATGAAATCTCGAAGGGCGGCGGGACAAAGTCCGGGAAAAAATGGAGCATTGGGTCGTCCGGATCCGGGGGCGGCGGTTCGAATCTTACAGGAGGTAGAAATCCGACGTCAGTTGCAAGGTCGAAATCGTCGGCGTTTCCGTTTGGCGCGTCAGACGGGAGAAACGTCGTCGTCGCGTCTTTAGGGGTGGAATCTTCGTTGGAATCTGTTTGCGCAAGAAGGGCTTCCGAGAGCGCCGCCAAGTTCGACGACGGATCTTTCTCAAAAGACGGAATTTCTAGCGGTTGGCTGCATTTAGGACATAAAATTCTTCTGCCGGAGAAATTATCGTCCGCTCTCAAGCGAGCGTGGCAGTTTGGACAGTTGAAATTATGCTTCATATCTATCTCACGGTTGCGACCGCCGTCAAGTGTGAAATCCGCATGTGTTCAAGGCGGATCGTAACCGCCTTTACAGAAAGGATTGCACCGTAAAACACGCCATGCCGTTTTTACCAACCCGACGACAAGCCCATACTTCCGAATCGCCAAGACGCAATACTGACTGCATGTCGGAGTAAAGCGACAACAAGGACCGTGCAACGGACTGATCGCGACTTGGTAAAAGCGAACCAACCATAGAATCGCTTTCGTCACGAGAGTCCGAGGGGCGTTCAAAAGACGCCGCGTCGCCGCCGCCAGACGGGGCGCCGTCAATTTGAAACCGTTAGGCGTCGTCGACTTCATTGCGCTCGCCGTTTACGCCGTGATTAACCGCGGCAGTTTCCTCGTTTATCGCGACAATTTTTTCCGCTTTCCGAGCGGCGCGCGCCGTAAGCTCGCGCAACGCTTTGGCAATTTCCGCATAGGTCGGAGCCGTCTCGCGCCGCTGGGGCACGACGACAAAGTCGAACCCCTGAGGCAACTCGTAAAACTGTAACCGAAACGCTTCGCGGATTAACCTTTTCCAGCGGTTGCGAAGAAACGCCTTTCTAACGACCTTCTTGGAGACAGAAATCCCCAAACGCGAAGGACTGTCAGGCGCGGTTGGTCGACAGCATACCGCAAGCGTCGCGTTATACGCGCGAGCGCGAAACTGATAAACGCGCCTGAAGTCGTTCTGTAACTTAATACGTCGAGAAGCGTCGAGACGATAAGAACGTTTCCCCGAATTAGTCATTCGTCGCCGCCGTCGTCGTCAGACCCGTCGTCCGCGTCGTCATCGGCCCCGTCGTCCGCGTCGTCATCGGCCCCGTCGTCCGCGTCGTCGTCAGAATCGTCGTCTCCGTCGTCGTCAGAATCGTCGTCCGCGTCGTCGTCAGACCCGTCGTCAGACCCGTCGTCAGAATCGTCGTCAGAATCGTCGTCAGAATCGTCGTCAGAATCGTCGTC
>CAMJTU010000055.1 GCA_946408825.1 uncultured Planctomycetaceae bacterium
GTGATTTGACTTTACTTTGATATATGAGCCGCAGGCGAAAGCTTGCGGCTTTTTTCGTTTCTTGGCGCAAACGCTGAACTTCGAATCAAACAGACTCAGACGCCCTCGCCAACGAGCGAGGGCCTAGAATCGCGCGCCCGAGAAACCGTGATTAACAATAGACGTTTAGACGCGCTACCCTCGGCGGCGAGGTCGCCGCCGCCGCGGTTTTTTTTCTAGCCGCGCTGTTGACTTTCTAATCTTGCGAAGGTACAAAGATGAAAAGGCTTTGCGCTAGCGCCTGTCGTCCCCCGTTATATTGACAATACGGGCCAGTTCAGATTAGCGGCGTTTTTTGGGGACGGAGTGGGGCGGGCTGGCGCGATAAACAAGAGTAAGGCGCGCGGTCTTATTTTCGATCAGCGACGAAACAGAGGAATCGCCTATCGGCGATTAACGGCATATTTACGCCTTATGGCGCCGTTCGGTACGACTTTAGATACATCATAGATACGCTTGACAACGTGGCGTGCTGAGGAGCGTTTCACATTATATTTGGAGGAATTATCGATGAAGGGTTTTATTTTTTCAAGACGTCGACGGGGATTTACCCTTGTCGAGCTTTTGGTCGTTATCGCGATCATCGGCATTTTGATCGGTCTTCTTCTACCGGCGGTCCAGGCGGCGCGAGAAGCGGCGCGGCGCATGCAGTGTACGAACAATCTCAAGCAACTTGCGCTTGCGATCCAGAACTACAACGACTCGTATAAAGAGCTGCCCGGTTACGGTTACGGCGGCAACGGCAACCAGACGCCGTTCGTCGGGCTGCTGGCGTTTATCGAAGAAACGGCGCGTTTCACCGGAACGCAGGCGGTCGCCAACGATCCGGCGAAAATGAGTCCTTATCACGACGTTCCCTGCTGGAAGGGCAAGGTTACGTCCTTTATCTGTCCTTCCGACGCGAACGCGTCGGCGCTTAGCAAAGACAGCTGGGTCTCCGGCAACTACTGTTTCTGCGACGCCGACTATATTATGCAGACTTACGGCGAGTGGGGCAACCAGCGTTCCGCGTTCGGGATGCAGAAACGAAGCGACCAGTGGGCGGGCACGGACTGGGGCGGCGGCGCGTATCCGCTGGCGGCGATAGTCGACGGAACGTCGAACACGATCGCGCTGAGCGAGAAAGTCGCTTCTCCTCAGATGATGCAGACGAGCTACAACAGGCTCAAAGGCGGAATCGCGTATCAATACAGCGCATGGTCGTATACGCCGAACAAATGTCTGGCGCTCAAGGGCGCGAACGGTCAGTTTGCGAACGGGGTTCAGGCGATCGGCGGCATGAACGAGAAGATTTTCTACTATTCGCTGAACAACGGGATGTTCCAGACGATTCTACCTCCGAACTCGCCCGCATGCTCCGGGAACGCCGACTTCACGTCGGCGGCTTACATGCCGGCGTCGAGCAATCACAGCGGCGGCGTGAACTGCGCGCTCTTCGACGGAAGCGTGCGATTTATCAGCGACACGGTCAGTTGCGAAACGGCGGGGACGTCGGGCCTTTCCGGGTGGTATAAGTATTGGGGCTCGCAATCCGGAGAGTCGCCGTTTGGCGTCTGGGGCGCGCTGGGCACGATGAACGCCGGCGAAACGGCTTCGCTATAACCGGGGGGAGGCGACGCATGAAAAAGATTTTGCGCGACGTCGTTCTTCTGTCGTTATGTTTCGTCGTTTTGCTCTCTTCGGGCTGCAATAAGAAGCGCATGAAGGGGCTTGTTCCGGCGCAGGGCGTCGTCACGCTTAACGGCGAGCCGGTCGCGGGCGCGATGATTATGTTTACGCCGGTCCAAATCGGAACGGAGGCGGTCGCCGCGTCGACGACGACGGACGAGAAAGGCGCGTTTAAGATGACGACGGTCGATCCCGGCGACGGGGTCTTTCCGGGCGACTACAACGTAACCGTCGTCAAAGACGAGTTCCAAGGCGGGCTGACGCTCGAACAGGCGCGTGTTAATTCGCAGAATCCAGACGAGGCGAGAAAGCAGGGTTCCGTTGAAGAAGCGACGGTAATCCACTATCTTCCCGCCAAGTACGCGGATATGAACACGACGGATCTTAAAGTCTCGATTCCCGCCGGCGGTCAGAAGAATCTCGAAATCGCTTTGGAGGGCGAAGTCGATCTCACGCCGCAGAAGCAGGGCGGTCACGGCGGTCGCCCGCATTAAGCGACGTCGTTGTTTCCGCTTTTACCATGAAAAACAAACCGTCGTCCGTCGAGTCGACGGTTTGTTTTGTATTATGAACCGCCAGACCAAAGACCGCGGCGTCGACGAGCGCCGCGTTATCAACAATCTCTTACGCCTCTTAAAGGAGCATGACACTATGAAAAACGACGCGACGTCGCAATCGTCCCCGCAACATTGCGAGACTTCTCAGGCTGACGACGGAATTCGAGCGTTTTGGCGCCGGGCGATCGGCTGCGCGATCCTCGTTGCGACGGCGCTCGTCGCGTCCTCCTGCTCCGACGCGCCAAGCTCGGCCAAACTGCGGGAGAAGGGCGAATCGACGTATTTTCGCGCGAATTTCCATTGCGTCTTGCGCGACGAGGACGCGATGGTAATCGACAGTTCCGCTTTCGTCTCGGAAGGGACGATCTATCTCTTTAGAAAAGAGGGCGACGGATGGCGGCTCGCGTCGCATACGGATATCACGGAATATCTCAAAGGAGATTACGTCGTGTACATCGAGACGGAGACGCTTGAGGAGTTTGAAGATCTCGAACAGGTTACGCCTCTCGTCTATAACGACGGTTACGTCGTCGTTCTCACGACCAAGACGGACGAACCCGCCGAACTCTCAAACGACGTAGGATCGGCGCTCGTCTTTAAGAGAACCGGCGACTCGCTCGAATTTCGCGCGCGGATTCCAAAGATTCTCCCGCGCTGCGTCTCGCTTTCCGACGACAATTTTCTGACGGCGACGGCGTTAGAGCGCGAAACGAAGAGCTACTATCTCGAGGAGTTCGACCTTAACGGCGCGACGCCGGAATTGAGTCAGAAGATTCTTCCGCCGGTCGTCGACCAGGAAGAGGCGCGAAACTCCTACGGGCTCAAAGAAAACGGCAGCCGCGAGTTCCAGCCTAGGTTTATGCGGAACGGGGATTATTTACTTGTGGGTTCGTATCAAGACGTCTTTGAGAAGGAAGGCGTGAACGACGCGGACAGTCTTTCGACGGCCGACATGTCGAAACTTGACGTTTATGCGAAAGGCAAAAGTTTAGGCGGGAAACTTTACGCCTTGCCGACGGACTATTTATTGTTTCACAAAGTGGACGGCGCATGGCGGTATGAGCAGTCGCTTTTGAATCTTATCCCGCGAGAATTCTACCTCAGTCATAAACGCAACCCGTTGAGTCATCTTGTCCGTTGCGAGCTTGGCGACGAACGAATTCAACTGTCGTTCTATAACCTTGTTTGTTCTGAAAAAGGATTGATCGAATTTCAGCGCGACGAGTCGACGGGGCGTTTTAACGTCGCGACGATCGATTTCAAGAAATTTCTCAAAGACGGCAAAGAGAACGACGACACGCACGACGACGCGTCTCGCGTGAACCTTGCGATTCAGGAGCGAGACGCCGCGTCTGTTACGACGATGAACAAAGCGACTCAGCTCGGGATCCTTCCGCCCTCGGGCGAGAAGACGCCGCGGGTTCTGGCTCCGAAATGGACCGTCGGTTCGGGCGACCCCGAGACGACGGCGCTCTTTCTCGACTACTACAAGAACAATCTCGTCGCCGATTTCATTGAAAAATACGGGTACGACAATTTCTACGACTGGACCGACGCCGTCCCGACGCTGCATTATTCGATCAACGGCTCCGACCTGCTCGTCTCCTACGTCTTCAAAGACAGTTTCTTTGCGGGCTATCCGATGCAGAAGGCGGACGTCTGGGCGGGCGTCGATTTCTACCGAATCGACGCAGAACGCGGCCCGATTAAAGTCTCAAGCTTCGTAACCCGCGACCTCAAGCCCCTCGCCCCGCGCTAGCGGTCGCGACGTCGCGGCTGACGGTTCGCGCTTCCGTGCGCGTGTGTTGCGGACCGACTGGCTAATCTTCCAGAACGGCTTGACAAACGCAGGGTTCGAATTTAGAATTTAACTGAAATTCGGCAAAATTTAAAATTGCCGAATTTCAATTAAATTTTTCTATGTTAAAATTCTATCGGGTGGTGACAAATGGCGAACGACGTCGCGATTCCAAAAGATCAAAAAATCTTTTCCATACGGGAACTAAAAGGTCGAGGTCTATCGCTATATAAAATCGGGAAACTTGTTAAGAGCGGCGACCTAGTCAAACTAAACAAAAGTCATTATGAAAACGCCCGATACATAGGAGAAGAGAACGATTTTTATTACGTCGCCGCTTACGCGTCGCATGGCGTGATCTGTTTGCTTAGCGCCGCCGCATATTACAATCTGACGACTTACGTTCCCGACGCTATCGACGCGGCGATCCCGCGCAAATCGAAAGCGTCGCTTGCGTCGGCATGGCCTGCTATAAACGTTCGCTACTATACAAACGAGCGATATAACCTTGGGATGACGACCGTTAGAGAAGGAAAGAATCAGTTCAAAATCTACGATCTTGAGAAGACCGTCGTCGACGTCGTATCCTACAGAGAGAAGATCGGAATTGAGGAAACAAAGGAAATCCTTACGACGTACATTCGACGTAAGGATCGAAATCTAAATCTTCTTCTAAAGTACGCGGAACAAATGAAATGCGTCGGAACGCTGAGACTGTATCTGGAGGCGCTGCTATGACAAACGCCGCGTCGGTGAAGAATCGACTGAAAAACAAAGCCGTCGCAACAGGAAAAACAATGCAAGAAATGTTGACGGTCTATGGGTTGGAAAGATTCATATACAGGTTGTCCGTCTCCGAATACGCGGATCGATTCGTGTTGAAAGGAGGCGTTTTCCTTTACGCCCTGTTCGACGGCGAATTTGCGAGAACCACGAGAGACGTCGATCTTCTGGCAAACAACATGCCCAATAGCGCTGAAAAGATAAAGGACGTTTTTGTAAAAATCTTCAGCGTTCCGTGCGACGACGCTCTTGAATTCGACCTTGCGTCTCTAACCGTCAGAGACATTTCAGAATTCAAGGAATACCATGGCGTGAACGTTTTTATCATGGCGCGTTTGGACAGAACGAGGGTTCCCGTCTCTATTGACGTCGGTTTTGACGACGTCGTCTATCCCCGTAAAGTTAAAATGGAGTTTCCCGTTCTCCTTGACATGCCTGTACCGAAGGTTTATGCGTACTCCCTTTACTCCGTAATATCAGAAAAGTTTGAAGCGATTGTATCGCTTGGCGACGCCAATAGCCGCTATAAAGATTTCTACGATATTTTTCTCCTTGCCGATAGACGCCGTTTGGACGGCGACGAGTTAACGGAGGCGCTCCGAAAGACCTTTGAACGCAGGGGAACGAGATTCGACGACATAGTTGTTTTTGACAAAGAATTTGGCAAAAGCGCGATCCATCAGAGAAGATGGAAGGCGTTTCTAGAAAAGAAAAAAACGATGAAAAAAATTGAGTTTAAAGCCGCGCTCGATTTGATCAAAACGCTCCTTTCGCCAGTTGTAATAAGCATTCAGACCGAAACTCAGTTTGATCTCGTTTGGGATCATGAGGCCAGGGGAATGGAAATAACGTCCATGAAAACGTCAAGGGAAACGACTGAATCTTGAACATGCAGTCGTTCCAAATCTAATAGAAATAACCCCGTGTTTCCTAGAGGCGCAACGCCCCAGACGTCGCCGCCAACGAGCGGCGACCTAGAGCTTCGCGCTGTTTTCGCGACGCCCAAGAAAACGCGTCCCGCCGTGAATTTGTGATGCGCCGCCCCAGACGCCCTCGCCAATGAGCGAGGGCCTAGAATCGCGCGCCCGAGAAACCGTAAACAATTACAGACGTTCAGGCGCGCTACCCTCAGCGGCGAGGTCGCCGCCTCAGACGTCCGCGCCAACGAGCGCGGGCCTAGAATCGCGCGCCCGAAAGACCTTAAACAATCACAGACGTCCAGGCGCGCTATCCTCAGCGGCGAGGTCGCCGCCTCAGACGTCCGCGCCAACGAGCGCGGGCCTAGAATCGCGCGCCCGAGAAACCTTAAACAATCACAGACGTTCAGGCGCGCTACCCTCGGCGGCGAGGTCGCCGCCGCGCTATCGGGATCCAACGCCCTAGCGTTGGCGGCGAGGTCGCCGCCGCCGTCGCCGTCATATCGTGGCGATTTTGATGAGATTTGTTCTGCCGGAGACGCCTTGCGTCATGCCGCCGGCGATCACGAGGTTGTCGCCTTTTTCGAGGTTCATGATTTTTTCGGCGGACTTTTGGGCGTAATAGAAGAGCACGTCGGTGGAGTCGAATTTCTCGCAGAGCGCGGGGATCACGCCCCAAGAGAGCGCGAGGCGGCGATAGACCTTTTCGCTGGTGGTGAGTCCGACGATATTGACGGGCGGGCGGAACCTCGAGACCATCCGCACGGACATGCCGGAGATAGAGCAGACGACGATCGCTTTCGCCTCGACGTCGATCGCCATGCCGCAGACGGCGTGGGAGATACAGTCGACGATATTTTTGAGCGCGAACGAGTAATTGTGAAAGCGTTCCCCATAGTGGATTTCATTTTCCGTCGCTTCGGCGATCGCGGCCATCATTTTAACCGCCTGTTCGGGGTATTTCCCGGCGGCGGTTTCGCCGGAGAGCATAACGGCGGAGGAGCCGTCGTAAACGGCGTTGGCGACGTCGGAGACTTCGGCGCGGGTCGGTCGGGGCGACGTAATCATCGATTCGAGCATTTCCGTCGCGGTTATGACTCTCTTGCCGAGCCGTCGGCATTTTTCGATGATTTTCTTCTGGACGGCGGGGAGTCTTTCGGGCGCGATTTCGACGCCCATATCGCCTCGACCGATCATGACGCCGGAGCATTCTTTGAAGATGCTTTCGAGGTTGTCGATTCCGGGCTGGTTTTCGATTTTGGCGATGAGTTCGATATCGGACCCGTCGTTTTGCGCCATGAAGTTTTTGACTTCAACGAGATCCGCCGGGCATGAGACGAAGGAGCAGGCGACGAAATCGACGTCGTTTTTTATCCCGAAGAGGATATCCTCGCGATCCTGATCGCTCAGATATTGCGAGCACATGATTTTTCCGGGGAAATTCATGCTTTTACGGTCGGACAATTCGCCGTCGGCGAGGGTTTTACAGACGACGTCGTCGCCGTCGATCTCCTTGACGAGAAATTCCATGAGCCCGTTGTTGACGAGGATATGGTCGCCGGGCGCGACGTGAGTCGCCAACCCTTCAAAATTTACGGAGACGCCCTTCTTATCGCCGACGACGTCTTTGCCGTAGAAGGTAAAGGTCGCGCCCGCCTTGAGCGCGACCTTGCCCTCGGCAAACGTTTTGATTCTGAACTCCGGCCCTTTCGTATCGAGCAGGATCGCGACGGGAATTTGCAGACGCCGACGAACTTCCTTGATGATATCGATACGTCTTTGATGATCTTCGTGTGTTCCGTGAGAGAAATTGAGTCTTGCGACGTTCATGCCGGCGCGGCAGAGTTTTTCGATCATTTCCGGGCTTTCGCTCGCCGGTCCGATAGTGCAGACGATTTTGGTTTTTCTCACGGTTTTAACCCGCCTTTCTTTTGTTAGGAAACGAATGAGGTTCCGCTTGCTCCCGCGACGTTCCGACGACGCCCGAATTGATCGATTCTTTCCAAGTCGTTGCGGAAAATCAAAATCAATCAAAACGTTCGGCGGAACTCGCGTTTAAGCATACTCCTAATGATACCATTGAAATCGTTATTGCGAATATCACAAGAGTTTTTTCCTTGGGCGCGCATGGTACAATGGAGCGTCGACAGTTAGACGTCCTCTCGGAGCCCATGTCATGCGCGTATACGACAGTCCCCGAACGACCGCCGCCAATCTTCGAAAGTCGCGATTTTCTAGGGAAGATAAAAAGCCCGTCTTGTATGGCGTCGGTTGTCTTATTCCGATCGCGCTGATGCTCGTCGCGGCGCCGAAATGGACGATTCTCGCGGGCGACTCCGGAACGACCGCAAAGATGGTCGACCATTACAAGGAGGGGAAGGTTTCTTCGTTCATTCCCGGCTACGATCACGACGACGATTACGCCAACTTCTACGACTGGTCCGACGCGGTTCCGACGCTCCATTATGCGATCGACGGCTCCGACATGGTCGTTTCTTACGTCTTCAAAGACTGTTTCTTTTCAGGCTGGCCGATGCAGGACGCCTGCGACGTCTGGGCGGGCGTCGACTTCTACCGAATCGACGACGAGCTTGGC
This sequence comes from uncultured Planctomycetaceae bacterium, assembly GCA_946408825.1. GTDB lineage: Bacteria > Planctomycetota > Planctomycetia > Pirellulales > Thermoguttaceae > RUG369. Next base: position 8,359 of record CAMJTU010000055.1, read on the forward strand.
CCGATTAAAGTCTCCGGCTTTACGACCCGCGACCTCGAGCCCCTCGCGCCGCGCAAGACGCCAGAGTCCGACGCGGTTCCGTAGCGGCGCTTTCGCGGCGGCGTCGCCGCGCTTCCGACGCAAAGTTTCTCTTCGAAAAAAATCTGCGAAAAATTATAGGCGAAAAATCTTCGGGCTGTTAGAATTCCGCTTTACCGTTGGCGCCGGGCGCGTTGACGCGGGGCGTCCGCGTCGCGCCGGCGCGTCGTTTGACGGTTGGACGAGAAGATTTTGACATGCGCGCGTTTCTTCCGAAGCGGCGGATTCGCGCGCGATAGAAGCGGGAGACGACATTATGAAGAGCGAGACCACCGAGGATATTATGAAAGAATTCGACGCCGCGCCGGAGATCAAGACGCCGTTGGAATTTCAGACGTTTTTACGGGCGTCCGACGAAGGGCTCCGCGCGTTTGCGAAGAAGATCGCCGCGCTGTGCAAAGTTCAGGAGGAGTGGAGCGAAACGTATATCGCCGACTGGACGCTTTACCCAAAGGACGAGTGCTTCGACGTTAAATATTGTCCGGAGGCGGACGCGATAAGGGCCGCTCTAGAGGAGTATGACGCGCTTGCGTCCTTCAACGCGCCGGGTCCGCGCTGGATTTTTTTAGAGCGCTACAGCCGCCCCCCCGTCGGCGACGAGACGATCAAAGGAACCAAGGAGTTCAGCGCGTATTTTAAGAAAGTCCCTTACGTGACGGCGAAGATGAATCTCGAGCAGGATACGGCGACGGCGAAGCGATTCGCGCAGTATGCCGAGGAGGGGCGGTACGACGAGATCGAAGAGCCCGACGCCGTTCGCGACTTCACCGACGAGGGTCCGGAGGTCACGGAGGCCGACCTTCCGGAAGATTACGTTCCGCCCGAGGAACGGCCCGCGCTTATTATCAACGACGCTCGATTCCGCGTCAGGCGCCGCGCCTTTGTCGAGGCGTTTACGAGAGCCGCGCGGTGCGTGTCGAAAGACGGAAAGACGCCGGCGGAGCGCTGCGTTAAGGTGAGCGCGGAGGTCGGCGGGATCGTTATTACGGCCGCAAACGACCGCCTTGTCGTACGCGAGGAGATTTTCGACAGCGACGACGTCCGCGTGTTGTTTACAGGTTCGTTCCTCGTCGAGCCGAGCGAACTCTTGAGGTTGTTCTCAGAGGCGCCGGCGGGGGGAGAGGATGAAAAACTGCTTTTTGCGCTTCATTTCTCTTTTCTGACGATCAAGGGGTCGCGTTTTCGTTATCGGGCGTTCGTGGAAGCGGGCGATCCTCACGTCACGGAAATATTCCTGACGGGGAAGGGGCCCGAATATCCTCACGGGCAGACGGACGTCATGCCGGAAGTTCCGGAATTTTGCGAGGAGAACGGGTATTATGAGATAGGGTCTGACGCGCTTCGGCGACTCTTTCGGCGTTCGCGAATAGGCGCCGAATCGTACTTTGAGAGGATCGGGTTTCTGAACGTCTTCTTGACTTTTAAGGAGAGCGAGATACAGGCGTTTTCGCTGAGTCATACACGCTCGTGGCAGCGCGTCCGAGCGCGTCGAGTCGCGCCGCGCAAGGCGGACGGTTCGTTTCGCGAGCGAATCGCGCGAGTTTCGGCGACGGCGCTTGAGCGCGTCGAAGAGTTTTTGACGGGCTCGGAGAGGGTTAGAGTCGCGATTTCGGCGAATCGTATGCAGATTCAAACCGAGAACGCGCTTCTAACCGTTCAGACGCGCGACGAAAGCGATCGATCTTGGCGCAGATTTTTCGCGCTTTCGACAAAGGACGCGCCCAGCGGACGGCTTTTCGCCGGCGACCTCAAGACCGCGCTCGGCTGTCTGCGAGGCGACGGAAAAGGGTCGGACGACGTGGACGCCGGGCTTGACGACGACGAGAGGCGTCTGGCGACCGTCCGTTCCGACGCGAGCGGCGAACGCGATCTCGTGGCGACGCTTGAGCTCCGCAACGGGCGGCTTATCGTCTCAAAATTCCTCCGGCTCATGATTCCCCCCTTCGTCGAGACGCCCCTCAAATACTGCGGCAACCGCGTCTCCGTCGCGCTCAACGCGCGGCGCCTCTACGAGTTCGTCAGCGCGCTCCCCCCGGAAGAGCCCGTCGTTATCCGCGTCGACCTCAATAAACATAACGTCCTATTCGAAACCCGCGACGGGTTCAAATTCGTCATGAGAGAAGCGCAATAGACGGCGTCCCCCGGAATTACGCCCCCGTTCGCTCGCCAAGGAAAGCGAGCGGAACGGGGTGACAAGGGGCCGCGAGAAGGGTTCGACGGCGCTCCTTTGACGAGCGTTCCGCCGTCTCGTCGCTTTGACGTCGAAGGAAAAATTTTCTTAATCAACCCATTTTTTTCTTTCTAAACGATGAGAAAAATCTCATTTCACTCGGGAAAACAGGGGATTTGGCGTGGTTTTTTCTCTTTGGAAAAAAATTTTACAGGGTAGACAATCAACGTCCTGTCTGAATTTGACAAAATGGTCAATATATGATATAATTATCAAGAGATAGCGTTACCGTACTTAAGCTTTTTTGAAATTGAGCAAATTGTCGAGATTTCCAGTTTGGCGTTTAGACAGTCGCAGTAGACTTAATGTTTTTGTTTTAAATTATGACGGCGTTTTAGGAGCTCCACTGAGGAAAATGAAAATGGAATACATTGCGCACAAACAAAAAAACGACCCCGCCAAAACCCAAGCGATCTACGATCATTTAAGTGGAACGGCAGTGTTGGCGGAGTCTTTTGCCGAAGCCTTTGACGCGGCGCAACAAGGTTCTTTGGCCGGGTGGGCTCATGACGTCGGGAAATACTCTAAGGAGTTTCAAGACCGAATTAAGAACGACGGACCTAGAGTTGATCATGCAACGGCGGGCGCCCGCGAATGTTGGAATAAAGGAGATTGTTTTGCCTCTTTTTGTGTTGCCGGACATCATAGTGGGTTGCCCAATTTAGGAAGTGAAGACTCCCGGGAGGATAGAACGCTTTGTGCCCGGCTTAAAAAGACTCTGCCTGATTATTCGGCATGGAAGACTGAAATATCTCTTCCAGACGCCTCTTTCCCAGATTATGTCAACAAAGATTGTTTGACGGATATGTTTTTCATAAGGATGCTCTACTCTTGTCTCGTTGACGCGGATTTCTTAGACACTGAGCGCTTTATGGAGGAACAGAATGTAAGTCGAGGAGGTCAAGCCGACATTGAGGAATTAGAGCGGCGGCTAGACCAATATATAGAAGGATGGTTTCCGCCGAAAGGCGTCTTAAATGAAAAGCGTTGTCAGATTTTAGAGAGCTGTATTAGAAGAAGCGGAGAAGAACAAGACTTTTTCACGTTGACTGTTCCAACAGGCGGGGGAAAAACTGTAGCGTCCTTGACTTTTGCTATCAAACACGCCATGGCTCATGGTTTACGTCGGATTATCTATGTCGTTCCATATACTTCGATCATTGAACAAACCGCCGACGTGTTTCGACGTATTCTTGGATCCGATAACGTGTTGGAACATCATAGTAACGTTGAGTTTACGGACGACGAATTGACGTCCGAAGAATCTATTCGGCTCCGTCTTGCGACAGAAAACTGGGATATGCCTGTCATAGTAACCACGGCGGTACAGTTTTTTGAATCGCTCTTTGCCTGTAAAAGTTCTAAGTGTCGAAAAATTCACAATATTGCTAAAAGCGTGGTTGTTTTCGACGAAGCGCAAATGTTGCCCTTACCATATCTTAAACCATGTGTTTACGCAATATCTCAACTTGTTCGACATTACCATGTTTCCGCTGTGTTATGTACGGCTACGCAACCAGCGTTAGGCGACGTCTTCAAAGAATTCGTTCCGGATTATTCGTCCGTTGAACTTTGTCCGCGTGAATTGTCGGAAGATCCTGTTTTTAAACGGACTCGTATCAATACTGTCGGCACGAGAACTTGGTCTGAGATAGCGGATCAGATAAACGACGAGAAGCAAATTCTTTGCATCGTGAACAGCAGAAAATCTGCGAATGAGGTTTACAAGCAGCTTTCCGGCGAGGGGCGGTTCCATCTTTCTACGTTAATGACGCCATTTGATCGAAAAGAGAAACTCAGAGAAATCAGGGAAAGACTTCGGGCTGGATCTGTGTGCAGAGTTGTTTCTACTTCGTTAATTGAGGCGGGGGTCGACGTTGATTTTCCAACTGTGCTTAGAGAGGAAGCTGGGTTAGATTCTATTGTTCAAGCGGCGGGGCGGTGTAACAGAGAAGGAAGAGAAAAAGCGGAAAAGAGCATTGTCGAGGTTTTTCAACCGGCAGAAACGAAGACGCCTGAAATGTTCCATACAAGTATTGCGGCCTTCAGGAAAGCGCAGCGCGAAGGAGATCGTAATGGAGAAAGTATTTCCGATTTGAAGACGATAGAGCGCTATTACAAGGAATTATTCCTCTTGAGTGGAAACGATGCTTTGGATAAGCGTCGGATTGTTTGTCAGTCTTCCAATCAGACATTTCCATTCCAGACTATCGCTGACCAATTTCATCTTATTGAGCAAGAAATGAGAACGGTTTACATTCCAATAGGCGATGGTCAGACGCTCGTAGATCGACTTCGTCAAGGCGAGTTTAGTAAAGCATTAATGCGTAGTCTTGCCCTCTATGGGGTTAGCATATATCCCCAACACTTTAAGGCGCTTGAAGAAGCGAGCGATATAGAACCAACTGAAAACGCAGTTTGGGTTTTGAGGAATCCTTCTCTGTATAGTCGTGAAACGGGGTTGTCGTTAGAAGCAGACTACGGAAAGGCTGAATTTGTCTGATTGATCGAATGTAGGTTGCTTTTTACCACGGTCGCTAAACAAGATAGGAGATTGCCTATGACAGGTTTTCAATAGTTAACATCCGTAGATGTAGTTAGTAACATGGTTATTGATATGAATTTATTAACATCGATGCAAACGTTGACTAAAGCCTCAACGCGTGTTTTTTCATCAAATTTCTTTGATGTCACAGCGTTAGCGTTCAATGAAAAAGTCGCCGCTTCATTTTTGAAGTGTTTTTTAAGATTGTTTCGACGTTGTTCCGAAAAAATTTGAAAAATTTAGTTAGGGGACTATGCATATAAAATTTCATGGTATAATAAATCATTATTGAAGCCTCGAAGATAGGTAGGCGATTTTTATTTGTCAATGTTGAAAACGAAAGGTAGCGAATTTGTATGTCCGTACAATTAGAAGTATGGGGAGAATATGCGCTCTTCGCGAGACCGGAGATGAAAGTCGAGAGAGTCTCGTATGACGTAATGACTCCTTCTGCCGCTCGAGGAATCTTGGACGCTATATTGTGGCATCCAGGAATGGTTTGGCGAGTAGATCGTATTCATGTTTGTAATCCAATTCAGTTTACAAATATTCGGCGTAATGAAGTTGGCGCGATAGCTAGCGTTGGTTCTATCAAAACCGTTATAGAAAAGGGAACGCCGCCTAAGGAATCGTTGTTTCTCGACGCGTCTAAAGAAATTCAGCAGCGTTCAGCGATGCTTTTACGAGACGTACGTTACGTAATTGTCGCTCATTTTGATATGACTGATCGAGCGGCGCCTAGCGACAATCCCGGAAAATTTCAAGAGATGGCGACGAGACGGTTCGAAAAGGGGCAGTTTTACCATGAACCATATTTCGGCGCGAGGGAATTTCCCGTGAACTTTGCGCCCTGTCGCGAAATTCCTCCTTGTCCCGAGGAATTACGTGGGAAGCGCGATCTTGGCTACATGCTTTGGGATTTAGACTATAGCGATCCGGCCAACATCCAGCCTTTATTTTTCCGAGCTGTTATGCTTGACGGCGTTATTCAAGTTCCATCTCGTGCTTCGGGGGAGGTAATAGGATGATTATACAAGCGTTAGTCGAGCATTACGAGGATTTACTTAAAAGGAATGAGGTTCCTCGTGACGGTTGGGAGCAGTTAAAGGTCTCCTATGCGTTATGTTTGAATGCCGATGGAGAGCTTATTCAAGTTTTACCGACAAAATCAGAACAGGTGGTTGGGAAAAAGAGCGTGTTTTCGCCTCGTTCGATGGTTGTCCCTGCCCATTGTAAACGTAGTTCTGGAGTCGCGCCTAATTTTCTTTGTGACAACTCTAGCTATATGCTGGGAGTAGACGATAAAGGGAAACCTGATCGAACCCTTCGTTGTTTTGACGAAAGTAAAAAGCTTCATGAGGAGATTCTTAAGGGGGTTGACACGCCCGGCGCCAAGGCTCTCCTTCGCTTTTTTGAGTCTTGGAATCCTCAACTTGCTCATGAAAACAGTCTCTTACAGGAATTTTGGGACGACGTTATTTCTGGCTGTAATCTTGTTTTTCGGTATGACGAAGACCAGTGTTTTTTACAAGACGTAACTGAGCTAGCCGACGCATGGAATGAACGCTACTTTTCGACTTCCGACGTGGTGGAAATGGTCTGCTTGGCGTCTGGTCGGAAGACGGGCATAGAAGCCGTTCATCCGGCCATCAAAGGAGTTCGGGGCGCTCAAAGTTCCGGCGCGGCCCTAGTGTCCTTTAACTGCGACGCTTTTTGTTCCTATGGCAAAAAACAGAATTACAACGCGCCTATTAGCAAATACGCTGCTTTTGCGTATACGACTGCTCTTAATCATCTGATTGCAGATCGTGATCATGTTCAATACATCGGCGATACTGCGATGTTATGCTGGGTTAGCGGCGCTGAACCAGCATATCAAGGACTATACAAAATGATGCTGACCGAATCCTCTGAGAAGTATTCACAGCGGGATATTTGGGATAAAGCGGCGCGACTAGCAGACGGGCAATCTGTTGATTTCGAAGAGTCAAGATTGAATCCGAATCGCAATTTTTATGTGCTAGGCGTCGCTCCAAACGCAGCGCGTCTTTCAATACGCTTTTTCCTGCGGAATTCCTTTGGGCAATTCGTGAAAAACGTGTTAAACCATCATCGACGCTTGGAGATTGTTTCCTCAAACGAAGGCGATTTTGAACTTCCGTTGTGGAAACTTCTGGGCGAGACCGTCAACCAAAATTCGAAAGATAAATCCGCTTCCCCGACGATGGCGGGAGAGGTTCTCCGAGCTATTCTTCTCGATCGCCGTTATCCCGCGACGCTCTTGAACGGCGTCAATCTCAGAATTCACGCTGAAAAGGAAGTGACGCCCGGACGAGCGGCGATCCTTAAGGCATATTACCTAAAAAATTCACACCCTGACGTTCCAGAGGAGGTACTACAGATGTCGTTGAATATCGACAGCACAAACGTTCCTTATTTACTCGGGCGGCTCTTTTTCACTCTTGAAAATATTCAGAGAGCCGCAAATCCCGGTATTAACAGCACAATCAAGGACAAGTTTTTTAACTCGGCTTCCGCGACGCCTGCAACGGTTTTTCCTTTACTGATTAATCTTGCGCAGAAGCATTTGCGAAAGATCGACGGCGAAGGATTTCGCATTAAACTCGAAAAAGATTGCGCTGAAGTCTTGGACAAGCTCGGCGAGACTTTTCCGCCTCGTTTGAATCTGGCTCAGCAAGGCGCTTTTCAATTAGGGTATTACCATCAGAGACAATTCCATTTCCAAGGAAAAAACAAAGATACGGAGGAATGACAAATGTCAGAAGTTTTGAAAAATCGACACGAATTTGTGATCTTTTTTGACGTGGTCAACGGCAATCCTAACGGGGATCCCGACGCGGGGAATATGCCTCGCGTTGATCCAGAAATCGGATTGGGATTGGTGACGGACGTGTGTCTTAAACGCAAGATTCGCAACTATGTGGAGACGGTCAAGGAGAATGTTCCGGGATACCGCATCTACGTAAAAGCTGGAACGCCGTTGAATCGAAGCGATAAAGAAGCTTGCGACTATCTTGGAATTGGAGTCGACGATAAGTCGTTGAAAGACGCGAAGACGAAGGACGCAAAGCTCGATGGAAAGATTCGCGACTTTATGTGCGGTAATTTCTTCGATATTCGTGCGTTTGGCGCGGTCATGACGACCTTTGTCAAGGGAGCGTTGAATTGCGGGCAGGTTCGCGGACCAGTGCAACTTGGTTTTGCCAAGAGCGTGGAACCGATCGTTCCCCAAGAAGTGACGATTACTCGTGTTGCGATTACTAAAGAAGATGACGCCGAAAAGAAGAATACCGAAATGGCTCGTAAATATATCGTCCCATACGGACTCTATCGTTGCGAAGGGTATGTTTCGGCAAATCTGGCGCGAAAGACGACGGGTTTCTCTGAAGACGATCTCGATCTTCTCTGGGAGGCTATTCTCAACATGTTTGAGTTAGATCATTCAGCCGCCCGAGGCAGTATGGCAGTACGGGAGCTTGTGGTTTTCCGTCACGACACGGAATTGGGGTGCGCTCCTGCTCATAAGCTCTTCGATTTGGTGACCGTGAATCGGACGACAGAAGGCGACAAAGGGCCTGCGCGAAGTTTCAGCGACTACAAGATCAAGGTCGATACGGATCGACTTCCTGACGGCGTAACATGCCGAACGCTTGTTGATCCGTCTCTTGCCGAGAAGTCATGACGTCCTGATTTTTCGAGTAGCGATTATTCGTCATGAGTTACCAAGAATCCGATTATCTCCTTCTCTCTGGTTTGCAGCATTTTGTCTTTTGCCGTCGGCAATGGGCGCTCATTCATATTGAAAATCAATGGGCTGATAATCTGCGGACGGTAGAGGGGGAGATTCTCCATCAACGCGTTCATGACGACACGATACGAGAAAAACGGGGCGATCTGATTTCAGTTCGCGGGGTGTATATTCACTCGTCCGAATTGGGAGTCAGCGGCCAGTGCGATTTGGTAGAGTTCCAGCGGGGCGAGACGGGCGTTCCGCTGGACGGTCAGACAGGTTTATGGCGACCTTATCCCGTTGAGTTTAAACGCGGGTCGCCTAAAATTACCGACTCGGATCGGCTCCAACTTTGCGGTCAGGCGATATGCCTAGAGGAGATGTTGGTCTGCGATATCCCCGAGGGCGCGCTCTTTTACGGAGAGACTCGACGTCGAGAAAAGGTTGTTTTTACGGAGGAAATGAGGAAACAGGTACGAAACGCGCTAGAGGAAATGCATCGCCTCTATCGCTCTGGTCATACGCCTAAGGTTAAACCTTCAAAGTCTTGCTATGCCTGTTCGTTAAAGGAACAGTGCATGCCGACGCTCTTGAAGAATCCTTCCGTCGCCAGATACCTGAAGACGAATATCGAGGAGGAGTCATGAAGCGTTTGCTCAACACTCTTTTTATAACCTCGGAAGACGTCTACCTTTCTCTTGACGGGGAGAACGTTGTCGCCAACCGAGATAAGACGATTGTGGCGCGGTACCCGCTCCACACCCTTCAAAGCATCGTGACTTTTTCCTACGCCGGCGCGTCTCCTTCGCTGATGGGCGCGTGTGTTGAACGGAACATTGGACTCGCCTTTTGTTCGCCGCGAGGAAAGTTCCTCGCGAGAACGTCCGGACTTGCCGGTGGAAACGTCCTGCTTCGACGACGGCAGTATCAAGTTGCGGACGATCCTGACGCGAGCGGTCGAATCGCGCGGAACATGATCGTCGGAAAGCTTTATAATTCGAGGTGGCGCCTTGAACGAACCTTGCGCGATCATGGATTGCGCGTTCAGGAGCAAACGCTTCAAAACGCTATCGAGATTTTAAAGAAGCAAATCGATATGGCGACGGAAGACGTTTCCCTTGATTCCCTACGAGGACTTGAGGGCGTTGGCGCCGTCGCGTACTTTGGCGCGTTTGACCAGATGATTCTGCGGAACAAGGAAGACTTCTTCTTTCACGGGAGAAACCGTCGTCCGCCGCTGGACAACGTCAACGCGATGTTGTCTTTTGCGTATAATCTCCTTGCGCACGATTGCGCTTCCGCGCTCGAAAGCGTGGGGCTGGACGCCTACGTAGGATTTTTGCATAAAGACCGACCCGGTAGACAGTCGCTGGCGCTTGACCTTATGGAAGAGCTTCGGCCCGTTCACGCCGACCGATTCGTTCTGTTCGCTATCAATAACCGCGTGGTCGCTCCTTCTGATTTTGTCAAAGAGGAAAGCGGCGCCGTCCGTATGAGCGACGATGGACGGCGAAACTTTTTAAAAGCATGGCAAGAGCGGAAAAAGGAACAAATCAGCCATCCGTTTCTCAAAGAGAAAATGAGTTGGGGGATGGTTCCTTACGTCCAAGCGCTGTTGTTGGCGCGGTTCCTTAGGAATGATTTGGACGCGTACCCGCCGTTTTTATGGAAGTGAGGATGGTCCGTGCTGGTTTTAATCACGTACGACGTCAACACGGAAGACGCCGCCGGTCGAAAACGTCTGAGGCAAATAGCCAAGCAGTGCGTTAATTACGGTCAACGCGTTCAGAATTCCGTGTTTGAGTGCGTTTTAGACGCGGCGCAGTGCAAGACGTTGCAAAATAAACTGCTTTCGCTAATGGAGGACGACAAGGACAGTTTGCGTTTTTATTACCTCGGAAACAAATATCAGACCAAGATCGAGCATTTCGGCGCCAAAAAATCCTATGAGCCGGAAGGCGTGTTAATGGTCTGACTGTGCGAACATGAAGCAAACATGGAATTCCCTGTTGGTTCGCACTTAAAAATAGATAAAATAGGTAAACTATCAAGTGGTTTTGGAGTGTTTCTTTAGAACTTTTCAAGCTACAAGATTGTTTTTGTTATGAAAGTAAAAGTTCATAATAATTTTATTGTGGACTTTTGCCGTCCCGCCCCACGTGGGGCGGGTGGATTGAAATCTTAAAAGCTATTGACGCGGCGCGGCGCGGTCGATGTCCCGCCCCACGTGGGGCGGGTGGATTGAAATTTATGCGTTGAGTCAACGCGCTTTAAAGGTTGAGTCCCGCCCCACGTGGGGCGGGTGGATTGAAATGCACAAGGCGTCTGGCGTTTGCAGAACGAACTTGCGGTCCCGCCCCACGAGGGGCGGGTGGATTGAAATTCGTCGGC
>CAMJTU010000056.1 GCA_946408825.1 uncultured Planctomycetaceae bacterium
TTCTCATAATAAGAAGTTTACAAAGATGAAACTTTTGATATAGAATTCTCAATTGTTGATACAATTCGTTTTTGTTCAGCAAGAGGAGGAATCGGAAATAAAATCCTATGTAGAGCATTAGAGGATAATCCTTTAATTCCTATGCCTATTCCTTCAATCATTTCTTTTTGTTTATAATGATAAAAAAGAAAAAAGAAATACTTTGTGCATACTGGTAGAAAAGCTCGAAGCCTATGAATGTGATTTTGAATTAAAATATCGTAGTCATACGACCAGATGGCAGCACGTCCAATATCGCCTCCCTCACAAACTAGAAGATCTCCTTTTGTTACTGTACATTTCTTAATCTCCTGTTCGTTGAAATACATTCTTTTAACGATTCTCAAATCAAAAGAATTCCAGTAAAGATTCGATGTAGTTATGTATTCCAATAAGTTACCTTCCTGATTTTTTGCATTTAAAGCCTTTCCTGTATTATGCTGAAAGATTTCTCCAAGTCGTGACCACGCCCAATTATCCGGTATATCAAAGGGAATCTCATCGTCAATGCATACTTCGCTTTTCCCTTGTAGTTCATAATAAGAATTACCCCGTTTATAAATTCTCGATTCATTCTCATCGCGTTTGATTTTTCCTTCGGCGATTAGCCGTTCTTTCTCAGCGCGAATACGTTCAATGAGAACGCTTGCGGGTTCGTCGTTAGGGTCTTGCGGAACGAGTTTGCCCATAACCGCTTCTTGGAGAATTGACTTTTTTAGCACAGTAAGGTTATCGGCGTACTGAGTCTGAAATTTGTCTATTTCCGTAAGAACAGAAAAAACCTGATCGATTTTTGCGACGATTCGTCTTTGTTCGTAAACAGGCGGCAATGGAATCAAATAATTAGAAATATAATCTTTTCCAATTCGTTGCTGACCAGCAGTTCCCGTAAAGGAGGCTATACCACCGTTAATAAAATTGTTAGTTTTACAGCATAATAAAAAATACGGCACATGTAGTATGCGCGTATTATCTCGTAACACGTGTAATTCCGTTGTTCCCGCGCCATACTCATTGGGTAAGTATTTGATTACGGCAGATTTTCGATTCTGGAAACAGGGCGTGATTTTTGCTATTACAACATCGTTGTTCCTAAAATGAGTGAACCCTTTCTTAACGTCTCCCCACCGTTTTTCCTCATAGGTGTGGTGATTATTTAAACCTCCTTCCAATAAAGACATGGACATAAAACCGACTACCGTATCATCGGGTAATTGATTTCTTGGATTGATGGAAAATAGAGACGAAATCCTGCACCACGCCCAACTTTTCGGAATTACAAACGGAATCTCATCTTCAATAGAGACAGACGCGTTATTTTCATCAATCTCATAATGCGTATTATCGGCGCCGCGAAAGATACGAGAGGGAGTCTTTCCCTTTTTGATTTTCCCTTCGGCGATTAGCCGTTCTCTTTCGGCGCGAATGCGTTCAAGAAGGACGCTTGCGGGCTCGTCGTTTGGGTCTTGAGGGACGAGTTTTCCACGTATTGCAAGGTCAAGGATTTTGTTTCTTATCGCTTGTGTGTCAATCAATGTTCGAGCCTCCCAGAAGTTCGCGCAATTGCGCGACCGCCGCGCTGATACCGTCCGCCTCTTCTTGCATTTCGTCAAGAATTTCAGGAATAGAACGGTCGTCTTCCTCTGTGAAGTTTAGCCATTTGAAATTCAGATTGTCGCGAGATTTGACTTCCGATTCGGTAAATTTGCGCCATCTGCCGTTTGGATTTGTAGTTGCGTCGTAAGTCTCTTTCCGGTCTTCCATACGCCCGGAGCAGTAACAATCCACGAAATCCTGTAGGTTCTCTCTGGTTAAGGGTTTCTGCACCAACGTATGCTTGACCCCGGAACGGTAATCGTAGACCCAGACGTCCTTCGTGGGTTTTCCCTTTTCAAAGAATAGCACGTTTGTCTTTACGCCGTTTGCGTAGAAAATACCCGTGGGAAGTCTAAGAATGGTATGTAAATTGAAATCCTTCATTAATTTGTCTCTGACAGTTTTGGTGGAGCCGCCGTCTGTCAGAACGCTGTCAGGAAGTACGACGGCGGCTCGACCGCCAGTCTTGACGATGGACATAATATGTTGGAGAAAATTGACCTGATTATCCGACGTTACGACGAACTCCGGACGGTTTGCGGAGACGTCGACGCTTCCTTGAGGACGGGTTCCAAACGGCGGATTCGTCATGACCACTTGAAACATTCTCTCCGATTTGTCGATCAAGGAATCTTGATGGACGATAGGACTTTTGTCCACGCCAATGTCGTGAAGATAAAGGTTCATGGACGCCAGAGTTACGACAAGATCAGTGTTGTCCGCGCCGAAAAGAGCATTGTTTTTTAGGAAGCGCTGCTTTTCCATATCGGAACTCTGGTGCCTCATATGTTCGTAAGCGGCAAGGAGGAAGCCCGCCGTACCGCAACAGGGATCCGCTACGGTCTCTGTGATTTTAGGATCAACAACGTCGACAATAGCGGAAATCAGCGCTCGCGGCGTGAAGTATTGTCCGGCGCCGCTTTTCTTATCTTGACCGTTTTTCTCAAGGATATCTTCGTAGATGGCGCCCTTGAGGTCTCCCTCTAACATATACCAGTTTTCCTCGGCGACCATATCGACGACCTTTTTAAGCATGACGGGACGCGATATTTTGTTTGTCGCTCGAGTGAAAATGACGCCAATGAGACCTTCGCACCTCGAGAGTTCATCCAGAATGTCGTCATACTTTTCAACGAGATCCTCGCCGCTCAGCGCGCATAGGTCTTTCCATTTGCACCCTTCCGGCAGACGGCTAGAAAGCCCCATGCTTTCTTTTTCGTCGTCCATTTTCAAGAAGAGGATATAGGTCAGTTGCGTGATATAGTCGGTAAAGCCGACTCCCGACGCTGATAGGACGTTTGCGATGTTCCATACTTTCGTCAGAAGATTGGCCTCGGTTTTGTGATTTTCTAACATTGTCTATGTCCCTTATGCGGCCTTCAAAATGATTTTTGACATCGCCAACATTTCTTCGTCGAGCGCCTTATAGTTGCCAAGCCGCGTAATTGCTCTCCGCCAGATATCCGGAGCAATTTCATTTAACTCTTGCGCCGTAATGGCTCCTTCATTGATGATAAAATCTGCTATTTGTCTCATAACCTCTTTTTGGTCGTCTGTCAACTCGCGTTGCGCCTGACCGCAATAAAGACTGAATCGCTGAGCGTAACTTTTAGACAGGCTGGTTAATCTTTGGTTTTTTCTATAAGCAAAACGAACAATCTGAATCAAATTAGTAAGCGCGTTTACCTTTGTCCTAACGTCCAGATCATCCACCTTTTTCACGGAGTCTTTCACGGAGTCTAGCGACTTATAGTTTTTCCATATAGTGTAAACCCCGTATTGATTATTCTCTGCCAGAAGCCGATCGCGCAACTCTATCAGCATGCTATGGGTGATCGCCCTATCCTCAGAATTGTAGACGATTCGCAACGCTTCGATATCGTCCTTATTTTTCTCCAAATAGTTTTCAAAATTTTCAATGAACGATTTTGCCGATTCAAAAGTAAAGTACACGTCTATGAGTTCATCGGGGTCGTTTTGTGTCGTTACAAAATAACCTCGCTTCATTTCCAGCAGTTTTTGTCGCGCAGGAATGTTGTTAATCAGAATCTCAATGAGTTTCATCCGTTCTGCGTTATTGTCTGACGGACTTCTGTATGGCGGTAGTTTTTCAGAATCGAACGCTTTTTGAATATTGAAAGCTATCGTCTTGGGTGCAAAACCGTAATCATTGATAAAGTAATCCAGATGTCTTCCGTACAGATCGTCGTTTTCATACCTACGATTAACATTGGAGCAGTAGCCGCTCAGAAGCCAAAGATTTTCATCGCTCAATTCATTATGGGCAAGGCGTTCTAGCACTTCTTCCAGCGACAGGATTTTTTTGCCGGGTTTCAACACGAGACGTCGGATTATCTTATCGTGTTCCGTCACGCCGATGGCGTCGACAATGTAATAGCAATCCTTAGATTTAGCGTTTGGCGTTACTTCACGGAGTTGATCGTCGTTAATGACGCGACAACCGCGCCCTTTCATTTGCGTGTAAAGAACGTCGGAAGCGACGTCTTTCATGAATAGCACAACCTCAAGCGGTTTGACGTCGGTGCCCGTCGCGACTAGCGTGACCGTAACAGCGATACGGAAATCCTTTTCCGTTCTGAAATCGCGGATAAGTCCATTAGAGTCTTCCGCTTTGTACGTGATTTTCTGAACAAAGCGCTCCGGCGTCGCGCCGTCTTCAAACTCTGCGGCAAACGTCTGTTTGACTATTTCTACAATCTGCGTCGCGTGATAATCGTCTTTAGCGAAAATCAACGTTTTCGGGACGTATTCCCATCTCTTTTCACGATCAGGGTAGAGTTCCTCATAGATAGATTTTTTATACGCCTCCAAAACTTCCCTAATTTGCTTTGGGTTGACGACGGAACGATCCAACTCATTTGGCTTATAGTCTACTTGTCGCGGAGCTACGTATGTGGTTTCTTCACCTGTTTGGCGAGAAGTTTCCGTCACGCTTGTTCCGGCTTTGATCGCGCCGCCATGTTCAGTGATCTTTGTCTTTATGCGATACACGCGCGAAGGAACATTGACGCCGTCAACGACGGAATCGTCATAGGTGTACTGCTCGACGACGTTTTCGTTGAAAAATGCGAGCGCTTCCGGAGTTGGGGTCGCGGTGAGCCCGAGCACGTGAGCCCCTGAAAAGTATTTCAATACATTTTGCCACTTGCCATAAATCGATCTGTGACACTCGTCGACGATAATGAGTTGAAAATAATCGGGCGGCAATTTCAAATCATTGCCAAGTTGAATTACACAGGCGTCTCCTTTTTCTTCTTCGGCGCTGTTCTTTTCATCCTCGGCGTCTTCGCTATCTTCGTTGGAAAGAGAACTTCCGGTAAGAATGGCAAAGAGTTTTTGAATCGTTGAGATTACGACGGAAGCTTTAATATCATTTTCGTTCTTGAGTCGTTTGATCTCGTACAGAGAACCCATCTTTTCTTGTTCCTCGGTACGGTCAAAAATATTAAACTCGCTTTCCGCTTGACGAGCTAAGTTATTTCTATCCGCAAGGAATAGAACTCTGTTAACGGGGGTGTAATTCAGAAGCCTGTAACTTGCGAGACAAGCGAGATAAGTTTTACCCGCGCCCGTCGCCAATACAGCTAGACTCTTCTTTGCGCCTTGCTTTATCGATTCCTCAAATTTCATTTCCGCGCGGTACTGGCAGTCGCGCAGTCCACGATGATCAAGCCTAGGAAGAGCGCCGTATTCAGAATCTTTCCCGATGATCTTGAGCATTTTCTTGGGCGAATGCATCTCGGCAAGTTCTACGTAGTCGCTCTCGGGTTGCAACAAATTCTTAAAGTAGATTTTTTTACCGTTTGCAAGATATACCAGCGGAATCAAATTCAGATTGGGGAACCACAATCCATACCAGTCTTGGGGATTACGCGCGTAATTCTCCGCTTGTGATTGAACGCCGCTTCCAAGCGGATTTTCCTCGCGTTTGGCTTCGACTACGGCGACGGCTTTACCCTCAATGAAAAGCAAGTAGTCGCTTTCCGTGTTGCCTTTCATAAGAGCTTCTTTTACAGCGGAGGCTGTGTTCGGCGTATACTCGTTCCTTGCGACAATGCTCCAACCCGCGCGGATTAGTTGTTTATCGATTTTTTCTCTAGCTTTATCCTCTGGAGTTTTTTCTTTAGCTTTTTCTTCTGGAAACATGACATTCGCCCTTATAAGTCCGGTTCCCTTGATTTTTCGCTATCTTCGTTCTTCTTTATAATCAACGAGGCTGATTAACAAGTTTTAAGTTTCTTTGTCTGAGACGCCCGCTTCGCATTTTCTGCACCGCGGTGATATATTTCAATTTGACGTCTTCTTTGGAGTAATTCTCGACGGGTCGATCACGCCGTTGCACATTGCGTACCCCCGGAAATTGCGAACCAGACGTTTATTATAAAAAGGGGAGTTTTTTTTCGCAACATCTGAACGGCGGTTAAATCTTCGTTTTGATTGATATTGGGAAATGTGTGTTTGAGCGCGATAGTTGAACTCACCGCCCCCTCTAGCGTCGTTCCTAGCGCTTGAAAATACGGCAATCTGAACGGCGTTTGAGTCTGTTAGTCTTACTAGCGTTCTTTCTAGTGTTTGGTATGGCGTGAATCCGGGCGGAATTTGTGCGTATTATGACGGCTAGCGTCTTCTCTAGCGTCTCGGATAGCGTGGCTCGAAACGGCGGTCGAACCCGTGGAACGCCGGACTTTGACGCTCTCCCGTTTGAGTCTGTCGTCGGCGCGTATGTCGTTTAGCGCGCCGCGTCGGACGTCTTCCGTCGCGTTCGGATAGGGTCGGAGATATGAGGCGCGTCTTAGAATTTCCCGGGCGATATATCGGACGGCGCGTCAAAGAAAAACGCCCCCGGGGATTTGGAGGCGTCGTATCTTGGAGTCGATTCTATTCTCGCGGGGGCGATTGGGGAATCAGAGGGTGAAGATCGGGCGGTGCTTGGGCATGTAGGGGCGCGAGTAGGGGGTGGCGATACGTTTCGGGATATCGTCTTCTTCGCGCCAGAAGATATGCTCGAAGTCTTCGGCGTAATATTGGAAATAGATCGTGAAGTCGTTCTTGTCGAGGATTTCCGTTTCGGTGTGGAAGCAGAAGAACCACTCGGTGAACATCTCGGGGGGCAGAACCTTAATCTGATGCGGAAGGACGCCGTTGACGATGAGGGAATAGACGCGCCGGGCGGATAGATGGTCGGCGCAGACGATTCTGTGCCCGATGGAATTCAGGAACCGCACGAGCTTCGACAACGACCGCTCGACCTCGGCGTCCGTCGCCTTTTGGAGATCGATCAGCGGGAGATATTTCGCGACGAAAGTTTTAAGCTCTAACGACGGCGCCTGCTCCCAGAGGATCATGTCTCTGAAATAATCGTTCTCCTCCTCGAGCGAAAGCAACGACGTCTGATCCCTACGCCTGAGATTGTCGACGAAGAAAGGCTCGTCTTCAGAATCTGCCGTCTCGCGCGCCCCGAAGAGAAGCGATTCGTAGATAAAGCGCAATCGACCGTTTTCTTGCGTCGGATCGGCGTCTTGCTCGCGGTCATGGCGATCGCCGCCGTGATAATGGTCGTTCATGTCAAAGCCATATATGACGTCGACAGAGACGCAAGACGCCTCTGCATATTTGGGTTCGTGGGAGGAGGAACGCCGCAGTATGCCGTATTCGCGCGCGTTCGACGAATTTCGACCGCGCGTCGCGGATTGACGACGCTAAACGCGAGAGAGAGAAACGAACCGAAATCGTAGGCGCGCGCCGACGACGTCAAAGAAGTCCCAGGGGGGGGATGGGCAAACGCTTGAACATGGTCGTGCAAGCGACTTCCTTGCCTGATTGTTTTCTCTTGTCTATCTAATCTAATGAAAACTCAAAGAATTTCAAGCGGCTTTTCAATGAAAATATCGAGTCGCGACATTTTTGCCGGTCGGTTATCGGAAAATTCCCACTATGCGGAGCGACGCGAACTCGCCGTAAACGTAAAACCGTTCGTCAGAAACGCAAAGTCAGAGAGAGTCGTATAATAATCAGTTCAGCGACAATTCGCGGCTTAGGAACGACCGTTGTTTTCGGCGAGATCGTTTCGACGTGAAAACTCTGAAAAATACAACTCCGACGCGCGGTTGTTCGGCCTTTTCCCGAGCGTTCGACCGTCGCGAGCGCGGCGCCGCGCGGACGATTTGCGCCGTTCTCGCCGACGCCGCGCTTGTCGAAACGCCCCCCGCGCGTTATCATGAATCGGTCTGCCCGCGCGCCCCGCGCGTCGCCGGGCTCAACGTTCACGACGAGAGGAGACGTTTTGCGCTCATGACGGATTTAAAGGTATATCGGATTCTCGACGCGGCGGCGAATCGCGGTCGCGAGGCGCTGCGGGTCGTCGAGGACGCGACGCGATTTCTCGAAGATTCGGAAGACCTGACGCGCCGGCTCAAGGAACTGCGCCATCTCTTCGCGACGACGTCGGAAAAGCTCGACCGCGACAAACGGCTCGCCGCGCGCGACACGGTCGGCGACGTCGGAACGTCCGTCGAGACGTCCGACGAATATGAACGCGCGTCTCTCAAAAGCGTTCTCGTCGCGAATTTCGCTCGGCTTGAAGAGTCCGCCAGGAGCCTCGAAGAATTCTCCAAACTCGTCGAACCGCAGCTCGCCAAAGAATGGGAACAGATCCGCTATCGCGCCTATACCCTCGAAAAAATCGTCTACGAGGCGCTCCGCGATAAAAGAACGAACGACGGTTTCGCGTCTGAAGTCGCCGATTGACGCGGTTCTTTCGTCCTCGGTTGAAGTTCAAGAGATTTCGGCGCCGCTTCCGCGTTGCTTTCAGGGGGCGCCTTTTGTCCGTCAGAGATATAACCGCCTCTCTTTTCGCGTTAGTTCACGCGCAGAAAACGACGTTATCTTTTGGTCTGAGACTTCGTTAGATTCTCAAATTCCTCGACGCTCATACCGGCGTCCTCCGCCGCTTCGGAAACCGTCAAACGCCCTCGAGCGACGAGGCGCGCAAGCGTTTGAAGAGTTCCTTCTTCCCTTCCTTCTTCCTTTCCTTCTTCTCTTCCTTCCTCTCTTCCTTCTGCCCTTCCTTCTTCATATGCGTCGTCAATCTGAGAGGCTTCGTCGTGCATTTGTTTCTCGCGATACCACGCCTCTTGGCGGACTCGTTCGTCCGCTTGGAAATCGAGAAGAATTCGTCCCGCGTCGCGGACTTCCGGAATAACGGCGCTTTCTATAATCGTCATAAGTTCCTCCTTTGAGCCGACGTTGATCAGCCCGAGCCAATCTTCCTTCGGCGCTCCTTTTCTAAATCTATCGAGTTTCTTGAGTTCAAAAACGTGGATCGCAAACTTCTTCGTAAAAACACGCCTGCGTTTGCCATACGTCACGCGTACCGCCGTATGATAATCGTCTTCGTCTTCGAATAGGTTGAAGTCTAGAATATTGACGCAAATCGTCTGTTTTAAATTCCTATATTTTTCCCCTTCCTTCAAATCTCGCGTGTAAATTCTCGACCAATAAAAAAGGGAACGTTCTCGAAAATGCTTCTCGCCGCGAACCTGCATTTCAACGTTTACGATTTTATCGTCGACCTGAAGTTGCAAATCGAGTCTGTTGAATTTTTGACGCCAACGTTCTGGCGGTATTTCGACGTTCAGAATCTCGACGTTCTGAATCTCGTCGCGTGGTATTTCGAGCAGATCAGAAATAAGTCCCTTCGTGAGACGAATGTTCTGACGCTCGCCAAAAACTCGCTTAAAAACCACGTCAAGCTTTAACTTGACAAAATACCCTTCGTCCCAAGGGGCGCTCATTTAAAAACTCCTAACGTAACGCCGGCGCGGACGCTCTCAAAACGCGTCGAAAACCGCCTACGTATAGTTTACGAAACTTCATTCTAAAGTCAAGTTGAATTGAACTTAACGTCCAGACTGCCGACGGATTTAATCAAACGGATTCCTGACGAGACGCCCGAGCCGCGCCATAGAAAAACGGACGGTCGACCGACCGTCCGTTTCTTTGTCTGACGCGCGTTGTTTTTTGGCGCCGCCCGAGATTTGGGGCGCGCGTGATTCCGCTCAATACTGAGTGACGTCGACCGTGATCGCCGAGTCGCCGGGCGTGGTCAGCTTGACCTTCGAGGTCTGCATGCTCGTGAGGACCGGCGGGATGATCTGCGGCATGCTCTTGATCTCGGCGTCGCGCTCTTTATTGTATTTGTCGACTTCGCTGCGCTCCATTTTAGACATGTCCTCGGCGGTGAGTTCCGGCTTGGTCGGGGTCGGGTCTTTGCGGAGCGTCACGGTGAAACTGCCCGCGGGCGCGCCGGGGGCCTGGAAGTTGGCGAACGTCGTATTGACGACGCAGACGCCCTGCGCGTCCGTCGTTCCTCCGGCGATCACGCCGGGGATCGGCGTGTCGGGAATCAGCGCGATCTCGACGCCTTCGATCGGGGTCGATCCGTCGAGGACGGTGATCGTACAAGGAGAAACCTTAGGAAATCCGCTCGGCTTGCCGGAGCAGCCCAGAGTCGCGACGAGCGAACAGAGAATCGCCGCGACCGCCGTAATCTTTAGCGCTTTCATAATAGCGTCCTTTTCGTTGTTGGATATGAAGAACGCCGCCGACCCAGAAGATCGAGACGGCGACGCTTTTCGATTTGGTGAGTTTACGAAACGAAATCAGTTCGAGGTCGTCTCGCCGCCTTCGATCGAACCAAGCGCGCCCCAGACGCCGTACGGGCTTTTGCCGGCGAATTCCTTACCATGCGACGCTTGAATCGTCGAGTAGGCGGAGGTGTTCTGCGGGTCGGCGTCCATGTCGCCGCAGTCGATCGTGTCGGAGATGAAGCGGACGCTTCCGTCGACCATCGCCGCGTTCACGCCGCCGCTGTGGTTCGACTGCGCGGAGCAGATGCCGTAGCCCCAGCCCGCCTGACCCGCGCCGCCGCCGTAGTTGCGCGCGTTCGGAGAGTTCGGGGGAAGAATCGTCTGAAACCCGGTCGTGCTCACGGATCCTTCCGCCCAGTTCTGACCGCGTTCAAACGTGCAGGCGCTGCCCGTGAACAGGTTGCGGTCCGCCGAGCTGACGAGGTTCAGAATGTTGCGCGGACGAGTAATTGAACCCGTGCCGACCAGCGCGATTCCGCCCTTGACTTTGTTCGTGCCCTGCATGTCGCCGCAGACCATCTCGGAATACGCGATCGTGTTCGACGTTCCGTCCGTGATCGAGCTCATCGTGCGCGTGACGACGTGACGCGAGTTGTTCATAGCGGCGCGCGAATACAGACCGCCGGGGAAGAAACCTCGGGACGTCATCGACGATTCGTCCGTCTGGCAGATCGAGTCGCCCCAACTGCCCGCGTAGTTTGTTCGACCCGCGTCGTTGACCCAGCTCGTCTTATTCCTAGAACCGGCGTCCGAGGGGCACATCAGGTAGCCGATCTGGACGGAATAGGATTTGTCGCCGTTGCCCTGAACGCTCGGCCAGTTCTTAGACGAAAGCGTTTGATAGAGCGCCGTCTGTTCCGCGTAAGGGAGAATCCAGACGTGGTGTCCGATCCACCCGTAGTCGCCGCATCCGTCGCCGCCGCCGCGCGAAGGCTGGAACGAATTGTTGGCGTCGTGATACGTTTGGGCCGCGAGAATGAGCTGCTTGAGGTTGTTCGTGCACTGCATACGTCGCGCCGCTTCACGCGCCGCCTGAACCGCGGGCAGAAGAAGACCGATAAGAATACCGATGATCGCGATAACAACTAGAAGCTCGACAAGGGTGAAACCTTTAGAGTTCCGCCCTTTTGAAAAAACGCTGTTTTTCATCTTAAATCTCCCTAGACACATATAAAACCCACTTCGACGCGAGACGAACCGCAAACGCGAACCGCCGTCCCCGTCGACGCGCCGCCGTTAAAACCAAGCGACGACTCATAATACCGAGATTATTATACCACGGAAACGTCAAAAGGTATCGTATTCGGGGATTTTTTTAAATTTTTATTTTCAAGGGTTTGGGGTTTTAAGGTCGGCGCCGCCGACGTTCAGCGGAGGCAGATTCCGAATTCCGCCGCCTGAGAGAGCGTGACGACGCCGTTCTTTACGAGTTTCGCGATTCCTCTAATGAGACCGCGTTCTTCGCCCTCTTCAATTCCTTCTTCACGCCCTTCCTCGTATCCTTCCTGTCGCGATTGCGCGTGGGCTCTTTCTTCGTTGTATTCAGTGATCCACATGCTTTTTACCTCCGCTTGATTTTCCAAGAGGAACGGAGGAGAAGTTTAGTAGACGTTTATCCCCAACGCCGCCGCTTTTTCGGCGAACTCGGCTTCGGTCATTTCGAATCGTTCCGCCGCCTGCGCGAGAGTAATGACGCCGCTTTTCACAAACCCTGCGATCCCTTCAATCAATCCTTGTTCTCTGCCGATATTAATACCTCTTGCTTCGCCGACGGAGACGCCTTCGTCGAATCCTTCTTCACGCCCTTCCTCGTATCCTTCTTCACGCGATTGCGCGTGGGCTCTTTCTTCATTGTATTCAGTGATCCACATGCTTTTTACCTCCGCTTGATTTTCCAAGAGGAACTGCTTAAGAACGGAGTCGTTCGGCATTTCCTTTAGGGTTAGGTCGACCGCTTCTTCTTTGGTGTTTGTTCGAGTCTGGTTGAAACGCGTTCGTCCGACGAACCATGAATAGTCGGCGAGCGGTTTGCATTTGTCGAGAAGTTCCTTGTTGCGACCGCTGTTGACGTTGAAGACCGTGACTGTGATTTCTATCGACGGCTTGATCGCGTACGGGAGCGGAGTCTCCGTAAAGAGATCGGAGAACTTCAACTCGAGTCGATCCGGCTGGTTGAGCGTTCCGTTGTAGAAACAGACGCAGATCGGGATGGGAAACTTCTTCGGAAAATGCCCGTCGACGTTCCAAGACCTCTCGATGTGCTTATTGTAGACCATCGACGAGTAGGAGAGGAAACGAACGGGGAGCGTGCGGTCGACCTTCGACTGTTGTTCGTAAAAACTCATGATCCCGCCAAAGAGGAACGAAACGTCGTTCTTCATGCCGAGGTAGACGACGTCTTCGATCGTCGTGAATTCGACGGCGTCCGCGTCGGTATAATTCGTATTCCCGAGCGTGTTGAAGACGTCTAACGCCCATTCCTTATGGTTGGGATTGCCAAAGATAAACTTGAAAAGTCGGTCTTTATATTCCCGATTAATCCCGTCGCCGTTGTTGTTTTCGTTGTCAGCCATTGGAACGCCTCCATCCGACTATTTTACGTTCCTTCGACTTTGACGTCAAGAATTTACGGAGAATTCGGATCCGCGTTTGTCGGCGGCGTCGGCTTCGCGGGGACGAGCGTTAGCCCTTGCGTTTGGCAGAATTCTTGAAGATCCTTCATTCCCTCCTCGCCGCCCGGCTCGACTTCGACTTTAAGATACGGCGCCCAGAACATATTGCGGCCCGCAAGTCCCCACGACTTCACGCACAGCGCGATAACGTCGGAGAGTTCCGCGTCGCGGTCGCCGGGCGTCTTGCCTTCCGTCTGATAGGCGACTTCGCCGGTCGCGCGGAGCCCCGGCTGCTTCGGGAAAACGTAACGATCCTTCGTACACCGCACGAGGATTCCGCGCTCGCTGCCGCGCTGCGCCGTTCGCGTCAGCTCGCGCGAAACGAGGAACGCCTCGGGGGGCGTCTTTTCGTCGTCGCGGATTTTGTTCTGATTTTCAGCGGGTTCGTCGAGCGAGACGGTTTTGTCGAAAACGTTCGGGACGCCGGGCGCGGCGTTTGCCGCGTCGGACCCGGGCTGCGCCGCCGCGGTCGCGCCGTCGCCGCTTTCGCCCGTCGCGCCGGCCCCGTAGGTCGTGTTCCCGAGCGTGTTCGTCAGATCGCGGGATTGCGCGGGATCGGAAGGTTGATTTGAATCCGGCGTCGCGACGAAATTCTTCATATACAGCGGCGTTTCGGCGCCGGGCTGGGACGGCGCCTGAGTCTCTTGCGTCGTCGCCGCCGCGTTTTCGACGCGTCGCGTCGTTACCGCGCCGGGCGCGGATTCCGTCGCGCCGCCGCTTGCCGCGTTCGTCGCGGCGGACGGGGCGTCGTCGGCCGCGTACGCTCGGCTTCGCGCGAGTTTCCGCGACGAGCCGGGGGCGTTTGCCGCCGTCGCCGTTTCGGCGTTCTGAGCTTCGACGCCGTCGGAACCGGGATTCTCCGCCGTCGCGGGGCCGTCGGTCGGGGTTGGGGTCGAGGTCGGGGGCGTCGCGTTCTGCGCATAGCGTCCGACGTAAACGGCGTTCGACTCGACTTCGCCGCCCTGCGCCTTCGAACCGCTTCCGACCGCGTTTACCGCGCCCGTAAAGACGCCTTTTCCCGCGACGTTTGGCGCCGCGAAACTCCGAGCCGGCGGGACGACTTGCGGCGTCGTTCCGACCGTCGGCGGGGTTCCGGGCCCGGAGACGGGCGGAGTCGCGACGTTCTGCGCGACGCGGGCGTCCGATCCGCCGTGGTCGACGCCGGGTCTGACGCCGCCCGCGTTCGGATTCGCGGCGCCGAGTCGGACGTTCGAACCGAGTCGCGCTTGGAGTTCGGAGTTCGGGGCGGAGCCGCGCTCGTCGCGTTCGCCGGGCCGCGCGTCGCGTCTTGCGCGTTCCTCGGCGACGAGTCGCGCGTTGCGGATCGAAAGCGCCGCCGCAAGCTGCGCCTGCATTCGCGCGCGCGCGGCGTTCGCTTGGTCTGAAGCGGCTTTGGCGAGGACGGGGTCCGGCTCCGGATATTCGAGATTCTGATCCTCTTCGACGAATTCATAGCCGTAGAGTTCGCCCCACGACGCGAGCGCGGCGATCGCGGAATAGAAATATCGCGCGCCGCTCGGACGGACGATAACGAGCGGATACGGCTCGATCGCTTCGCCCTTCGTCGTTTTCTGGCCGCCCGTCGTGAGAATGCGCTGCGAGGCCGCGCGGAGCGCCGTGTCGAACGGGTTGCCCGGATATTGCGCGAGTAGAAAATCGCGTTCGTCGAAGCGCACGCCCTCGGGCATGATAAAGACGCCGGAGTCTATACATTCGACGTAAATCGGGCGTCGAAACGTTCCTTTCTTTCCTTGATACGGAACGATCGCGTACGATTTCTTCGCGTTGGCGTTCTTCTCGCGGAGCTGCGCCGCTTCCTCTTGGAGTTGTTCTAACGCCTGGTCGAGCGCGGCGATCTGACGGCGAAGTTCTTCGGCGTCCTCCTCCTCGTCCTCGTTCATGAGCGCGTCGTAGCGACGCTGCGCCAAATCCGCCTCTTCGCGGAGCTTGGCGATTCCCGCTTCCGCGTTCGCGAGCCGCTGGCGTTCTTCTTCAAAGACTTCGTCCGAATGGGAACGAATCTCGTCGAGTTCGCTCAGGAACCATTCGACCGATTCCTTTTCCTCCAGCACCTCGTCGAGCGACGCCGCGCCCGTCTTAACGAGCGCTTCTTCATACGCCTCGTCTCGCTCTTCGTCGCGTTCGGCGCCGAGACCTCCGTTCATCGCGGCGGCGAGTTCCGCCGCGCCGACGATCGCGCCGTATTCTCCGACGTCGCCGAGCGCCGCGTCCGCGTCGAATTCCGCGACGGGCGCGTCCGACTCCTCGACGATCTCGTCGCTCGACGCTTTCTGCGCGATCAGTACGAAAACGAGCGCAAGCGTTCCCATCGTGCAGAGGAGAACGGCGAGAAAGGGAAAGAGCGAAAACGCTTCTTCAGACCCGGCTCTTGATCGACGCGACATAAGATCAGACGGTTAAACGGGCGACGAATGGGAACGACTACGCGGAACGCCTCTTTTTGCCGAGCGCTTCGCGAAGTCTGGACGATTTTTCAGGGGACGATTCGGTCGCGTCGAGAGACGCGGCTTCGGGGAACGACGCCGTGAGAACGTCGTCGTGCGGCTCGGCGAAGGGGTAGACGTTGGGCGTCGGGGCCGTGTCGTTCGACGCCGCGAGTTCGTTCGCGACCTCGGGCTTGAGCGGGTAGGGCTCCGACCCGTCGGAAGCGCCGTCGATCGGCGTCGGTTTTTCGTCGAGCGTTTGGAGCGCGGCGAGCGTTTCGGAACGTTTGGCGGCGCGGCGCGCTTTGTCGAGATTCGGCGTGGAGAGGGGCGCGGCGAGTCGCGAGTTCAAAAGGCAGACGGCGGCGTTGAGGTTCGAAAGAGTCTTCTCAAACGCGTTGACCTGCGCGAGTTCCTTGAGGGACGCCGCGAGTCGGTCTTCGATCGCGGCGACGTCGGCGCAGGCGCGGAGCGTCTGACGCAGCGCCTCGGTCTCCTGCGCGACCTTGTCTTCGAGCGAATCGAAACGTTCGGAGCGTTTCGAGAGCTCTTCGAGCGACGGTCTGACGGATTCTTCGACGAAACGCGACTGCGCGTCGGCGAGCGCGCGGAGCCACGAGCCGCTTCCTTCCTCGAATCGGCGGTCGAGCGCTCGCCCGAATTCGTCCGCGAGTCCTCGCGTCGTTATGACGAGCGTCTCCGTCTGGCGCCGCGCGTGGTCTTCGAGCGTGGCGGCGAGCGTTTGCGCGAGAAGCTTCGCGACGGGCTCAAAGGAGTTGGGATCGACCGCGAAGGAAAGTTCGGCCGTCGAGGCGTCGCCGCCGGCGTTTTCGTCGTAGAACCGCCCTTTAAGTTCGCGGTCGACGAGTTTGGCGACGCCCTTTTCAATCGCCGCGTCCTGACGGCGGACGACGAATTTCACGAAATAGAGAACGAAAACGAGTCCAAGCGCGAGCGCCGTCGTGTCGAACGCGACCTTGAGACCGCCGGCGAGCTTCTCGCTCGTCGTTTCGATCTGCGTGAGGTCGAGACTTCCGAGCGCGACCGTAATGCCGAGAACGGTTCCGAGAAAACCGAGGATCGGAATCGCCCAGATGAAGGCGCCGACCATGCCGTAATCGGCGTCGCGTTCGTCGTAGGCGTCGTCGGCGAGACGGCGCAGTTCGAGGTCGAGTTCGTCGGGCGCGCCGCCGAGTTTCAGGTATTCGAGCGCGCTGCGGAGCCGCGTCAGATACGCGGAATCGCCGCGCACGTCGCGCGCCTTGTCGACCGCGCCGAGATACTCCTTAACCTTCGCGAGCGGCTCCTTCTCCGCGGACTTCGGAGGAAAGAGCGTTCCGCGACGCAGCGCTCGACGGTCGCGGCGCGCTTTGAGGAACTTGAACGCAAGGTCGCAGAGCCCGATGAAGAACATCCCGACCGTTACGTATTCGACCGGATGACCTGCCGCGTAACGCCGAACCGCGTCGTTGTCGAGGTAGCCCTGATTGAGCGCGTAGTAAAAACCAAAAGTCGCGACAAGTCCCCAAAGGACCGAGGAGCCCGCTAGACTGATAAGGAATCGTTTCATCTTTTCTACCGGCGCCGATTCTGGCGCGACTGTTCTTGGCGAAGTGGTTTAAGCGTTGCGCGTCTTGGCGGAGGATCGGTCAGAAGTCGTACCAGATTCCGCCGCCGATTTTGCGCTGATACGTTTTATGGAACTGATACAGATCGTCGCCGCCCATGAAGTATTCCGCGCCGAGACGAAGGAGCGAGTTTGTCGGGCTGCGCCACTGCAAGCCGATCTGGGTCGACCAGTATCCTCCGAAATCGCGTTCTTCGTAGAGGTGGCCGTGAGACGCGAGGAACGGACGCGCCGCCCAGTTTGAGGTCGTCGGAGTGAATTCGGGCGTGTATTCGAAACCGAGCTGGAATTCCCAAGGCTCCGCCGCGTGACCGGTGTGGAACGCGTAGTCGGCTTCCGCGTAGAGACGGACGGAATCGGTCGGCTTGACCGCGAGTCCGAGCATGATCGAGTCGCGAGAGTAATGAACGCGGGGACGGAACGCGTCCATCAGATAATTGTCGCCCAGGTGCGAACTGACGTGGTAGTATCCCGTCTTGACCTGGAAACGGCGCGTTCCGTAGATAATCGGGACGCCGGCGCGATAATCGGTCGCGGCGAGGTCTCGATCGCGTTCGCAGTCGAGTCTCAGGAGCGCGGCGCCTTCGAGTTCGATTTCCCATCCTTCGGGCTGCGTGATGTCCTTCGTGCCGTAACGGAAGATCGGCGCGCGACCGCCGAGCGTTATGTCCCAGAGCGTCCCGTAGTCTTTGTCGTAGGTGAGGATGCTCTGCAAACGCGATTCTTTACGGCTCGCGAGGTAGGAGGGGTACATCATTCCCACGGGCAGAATCTGCTTCGACCATTCGTCCGATTTGGAATCGGCGGCGATCCACCGTTCGTAGAAGCTCTCGCCGTCGCGGGAGTTGTTCTCGACGTTGAAGCCGAAGAGCCCTTTCGTTTGGACCTTCTTCGGAATCGTTCCTCGACCTGACGTGGCTTCGACGAGTTCGTTTGGATTTTCGCCGGACTCGTCTTCAATGATCACGTTTTTGACCTTGGCGGCGCGTCGATCTTTGATCGCGGCGGTCTCGGCGTCGAGCCATTCGTTAGAGCCTAGATCTCTCGAATTTATCGGCCTGATATATCCATAATCTTTGTCCCCGTCGCTCAGAGAATAGGGCGAGTTGAAGTCGGGAATTTCGTCTTCGACGATATAGACGTCGTCGTTTTTTTCCTGATAACTAGAAGATGTGAGCGAACGCTCGTAGTCGTCGTTGGAGAAGGCGACTCCGCCGTCGAAGGATAGCGACGCGACCGTCAGCGCGACTAGCCCGACAAGCGCGCGCAATCTCGGCGATTTCCCTTGACCCAGTGATGTTGTCATAACTATTGAACCTACGACTTCCTGCCTATGTTCACGGGCGATCGTCCATGACGCCCCGATATCCGACGCGCGTCTCGATTCATGCGGTCGAGACGTAAAACGCCGTCCTCAAGAGATACCGTATTTTAAGAAAGGACGCAAGAGCAGTTCTTAATGTTCGCCGAAATCAAGAATTAAATCGAAGTCATAGATCGCTAAAAGCGCCCGCCGAAGGCGGGTTTTATTTCGCGTACTACCCCCGGCGTTGTTCTTTCCGCGCCGTCGCGACTCGCGCCCGTTGGGACGCGAGCGGTCGTAACTTGTTCAAATGTCAAGCACGGCCCGCCGAAGGCGGGTTTTATTTCGCGTACTACCCCCGGCGTTGTTCTTTCCGC
>CAMJTU010000057.1 GCA_946408825.1 uncultured Planctomycetaceae bacterium
TGATCCACCTTGCGCTAATATACGATTCTTTGGTTTGTTGTGTCAACACGCCCTATCTAAAAAACGAAGTCTAATACCCGACGCAGAGTCGAACCGCGGTTTTGAACTTGCTTGTCTAACGTCATAAACTACAAAATTGCCTAAAAAGAGTTTAAATTCATTGACGCCACGAAACTTTTTGTATATAAATGAAGTCAAGCATTAACCCAGCGATTGAGCATGTGTTCAGCAGCGAGTCTCGAGGCGGATTATCCAAGCAGGGCCTGTGAAGCAATCCTCATTCGCGACGTTCGAAATAGATTTTTCATTTTTGACGGAGTTTACTCATGGGTCGTTTTTTCAGTCGCAAGAGACGAGGCTTCACGCTAGTTGAACTTCTCGTCGTCATCGCTATCATCGGTATTCTTATCGGTCTTCTTCTCCCAGCGGTTCAAGCCGCGCGAGAAGCCGCGCGGCGTATGCAGTGCACCAACAACCTGAAGCAATGGGGTCTGGCGGTTCACAATTACGTCGACCAGAACAACAACTACCTGCCTCTTGGCGCCACGATGGGCGACTCGCAAAGTCGTATCGGAATCGGCACGCGTTGCACGTGGCTTCCGCGTATGTACGGCTTCATTGAACAGGCCGCGCTCGCCAATCAGTATGACTTCAAAAAGCATTTCTACCAGTATCCGAACAACCAAGAAGGCAATTCCAATCGCAACCCGATCGCCTGTGAAAGCGCCAAGTTCCCCACGCTCTACTGCCCGAGCGACAAGGTCAACAACGAAATTGGCCCTTCGCAAACGTACGGACGCGCTCGCTGCAACTACGTCGGTTGCTACGGCTACCGCGCCTACTATCACGGCGACGAGATTCCGGAGCAGCATAAGGCGCTCTACACGACGTTTGACGGCGCGTGCTTCTATTTGAGCAAGTTCGTCACGCTCTCGAATATCGTCGACGGGACCTCCAACACGTTGCTCTTCTCCGAAGTTCTCACCGTCGATTCGATCGCCGACGCCGACAAGCGCGGCGACGTCTACAACGACGAGCGCATGTCCTCCGGGTTCTCCACGTATCTGACCCCGAACTCCACGACGCCCGACGCGATGGCCTCCGGCATGTGCCCCGACGTCTCGCCGTCGGCGGGTAGCAAGGATAAAGCGCGTCCCTGCGTCGAAGTCGCGAGCACGGAATATTACGCGGCGCGCAGCCGTCACTCCGGCGGCGTCAACGCCGCGCTGGCGGACGGGTCCGTCAGATTCTACTCGAACACGATTTCCTCCGACGTCTGGAAGGCTCTCGGTTCGACCAAGGGCGGCGAAACCCTCGCTTCCAACTGATCTGGAACGGACATGAGGATTCGTCGGTCAACGCGATTCTCTTAACCTAAAGAAGCGTCGGTAACGCGCCGAAAACTCGCGTCTTACCGACGCTTTTCTCACTTAAAAACTCGGAAGGTTTGTCTTATGAAAAATAAACTATTCGCTA
This sequence comes from uncultured Planctomycetaceae bacterium, assembly GCA_946408825.1. Classification (GTDB taxonomy): domain Bacteria; phylum Planctomycetota; class Planctomycetia; order Pirellulales; family Thermoguttaceae; genus RUG369. The sequence goes on from CAMJTU010000057.1 coordinate 1,477, forward strand.
TTCTCGCGGTCGTTTGCCTCGTCTCCGTCGTTACGACGGGCTGCGACAAGGGCCCGAAAAAGGTCCCGATCACCGGAACGGTTATGGTCGGCGACGAACTCGTCGAAACCGGTTCGATTACCTTTGACCCCGTCGACGGCCAGGGGCCGAGCGACGGCGCCCGAATTCTCAACGGTCAGTTCGAAGCGGAAGTCACGACCGGCGAAAAACGCGTTAAAGCTTACGGCTCCAAAGTCGTCGGACAGGTTGAAATGGATCCCGTCCTCAACCCCGGCGTCATGAGCAACAAGTACGAAGATTTCCCCGCTAAAGTCTTCCAAGAAGAGATCACGGTCAAGATCGAAAAGAAGAATCAAGTCGTAGAAATCAAATATTCCGGAAACGGTCCCGCCAAGTGATCGAGTCTCAAACTCAGTCCGATAGGACGAACGCCCGAATCGTTAGTATCCCACGCGACGATTCGGGCGTTTTTTCTATGACGCTCGACGATGAAACGACGCCTTTCGGAAAAATATCGAAAACAATTAACCTGTACAGGTTAAAATGACGATGTAATATAGGATACGGCGCAAAGAGAAGCGCGGCTAGTTCGATTGTTTCGATAAAGGAAAGAAAATGCTCCGAGTCTTTAATACGCTGACAAGAACGAAGGAAGAGTTTACGCCCGTCACGCCGGGCAAGGTCGGCATGTACCTTTGCGGTCCTACCGTTTACAAGCCAAGCCATATCGGGCACATGGTCGGACCGACGATTTTTGACACAATTAAACGTTATCTCGTCTATTCGGGCTACGACGTCACATGGGTCGTTAACATCACGGACGTCGACGACAAACTCATCGCGGAATCGAACGCTCGCGGGATTCCAATGAACGCCGTCGCGGACGAAATGACCGCCGATTATAAGAACAACCTCAAGGCGATGGGCGTCGACTCGATCAACGTCTTCCCGAAAGCGACCGAATACATCGGGCAGATTATCGACTTTACTCAGGAACTCATCAACAAGGGTTTCGCCTATGAATCGGAAGGAGACGTCTACTTCGACGTCGAGAAGTTCCCGGAATACGGCAAACTCAGCAACCGAACGCTCGAGCAGATGAGCGGCGAAGGAGGCGGAACCGCCGACCGCAAACGCTCCAACTTCGACTTCGCGCTCTGGAAATCCGCCAAGCCGGGCGAGCCGTCCTGGGACTCCCCGTGGGGCAAAGGGCGACCTGGTTGGCACATCGAATGCAGCGTCATGAGCGGCGCGATCCTCGGCGAGACGTTCGATATTCACGGCGGCGGGCTCGACCTCCAGTTCCCGCACCATGAGAACGAAATCGCGCAGAGCGAAGCGCGTTACGGCAAGCCGATGGCGAAATACTGGATGCACAACGGCTTGATGCAGGCGTCGAACCAAGTCGGGAAGGTCGGCGGTCGCAAGACGCGCGACGCGGACGACGGCGGCGCGAAAGAAGGCGACCTCGCGTCGCAGGAGGCGGGCAAGATCAGCAAGTCGAAGGGCGCGTCGGCGTTCCGCGATTTGCTCAAGAAATTCAAGCCGGAAAACATCCGCTTCTTCCTCCTCTCGACGCATTATCGCCGTCCGATCGACTACAGCGAGGAACGGCTCGTCGAGGTCGGCAAGGGCTTAGAGGCGTTCTATCGTTATTTCAAGCGCTTTGAAGGCGTTACGGGAAAATCCTTCTACGAACTAGACGCCCCGAAGACGCGCGTCGAAGGCGACGCTTTTGAAAAGAACGCGCCTTTTGGCGCCGCGTTCGCCGACTTCGCGAAGCAGGTCAAAGGGTTCCGTGCCAAATTCCTCGAAGCGATGGACGACGACTTCAACACGGCGGGCGGAATCGCCGTCTTCTTCGATTTCCTCCGCGCGCTCAACAAGTTCATCGAAGCGAACGCGCTTGAAACGAAAACCGGCGCCGAAACGCAGCCCGCGCGCGACGCGCTCGTCGCCGCGACGCAAATCTTTAAAGAGCTGACGCTTACCCTCGGGCTCTTCCGCGAGCCCGTCGAAGAGGAGAAGAAGGAAGACGACTCGCTCGTCGATCCGCTCATGACGCTCCTGATCGACCTGCGCCGCGCCGCAAAGAAAAACAAGGACTTTGCGACCGCCGACGCGATCCGCGACCGCCTCAAGGAACTCGGAATCGCGCTTGAAGACCGTCCCGGCGGCGTCTGCGTCTGGACCCGCGAAAGCTGACGTCTCGCCTTTTTACCGCGTCGCAAGAAGTCGATCTTCTTAAACGTTAACGAAACGCGCCGCCCGTCGAATACCGACGGACGGCGCGTTTGATTTCGGCGCGACGCTCAAGACGCGAGTTCTATCTTACCAACGCTTCCTCAAAGGTCGCCAACGCGTAGGACTCCGCCGGAATCGTAATCTCAACGACGGCCTCGCGCTTATCGTCGAGTTGGATGACAAACGGCTTGTCGAGATTCAGATCAGAATCGCCCAAACGAACGATCGCGCTCTTTTCAAGCCCTGTATAATAGAGCGGGACCGTGATTTGACGCGTAATCGTCTCCTGCGTCGGGTTGTAGAAGAACGCGAGCCCGCGCGTTTCGGCGCCGCGATCGGGATCGACGTGGAGCCAGCCGTCCCAATCGCGCCCGGTCGCGCGACGCAGATGGATCAGGTCGCCGTCGAGAATCCGGCGATTCGCCTTATAGAACGTCGTCCATTTCACGACGACCTTCTTCGTTTCCTCGCTGTCGAAAAGTCGCGGTCCGCGCCAGCACGCCTGCGTTCCCGACCCGATCAGGTTCGCAAATCGCGCGTCGTAATGCTCGAGATGATCTTTCAGCGGCTCGATCGTCGCCGCCGCGCCGCCGCCGTGATATTGGCTCAGCGGCACGAACATCCACCCCATCGACGCGGTCTTATCCCACGTTCCGTCGTACACGTTCTGACGCTCGATAATCACCTGCTCCGCGCGCGGAAGCGACCAGTTCGTCTCGCGATAGCCCATCCCGGTCTTGTTTCCGCCGACGAGGAAATAAGAGTCAGGCTGATTGACGTAAACGCCGTGAGCGCGGCACCATGTATAGAGATCCGACTGCGCGCGCCACTGCGTCCAGATCGAATCCTCTTTGCCGCGATGCCCGGGATGATTCGTCGCTTCGCAGAAGTCGCCGGGATAAGGTCCGTCGTTTTCAAACACGCCGAAATTGGCGATTTCCATAAAATCTTTGAGTCCTTGGAGATAATCCTGTCCCCAGGCGGATTGCAAGCACGGGCCGCGCCCGAAACACGGCGCCGGGTTATGAACGTTGTCGTCAAGGGTTCCCGCGTTTCGCGACGAGGTCAAGGAATAGCCGCCCAGCGCGACGTTCGCGGCGCGCGCTTCGTCGCTAAGCGTACGATAGAGTTTGCGATATTCAGGGTCCTTGCTCTCGAGATTGAACCCGGAGCCGAAACTCATAATGAAGACTTCAAAACCCGTCTCGCGACACTGTTCGATCCCGCCTCGAACCTCCTCGGGGCTCGACTTCACTTTGTGGAACATCAGGGGATTTTCCGCCGTCCACGGGGCGAGAATCCTCATCGTTCGCCGAACGGCGAGTCCTCGGCGTTCGCGCTCCATGCCGTCGAGGAGCAGTTCGTAAATCGTGTTCGATTCAAAAGGTCGCGCCTTATCGACGGTCTGCGCGGGTCCGAGTTCGGGGGAACATTCGAGAAGACACCGCGTTTTACGCTGATAGTTCACCTGCGTCAGATAGTCCGGGTCGGCCTTCAAGCGCCACGCGCGCGAATCGTCTAGGAACGACGACCTTGACATTCCGCCGTAAATGTAATCGCTCAGCAGCGCAAGGTTGTACGGGACGCTCGGCGGGGTTCCTTCGACCGAAGATTCCGGTTCGACGAGACGCAGCTCTTCGTTGACGAAGGAATCGAGCATGAAGGACGCGTCGCCTAGATTTTCGGGACAGGAGACGACGAGCTTCTTGGAGATCAACGGGGCGCCGTCGTAAATTTCATATCGAACTTCGACGTTTGGGAGCTTGGAAAGCTCGCGCTTGACGTCCGCCGGAACGGGCGCGAAAAGAGCGACGTTCTTAATGTGGACGCGGGCAAAATCCTCGTCTCGCGCCCGAGCGTTCGGGTAATCCTTTCCAAATCCGGCCTTTCCGACCTTGCCGACGCGCACGGTCTGCGGAAGCGAGGGAACGGCGACCTGTCCGACGACCGTCTTTCCAACGCCTTCTTGGCGCCCCTCGGCGACGAGCCAATACCGTTCCGCGTCGGACTGGGCGTTTTCATTCTTCACGAAAGAAACAGCGATGACGATTTCCTTGTCGCGATCGAAGGAGCCGACGAGCTTTTCGGCGCCGTCGACGCAAAGCTCATACTGGCGCGAATAGGGTCGCGCGACGACGGAGACGGTCTTGTTCGGGAAGAGCAGCGCGACGCCGGGTCCCCACGAGTTGGCGCGCGTTTCGTCGCCGACGTCGAGCGCGACCTTAATCGCGGCGGCGCCGTCGAGCCAATCGCGTTCCATATACGCGCAGGTTTCGGTCGGCGCGAAGATTTCGCCCGGCTTACCCTCGTTCGCGACGGAGACGCGCGGCGAAATGTCGCTCAAATGAACGCGCCACGCCGCGTCGAGTTCTTCAAGAAACGTTTCTTCAAAGAGCTTCTCGCCCGACTCGACCGGCGCGGAAACTTTCGGAGGGGTGAAGAACAAGCTGACGCGCTTCCCTTTCGGGGGCCACGGCAGATCGCGCGAAAGCCATTCCGGACGCTTCTTATATGGGAATCGCTCTTCGATTTCGCCCGTTTCAAATCGGTCGAACGTATACGCGCCGTCGAGCGGACGCGAGGTCTTTTTCCATTCTTCTTTCCAGTAGTTGGCGATGGGCGCGCCGGTCAACCCTCCGACGGGGTAAGAGTTTCCGTCGATCGTAACGCGCGCTTCCGGCGCGAGGGCGCGAACCATTTCTTCTCCCGTCGCAAGATTGCGGAACGACGCGGTCGCGGCGTTCGGCGCGAGGAGAATCCGGCGTTCGACCAACCCGTTGGCGAGCGTCAGCTCCTTCGCGTCTTCGTCGAAACGTATCTCCGAAACGTAGGGGCTCGGGTTAAGGAGCCAGTCGGGACGCGCGGCGTCGTCCGCCAACGCGGGCGCCAGCGTCGTCGCGAGCGAAAAGAGAACGGATAGAACAAATAAGAAGCGGCGCATTATCCTTCCTGCGATTTCTAGTTGGAGCGCGACGACGAATCAGCTTCGAGATCGCGACGTTACGTATGATTGAACAGAGTCGGGCGATCAACACGAGTAATCGAACAGTCTATCGAAATCCGACGCCGTCTGATTTTAACAGGAAGAAAACGCCCTTACCAGACAGAAGACGCAATTTTGCGTAGAATCTTCGCGTCGTCTTTTTTCTCGCGAATTGCGCCGCGCCTCTTTAAACTCAGGAAGCGGACTTTTATAATACGGCTTCGATTAATCTTTGTGGCGCATGAGCGTCGCATGAATAGGAGAAATTTTATGAAACGCGCAATATCAGCGATCTTTTTCTCGTTCCTTTTTCTTTTGCCGACGCTCGCCGCCTACGCGGACGACGGCGCCGCCTATCTAGGGTCGCGACGCGAACTCTTTATCGACGAATTTCTCGTCGGGACGCTCGACGACGTCGAACTCACGTTCCACCGTCCCGAGCGTAAAGAGGTCGTCATGGAGTTCGACCGTCCGTGGGAAATGGGCGGCGAAGGCTATGCGACCGTCTTGAAGGTCGGCGACAAGTACCTGCTCTATTATCGCGCATGGGGGCTTGGCGACAACGTTCCGATGTGCTACTGCCTCGCCGAAAGCGTCGACGGACGAAATTGGACCCGTCCCTCCCTCGGGCTTTGCGACTATAAAGGCGTGACGGACAACAACATCATCCTCGATGAAGTCGCCGGAACGGACCTCGGAACGCAGGACTTTACGCCGTTCGTCGACGAACGACCCGGCTGCCCTGACGACGAGCGTTATAAAGCGATTGGAAACGGGTACGGCGCGTTCGACGATCCAAAACGAAACGGGGTCTTCGCGTGGAAATCTCCCGACGGAGTTCATTGGACGCTGATGCACGACGGGCCGGTCTATACGGACGGGAAGTTCGACACGCAAAACGTCGCGTTCTGGTCGACGCTCGAAAACAAATACGTGTTGTATTACCGGGAATTTATCAACAACGTCCGCGTCATCGTCCGCGCGACTTCGGACGATTTCATCCACTGGAAGCGCGAAGGCGAAATCGAGTTCCGTCACGGCGGCGGTCCGACGCTGCGCGAGCAGTTCTATACGAATCAGATCCAGCAATACTACCGCGCGCCGCACATCTACATCGGGCTTCCGACGCGTTACGTCGACAACGGTCTTACCGCGTCGACGCCGCTGCTCCCGGAATGGCAAGATCGCCAGCGCCGCATGAAGATTTACAAGGGGGGCGACCGTCTCGGGACGGCGACGACGGACACGATGTTGATCACGTCGCGCAACGGCGTCCGATTCAGACGCGCGAACGACGTCTTTATCGCGCCGGGTCTGAGAACGTCGTCGAACTGGTTCTACGGCGACAACTACACGGCGTGGAACTTCTTAGAGACGCCGTCTGCGGACGACGACTCGCCGAACGAGCTTTCGATCTACACGATGGAGTCGACGAACTCGCTCAAGCCGTCGCGTCTGCGACGTTACGCGCTGCGAATCGACGGGTTCGGATCGCTCCACGCGAAGGCGAAGGAAGGCGTCGCGGTCACGAAGCCGTTGAAGTTCGAAGGGAAAGAATTGTCGCTGAACGTCGCGACGTCGTCCGCAGGATACGTTAAAGTCGAAGTCCTCGACGCCGACGGCAAAGTCGTTCCGGGCTTCTCCGCCGACGACTGCGACCTGATTTACGGCGACTCGCTCGACCGCCGCGTTTCGTGGAAAGGAAACAAGGACATGTCGGCGCTCGCCAAAGAGAAGATTCAACTCCGCTTCGTCATGTACGAGGCGGACGTCTACTCTCTGAAGTGGGAGGAATAACTTACGGGTAGACGATAACGCGAACGTCCTGGGGCGCGAGACGCAGCTCGAGCGTTTCGGGACATTCGACGCCGTATTCCTCAGGGAAGAGGCGTAGCGTCGCGTCCGCTTCTTGGTCTGAGATATTGACGACGAAGAGGACGACCTTCGAATCGTCGGCGTCCTTCCACGCGCCGGCGATAATCGGACGCATCGTAATTCCCGACGACGTCGTCGGTTCAAGCGCCGTCTCGACGACGGGGGGACGCGTTAACGTCCCTTCGTTGAAGAGACGCGTCCATTCGCGCCGCGCCGCGACGACCTTCTTCAAGAACGCCATCCGCGCGTCGTTGTAGACGACGCATGCGTTGAGCCACCCGAGCTGCTGACCGTACGTCAACGATTCGGCGAGGTGAAAGCGGAAATAAACGTCGTCGTCCCGCGTCGCCCCGTCCGTGTAGCGTCCGAGCATTTGGACGTAACCCGAATAGATCGCGGGGAACGCCGGAACCTGATCGCCGCGATTCCAAATCCAGGTTAAAAATCCGTCGAACGCCGACGCGTAGGCTTCCGCGTTCGACTCGCTGTAATAGAACGCGTTCTTCGGCTTGTCGGCGTTAATCTTCGCCATCGTTTGACAATATCCGTCGGACCAATACGATCCTCCGCCGGGCAAATGTCCGTGGTCATGAGAGCGACATGGCAGCGGCGCAACGGCGGCGATTTGGTCGAAATAGATTCCGTCGATCGCGGTTGTTTTCTCTAATCCTCTCGCGACTTCCTCGACGATTTCGCGCCATCGGGCAAATCCGGGGCACATCGGGGCGAGTCTTGTCTGTTCGCCGGTCGCCTTGATTTGCGGGTAGGGGAAGAAGTAGGGCGTTCCGTCAGGTTTGATCGCCGCGCCGCGACTCCCGACGTTGGCGAAGTTCTCGTCAAATCCTTCGTCGGCGTCGTCCATCTCCCAGCTCACCGCGTTGATATAGGGAAAGACGTAAATTCCCGCGTCTTTAAGTTTTGGCAGCCCTTCAAGAAATTCCTTTCTCGCGGGGAGAAAGTGCGGATAGTTGATGTTGAAGGGAATCTCGTGCCAGTTGTAAACCTGATAGCCGACGGGCGCGTCGAGTTGTTTCTTGAGTTCGATCGCGGCGTCGATCCAGTAGTCTTTTCCGAACTTTTCGGAAACGGTCGCGAGCGTCATCGGGCGTGCGTCGCGCTGCTTTTCGGAATTCGGGATGTAGTCGCAAATCCAGTAGGCGATCTCTTTAAACTGCGGCGCCGTGTCGGGACGTCCCTTTTCGGGGAGCCATTTCGCGCGATTGACGACGAAATCCTTGTAGATTGCGGTCGCGTCGAACCAGTCTCCGTCAAAGACCTGCCACCGCGTTTCGCCCCCGAGCGCAAAGGAGTTCCCCGGCGCTCCGATATTGATTCCGGGAAACGCCGCGCGAATCCGCCCTTCCCCCTTCTCGACCGTCGCGTTAAAGGTCTTCATACACGCGTCGGGATCGTGAACCCCGAGATACAGCCCGGACTTTTCGCCCCAATACGCGAAATACTGCATCGACGCGACATGACCCGGATAGCTGTAATACGACGTAAACCCGACCTCGCCCGCGTTCATGATCGCGCGTCCGCAACGATCGGGAACGAAGAAATTCAGCGGCGCCCCGGCAACGGCGGGAAAGGGATAGGTCGCTTCCGTCACGGAATATTCCGACGACTCGTTGACGATCTCGACGCGCCATGAAATCCCCGTTTCGTCAATCGTTCCCGTCGCGACGACGGCGAGCTTCTCGATTCCGTTGGGATTCGCGACCCGAATCGTCAGCCGCTCGCCGTCGCGCTCAAGCTCGACGGCGAGCCACCCGGCGTCGGACGCGATTCCGGAGACTTTCCCCGAAGCGTCGACGACGGTCAGCGAAAAGAGCGACCCCGGAAGAATACGGACGTCGCCGAACCGCCCTCCGACGATCCGAACGCCCGCGTCTCCCTTCTGAAGCGTCAGATTCCATCGATCCTTCTGAATCACGCAAGTCCCCTCGTCGGCGACGACGCGCGACGAAACCGCGCACAGAACGACGAAAAGGAACGCAAACGATCCCAGAGCGATTTTTTTAAATCGTTTCATAACTTATCCTTTAGCATGGCGCTACAATTAACGACGATCAAACGAGTTCAAATAATCCTCGACGTTCCGATACGCGATCCCGTTCTCCAGAACGCGATCCTCTCCTCGATAGATTACCGTCTTTCCGACGATTTTTCCATAACGGCGTTCAATTTCTCGACAAAGTTCTTCATCTTCAAGAACATGATACTGTCTCGGGACAATTTTGGCGCTGTGTTTGATCTCGTACAGTTCGCAAACGTTCTCTTTCGGATCATAACCAACCATATCGACTTCGCTTCGACTGAGAGTCAGTTTAAAAACGTCGCGGTTCGGCGAAAACGCTCGCGCCGTTTCCAGAAGCACGATATCTTCCATCATTCGACCTCGAACGTCTTCAAGTATTTTCTCGCAAGCGAGTTCGCGCTCTTTGCGACTAAACGCGATAAATTCTCGATCTTTCATGAGGATATGCGCGAGCGCCTGAGCCTGACAATAGCGCATTCCCGGTTGCGTAAACACGACATATTCTTCAGGCTCGGCAATCAGGTTTTCACGAGGAAGATCGACGACTAAGTCCAACGCTTTTAAATATTCTTTAATCTCGGCGACATGCGCCTGCGTTATCCCGATTCGAGCGTCCTCTTGGTCGCGGATTTTCAATATCTCCATCAGCTTCTTCGCGACGAGCCTGCGATCAATTTGGTCGAGTATCCTCGTTTTTCCCTCTCCTTCGGGAAGTTTACGAAACAGTTCGGCAGCCGACCCCAAATCGTGCGAAACAAACGGACGGACTAACGTGGAAAGCAGAAACCGATGATTCATGCTTTCAATAATACGATTAATCGCGCCCGTCAGTTCGTCCGTTTCATAGAGTTCACGCAGATGGCGAAAGAACGCGCCTCTTTTACAACAGGCGAGAGAATGTTGAATATTGCCGCAAATAGCCGTGTCGATATACCTTCGGGTCGTCTCGTCGTCCCGAAACGCGGCGTCGAAGGCGAGCGCGTCGGGATCGTCAAACGCGAGTTCGCCTGGACGAAGCGTCCCGCCGTAACGGATATACTCGTCGACGTCGTTCACGCCGAGCAAACGGGAATGTTCGTGGAACGGGATGAACGTCGTGTGAATCGTCAACGCGCGGTCATACAGCTCTTGCGTCAGCGTAAACCAAAACCCGAGCGAATCCGCTCCAGAGAGAACGATTTTCATTCCCATCATCGCGTAAACGTCGGAAAACATCGAAGCGGAATCTATAAAATCGTTCAATATCGTAACTTCGTCGATAAATACATAGCGAAACCCGCGCTCCCAAAGAATTTTGAGATCAGAATCAAGATCGGCGATCGAGTTGTTTGTTCGCGCCTTTATGTATGCCGCGCGCGCCTTCTCGCCTTCGTCAAGATCATTAATCGCCTGAAAAAGCAGCGTCGTCTTGCCAGTGCGTCGCAGACCATAAAGAAGGCACGCGCGTCCTGCGAAGCCTTCTCGCAAATACTGCTCCAAAAGCCGGTAGCAATCGCGTTTCTGAAAGCTTTTTACGCTTTCCGTCATCTGACGAAGCGCTTCGCCGGTAATTACGTTAGCGCGAAATCCGTCGGAAGACGATTCGGAAGGAAGTCTATAACCCGCCGACTTTAACGCCTTTAATTCCTCCTCCAGTTCCTTCCGTCGATTCGCCTTTTCAATCGTTTCTTCTCGCGCGGCGATTTTGACATATCGCGATTTTAACTTGCCCCCTTCATACCACTGAAGATACGGTTGCTTCTTTCCATTAATCGTTTTATAAACAAGAGTTCCCTTCGGCAAGGATTGAAGGAGTCTCTCTATTTCTTCGATGCGGCGAATTGTCGAACTATCCATGCTTGAAACCTCCGTTAATGATAATAACCTTGCATAACCTTAATGTCAAGGTTATGTAAGGTTATTTCAACAATTTCGACGAATTCAACGTTGACAAACGCGCTTTTGACGGCGTCAAAACGGACGTCGGTAGGGATGAAAAAAGATTCGTCGTTAGAAAGTCGTGACGTCAGGAAAAAACAGGTCTAAAACGCTGAAAACAGCACGTTCCACCTGCTAATCATAGAAGCGCTTCCAGTTGTTCCTTAAGTTTAGGAACGTCCATTGTGAGAGTATCCCAAACAGTTGACAAATTAATGCGCTCGTAGTCATGCGCATGCAGATTTCGCATTGCTTTAATCGCATGCCAAGGAATATCGGGATGTTCCGATTGAAAACCGTCGGACAATCTTCCAACTAACTCGCCTATTTGAATAATGCATAGACTGCAAGCGTATTCGAACGTCACCTCCTTTTTAAATTTAGCAAAATCGACGTCGTTGTTGCTGAGAGTCGTCGCAGTAGCGAATTATTTTCTGGATCGTTTGATAGTCGTTATTCTTCATACAGCAAAACCCCATATGCCTGAATAGCGTTGAGAAAATCGACGTCCTTGATCCCCGTCGTCACGACGTCGACATGTCGTTTGAACACGTCTTCTAACGCCAGAACGAAGGAAAAATAATGGATAAGCCCGTGCAAATCGTCTCCGTTGATGAAAAAGTCGAGATCGCTTTTCTCGTTCGCTTCGTTTCGCGCATATGACCCGAAGAGGCTCAGTTTTTTAATTCCAAATTTCCGAGCGACCGGAATCGCTTTTTCTTTAATCTCATTGATTGTGTAAACCATGGCTTCGCCTCCATTCATTCGATAAAGGCGCTTTTACCCAATTCAACGTTTTGAATAAAGGACCGTCGCGTCGCCCTTCCCGTCAGACGACGCCGTGAGCTTGTAGAACCTAAACCCGAAATCGGGCGTTTGCGTCGGGCGCTCGTTATGCGCCGCGAGTTCGGAGCACAACGAGCGCCTTCGTGCTGGATTCGTTCCTTTCCTATCTCGCTGATATTTGCGTAGCCCGACTTGCGCGCTTCGGTCTTTTTACTGCAGCTAGGGACGTTAGATTATAACGAACCGCCGACTGTTACAATCGCCGCCTTTTCGTCCAAATCGCCGCAGTTCGTTTTTTCCGTGACGACCCGTTTTGCTAACCGGCGGCGTCGAAAAAGGCGTCTTCAAAGAAAGCAAACGAATACCTGAAACCTCTTGAATCGGAGTCTCCTCTCGTGCGGCGGTCTGTCGAATCTGTCTGCGGCTGTTTGCGCCGTTAAAGTTCTAAGACGTCAATCGCCGTATTCATTGAAAATCGTTCATTCTCTTTGCCCCTAAGAAACATAAGGTGTAAGCGATTACAACGGTTTCAATCTCCTGATGGTCGTCAAGGTATTCATAGATCGCATTTTCGTCGCGCATGTCCCATGTTGTGATATGCCCGACCGCAAGAGATAGGTAAGGCAACATCACGCTGGAAAACGAGTCCTTAATGAACAGTATATTCCCGGCGTCAACGTCCATATTCTCTATCTTCATGACCCCCGGCAACGAGGAGTAATAATAATACGCGCCGGCTCCCGAGTATCCCGCGCTCGACTCTTCGAGACGATTCTTATCAAGCAGGACGTCGAAACCTCCTTCTTTACATTCCGAATCACTCGCCTTAAGCATATTTTGAGTTCGCAAACGAACCGAAAATGAAGGTGAAAGCAGGATAAAATCGTCTTTCTGCGAATACCTGCCGAGAGTCTTTTCGCCCAACTCGCCGATCCACTTGCTGGGAATAACTTCACGAGAGAATCGATCGCCGTCCAACGTCTCCGTATCAAAGGAATAACCAAATCGTCGGTTCATTTCCCCAAGCAAAGCCCGCGCTGCAAGAAGACCGGCGTCCGGGGTCCAGTGACGATCCGTCCTAAAAAAATAGGAATAAAAATTCTCCTCAGTAAACAGGGTTCGGGCGTCGAAACAAGGGATTCTTTTTTCTGCCAGCCGTTCCGCCATTAAGTCAGCCGACGTGTTGTATTCGCAGGAAATACCATATTTACGAAGCTCGTCGTCGGAATACGGCTTGCCCGGCAGGATCACATAAAGGAAATTTCGACCGTTGGCGTCGCAATATTCTTTCAGTTCCGTCGTCTTACGGAATGCAAAGTCAGCGGGGAGGGCGACGCATCCCTTTTTGAACTGTCCGAATTCGTCCATGAAAATATCGCTGTCGGAGAAGTAGGTTCGTTTTGTCAGAGACAACCATTTCTGCCAAATAGGGAGCGCTACACGACGGAATTGCGGCAACTCGCTCAACGACTGTTCAAGCGCCGCCGGATTTCCAAGTTCGCTTAAAACGCCGGATTTCGCTTTAAACCAGTAAACGCCAGTAAGAACTGCGAAGCTAAGAAGAAGCATACAACCGATTATACGAAAATATCTGTTCAATTTCGCCAACCTCCTTAAAACTGAAAATACAAAAACGGGTTGTAAGAGCCGTATAATATTGACGAAATTGACACGACGATTCCTAGACAGACAAGCGCCCTGTACGCTATGCCAACCGCGCGATTCCAGACGGCGCGCCCTGCAAGCCGTTCTCTGATCCTATGGAAAAAGCCCAGGGAAATCAGAAGACCGGTCAGGAGATACGCCCATTCGTTGTGCAGCTGCAACCACAGCGCAGGCAGTTGCGACGACAGCGCACTCCACCCGTATAGCGTAAATATCTCGCGAATAAAAGCAACCGCCTGCGCAGTTTGATCCATTTGCAGGAACGGCGTTATTATCGTAATAAAGAACAGTAGAAAAATTCGATAAATTCCTCGGAAGACCTTTCCCTTGCTTTCTGGACGGATCAGTATCTTTTCTATGATAAGTAAAATTCCCCACGCAAGTCCCCAAATCACACACGGCCAGTTTGCGCCGTGCCAGAATCCGGTAAGTAGCCATACGATTAACATATTACGAACAGTCTGTAGCGTCGTCCCCCTGCTCCCTCCCAGCGGAATATAAACATAGTCTCTGAACCAGGTCGAAAGAGAAATATGCCAGCGGCGCCAAAAATCCGTCGCTGTTCTGGCCGTGTACGGCTCCGCGAAATTCTCGGGTAAACGAAAACCAAACATCCCGCACAGACCGATCGCCATATCTGAATATCCGGAAAAATCAAAATAAAGTTGCAACGTAAAGGCGATCGCCGCAAGAAGAGTCAGACAGCCGTTATGTTCAAGAACCATCCTGTCCGAAAAAGCAAATCCTGTGATAAGCCCCAACTGGTCGGCAAGGATAACCTTTTTACATAGACCGGCGCCGAAACGGAAGAAACCGTTAATGAAAGCGTCGCGCCCCTCTCTTCGGTCTGTTATCTGCTCTTGGACGTCCCTATATCGCACAATAGGACCGGCAATCAGCTGAGGAAACAGGGAGATGTACAAACCAAGATGAAAAAGATTCTTCTGCGCTTTTACCGTCTTGCGGCAAACGTCGGTCGCATAGGAGACGCATTGGAAAGTATAGAAAGATATTCCGATGGGCAACGTAATCTCCGGCAGGTTGTCGGCAACGCCAAACAGATTCGTAAGATTTCCATACAGAAATCCCGCATATTTGAACCAGACAAGCGCTCCAAGATCGCCCGCAAGACAAACGACAAGTATAAATTTCCTGAGTTTCCCCTGCGCTATGTCAATCAGCATGCCCAGAAAATAATTCCAGAGAATTTCGCCGAGTAGCAACGCGATCAGAATCGGCTCCCCATAGCCGTAAAAGAACAGACTAGCAACCAGAAGCCAGTAATTACGCGTTCTTTTCGGGCACAGGTAATAAACGGCGACAACAGTCGGAAAAAATAAGAAGAGAAAAACAAGGGAAGAAAAAACCATATCTAATCGCCTGTAGGATAATACGCGTATTTCCGCCTGTATTCTGCGCCGTCGCCGAACATTGAGATGTAGCCGTTATCATATTGGCATAATCGAGTAGGGGGGATTCTCTCCCCCCTCTCACACCACCGTACGTGCCGTTCAGCATACGGCGGTTCAACCTGACGTCAAGACATAACGCTCGTTACTGAGCTTACGTCCTGTGCGCTTTCACTTTTCTGTTCCCATTGTCGCGTCGTAGGTAGCGCAGTATCTGCTCATTTACGTTTCGCCCTTCCTGCTGTCAGACATTCCATGGGACATACATTATGATTGCGCAGTCATGTTGTTCGGTCCTTCGACGCTACTCGTTTCCGGGGCGCGTCTACTATGACCTCTGCTGACTTCTCACAGTTCGTTGTTACTACGGCTAAACGCCGCCTGTGAGACCTCACGGGATAAGCCCTGAATCTTTCCCCGTTTACCCTCCTGATTTACGCGCCAAGGTTACGGGCGCCTTTAGGACTTTGACGTCTTATGCCGTCTCATCCGCTTGACACGCCTTAGTATCAGGTTCCTATCCGTAGGGCCACGGTTTCGCTATTGCTTCCTCTCTCCCATACCTCACGATATGAAACTTGCAAGTCGCTATCGGATTCGTCGGCAACTACGCTCCTTGGGACTTTCACCCAAGATTCGGAGCATGCCCGTCGTACTGAAAAAGGGACGCCATTGAAGAAGCCGTCTTCAAATAAATCAAAGGAAGCCCTGAAACCTCTTGAATCGGCGTCTCGCTCTCGCGCGGCGAACTTCGAATCTGCCTGCGGGGATTTGCGCCGTCAAGGTTCTAATACGTCAGCCGTCGGACATTTCGGCGTTCCGCTTTTCTATCTCGGCAAGTCGATATTTCAAGGTGGAAAGATACTTGTAAATGCGATAATCCGGGACGTTACAGCGCAGATCTCGATTGAAAAAGACGGAATCCCCATGAGTCGGATGGTCGAAGAACACGTCCCCTTTTTTGTCTTTATCCCGGTGTTCTTCAAGTGATTTTATCGCGTAATGGTTGAGTTGTATCGGGATTTTCTTCGTGCCGGCAGGTCGAGGCCAATTGCCTATCATCGCGCGACCAAACATGTCGGTCGGCGGCAACGCTTTGCCATGGTAAACCGTCCAAAGACGGTGAAACATGGTTCTATTTCTGTCGCTGTTCCACAGATAGTCGTAGTTCGAGTTAAAAAAGGACTTTCCATACCCGTAAAGCTTTTCCGAGGCTACGACAAAGTCTTCGGTAACAAGGCGCGAACGATCGCGACTGAGCATGCCGTTCGATCCGAAGAACCGCCAGTAAACAAAGACCGACGGGCAGCGCGCAAATCGATCAAGGAACGTCGTCAGAGATTCCTCCTCCACCGGGACCAAGAACTCGTCGACGTCGATAAAGCCGATCCAGTCGCTCTCTCCCTGAAACCGCCTGATACAATCCTCAAAGCCCTCCACTTGGGCGTGTTCCTTAGTCCATGGGATCAGCGTAACGATTCCTTCTTTCGTGTAAAATGCGAGTTCCTTTTCAAATCCGTCTGACGAATTATTGTTATACATATAGAAATGATCCACCCCGACGATTCGGTGGAATTCGATCCATTCGCGCAAATAGGGCGCCTCGTCCTTAAACATTGTGCAAAGGGAAATATGGAACTTCCTTTTCTCATTCCTCATCGGCGTGGTCAGCCGGATCCGCAACGTATAATACAGATTGACAAGTAAATCATGAAACCGCCTCGCTAACGAATGCTTACGCCGAGGCTCCAAAAAAGCAAACGTCGCATTCCCTGTAACAAATTTTTCCATAGTAACGCCGCCTTCCCCAATTTTTGAAAACAGTTTCATAAGAAACGTTCCCCGCCGGGATAGATAAAACAAGGTTCAGGACAACTTTATTTGACAAACAAGTCATCTAAGTTATACTGAGCTAAT
>CAMJTU010000058.1 GCA_946408825.1 uncultured Planctomycetaceae bacterium
TTCACTCTTGACGACGTTTGTGCGAAGGCTGTTCGTTGGTTCTTTTTTAAACTTTTTGCCGACGGTCTGATTTACCGTGGCAAACGTCTAGTTAACTGGGATGTTAAGCTTCAGACCGCCGTCAGCGACGACGAAGTGTTCCATGAGTCTACGGCTGGACACTTTTGGTACGTGAATTATCCTGTTGTCGATCCAAAAGACGGAGAACCTCAGTTTGTTCAAATCGCGACGACGCGTCCGGAAACGATGTTGGGCGACGTCGCGGTCGCCGTTCATCCCGATCCCGAGGCAGAATTTGCCAAGATTGAACTCCAATTGCGTGAGAAAATCGCAAAGGGTTCAGAACGTGAACGCGAGGAGGCCCAGACGGAACTCGACGCGCTAATTGAGCGTCGAGTCGAAACGCTTCCTCGCCTTGTTAAGCTTGCGCAGATGGCCAAAGACGGCCGTAAGGTTTTATTGCCCCTTCAAAATCGTGAGATTCCGCTTGTCGCCGACGTCTGGGCTAAACCGGATAAGGGGACTGGATGCGTTAAGATTACGCCCGCGCATGATCCTAACGATTATGAAGTTGGTTTGCGCCAAAAGCTTCCGATGATTAATCTGCTGAATCGTGACGGCACGTACAACGAGAACGCGGGGAAATTCCAGGGACTTCCAATCAAAAAGGTTCGCGAGGCTGTTCTGACCGAACTCGAAGAAAAGGGTTTTCTTGTAAGGGTAGAAGATCGGCAAATTGAGATTGCCACGTCAGATCGATCCAAGACGTCGATAGAACCTTACCTTAACGATCAGTGGTTTGTGAAGATGGAGCGTCTTGCTCAAACCGCGATGGACGCTGTGACTTCAGGCGAGGTTGAGATTAAACCTTCGCGTTACGCTAAGGG
Organism: uncultured Planctomycetaceae bacterium; assembly: GCA_946408825.1. Lineage (GTDB taxonomy): Bacteria > Planctomycetota > Planctomycetia > Pirellulales > Thermoguttaceae > RUG369. Next base: position 888 of record CAMJTU010000058.1, read on the forward strand.
GTATCTTGACTGGCTTTCTGAAAAGCGAGATTGGCCCATCGGACGTCAACTTTGGTGGGGACATCAAATTCCAATATGGACTTGTCCTGACGTTTCGGAGGAAGTCCTTAAGTCTGCGTTTGCTGGTCGTGAGGACGTTATCTGGCGTCGCAACGAGGCAGATTCAGGTTGGCTTATCTGTTCTCGCGAAGAGAATCTTGTTGAAGACGCTGTTCCCGGGGTCGTCATTAAACGCGACGAAGACGTCTTGGACACTTGGTTCAGCTCAGCTTTGTGGCCTCATTCGACCTTAGGTTGGCCTGACGAGACCCCCGAACTCAGCTATTATTATCCGACGAGCGCCCTTATTACAAGTCGTGATATTATTAGTCTTTGGGTCGCGCGTATGGTTCTTGCCGGGTATTACAACACGGGTAAGAAACCATTCCAACAGGTATTTATTCATCCAAAAATTTTGGATAAATACGGCGAAGGAATGTCAAAATCTAAAGGCAACGGGGTTGATCCCGTGGCCGTGATGGAGAAATTCGGCGCCGACGCGCTTCGCTTTGCGCTCCTTTACCTGACGACGGAAAGTCAAGACGTGAGGCTTTCTCTCGACTTTGAGTGTCCGCACTGCCAAGCGACGATTGAACAGACGAAGAAAAATCGAATCCAGCATACGATTCAGTGTCCGAAGTGCAAGCAGTTGTTTTCCACTCAATGGGCCGATAAACCTGAGGAAAAGGCTCTTCCACTTGGACCTGTTGTGGGCGAACGTTTCGAGGTTGCTCGAAACTTCTGCAATAAGTTGTGGAACGCTTCCAGATTCGTCATGATCAATCTGATGGACTACAAACCTCGGGAGATCACTAGGGACGAGCTTCTTGTTGAGGATCGTTGGATATTGAGTCGTCTGGCGACTGTGACACAACGTGTGACGGCTTCGCTTGAGACCTACAAGTTTTCCGACGCTGCTCGTGCGCTTTATGATTTTGCATGGGACGAGTTTTGTAGTTTCTATGTTGAAATTTCCAAAGCACGTCTGTATGACCCAGAGCGGCGCGATCTCGTTCAGAACGTTTTGGTTGGCGTTCTTGACGCGCTTCTCCGTCTTTTACATCCTCTAACGCCGTTTGTTACGGAAGAGGTTTGGCAGCGTCTTGCCGACTTTGCGCCGATTCGTGGACTTAAGCCTATTGAAGTTGCAGAAAGCATTACAATTGCGCCTTGGCCTGTTGCCGACGTGACCGCGATAGACGAGAAGATTGAGGCGCAGTTCGCTCAATTCCAAGAGGCTCTTCGATGCGTTCGGGATGCGCGAGCTCGTCAGAACGTGCCGCCCCGCGCTGAAGTTCGGTTTGCGATCAAATGTTCTGCCGAAATCGCCGAGCTCGTCAAGCCGATGAGCGAGTATTTCAAGTCGATGGCCTCGTCTGTTCTAACGGAACTTGGTCCTTCTGTTGAACCGCCGGCGCTTTCCTCGAACGCAACAACGGCGTCCATGGAGGTTTATGTCGACGTTGCAGAGCTTATAGACGTTCCGGCTGAAATTAAGCGCAAAGAAAAGGAAATTGAGAAGCTTGAAGGTTTTATTAAAGCTAAACAGACGAAGCTTTCAGGCGACTTTGTCAATAAGGCGCCTGCGCATGTCGTCGAAAAAGAACGAGCGTCTTTGGACGATCTTCAAACACAACGCGAAGTCAACTTGAAATCTCTTGCACGTCTGCGAGAGGCGTTAGAATCCAATAATTGATAAGTAATTTTATCGGCGGCTTTCCCGGACGAATGGGGATTTTACGCCTTTTAGACTATTAACCATTAAGAGAAGACACAGAAATACAATGAGCGACTCCTGTAATTGTTCCAACGCTAAGATTCGACCTAATTTTTCAAAGGGCGACGGTCTCGTGCCAGCTATTGCTCAAGATTACAAAACAGGTCAAGTTCTGATGATGGCCTACATGAACGAAGAGAGCTATGATGAAACTCTAAAACTCGGCTACGCTGTGTACTATAGTCGGAGTCGTCAGAAACTGTGGCGTAAAGGCGAAGAGAGCGGCAACGTGCAGAAAGTTCATGAGATTTATATCGATTGCGATTGCGACACGCTGTTGCTTAAAGTTGATCAAGTAGGCGGCTCTGCTTGCCACGAAGGGTATCCGAGTTGCTTCTTCCGCAAACTCGAAGGGGATGATTATGTCGTTGTTGGCGAGCGCGTTTTCGACCCTAAAGAGGTTTATAAGAAGTAGGAAGATTGAACCTACAGGACGTAGTTGCGTCCTCATTTTAGACGACGATTCATATTGAAGTAGAGAAAAATGGCAGACAAAATCTTAAAGCTTGGCGTTCCTGCTGGAAGTCTTCAGGACGCGACCGTGGAACTTTTTCGCAAGAGCGGTTTTAATATTTCCGTCGAGAAACGTAGTTATTTTCCGACGATCGACGACGAAAACGTCGAATGTATGTTAATCCGCGCGCAAGAGATGGCTCGTTATGTTGCTAACGGCGTCCTTGACGCGGGGCTTACCGGTCACGACTGGATTGTCGAAACCGGCGCCGACGTTTTGGAAATTGCCGAATTGACGTTCTCTAAGGTTAGTCGACGTCCCGTTCGTTGGGTCCTCTGTGTGCCAGAGTCTTCTCCCGTCCAATCGGTTAAGGATCTCGAAGGCAAGACGATCGCAACCGAGGCTGTTGGACTTACGAAAACCTATCTTGAGAAGCACGGCGTTACGGCCAACGTGGAGTTTAGCTGGGGCGCGACGGAGGTCAAGCCTCCGCGACTTGCCGACGCCATCGTTGAAGTTACTGAGACAGGAAGTTCTCTTCGCGCGAATCATCTACGAATTGTCGACGAGATTTTACAGAGTACCACGCGGTTTATCGTAAACAAGACTGCTTATGCCGATCCTTGGAAAAAGGAGAAGATTGACGACCTTGTCCTCATGTTAAAATCGACGCTCGACGCTGAGAGCAAGGTGGGGCTTATGATGAATGTTCCGAAAGATAAACTCGAAGGCGTTCTGAGTGTTCTGCCCGCTATGAAGAAGCCTGCTGTTTCGCCTCTTGCCGATTCTGATTGGGTTGATTTGATTACTGTTGTCGATGAAAGTGCGGTGCGTTCGTTGATTCCCGAACTCAAGCGGGAAGGCGCGTCGGGGATTATAGAATTTCCTATCTCCAAGATTATCGATTGAACAAAGATCGCCCGTTCCTTTCTCTTTGAGGAGGATCAAAAAACGAAAACGCTTCTTTTGAGACGTCTTGCAACGACGCTTTAGGAGAGGCGTTTTTATTTTGTCCAGTGTTAATCAGTTCATGAGGAATATTTCGATAGAATGAAAATCGCCCGATTCTTACTTGGACTTTTCCTAGTTTTCGTAGCGCTTGTCCCTGCCCATGCCGACGACTTTGGTTTTTCGGAGGATTTCCAGAAGTATGTCGACGAAGGTTCTATGCCTGGGGCCGTGGCGATAGTTGCGACTCCGACTGAAATTCTCGCGTCCGACTCCGTTGGATGGGCTGACGTTGCCGCTAAAAGACCAATGGACGAAAACGTTCAATTTTGGATTGCGTCCAATACGAAAGCAGTTGTCGCCGTCGCCGTAATGATTTGTGTCGACGAAGGTCTTCTTGATCTTGACGTGCCTGTCGAAAATTACTTGCCTCAGCTCAAGAACCTCAGGGTTGGTCGTGAACAAGAGGACGGAACTATTATTTTAACGCCTCCGTCTTCCAAGCCAACGTTGCGTCAGGCGCTCAGCCACACTGCCGGACTTCGTTTTATTACCGTATTTCAGGAACGGTATGGAATTGATTCGTTACCGGTTGATCGACTTATGACGACAGTGGGAATGACTCCGCTTATTGACGAGCCTGGCACGCGGTACTCCTATTCGAATCTTGGAATAGACGTCGCGCAAGCAGCCGTTCAGGCCGTTACAGGCGTTCCTTTTGAACAATTTCTCAAGGAGCGGATTTTTGATCCCTTGGAAATGACTGACACGACGTTTTACCCAAACGACGACCAACTTAGTCGACTTGCAACCCCATACGCATGGGATTCCAACGCCGCAGTGCTTAAGCCGATTCGGTTTACTCAAACCCCTTCTCTTGACGATGGTTCGCCCCGTTATGCGGAGGGCGGCGGCGGTCTTTTCTCCAGCGCGAAGGATTTTATTAAATTTTATCAGATGCTTGGAGGTAAGGGCGTTGGAGCGACTGGAAAACGTATTCTTTCCGAAAAAGCGGTTGAAATTGCGTCGTCGAAGCAGACAGGCGAGGGAATTGCCGATTCATACGGATTTGGTCTCGCCGTTTCCGACGAGAGCTTTGGACATGGCGGCGCATATGGAACTCAAGGAGTTGTTTATCGTGATTCCGGAATAGTTGCAGTCTATATGGTTGCAGTAGCAGGAGTTCCCAAGCAAGGCGAGGCGCAGAATACTTTCCGCCGCAATGTAGAGGCGTTGATAGAATCGCGTAACTCTCGATGATTTTCCGTTTCGGGATTAGATCAGCTTTCTCAAGGGTATTCGGTTAGACAATGAGAGTATTACGGTTTGACAGCGTTGGCGGCGCTTCTGGCGACATGATTCTTGGCGCTCTTGTTCGGTTGGGCGTAAACCTCGACTCCGTCGAACAAGAGATTCGGAAGTTGATACCGAACGAGTTTTTCTCGTTTGACGTTGACGAAAAAAGTAGTTTTGGAGTTTCTGGGATTCATTTGCAAGTGAATCTTGACGGCGATCATGCTATCTGCCACGACGGCGATCATCGCCATGGGCACGCGCATACTTGTGATCATGAGCATGTTCTCGAACATGGACACGGCGGCGGGCATTCTCACGTTCACGGTAGAACATGGTCGGAAATACGTCTTTTGTTAGAACGTAGTTCTTTGGATGAAAAGACGAAACGAGACTCGATTGCCGCGTTTGCCGCGCTTGCCGAAGCCGAGGCAGAGGTCCATGGAGTCGCAATTGACGACGTTCATTTCCATGAAGTTGGCGCCGTTGATTCAATCGTCGATACAGTCGGAAGCGCCTTGAGTTTGAACCTTTTGGGGATAGACGGAGTTTCGCTTTCGCCTCTTCCAATTGGCGAGGGTACGTTTTGTTGTGCTCATGGAACCTATCCGATACCGGCTCCGGCGGTTGTGAATCTTTTACGCAAATACAATCTTCCAATTTCTCATGACGTCGAACAGTGTGAGATGTTAACGCCTACGGCGACGTCTCTTTTCGCTATTTGGAATAAAGTTTCCATTCCAGACGGCGCAAAACTTGTCGCGACGGCGAATTCTTTTGGGACACGTGAGATGAAAAACCGACCCAATCTCCTTCGTGTCTCATTATATGAGTTTGAAAGTTCGACAAGTAACGAACTGTACGGTTCTGAGACGCTTTATGAGATTGAAACAAACGTGGACGACGCTACAGGAGAACGACTTGCTTCCGCTGCGATTGCGCTTTTCAAAGCTGGCGCGCTTGACGTTTGGTTTGAACCGATTCAGATGAAAAAAGGTCGTCCAGCCTCACGTCTTTGCGTCCTTGTGCGCGAGAGCGAACGTCAAGTTGTCGTTGATCTAATGATCCGTCACACTGGCGTATTCGGGGTACGTGAAACGGCTAAGCGTCGGTATTATTTAGAACGTCGTTTTGAAGAAGTCGATACACCATACGGCGTGGGACGTGTTAAAGTTGGGACAAATCTACACGGAGAGATCGTCTCAGTCGCGCCTGAATACGAAGACTGCGCGGCGCTTGCCTCCGCTTCAGGGGTCCCTTTTGAGACTGTTTACCGTGAAATCCTCAGAGGCTACGCCGAACGTTAATTGACCTAAAACGCTACAAAAATCGCCAAGACGTCGCCGATTGGCTCGCGTTTTCGATAACTAACATTTGAGAAGGGAAGGAATAATAGCATGGAAGAGATTCGTCGTGACGAGAGCGGCAAGTCCCAAGACAAACGCTTCGTTCAGTCTCCCCTTTGCGTTTGCGGCGCGTGCACACACAATCTTAAGAATGTGAACGTCAAAATTCCGCGCAATCAGACGACAGTTCTTGCAGGACCCAGTGGCAGCGGCAAGAGTTCGCTCGCCTTTGACACGATTTTTGCCGAGGGACAACGTCAGTATGTCGAAAGTCTTTCGACATATTCCCGTCAGTTCCTCAACCAATTGCCGCGACCTGAGATAGACGCTATTTCTGGGCTACAGCCGACTGTTGCGATCAAACAAATCCCAAGCGAACCTAACCCTCGGAGCACCGTAGCGACCGTTGCCGAGATTTATGATTTTTTGCGTCTTCTTTATGCTCGGGTCGGAATTGCTCACTGTTTTAAATGCGGACGTCCAATTCAGCGCCTGACGACTAATCAAATCATCCAAGCTATTCTAAGACTTCCTAGGGATACGCGTTTTATGCTTCTCGCTCCAGTTGTCCATGAGAAACTTGGAGCACACGCAGATACGATTCAGCGTTTGATTCGGTCAGGGAGAACGCGTGCGCGCATTGACGGCGTAATCGTCGAACTTGCTCAAGCTCCGGAACTTGATCCTCGAAAACCCCACTCCATTGACGTCGTGATGGATCGATTGATTCTTCGTGAAGACACTAGATCCCGTTTGGAGGAATCGCTGGACGAGGCGCTTAAAATAGGGGGCGGACTTGTTTGCTGTTTCTATGAGAAGGAGCGACAAGTTACTGAAAAAGGTTCGACGCGGAGCGTTTGGAAGGATATTCTTTTTAGCGATCGTTATTCTTGTCCGAAATGCAACGTCAGTTATGTTGAACTTGAACCCCGTTCCTTCAGTTTTAACAGTCCTTACGGCGCCTGTCCTAAATGCGGCGGACTTGGTCGTCGCGACGCCTTCAATCCCGAGCGTCTGATCTTAGATGCGAATTTAACGTTAGACGGCGGCGCTTTAGCGCTCGGCAAAGGACTTTCGACGGGAGCTCTGAGAAAAATTTCGAAAGAGCTAGAAGAGTTCAAGCGGCTTGAACCTAACGCTTACGACGCTCCCATGTCAAGTTGGGAAGAGAGTGTTCGTAAGTTTTTTTTCTTCGGACAGCCTCAAGAAAGGGACGACGGCGTTGTTCTCACGCAGGAAGAGATCGCTCTTTTGAATTCGGACGTGACTCATACGACGAAAGTTAGCGAAGATAGTTCGGAAGAGAAGAAGATGGAGGATGTTATGACCTCTGATATTGCTTCTCTTGTCGAAGTTAATCAAGCCCAAAAGACGGTTCAACGGGGGAGAAAACTCCCTTCGTTCAAAGGGCTTATCAACGTGCTTGACGAGATATTTTCTGAATCGAAGAGCGCTAACGAACTCAAGTATTTGGAATATTTTCGTGGGAGCGTCCCTTGTAACGAGTGTTGTGGAACGAGAATACGTCGTGAAGCGCGTTCGGTTACAGTTGACGATAAAACGCTTGGCGAGACGACGGCTATGAGCGTTGCTCAGGCGCTTAAGTGGTTTGAAGGTTTGACGTTTGACGAACTTCAACGTGACGTCGCAACTCCGATTGTCGAACAGATACTTTCTCGTCTTCGCGCGATGTCACGCCTTCGCCTTGATTATCTGACGCTTGATCGTGCGGCTGACACGTTGAGTGGCGGCGAGTTGCAAAGGGTACGATTGACGACGGCGCTTGGCAATAACCTTTCCGGCGTGTGTTATATTCTCGACGAGCCAACAACGGGTTTGCATCCTCGCGATACTGAACGTCTTTTGGAAACGTTCGAATCACTAAAAGAACATGGCAACACTGTCGTTCTTGTTGAACATCATGAAGACGTCCTGCGTAACGCCGATTGGCTTGTCGACTTTGGACCCGGAGCCGGAGCTTTGGGCGGCAAGATTTTAGCCGAAGGCACGCCTGAGGAGGTTTCGAATAATCCAAATTCTTTGACTGGACAGTTTTTGAGCGGTAGAACGGTCATTCCCGTTCCAAAGAAGCGCCGCAAAGCTATTAAGACGCGTTCCCTTACGTTGGAAGGCGTTCGAACCAATAACCTTAAGGACATTACGCTGACTCTTCCTCTTGGACTTTTGGTTTGCGTCACTGGCGTGAGCGGCTCAGGAAAGAGCTCTCTTTTTAGCAAGACTCTTGTTCCTGCTCTTAAAAAGCGAGTCTGTTATGTTGGAGATGAGGTTGAAGGGGCTTCTTCTGACGACGAAAGACGCTTGTTCCGAAGCATCCGCGGCGCGAGCCGTATTGACAAACTTGTCGAGGTAACGCAGGCTCCTATTGGGCGTAACGCGAGGAGTAATCCTGCTTCGTACTCAGACGTTTTTACCGAAATACGCCAGCTTTTTGCAAGTACGCGCGACGCGAAGGCGCATGGATTCAAAAACGGTCGCTTTAGTTTTAATGTTGCAGGGGGGCGTTGCGAGGAGTGTCAAGGATTGGGAGCGTTGAAGGTTGAGAATCTTTTCCTCCCTGATACATATGTGGAATGCCCCGTATGTGAGGGAAAGCGATTTAACAGTCAAACGCTTCAAGTCCGTTATAATAATAAAACAATAGCCGACGTACTCGAAATGTCTTTTGACGAGGCGTCGGAATTCTTCTCAGCGCATAGAAAACTTAAGCGTTATATTGACAGTTTTAGAGACGTTGGACTCGGATATTTGACTCTAGGACAATCGTCTGCAACGCTTTCAGGAGGCGAGGCCCAGCGTATTAAGCTGGCGAAGGAATTGGGTAAACAGGAGACGGGGGATACTCTTTATCTTCTAGACGAACCAACCTCGGGACTCCATCCTGTCGACATACGGCATTTACTTGACGTCCTTCAAGGACTCGTCGATCGAGGAAATACTGTCGTTGTTATTGAACATTCTACCGACGTCATGAAAGTGGCGGATTGGATCATCGACATGGGGCCTGAAGGCGGCGAAGGCGGAGGTCAGATTATCGCTTCAGGAACGCCGGAGGAAATCGCCGCCCTTGAAAATAATGCGACAGGACGATTCCTTCGTTCCGCGCTTGAGCGCGGGAGACACGCGTTAGTTTGACGTTGTTTTCGTAGACGTAGTGAAAGTTTTTGTTCTTTTTACCGTGTGGACGGGATATTAAATAAGACAGGTTTTTCATGGTTTCGAGACGCGATTTCATTAGGAATGCGCTGATTGGCGCCGTTTCTTATGGCGTTTTAGATTCGCCAGTTCGAACGTCCTGGGCGAAAGAGGAGACTCTTGCGGAAAACGTCGAGTTTAAACTTCTGACCCAATTGAAGCGCGGAACGGAATCGTATACGCAAGGGCTATCCTATTTTTTTGATCCTAAAGAGAACAAGGACTCGCTCTATGAAAGCGGCGGTCGTTATGGCAAGTCGCTCCTCCGCCGTGTCGACGCTGAATCTCTTGAAGTTATTCGTCAGGTTAAGGTTCCGCGAGAGTACTTTGCCGAAGGAATTGCGATAGTCGACGATCGACTTTTCATGTTGACGTGGCAGGAGCACGCGTGCCTTGTGTATGATAGAGAGACGCTCCTTCAGATCGATGAATTTCGCTATCGAGGCGAAGGATGGGGACTTGCCTATGATGGTAGGACTCTTGCGATGAGCGACGGCACGTCGAAGATACGTTTTATGGATCCGGAAAATTTCCGCCAAAAGCGTTCGATCGACGTTCATTTTACGACGAAAAGCGGGGTACGTAAATCAGTCGCTTCTCTTAACGAACTTGAATACGTGAATGGCGAGCTTTGGGCAAATGTTTTTCAGCAGAAATATTTAGTCCGCATCAATCCTGAGACGGGCGAAATTATAGGATCCGCGTTGAATTTTGCTAATCTCGTTCCTAGGGGACTTGAATACAGCACAGATTATGTCCTCAATGGTCTTGCGTATGACGCGAAAAGAAAAAGATTGTTTCTAACTGGGAAATGCTGGCCTGTCATGTATGTGCTTGCCGTGATTTCGGCACGGAAAGACTCCGGCGAAACTCAGCGCGCTTGATTGATAGCTTAGGTTTCTAGCTGGTATTGTGAGCAAGAATGACGACGTTTGTATTATGCGCGTTTGCTTTTTTGACCGCTTTCATTGGCGCGTCTTTAGGGAGCTTTCTGAACGTTGTTATTTGGCGTGTCCCAGAAAAAGCGAGTCTTATGTCGCCTCCGTCGCATTGCCCTAAGTGCGGCTCGCCTGTTCGTTGGCACGATAATATTCCCATTGTCAGTTGGTTTCTACTCAGGGGAAAGTGTAGGGATTGCCGAGAACCTATTAGTTTTCGTTATCCTCTTGTCGAATCGCTTGTCTGTTTTGTCGCCTTGACGTTTTGCGCGTCAATTTTGTTTGGCGGTTGGACTGGAACTCGCTTTCAATGCTTAAGCTGGGAAGGTTTTACCAATGCGTTCGAGGCTTGGAAACCTATTTTGGCTAACGAGTTCAGCGAGGCTTCCGCCGAGTCGAGGTTAGAATCGCAATTGACGACTTTCATTTTCGACGACTTTATCAGACTTCTTTTTATGACTGTCGGTCTGTCCGTCTACGTTACGCTTCTTGCGTCTGTTGAATTGATGCTAGGGTTCGTTCGTTTCGATCAAAAACAAGCTCCTCGTTCTCTTCTTATCGCTTCATCGGTAGTCGTTCTTCTGGCGATTCCAATGATTCTGTGGCTGAATTCTTCAGATCCGTCTTGTCAAATAAGACGTTTGTGGATACTTGTTCAAAGCGTGGTTCTCGGTTCTGTTCCCGCATTTGTCGTCAAGAAGGGAAGACGTGTCGAATTTATGTTGCTTGGCGCGACATGGGGCGTTGTTTCTGGCATGATTCTCGCTTTACCCGGTTCTTTTTTATGCCTTGTGATTGCTTCGGTTTTTCGTAAAAAGTTTGGACGCGATTTGTTAGGCGTTATTTTTTACGTCGTAATCGCTTTTTTGCTCGTCGCACAGTTTGTTTTTTCTCTTCTTTTTTGAAGTAATGTGTTTTATCTGAGACGTTAAAAAAGGCCCGAAATGAGAAATTTTCTCATTTCGGGCTTTTATTAGTAGTTTGCTAGCGATTCAAGTATCCTGAATTAGGGTAGAATCGCCTTAGTAAATTCATTTTTGAGGCGTAACGTCGTCCGACTCGCCATTTTTCGGGGCCTCCTCGTCCGCGCCGTTATTTTCGTCGTCCGTTTGGCTTGCAGAAACAGCGTCGTTTTCAGAAGGGGTAGAAGGAACAATCAAACCGGGGCGCACGACTTGGAACTTCTTATCAGGGACGGCGAGTTTAAACATGTTCGAATTGTTAACCGCGCCGAGCGACGGTCTTTCTGTTATTTCAATTTCGGCTGTTTCAAGCTTTCCCTTACGATAGTATTCAATTTTGACTTTCTTTGCGCCAATCTCTTGGACAAATCTCGAGACGTCGTAGGCGTTTGTCAGGACATGACCGTCAAGGGAGTGAAGAACGTCAAAACGTTTCAGTCCTGCTTTATCAGCGGGAGAATCTGGAACAATAAATTCCACCAAGACGCCCTCGTCTGCATTTATCGGCATTTGGCTAACGAGAATTTCAGGGAGCACTGTGATTGTCGCGCCGACCCAGTATTTTCCAGGCGCTCCTGTTTCGCCAATAGAGATTGTTCCGTTGTTTGCGTCGTCTGACGAAAGAGGCGCGAGATTCTGACCGTTGGAAAGCCTGTCACGCAGCGCGTCAAATTGAGCGCGCATCTGCTCCTGTTGGATTCTCATTTGTTCTTCCATTTTACGAAGAGCTTCGAGAGGAGAGTTTATGCCGCCGAAAATGTCTTCGCCGTCTTCCGAAAGAAAAATACCGCCAGGCGTGATATTTCCATTGGGGAGTTGGATCGTGGCATTAAGCGCCTCGCCGACGTCTCCCTTTTCGAGTTCCTTCTCTTCTTCTTCAACGAGAACGCCGTTCGACCACACTTTCTTCGACTGAACAACTTTACCGTCAGGCGTTGTGTGAGTCTCGATTACAACGGAAGACGACGAATTGCTCTCGTTACCGACCTGAACTGCGCCGTTACTTTGTTTCTGGGAATTGGGATCGGCTGGGGCTTTGAGTTGTTTGGTTTGCGCGAACGTAACTCCACTGACGATACAGAGGCAGAAGGTTGCTAACAATAACGCGAACAACGAGTTCTTAGTTTTTTGAGTCATTTTGAAGTTCCTTCTTTTAAAACTTGTAATGGTTAAGGTTTAAAATTATACGGTTAGAAAGGATTCGACTGATTGCCATTGCCTGTCGTTTACCATATTGTTTGATTTCTGTTGGACTTAACGTCGTATGTGTCGACCGGAACGATTAGGACGCGGTTATCGTCGAGGGGAAAACGGTATTCGTCGCGGTGAGCGTCAATCGTTCCACCGACGTTGTACATATGGTTCACAACTTCTTGTGGAATCACAGATTTACTCATCTGAAGAATCTCGGAGTTGTAATCGTCAACTTCGCAACATGGGGTCGTGATGTTGGACAATCCAACGGCGGGGCTGTTGAGTACTACCGTTTTAGGCGTTACCGAATCAGCAAGCGACTTAGTCTGGGTCTGCAAGTCCGTTTGAATCGGCTCGGCAATATGACGAGGGGAGATCGCGACGTCAGAATCTCGTGTTTCGTTGGTGACTAGGGTTGGAACGACGGGAGCGGTAGTCGACGAAGCGTCGTTGAGTTTCGCAAAACCTCCAATCGCTACTGCGGCGATCATAAAACCAGCGGCTGCAGAGAACGAGCAATCCCGCCATGTTTTCCAGCTTCTGTGCTTTTTTACCTCTGTTTTCGGATATAAAGCGTCCGAAAAAGCTGAATTCTCACTAACGGGGAGGGGATTCTTTAACGCTTCTCTGAAAGACTGCGCCTCCAAAAAAGCGAGCGCACAGCAACGCCAACCGTCGATGGTTTCATCTAATCGATAGACGATCTTTTCGCGTTCTTCCTCGGATAATTCCCCGTCAACAAGGCGTTCGACGAGAAGTTCGTCTTCTGTGGATAGCTCTGTCTCAACGACGTTTGAAAGGCGAGAATCTGAATGAACGTTCATAACGTCCTCCATGGACAAATATCGTTAAATTGAATTAACGACCAATTTGACCGTTTGACAGTTTCAAAACGGCGCGTTTAAGATGCGCACGCGCTCTATGTAGCTTGGATTGAACCGCTAATTCAGTTGAATGAAGTTTGGCGGCAATGTCGCGGTAACTTAGCTCATCCCGGTATTTCATGAGCAGAATATTTCTTTCCTCTTCCGAAAGCGTCGCAAGCGCGTTTCGGATCATTGTTTGACGTTCTTTACTCAGCAGCCAATCAATGGGTTCTGTCTGGGAGTATTGATTCTGAGAGGAAATAACTTCTTCTGCGTAACGTTTCAGTAGTTTACGTTTGCGACCGACCTTACGTCGGTAAAGCGCCGACTGAATAACGACGAGACGATAGAGCCAAGAGCCAAGCTTAGCGACGTCTCTTAGGGGCGCTTTCTGAGAAGTTGCCGCTAGCGCAACCTCCTGAAAGACTTCGTCGACCGCCGCCGCTTCTCCTACGCGCAACGCAATTGTTGAACGCATCCATCGCTCATTCTCACGTAAAGCGACGCCCCAATCTATTTGCCCGTTAGGAAGCAAATAATCAGGAACGTTCGACGACTTTTTTTCGTCTGAACGGTCTGTTTTAGGACGCTTGTCTTGCGGGTTACTCTTACGATTGTTAAACATGGTTCCGGAACTCTTCCATGACGATCGCTTTATCATTGACAACCATGTAGATAGTTGCCGACTCGACGATAACGTTGCGAAAATTTTTTGAATTTCTTTTTCTCCTACAAATTTGACGCCACTACAAACGAATTGTTTGACGCTACGTTTATCTGTGAATCTGCTTTTTTAAACGCGAGCGCGTTCAAATAGTTGTTTTTTTGACGAAAACTACTACAATCCCAGCGTTGTATGGCGTGTTTTGCGACGCCTGATGCTTTTACAAGAGGCCTATATTAGCGACTTTGAGGCGTCGCTAAATCTGTAACGTTTGACGACCGACTGAAAATGTCCTTTGAAATTCGCTACGTAAAACGCGTTGAAATGGTTCTCGATTTGGCGACGTACGAAGCGTGCGAGCCGACGCTCCCTGACGGTTTCTTCTGGACTCCATGGAACTCGTTGTTCGTTTCCGCCCATGCTCTGATTTTGCATAACGCCTTTCGCGACGATCTTGACGGGCGTATTTTTCCGACTTATCGTCAATATGAGGCGTGTGAGCATCTTATACGCGCCACGAGTAGCGTAAGGTCGTTTGCTCCAGAAGGAACGTGGCTTATTGGGCGGCAGAGTTTGTCTTCAAATCACGGTGGGATTAGCGTCGGTCGTCCTATCGAATATTGCGCTGCGATTCAGTGTGTTTGCCAAACTAGGCGAGTTGGGGAGATTCAAAACGTTTCAACTTTACCTCAATTTCGCCGCCTTGGTTTGGGGCGCGCGTTGGTTGCAAAAGCTCTTTTCGGTTTTATAAAAAAGGGAAGATCCCAGGCAAGACTTGAGGTAACGGCGGAGAATGTCGCAGCGCTTAGACTATACGCGTCGCTAGGCTTCTGTTCAAAAAAAATTCTATATTCGGAATCTTTTATCGAGACGGGTTGCTTGTGATATCAGCGTTTCGCGACTATCATTTTACGATACGACGTTAGCGAGCCTTTTATGTTAAACAAATATCTTTGTTCTTTTTAATTTGTTTCCTAGACAGGAGAAATTATCAAAATGGAGACGTGCTGCAAGTCGTTCCAATACAAGAACGGACTAGTTTTGCTCTATGAGGAGATGAGTTGGCGCAACTCATTTGCTGTTGTAACGAGCGTGCCAGCCGGGGCAATTTGGGACGTGCCCGGCAAATGGGGGCTTGCTTCGTTGACATGCGAGATGACGAATCGTGGCGCGGGTGAATTTGACAATCGGCAGTTTCTTGAAACGCTGGAATATCTTGGAGTGTCTACCGCTGAGAGAGCCGGTAGCTCATACTCCGTTTTTGGATCTAGTGGGCTCGTCGACAACTGGGAACGCGCTCTCGAATTGTCTGCTCTACAGATTAGAAAACCTGTTTTTGACGAGGAGGAATTTGACGAATGCCGACAAATTCAACTTCAAGAAATTAGCGCGATCAACGACTCGCCTAAATCTAGATGTAAAAATGCTTTTGGACCTCTTATATTTCCTTCTCCTTGGGGAAGGTTTCCTCTTGGAACGATTGAAACTGTTTGTGAACTGACGATCGAAGACGTTCGCCGTTTTCATGAGAGACGTTATCGACCAAACGGAACTGTTATTGCCCTCACCGGACGACTGGACTGGGAATGTGTTAAAGAAAAGGTTGGCGAGCTTTTCGGCGATTGGTCTTCGAAAGAGGAAGAAAACATAGAAGTGAAAGATTCTGAGCAATCTTCAATTCATATTGAGTGTGACTCAGCGCAGACACACTTCATGCTTGGTTTTCCCGACGTCCCTTTTGGACATCCTGATTATAGACGATTAGCCGGCGGGATCGACGTGCTTAGCGGCGGTATGAGTTCAAGACTTTTTACGGAGGTTCGTGAAAAGAGAGGATTGTGCTATTCCGTAAACGCCTCTATTACTACGGCGGAATCGTATGGGCGTGTTATTTGTTATTGCGGTTCTTCTTCAGAAAAAGCGCCTCAAGCTCTTGATGTAATCGTTCACGAAATAGATCGTTTGAGCGAAGCGCCAGTTGCCGAGAGTGAACTTGCACGTATGAAAATTGGCGCCAAGAGCGATCTTGTGATGCAGCGTGAATCGACAAGGCAAAGAGCTGATGCGATGATAGGCGACTGGCGACGTTTAAACCGTGTTCCTTCTCTCGAAGAAAAAATCGCCATGTATGACAATTTGACGACTTGGGATATTGAATCTTACTTTGCCGCCCGTCCACATCGTCGTTTCCGTCTTGCCTCCCTTGGGCCTGAACCCTTGTCTTTGCCTAGCGATAGACTCTATTGATTCCCGAATCTATAGGGAGAATTCAGAAAGATTCTCCGCTTGCAGTAATTTAAGGACGTGGTAGAATAAAGCCGAGCGTTGGGGT
>CAMJTU010000059.1 GCA_946408825.1 uncultured Planctomycetaceae bacterium
CTCGTCAGAGGCAGGAAGTTGGGATCCGCGTTTTGACGAGTACAATTTTGGCGGAGGAAGGCTTTATGTAACAGCCCTGTCAATCTTGTGTCTTGAGGTCTATTATCGCCATCTTCCCATATATCAGTAACAACAATTCGACGTCAGACAACTGGAGTCGTCAACAGCTTAAGCTTATTAGGGAATAAAATATGAACTTTTCCAGAAGAGATTTTATTGCAACTACCGCCCTTGCTGCGGTTTCCCGTCCCTTCCTTCTTGTCGCCGACGAGCAAACAGACGCCGTCGTCAAGGATTTTTCTCGAGCCAATTTGACCTTTACACAATCGAACGACGTCAATCTCGGAGGTTTCTTCGGAACACGTTACCGTCAATCCCTTGAACGCTTAAGCAAAGAGCCTATCGACGTTGTCGATTTCGTGATAGACGACGTCAATTTCAACCAGAAGCGCCGTTTCTTCAACTACAGCGGCGACATTTCCGGTCGCTATATCGAAATTTGCTCGCTCGCCTCGACAAAGGATAAGACCGTAACGGCGATTCTTCCGGAAGTTATCGACGAGCTTGTTAAGTATCAAAAACCGGACGGGCACTTTGGACGCGAAGTCGATTGGAACAAACCGATCGACGTCGCCGGCTCCACCGATCAATCTCTTGAAATGCCCATTCTTTGGGGTAATGGACGTCTTATGCTTGGGCTTTTCGCCGCGTATGAACGTTTTGGAAACGAGAAAGCGCTTGAAGCAGCCAAAAAAATGGCGGATTTCTACGTCAATATCGTGAGCAAACGTTTTTGCGATCCCAATCGCATGGACGAATACAAGCAGACCGCCAAAGGATACGCGGCTGCGTACGTCACCTGTGTTTTTCACGGCATGGAAGGACTTGTTCGCGCATACCGAATTACAGGGGAAAAGAAATACCTCGACTGCGCTGTCGAAATGGCAGATTTCCATGAAGAATTTGACACGCTCCCGGTTGGTCACAGCCACGGCAGCATTAGCGCTCACGAGGCGCTTGTTATGATTTACGAGGAAACGGGCGACAAGAAATATCTTGATCGCGTCGTCAAACGCTGGAACGACGCTGTTTCTCAAGGGTTCGTCTTCCCGACGGGCGGCGTTTGCGAACAGTTCTACGTCGAAGGTCATAGCGACGAAGGATGCTCGGAAGCGGATTGGCTACGACTCAACCTCATGATTTGGAAAAACACGGGCGACGTAAAGTATCTCGATTCAGCGGAAAGAACGCTATACAACGAGTATCAGATGAACCAATGGCATACCGGCGGCTTCGGGCATCGTTATATGATCTCCGATAAAGACGGTTGCTTCGCGTGGGGAAAACGCTACGCGGAGTCCTACTGGTGCTGCAGTTATCACGGTCCGCTTGGATATTACGAGTTCAAAGAGTATCTTGCGGTCGGCGAAGAGAATCCCGAAGCTAAAACACCACGCGTTTACTATAATTTCCCCCTTGACTTCACGTCGACGATCCCCTTCAAAACTGGCGCGTGGAAAGTCGAATCTCGTCAACTTGAACCAAAGAAAAACGTTCCGATCGTATCAAAGATTACGTTTTCCGGCACGCCTAACGCCAAGATCCAACTTGCGTTACGCGTTCCCGAATGGTGTGACGAGCTTGTCGTCCGGACGTCGGAAGGCGACGCCGTCAAGACGAACCTCGAGGGACGATATGCGCTCGTCGACGTTAAAGACGGTCAAGAGTTTATCGTTTCCTACGGCGGCGTGCCCTATGCCGAAAACCGACGTTTTGGCAAAGTCAAACTGGACGACGCGCAGCTTGTTCTTCGCTACGGTCCTAACGTCCTTGCGGGCAAAGAGGACAGCGGCGACAAGATTCCCGACGTCGAATTAAAGGTTAACGAACACGGTTCTTACGAAATTCCAAATTTCCTAACGAACGCGTTCGAAATGACGAACGAGGAACGCGACGGCGCGCATCCGTTTGTCTTTAACGTCAAGCTCGTGAAGTAATCCGGATCCTTCAAACCGCGCGGGAGTCGACGACGAACGCAAAATGTCGTCGATTTCCGCGCGTTTTTTTCTTGAGAGGTTCGTCGTTCAGCTTTTAATTGCTCATAAAATCGACAAACAACCCCTTTAGCGCTGGAAATCCAACCTTCCGCGCAATACAATCTTGTTAAAGGCTTCTTGTGTTTCACCTTTACGAAAGGCTTCGTCATGTCAGACAACCGTTCAGATTCTCGCCAGTCCAGAATTGTCGCGTTTGGCGAAGTTCTCTGGGACATGTTGCCCGCCGGGCCCAAACTTGGCGGCGCCCCGGTAAATTTCCTTTATCATTCCCATGTTCTTGGCGCTCAAGTTCAGGCGCTCACACGCGTAGGCGACGATCAGCTCGGGCGTGACGTCGTCGCACGTCTCGCAGAACTTAATATCCCAACCGAATTCGTCCAAATTTCACCCAACTTCCCCACAGGCGTCGTAAACGTTACGTTAAACGCTAATGGCAACCCCACTTATGATATTGTCCAAAATGTCGCTTGGGACGAAATCAACGTCGACGAAGCCGTCGTAGAAAAAGTCTTGGAATTCCTTTCAGGTTCGTCCAAAAGCGCTTTCTACTACGGAAGCCTCGCGTTGCGTTCGCCAAGCAACCGCAACGCGCTTGAACGAATCGTGAAAGAACTGCCGTCTCATGTTTTACGCGTTTGCGATCTCAATCTCCGCCCGCCGTTCTATTCAAAGGACGTCCTTCGATTTTCCCTCGAATCAGCAGACGTGTTTAAGCTAAACGACGCCGAAGCCGTTGAACTTGACGAAATGTTCGGCGATCTCGTTCCTCCAACGCTCTCGAGTCTCGCTGACCGCGACGGCGGTTTGGGCGACGCGATTCTTCATCGCAAGTCGGAAGTCGACGCGACGCTTGCTCAATGGGCTGAAAACTGGCAAAAACGCTTTGCATTAGGAGTCGTCATTGTAACCTGTGGCGCTCATGGCGCATATTTATTCAACGGCAATCGACATAGTTTCGCGCCCGCCGTTCATGTGCAAGTTGCGGACGCTGTCGGCGCAGGCGATTCTTTCTCGGCAGTCTGTGTCGTCGGAATCCTCGAAGGGATTGACGACGAAACCATCGTCGACGCAGCCTCGAAACGCGCGGCGTTCGTCTGCTCACAAAACGGCGCGACCCCTATAATTCCAAAGGAAGACGCTAATCCGTTCAGAAAATGACGAATATTGCAACGTTCAACTAGAGCACGCAAAATTTATAGGAGTTTTTATGCTCTCAAAAACTATGAAATCCGTTTTGATTGCCATAATCCCCGCGGTCTTTTGCAACACGTCGTTTGTATTCTCTGCGCCGGACGTTCAAAACAATCAAAGCGTTCAAAACGAAACTCAAACGACCGTTGACGAAGCGGCGTTTGTACAGGCTCAGGCTATTTCTCTCGCGTTTAGACAAGCGTCCCAACGAGCGCTACCCGGAACGGTAAAAATCGTCGTTCGTAACGGGGCCAAAGAACTCAACGCCGCCAAGTCGAAGTTGCCTTTTGCCGACCTACTCCCCGAGATTCCGGACAAAAACCTTATTGAAGGCGGCGGTTCAGGTTTTATCGTCGATCCTACGGGAATTGTCGTAACAAACAATCATGTTGTCGCGGCAAGCGATCTTGGCAAAACGATTTCCGTTGAACTCAACGACGGACGGCGTTTTGACGCTAAGAAAATCATAAAAGACGAAAAAGCTGACGTCGCCGTCGTCATGCTCGATTCGTCCGACCCCTTGCCCTACCTCACTTTCGCCGACAGCGACACTGTCAATATCGGCGATTGGGCGCTTGCGATTGGCAACCCGTTCATGCTAGGCTCCTCGGTGAGCGCCGGCGTCGTTAGCGCCAAAGAACGTTTCCTTGAGAAAGACGCTAAGCTCTTCATCCAGACCGACGCGGCTGTCAATCCTGGCAACAGCGGCGGTCCGTTGGTTAATCTGCGAGGCGAGGTCGTTGGAGTCAACACGGCGATCGCTTCTAACAGCGGCGGATATCAGGGAATAGGCTTTGCAATTCCGTCAAACGTCGCTCAGTGGGCGTATCGACAACTTGTCGAAAAAGGTAAAGTCGAGCGCGCTTTCCTTGGCGCGGAAATATCTTCAATCTCTTACGAAGACGCAAAACGAATTGGCGTGCCGCCTCAGACTGGCGTTCGAATTGGAACGCCTTTTAAAGACTCTCCAGCCGCGAAGGCCGGACTTCGCAACAACGACGTCGTCCTCGAATTAGACGGTAAAAAAGCCGAATCCGTCGAGTTGTTTTCCGCTATGGTCGAGCGCGCCGACGTTACTCGCGACTACACGCTCAAAGTATTGCGAGACAACGCTAAAGAACCTATTGACTTCAAGATTCACTTTGAAATCAAACCCGACGGATACGTCGGCGTTCCGATGACTGAAAAAATGGTTGAAAAGGGCGCGCATCACATTGATAAAAATTGGGGAGTCATGTTGATTCTTCCCACCCAAGACGCGCTCGCCAGACTCGGCGTAACCGACGTCAATGGGCTGATCGTACTAAACGCGACGCCCGGCGGCGCCGCTTATCGCGCCGGTATTCGTAGCGGCGCGCTCATTACGAAAGTCGGCGATCGTGCCATTAAAACGTTTGACGATTATGAAGCGGCAAAGGCGGATTC
Source organism: uncultured Planctomycetaceae bacterium (assembly GCA_946408825.1). GTDB lineage: Bacteria > Planctomycetota > Planctomycetia > Pirellulales > Thermoguttaceae > RUG369. The sequence goes on from CAMJTU010000059.1 coordinate 4,674, forward strand.
AGAATCAAACGACGATCTTGACGTTGAGTTTCTCTTCAAAAACGAAACTAAAACTGTTAAGTTACCTTTGAAAAAAAAGTCTTCCTAACAACCCTTATCTATAAGGAGCCGCTCAGCGGAACGATATGATGACGAAAACCGTGCTTCGACAACTACGTTTTGCACTGACGTTAATCGTCGCCGTATATTTTTCAACGACGTTACTTTTTGCCCAAGAGACCAATTCCGCGATTTCGCCGCCCCCGACAAAAGAGGCTCCCGACGGTTTCGTCTCTCTTTTCGACGGCAAAACGTTAAACGGTTGGGCTGGCGACGATAAGTATTGGTCTATCGAGGATGGATGTATTACCGGACGTTCCACCGCCGAAACGCCAGTTCCTTACAGCATGTATCTCGTTTGGCAGGGAGAGCCCGTGGGCGACTTCACGTTACTCGCTGATTTTAGAATCGACGCCGGCGGAAATTCCGGGATCGAATATCGCGCTTGGAAAGACGACGCCCGTAACTTTGGACTTAACGGTTATCAGGCGGATATTAGCCCGGGCGATATTATGGGAATTCTATACGGCGAGGCTCTCGGAGAAATCATCGCGTGGCGCGGCGAATCGGCTAAATTCAGCAAAGACGGCGTCAAGTCGATTGAAAAATTCGGCGACGCTAACGAGATTGCCAAATCCATTCGAATGACAGGCTGGAACACATACCGTATTGAAGCGCGTGGAAATCGGTTTACGGAATACATTAACGACGTCAAGACGTCAGAACTCGTCGACGAACGCGAAAAATCGCCAAAGTCGGGAATCTTCGGGCTTCAGATTCACCCAGGCCCTCCAACTTCGTTCCAGTACAAGAACATTTTTCTTAAAATCCATTGATCGGAGCATAGCGTTGCGCGAACTCTAGTTCACACCTCCCACTTTTAGGAGAATATTATGACAATCAGTAGAAGAACGCTTTTGAAGACGGCGCTCGTCGCGTCGCCGATGCTTGTCGCCTCAAACGTTTTGGGCTTAGACGGCGAAACGGCTCCTAGCGAAAAGGTGCGTTTCGGAGTCGTGGGACTCGGCGGTCGAGGAACTTATATCGCCACAATCGTTCAGCAAGCGAAAGATTGCGAACTTGTCGCCGTAAGCGACGTTTTTAAGCCGCGTTTGGACAGTTACCTAAAGAACCGTTCCGACTGGCTTAAACCGTACGACGACTTCCGCAAAATGATCGAAACGGAAAAGCTCGACGCCGTATGTTGCGAAACTGCGACACACCAGCGCGCGTGGGTTGCGATTCACGCGATGCTCCTCGGCGCAAACGTCTACATTGAGAAGCCGATGGCGCTCACGATCAAGGAAGGACGCGCCATCGCAGACGCCGCGAAAAAGCTCGGTCGTGTTACGCAAGTCGGCACACAACAACGTTCATTGCCCCTTTGTAAATGGGCTTGCGAACAGGTCGCAAACGGCGCGATTGGCAAAGTTAAAACCGTTCTTGTGCCAAACTTCGTCGGTCCGAACGTCTTCCCTGACGACGATCCTAAATACGCGCTTGATCCCAAAGACTGCGAACCATGGTGGGACGTTTGGACAAATCAAGCAAAACTTCGAAAATGCTGTCCCGAAATTCAATATAACTGGAGCAACTGGGGCGATTACGACGCCGGCGGTCTCTGCTTTGGCGTCTCTGGTTGGGGAACCCACGCCTTCGATCAGATGCAAATGGCGATCGGCACGAGTCTCGTCGGACCTTCTCAGATTATTCTCGAAGAACCGTGCACAATTCAGGATTCCGGAAAATTCACGAATCGTCCGTATTCTGAAGACGAAACCGGCGCCGACTATTATTCGATGGCGAAAGTCAAGGGCCCGCGCGCTAAGATGAAAATGCTCTTCCCGAACGGCGTAGAAGCGCGTTTTGAACTCGACGGCGACCGCGGACCGGGACTGGGTTGTATTGTTGTCGGCGACAAAGGCAAACTAGAAATTAACCGTCATAAAATCGCGTCCAATCCGAAAGAAATCGCCGCTTCGCTTCCCGAAGAAGCTCGTAACACTCGCGATGAGACCGTTTATCATATCGAAAACTTTGCCGAATGCGTCAAGACGAAGAAGAAATGCAACGCGGACGTTGAAATTGGACAACGATCGACGACAATCTGCGAACTCGTCAATATCGTTCGCGCTTGCGCGCCCGTTGGCGAGGTTGTCTATTGGAACTCTGAAAAAGAGGAGTTTGACAACCTTCCCGAAGGAAATAAACGCCTGTCGCGTCCTCGTCGTGAAGGCTGGGAACTGCCGACTGTTTGATCTGCTGAACGTCGAGTTCTTCTCGTATTCTATCTGACTTTACCGGCGCTTCTGAAGCGACGCCTCCAGAAGCGCCCTCTTTATCAATTCTCACTGTCGCAATCGATATAATCTGCGTTTTCTATTTCTTCTCCCTTTTGAATAAGCTCCGCGTCTTAAAATTCCTTGACGATTTAACCCCGCGACCTATAATGAGGCAATGGGCGGGATCGGAATCGTCCGACCTCTTCCGTCACACGACTTCGCGTAGAAACGTGCAAGTTCCCTTGGCTCAAACAACAAGAAGCGTCGTTATGGAAAAATCTCTTGATATCAAGCTTGCTCGGATTCTTAAGGATCGTAGTTGCGAAGACTTTATCCTCGCCGACGCAAAAGACGGCGATATGGCGTATGGTCTTTCCGCTCCGGGACTTAGTCCAGAAAACTATTCGTCTGAATACCGTTTTAAGACGCTAGACGAATATCGCGCGCAAATTCGAGAGGTTATTAAGCAGGGACTCGTCGATATCGTCCTGATGAGCGCAAGCACGAACGAACAATTGACCCTTCGCGAAGGGCTGTTCCAGAATTCGCCGTTGACCCCGGCGATTCGAGCGAACGACGCCTCGGATATTTGGCTTGCGGGAGCTGGCGCCGTCTACGGCGACGTTCCGTCTCGTCCGTTCCGCACCGCGACGCTCGATCACGCGCTTTGTGGAAAGGCGGAATGTTCGCGCGAAGAACTTGCCGCAAAAAAAGGCGCCGATCTCGGTCTATACTCGATCACGTTCAACAACGATCTCGACCGCGACTACGAAGCGTTAACCGCGTATAAAGAGTTCCGAATCGAAGCGGAGAAAAAAGGGTTCCGTCATTTCTTGGAAGTCTTCTCGCCAAACGCGCCGGTCAACCCGATCGCCGACGTTCCGAAATTCGTGAGCGACCACATCGTGCGCGCCCTCGCCGGCGTAACGAGCGCCGGGCGTCCCGTCTTCTTGAAGATTCCCTATTACGGTCCCAAAGCGATGGAAGAACTAGTCCGGTACGATTCCTCGCTTGTCGTCGGAATCCTCGGCGGAAGCGCGGGCACGACGCTTGACGCGTTCCAGATGCTTTACGACGCGAAGAAATACGGGGCTCGCGTCGCGTTGTACGGACGTAAAATCAACAACGCCGAGCATCAACTTACCTTCATCACGTTCCTTCGCGCGATAGCCGACGGTAAGATTTGGCCCGTCGAAGCGGTTAAGGCGTATCATGGCGAGTTGGAAAAACTCAAGATTAAACCGAAACGTTCGCTTGAAGACGACCTCAAGACGACGAACGTCTCTCTTAGCTATAACGACAAAAGTAAAGTCTCAATGACCGGCGCCGACAAGGACGCGGCGAACTCAAAAACGCCAGCTCCTGCTCCATGGCGCCGTAGCTATTTCACAAAGGCGTCGGAAACGAGAAAGGAAGACAAGCCTTTTGATCGTAACCCTGACTTCTCAAAGATGACGCAGCAGGAAAAGCTCCAATGGAATCTTGAGCGCATTCGTCGCTCCATGTGATTAATTCGTAGGTTGACGCGTTTCTATCAGGTTCGCGTCAACTTTTTTTATTCTTGAAACGGACGTCGGAAGAAGAACGTCGGAACAGAAAAGGCGGACGTTCTCAGAACAGGCGCGGACGTTGACGTCGTCTATCAGTTCGCGCCCGTAGTTATGGAAAGGAACGACGCTATGTCGGAAACGGCCAAGGAGCCTCGAAAAGGAGAATTTCAACCCTATAGAAAAACACTGAGGGCGTTGTGTGTTGTTTTTGCAGTCTACCTCCTGCTGCTCCTCTTTGGATTGCCGCAGAAATGGACGGCCGCGCAGTTCGTCGCGCACGAAGAGTCGGTGGAAGTCGTAGAAGTTGGAGAAACGCTCGATTCCGATCAGGGCGTTGAAGAAACAATCGTAGAAGACTTTGAAATTGACGCGTCCCTTGACAGGAACGAGGACGCGAAAGAGTTGGCGGAAAAGCTTAACGGCGAGGAACGACCGATTCCCCCGCAGTGGACCGCAATCCCGTTCGTAGCGCTCCTGCTGTGCATCGCTGTTTTACCCCTCGTTCCCGCGACTGAGCATTGGTGGGAAAGCAACCTTCACCGTTTTTTGGTCGCCGCAGTTCTCGGACTTATCTCGCTTGGATATTACGCATTTCTCTGCGACTTTCCCATCGACTTGCACTGGCCTGGTCATAAGGTCGTCGATCCTTCGTCAGGCCCGCTTGCGATGGCGGGAACGGTCTTTACAAACGCGATTCTTGGCGAATACGTTTCGTTTATTGTTCTTCTGTTCTCGCTCTTTTCGATTACGGGCGGCGTTCGTATCTCGGGCGATCTGAAGGCTTCGCCGATCGTCAACACGGCGATTCTTGCGATCGGCGCGTTGTTGGCGAGTTTCGTTGGAACGACCGGCGCCGCGATGCTTCTCATTCGTCTGCTACTCGACACGAACAAAGAACGCAAATACAAGATCCATACGATCGTCTTCTTCATCTTCTGCGTGTGCAACGTCGGCGGATGCCTACTGCCAATCGGCGATCCGCCCCTTTTCCTGGGTTATCTTCGAGGCGTCGCGTTCCTTTGGACGTTCCATCTCTTTGCCGAATGGCTTTTCGTCTGCGGCGTTCTGCTGGCGATGTACTATTTCCTCGACAGATTCGTCTACTATCCAAAGGAAACGGGATTAGACAAGGCGATCGACGCGGTGGATCGTAAGCCGTTGCAGATACGCGGACTTTTCCCGAACTTTTTCTGCCTTCTCGGCGTCGTGCTCGGGGTTATGTTCCTCGATCCGGGTCAAGAGTTCTTATCCCTTTTCGGACTTAAGACGGGATGGCGTCCCCCGATGTTTCTCAGGGAGTGCTTCCAGCTTCTGATGGTCGCGATTTCCTTCCGATTCGGTTCCAACGAGATTCGTAAAGAGAACGATTTCAATTTCAGCGCGATACTAGAGGTTGCGGCGCTCTTCTTTGGCATCTTTATCTGCATGCAGGCGCCCCTTCAGATTCTTAATGCTAAAGGAGCGCAGATTGCGGAAACAGTCGATCGATACGGTTCCAAAATCATGCTCAACGAGCCGAAGGAATTCTTCTGGATTTCCGGAAGTCTCTCCTCTGTTCTGGACAATGCGCCGACATATGTCGTTTTCTTTGAGACGGCGCGATCGGCGTCGGAGGGCGAGCTCGCAGACGCGATTGAAACGGGCGATCTCGAAACGGCGGAAAAAATTGAAGCGGCTCTCACAGAAGGCAAAGAATCTGCAGGCGTTCGGATACCGCTGGCGTTACTCGTCGCCGTTTCACTCGGTTCCGTCTTTATGGGCGCGATGACTTACATAGGCAACGGTCCTAATTTTATGGTCAAGGCAATCGCAGAGCAAAGCGGGGTCAAAATGCCGAGTTTCTTCGGGTACATGGGCTATAGCGTATGTCTCCTGCTCCCTGTTCTCATTTTGATGACGATCATTTTCCTGTAACGCCGACGACGTTTCATAAAGCGTTCTTGTCGGATGGATTGTCGGCGACTGCGTCTCGAACGCGGTCGCCGATTTCATTAAAACCATGACCGTAGTGAAAGATTGAAATGAACGTCGCCCGATGTTAAGATAATGAAGCGTGTCATGAAGACGAAAAAGTTCTTACAGAATCCCCTTCCCTCCAATTAGCAAAGGATTTTCAATGAGCGACAATCCTCTCGAGCTTGGTTTCGGCGTCTCTAAACGCCGAGACTTTCTCAAAAACATGGCGGCGACGGCAGCCGCCTCGGCTTTTATCCCATTTGACGTTGTAGGAACGCATAGCAGCGCGTTTGCGTCGCCCGTTTCCGACGACCATGACGTTGAATCATGCCCATACGGCGTTTGCGCCCATATTGGCGGCGGCGAAGAATTTGACCAAGCGCCCCAAAATCTCGAATTAATGAAGAAGGCTGGGATCCGCTGGGTTCGTGCCGATTTCTCATGGAACGGCGTCGAATACCCCGAAAACGAATGGCATTTCAATCATCTCGACACGATCCTCGCTAAAGCGAAGCAGGTCGGCGTCCAAGTTTTGCCAATCCTTGACTACGACGTTCCTTGGGCGACTCCCGCTTATAAGAATCTCGATAAATGGCTCGAATACGTTAAAAAGCTTGTCGAACGCTATAAGGATCAGATTCGATACTGGGAAATCTGGAACGAGGAAAACCTCAAAGGTTTCTGGCACGACGAGCCAAACGGCGCCGACTACGCGACGCTTCTTAAAGCGACGTATAAGACGATCAAAGAAATCGATCCGAATCTCGTCGTGGTTTACGGCGGACTAGCGGGCGTTCCCGTCGGGTATTTCGAAAAGTCGCTCGACGCGGGCGCGGCAGACGCGTTCGACGTCATTAATATCCACCCCTATCGCGGCGGGATTACGACGCGCGACCGTATCGATCGTTTCCAGTCGGAAATTCGGGCGTGCAACGTCGCGCTAACCAGTCGCGGATACAAAGAGCGTCCCGTCTGGATCACGGAGATGGGTTGGGCGACTCCGCCGGTTTTTGGCGACGTCAACCGTCGCGTCGTCGGCGCCGCAATTCAAAGACTCTATCCCGATAGAATCCCGAAAGTAGCGTTCTTCTACGACGAACGTTACGAGCCCTCTGCCTCGCGCCCTCGCGACGACTTCTACAATTATCTACCTCCGGAATACGACGATCGTCGCGATCTCACGGTTTTCCTCGAAGCGGACCAGCTCAAATCGATCTCCGCGAAAAACGTCGACGTCCTCGTCATGCCGCCGAGCGAGACGTTCCCGTCTGACTGTCTCGACGCCGTCGTCGCGTTTGTTAAGGACGGCGGAACGCTTGTTCTTAACGGCGGCGTTCCGCTTTATTACGCTTCGACGATTGATCCAGAGACGGGAAAATACCGTCAGGAAAAAGGCAATCCAAATTTCAACCAAGAGCTTGAGAAGCTCCGAATCTCGTGGTACGCATGGTGGACTCGCGAGAACACGCCGGAGGGAATGCGCGCCGTCGTTTCTTCGGAAAGCCTTGATTTCAAACCGACGCGCGGTAAAAACGCGTTCGACGGATTCTACCCCGTTCACGACGCGACGCGTTTCTTCGACGACAAGTCGCTCAAGACTGGCGATCGGATGATTTCGCTCCTCGAAGGACGCGACGAGAGCTTCCGTGGCGTCTCGGCGTGCGTCTACGACTTCGACAGCGACTACAAGGGCGCGGTCGTCGTCAACGCCGTCGGGGATCATGACGGCGTAAACACAAACGTCGCGACAGTCGCCGGACAGGCGTTTTATCTTCCACAGGCGTTCCTGCTCGCGTTTGCGACCGGCGTCGAGCGATTCTTCTGGTACGAATTCCAAGCGCCGGAGCGCGACGACAAAGATCCGGAACATCATTTCGGAATCGTCGGTCAAAAGCTCGATCCCAAACCCGCGTATCGCGCGTATCAAGCGATGACAAAAGCGCGTCCGGCGGGCTCGAAACAACACGACTGCGTCCTTGACGACGACGTCGTTTTGCTCTCGTGGGATCGTCCCGACGGCAAGAAAGGCTGGGCGCTATGGAGTTCGCGAGTCCCGAAAGATCGAACGATTGCGATCGAGGGCGAAATCGAGCAGGCGTTCGACTATCTTGGCGGCGACGTCGTTAAGCCAACGTCCGGCTCGAAAATCACCCTTACTCAGGGCGTTCTCTACTTGATCGGTCCCGACAAGATCGCGTTGGGTTAATCACAGGTCGCGTCGTGTTATACGCAAAAACGCCCTTCCGAAGATCGGAAGGGCGTTTTTTGACGGTTTTCGAAAACGCAATCAAAGGATAAACTTGCTCAAATCTTCGTTCTTCACGACGGAATCAAGCTTTTCTTTAACGTACGCGGCGTTGATTACGACGCGTCCAACGGACATCCCCGCCGCCTCGAAGTTAAGATCTTCGAGAAGACGCTCCATGATCGTATAAAGGCGCCGCGCGCCGATGTTCTGAGTCGAAAGATTCGCCTGCTCTGCGTAATCGGCGATAGCTTCAATCGCGTCCTGTTCAAAGACGAGCTCAATATTCTCCGTCTTCATAAGGGCGACGTACTGTCGAGTAAGCGCGTTTTTGGGCTCGGTAAGGATGCGGACGAAGTCCTCTTTCTTTAGCGCGGAAAGTTCGACGCGAATCGGAAAACGTCCCTGCAACTCGGGCGTCAAATCGCTCGGCTTAACACGATGAAACGCTCCGGCCGCGATAAAGAGAACGTGTTTGGTGGAAAACAACCCGTATCTCGTCCGAATCGTCGTTCCCTCGACAATCGGCAACAGGTCTCGCTGAACGCCCATTCGCGAGACGTCCGCTTGAGACGTCTCGGCCCCGACGATCTTGTCGATTTCGTCGATGAAGATCACGCCAAGGTTTTCCGCCAAATCGACGGCGCGCTCACGTATATCGTCTTCATTGAGAAGTTTATCGAGTTCTTCGTCAAAAAAGATTTTGCGCGCCTCAGCGACGGTCGCTTGACGGTTCTCTCTCCGCGAGGGACGGGACTGGAAAAGTTCCGCGAGCATATCAGGCGACAAATCGTCTGGAAAAGCGGCAAAAACGCCGCGGCTCCTGGATAGCTCGCGCTGTGAAACCTTGATCGTTTCCTCTTCCAGCTTTCCCTGTTCAAGCGCTCGCGTCACGCGGCGACGTAACGCGTCCTTTTTACTCTTTTGCTCTTTAGCTTTCGCCTTCGCGTCTTCTTTCGGCTTCGCGGCGCTCTCAACCTTCTTTTCAGACGCAGGTTGTTCTTGATTCTCGCCCGATTCGGGCTTCATGAGCGAATTGACGGTTTTGGCGACTTCTTTAAACCAATCGGGACTACTAGGATCGCCCTTAATTTTGACGATTTCCGTCATAAACTTATCGAAGGGCGGCGGAGAAAAGGAAGTCGGCTCAGACACGACGGTCGGTTCCGGTTCCGGCGCGTCTGTTTCGACCTGTCCGTCGTCGGACGAATCGGTAAATTCGTCGAGATTTCGTCCCTCGGCATAGAATTTGTCGACAAGTTCCGACACAAGTCGTCTTTCCGCGGCGGCGCTCGCTTCAACCTCGTTCGTCTTGCGTTCCTCTTCGCGCACCATGCTTATCGCGTTCTCGATAAGTTCGCGAACCATCGATTCCACGTCGCTGCCATGATAGCCGACTTCAGTGTACTTCGTCGCGTCCACTTTGACGAAGGGCGCGCCCGTGAGCGAGGCAAGACGCCGAGCAATCTCAGTCTTACCGACGCCCGTGGGACCGATCATCATGACGTTTTTCGGTCCGATTTCGTCCCGCATAGACTCTTCGACGCGTTGGCGACGCCAACGATTGCGAATCGCGACCGCAATCGCGCGCTTTGCGTCGCGCTGACCGACGATATGCGCGTCAAGTTGTTCGACGATTTCTCGAGGGGTCGACTCGTTCATGAAAGTTCCTCTACGACGATATTGGAATTGGTGTAAATATCAATTTCAGACGCGATTCGCAGCGCCTCGTAAACGATTTTATCAGGCGGGAGTTCCGTATGAGCAAGGAGCGCTTTCGCGGCGGCGAGGGCATAAGAACCGCCGGAGCCGATCGCGGCGATTCCGTCGGTCGGTTGGATCACGTCGCCGTTGCCGGTAAGAAGCAGCGTCTCTGATTTCGACACGACGATCATCATCGCTTCAAGTTTACGTAACGCGCGATCTGTACGCCATTCCTTCGCGAGTTCAATCGCGGCCCGTGTGATATTATTCGGAAAATCCTTGAGGCGGCCTTCAAAACGTTCCATAAGCGCGAAAGCGTCGGCGGTCGAACCGGCGAAACCTGTCAGAACTTGCCCGTCGAGAAGTTTACGGATTTTGCGGACGTCCGATTTCGCAATCGTCGTTCCTAGCGTCGCCTGGCCGTCGCCGCCGATGGCGACCGTTCCGCCTCTGCGGACGCTTAGAATAGTCGTGCTATGCGATTTCATCGTGAAATTCCCAGAGAGAACGAAAAACGTTATTTCAGAAGTTTGCGATCTAGAAGCGCGTTATAATTCGTCCAATTCGACGCGCTCGCGTCGTCCATAATGAACTTTTGAAATTCGTTGAGCTTCGCGTCGAGCGAGTCGATGAAATGAAGCGCAATCGCTTCGCGCGACATCGGAACTTTGGGCGAGCCGAACTCAGGCGTGCCGTGATGCGAAAGGATCATATGCTTAAGCTTGAGCGCCAGGATTGGATCGAAGGACGTCCCGCAAACAAACTCAAGTTCTTTGATCTTACGATCGAGGAGTTCCGCGCCGAGGTACAGATGTCCCAGCGCCTGCCCTTCGTCGCTATAGACGGGAGCAAGCGCGTCGCCTGAAAGTTCGACGGTCTTGCCGACGTCATGTAGAAACGCGCCGACGATAAGGAGATCGCGATTAACGATCTTGGGATACTGTTCCGCGATAAATTGCGCAAGTTCCATCATGGCGACAGTGTGTTCCAAGAGTCCGCCGACATACGCGTGGTGAAGACGAACGCCCGCGTAAGACTGGGAGAAATTCGCCATAAAATCCTTGTCGTCCAAGAAGATTTTTACAAGCGCGCGCAGGGCGGGCCTTTTGACCGTATCTAAAATTTCACGCAATCGCTTGTCAAGATTATCGACGTTCTGTTCGGCATGTTCGACAAAATCGTCGGCGACGACGTCGGAAGTCTCCACTTTAACAAGTTTACGCGCGACGACTTGAATCTTATTCTGATAGAGTTGCACGCCCCCTTCGACGCGAACGAAATCGCCCTCGGAAAATTTCTGCGCGAATTCATCCGTCGCATTCCAGAAAAACGCGACGACTGAACCGGTACGATCGCTAAGGCTGAATTGAAGATAACGCGACCCACGCTTGTCAGTACGCAACGTCTTATTACGCATTCGATAAACGTCGGAAACGACGTCGTTTTCTTTAAACTGATTTACGAAAAGGCGACTCATAATTTCCTTCGAAGACAGGGGATGAAACAAGAGACCCGAGACGGTTAAATCATTTAGCGACGGGCTCTCGTCAGTATACAGCAAAAAATGGAAAGTAAGAGGGGGAAGAACTCAAAAGAGCACGACAAGCAGCCGAAAAAGAACCGTCGCGTCATAGGCGACAGGAGTGTTGCAAGAGTCGCCAGAACAGAATCGAACCGCCGACGCCAGGATTTTCAGCCCTGTGCGAAACCAAATGAAAAAAGCTCGACAAGGGTCGAGCTTGTACAGAGTGGACAGAGGGCGGGATAGAACCGCTGACGCCAGGATCTTCAGCCCTGTACGAAACCAAATGAAAAAAGCTCGACAAGGGTCGAGCTTACACAGAGTGGACAGAGGGCGGGATAGAACCGCCGACGCCCGGATTTTCAGGCCTGTGCGAAACCGACTAAAAACAAAAAGTCCAGCGAAAAAACTGGACTTTTTAGA
>CAMJTU010000060.1 GCA_946408825.1 uncultured Planctomycetaceae bacterium
TCGAGTATGTCTGCGCGTATGAAAGCGCTTCGCGAAGCGATATCTCGCCGTCGTAAACGTCGACGACGTCGGTCAGCGTCGTTACCGTGAGGGACGCCGTTTCTGTCGCAAGTTCGTACGCGCCGAGATCGACGACGCCGAACGCAACGCGAGCGTTTCCGGCGAGGTCGGTCGACATCGTGACGTACGTGTTATCGCCGCGATCCACCGCCTGAGAGAATTCCGCGAGGGTATAGAGGCCGGCGGTCGGGTTGAGGAAGAGCGGGCTCGTCTCGTCGTAGACGTAATTCACGACTCCTTCCGCGCCGGCGTTCGTCCAGTCGGAGTAAGACGCGAGGGAGTTGTACGCGTTGACTGTCGCGACCGCGACGACTTCGTTCTCGTCGTCGAGCGTAACGTTCTTAACGACGTCGGTTCCGTTGAGCGCGACGATCGTATTGTAGAGGTTCACGCTCGCATCCGCGCCGACGGACACGCCGTATCCGCTCTCGGTCGTTCCGTTGTTCGCGATCGTGCCGTTGTAGACGCTCACAGAGTCGCCGTAGACAGTAAGACCGCCGCCGACGTTATCCGCAACGAGCGTATTCGTCAGCGTCGCGTCGCCGGACACGACGCACACGGCGCCGAGATCGTTCGTAACGTTGCCGCTAACGACCGAGTTCGTCATCGCAAAGGTATTGCCCGCGCCAATGTCGACGTTAATCGCGCCGCCGCGATATGGCGACGTATTATTGACAAACTGGGAATCGAAGATCTCAACGTTCGATTGACCGGTCGAAAGAGCGCCGCCGCCCGCCTCGATGGACGAGTTGCCGTCGAAGGTCGTATTGCGAATCGTCGCCGTAATCGACGAGGTGAGATCGACCGCGCCGGCCCACGATTGGGCGCTGTTGCCCGTAAACGACGATCCGTCGATCGATATGACGCCGCCGGACGCGGAAAGCGCGCCTGCGATGAAGCCCGCCGTATTGTCGACGAATTCGACGTTCGTCAGGGTCGACGTCATGCCGCTGAGGAAGACGGCGCCGCCCGTAACCGTCGCCGAGTTCTGGGTAAAGACGCAGTCGGTAAAGTCTGCGGTCGGCTCGCCTTCAACGTCCAACGTGCGAGTGAGATAGAGCGCGCCGCCGTGACTGCCGGAGTTCCCGGTAAAGGTCGTATTGACGAATTCGAGCGCCCCGTCGGTGGCGTACATCGCGCCGCCGCTGTGTTCGGAAACGTTGCCCGTAAAGGCGCAGTCGACAAAGGTCATGTCGCCGGCGCCGACGTCGGCGTAGATCGCGCCGCCCCGTCCCGCCGCCGTACTATTCGTAAACGTAACGCGTTCGAGAACTGCGGACTCGTTGCCGCCGATCCAGACTCGCACCGCGCCGCCGAGTTGACCCGCCGTATTGCCGTCGAAGGTCGTGTCGGTAATCGTAAAGGAAGAATCGAACGCAGCCGCGCCGCCGTCGCTGATCGTCGAGTTGTTCGTGAATTCCGCGTTGGTAATCGACGTGGGATTCACGGTGGCGTAGACTTCGAGCGCGCCGCCCCAGCCGCCGGACTCGCCTGTCGAGTTCGAATCGAACTCGTCGCCGTTGAACGTAACGCTATTGGCGCCGTTAATGTACACCGCGCCGCCGCTGCCGGACGTATTGGAGGTAAAGACGTTGTCGGTAAAGGCGTAGTCTTTGGCGCCCAGCGTGCGAATCGCGCCGCCTTGGGCCGCCGCCGTATTGCCGGTAAATTCCGTGTCGGAAACCGTCAGATTGCCTTCCGAGAAGATCGCGCCGCCCGCGCCCGTCGCGCTATTGCCGGAGAACGTGGAATCCGCGATCGTCGTCACGCCGAAGGCGTAGAACGCGCCGCCGTTCGGCGCGCTGTTGCCCGTCGCGGTCACGTTCGTAAAGGACGCCGTCGTCGACGCGCCGGAATAGAACGCGCCGCCGATCGAGTCCGACGTATTGTTCTCGAGCGTCAGGTTCGTAAACGTTCCCGCCGCATTACCGCTGAGGTAGATCGCGCCGCCTCTCGTCGTCGCCGTGTTCTGCGTAAAGGTCGAGTCGTTAATCGTCGCCACGCCTTTAGCGTATAGACCGCCGCCGTCCGGCGCGCTGTTGCCGGAAAGGGTCGAGTTCGAGAGCGCGACCGTCGCGGACGCGCCGGAATAGATCGCGCCGGCAAGCGAAGTCGCGCTGTTGTTTTCAACCGTCAGGTTAGCGAGCGTGCCGACGGCGACGCTACTGAGGTAGATCGCGCCGCCTGTCGCCGCGTCGTTCAGCGCGAAGGTCGAACCGTCGACGTTCGCAACGCTGTTCGTCCAGATCGCGCCGCCTTCGTTCGTCGCGGAGTTGCGCGTAAAGGACGTCGAGCCGGAAACCGTTACGGTCGTGTTGTTGGCGAAGATCGCGCCGCCTCGCGTCGCAGACGTATTGTCCGTAAAGGTCGCGTCTTGAATATCCACGTTAACATTGGCGCCGAGGAAAAAGATCGCGCCGCCGTCGCTTTGCGCCGAGTTGTTCTCGAAGGAAGAGTTTTGAACTTGTAACGTCGTTACAGTATTGCCTTCATTGACATAAAGCGCGCCGCCCTCGGTCGTCGCGGCGTTGCCGGTGAAGGTAACGTTGGTAAAGGTCAGTAATTCGGCGTCGTAAATCTGCGCAGCGCCGCCAGTCGTACCCGCCTGATTATTGACGAAGTCGACGTTGACAAAGGTATGTCTCGCAGCGCCGTCGCTCTTAAAGGCGCCGCCGCTGACGCTCGAGCTATTCTCGGTAAAGGTTACGTTTTCAAAGTAACCGGTTCCGCCGTTAGCAAAGCGCACCGCGCCGCCCCGCTCGCTGGAGTTGCGTTCGAAGACGCCGTTCGTTACGGACACGGACGAGGCGCTCGCAAGGATCGCGCCGCCATATTCCGTCGACGTATTGTCCGTAAAGACGACGTCGGTGAAATTCGCCGAGACGCCGCTCATCCAGACCGCGCCGCCGTGGTTCGCCGAACCGTTGGTAAACGTCAGATTGACAAACGAGTAAACGGCGCCTCCTTCTTCCTCGCCGGCATTGAGTTGGAAGATTTTCGACTTGCCGCCCGCGTCGATCGTAATACCGCGCGCACCCGTCTCGGAATCGACGAGCCCAGACGCGTCGATCGTAACGGTCTTGTCTAGGTCGAACCGACCGCCGACGAGCTTGATCGCCTTGCCGGCGAGTTCGGGCGCGAAGGTGATCGTATCGCCGGACTGCGCCCAGGAGAGCGCTTCGCGGAGCGAGGTGAGACCGTCGTAGTTATTGACGGAGTCGATCTCGGTGGTAACGATGAGAGACGGAGCGTCGGGCTCGCCGAATTCGCCCTGATACTCGTAAGCGCCGACGTCGACGGTAGCGACGTCGCCGACGGTTGCGACGACGCGCGGATTGCCGTCGAGATCGAAGTCGCCCGCGACGTAAGCGTTGTCGCCGCGATCGACCGCGTAGCTTCCTTCGGCGAGATGGAGATCGAGCTGATCATAATTGGTCAGGAGACCGCTCTCGCTGAAGACCGGGCCGACGACGAAGTCGGGCGAGTAGGAATCGTCCGTCAAATTGCCGGAGCCGAAGGTCGCGCCGACGGCGCCGTCGCGGTAGTTGAGCGCGACGATCGAGTTATAGAAGGTTCCGCGATAGGCGCCCGACGCGCTCTCCGCGGCGGAGTTGCCCGATACGGTGCAGTTCGTCGCGGTAAGGCTCGCGGCGTCGGCGACGTAAAGACCGCCGCCGACTCCCGTCGCCGTATTGCCGTAGATCGCGCTATTGGCGAGCGACACGTTCCCGCTAAGAACTTGGATTCCGCCGCCGGTCTGCGCGGAGTTGTTCGCAACGACGACTCTCGAAAGATTCACCGTTCTTCCGCCGTTGTTGACATGGATCGCGCCGCCAAGTCCGTTCGTGGCGTTATTCACGAACTGAGAATCGTCAATAGTAAGATAGCAGGATCCGGTCGAGATAGCGGAACCGCCGTTTGTCGCGCTGTTGCCGTCGAAGGTCGAACCGTAGATTTGAACGGAAACGTCATTATTGAGGTCAAGGGCGCCGCCCCACTGATCCGCGCTGTTTCCGACGAAGCTAGAATCTTGAACGATAAGAGAGCCGCCGCGAGGCGCAATCGCGCCGCCGTAATAGCTCGCCGTATTGCCATCGAACGTGTCGCCGTTAAACGAGATCGTTCGCGAGCGGTAGAACTGCGCCGCGCCGCCCGTACTGGACGAGTTCGCCGTAAAGGTATTGCCGGCAAAGAGGAAATCAGCGTCTCCGTCGGCCTTAATCGCGCCGCCTTCATAGCCGGCGGTATTGCCGGTAAAGACGTTGTTTTCTATCGTCGCGACGCTGCCGCCAAAACCGTCAAATCGAACTGCGCCGCCGTAATACGGAACCGCGTTCTCCGTAAAGGTCGAATTCGTAATCGAGACGTCGCCGATAACGCCGCCACCCCAGACGAAAAGCGCGCCGCCGTTACTGGCGCTATTGTTGGCGAAGGAACTTCCGTCGATTGCTAATTCGAAAGGTTCGCTGATCGAGAAAGAGCCGCCGGTCGAACCCGCCGTATTTTCGGTCGCGGTCACGTTCGTAAAGGAGAAGTTTCCGCCGTCCGACTTGACCGCGCCGCCCTCGCCGCCGGAGGTATTGTTCGTAAAGGTTACGTTTTCAAAGGTTCCGTCGGCGTTGCGGAAGAGGAGCGCGCCGCCGTGATCGGGCGCGCTGTTCTCGGTAAAGGTCGAGTTCGTTACGGTTACGCTCGCAGTCGTGAAGTAACCGACGCCGCCTTTGCCGCTCGTCGCCGCGTTGCCGGTAAAGTCGCAGTCGACGATGAAGGTCTCGCCGTCCGTCTGATGGAAGACGCCGCCGTTGCGCGCGGAGCCGCCCGTAAAGTTCAGACCCTTGAAGGTATAGACGTTGTCCTTGCCCGTGAGTTTAAAGACGCGCGAGAAGCCGTCCGCGTCGATCGTCACGGGCGATTCGAGTTCCGTCGCGTCGATCGTAAAGGACTGGCTGAGTTCAAATTCGCCCCACTCGAGCAAAATCGTGCCGCCGGCGAGTTCGGGCGCAAAGGTGATCGTATCGCCGGGCGCGGCGTAGTAGGTAAGCGCTTCGCGCAGGGAAACGACGTCGTCGGTAAGATCAACGTAGTCCTCCAACGTCGAAACGACGAGCATCTTGAGCGGGATCGATTCGTACGCGCCAAGATCGACGGCCGCGCCGCTGACGCGCGGGGCGCCCGCGACGTCGCGCGCAATACCGACGTAGCGCGAAGCGCCCTTGTCGATCGCCTGCGAGTCCTTCGCGAGGGTGTAGTCGCCGTTCGCCGCGTCGGTAAAGAGCGCCTGCGCCGGGTCGTAGAGGTAATTGTTCGTTCCCGAATTCCAGACCTCGGATTCGAACATGCTGTTGGTCGCCGTCAGTTTGCCGACGTTCGAGCCGTCGACGTTCTTGACGACGGCGTTCGCGCCGTTGTCGACGACGACGCTGTTGTAAATGCGAACGTTCGACTTGGAGCCGATATACAGCGCGCCGGAATCGGTCGTTCCGACGTTGCCCGAAATCGTGTTGTTGTACAGTTTCGTCGGGCCGCTGAAGGAGTACGCGCCGCCGCGTGCCGCCGTGTTGCCGACGACGAGACCGCCTTGGACGATCACCGTCGAAGAATCGTCTGAGTACAGGGCGCCGCCCCGAGTTCCAGCAGTGTTGTTCGTCATGACGGGATTGAATAAGGAAACGCTGGCCGATTCGTCGGCGCGCATAACGCCGCCGCTTGCGGACGCGGCGTTGTCGACGAAGACGCAGTCGGTAAGCCGACCGCTGGCGTTTTGGATATCCAGCGCGCCGCCGTATCTCGACTGATTTCCTTTGAAGGTCACGCCGTTAATCGCGGCCTCGCCGTTCCAGATCATGAAGCCGCCGGCCATTTGGTTCGGCGCCACGTTGTTTTCCACCGTTCCGCCCGAAATATTAACCATAATCGGGGAACCAAATCGCGCCGCGCCGCCGTGGTCAGCCACCGTATTATCGATGAAATCGACGTTTGTCAGATTGTACGAGCACCCGTCAGTCCACATGCCGCCGCCGGCGCTCGCCGTATTCGACTTGATCGAAACGTTCGTCAGATTCGTCGAGCGACCGTCGATGCGAATGGCGCCGCCGACGTTGGTCGTGGAGTTCCCTTCGAAGATCGCGTCGCGAATCTCGACGGGATAATCGGAAACGCCGTATCCGTTGATATAGAGCGCGCCGCCCTGTACGCCGCGGTTGCCGGTATAGGAACC
Source organism: uncultured Planctomycetaceae bacterium (assembly GCA_946408825.1). Classification (GTDB taxonomy): domain Bacteria; phylum Planctomycetota; class Planctomycetia; order Pirellulales; family Thermoguttaceae; genus RUG369. The sequence continues at coordinate 6,278 of CAMJTU010000060.1, forward strand.
GCCGGTAAAGGTCAGGCGATTGGCTTGGTAAATCTGCGCGGCGCCGCCGACGCCGGTCGTCGCCGTATTATTGCTAAAGTTCGTATTGACAAACGTGTAACTTCCGCCGTCCGACTTGAAGCCGCCGCCGTCGATCGCCGCCGTATTGCCGATGAAGTCGACGTTTTCAAAGACGCCTGTTACGTTGTTTTCAAATCGCACGGCCCCGCCGCCGTCGGTCGTTGCGGAGTTGCCTTCGAAGCGCGTTCCGGCAATAGTAGCGGCTATGTTAACGGCTGGACCGTAAACGTAGAGCGCGCCGCCCTGAGTCGCCGAGTTGCCGGTAAATTCGGCGTCTGTAATCGAAACGGGGGTCGAACCCCGCAGGAAGACCGCGCCGCCCGCGCCGTTCGCCGAGTTGCCGGTAAACGATCCGCCGTCGATCGTCAAACTGCCGGGTTCCCAGATCTGCATCGCGCCGCCGATATCGTTCGTCGCAACGTTGCGCTCGAAGTCGCACTCGACAAAGGCAAAGGCGCCGGCGCCGTCCGTCTTAACCGCGCCGCCCTGGGCGCCCGCTGTGTTCGTCGTAAAGGAAACGCCCTCAAAGGTCGCCGTCTTGCCGTCAAAACCGTTGAGTCGAACCGCGCCGCCGTAGTTCGACGCCGTATTGTTGACGAAATTAGAGTCCGAAACGGACAGCGTCGAGGCCTGGACGTAGAGCGCGCCGCCGTCGGTCGCGGAGTTGTTCTCAAACGTAACGTTCGTTAGCGTCGCGGAATGGACTTCCTCCGTATTTCCGAGCCCGTAATAGAGATCGAGATTAATCGCGCCGCCGACGCCGGTCGCGACGTTGTTGACGAACTGCGAATCGGAGATTGTCACGTCGCATACGGCGGTCGAAATTGCGCCGCCGCCGTTTACCGCGCGGTTGCCGTCGAAGGTCGAGCCGACAATCGTCGCCGCGACAGATTCTGTCAGATCGATTGCGCCGGCGTAATACCCGGCGGAGTTGCCCGTAAAGGTCGAAGAGTCGACCAAAAGCGTTTGACCGCTCGCTAAAATCGCGCCCGCGTTTGTCGCGGCGCCGTTGCCCGTAAATTCCGATTCGAAGACGGTAAGCGCTCCCCTGGCGACGACGCCGCCGCCTAGGCCCGTCGTCGCGCTATTGCCGGAAAACGCGGAACCTTCGATCGTCGTCGCGCCGTAAACGTAGAAACCGCCGCCGTCAGGCGCGCTGTTGCCCGTCACGGTTACGTTCGAGAAGGACGACGTCGTCGACGCGCCGGAATAGAACGCGCCGCCGACCGAGCCCGAAACGTTGTTCTCGATCGTCAGGTTCGTATATGTTCCCGTCCCGACTCCGCTGAGGTAGATCGCGCCGCCTCTCGTCGTCGCCGAGTTCTGCGTAAAGGTCGAACCGTCGATCGTCGTCGACCCGTTCGACCAGACGCCGGCGCCGTCTGCGGCGGAGTTGCCGATAAAGGTCGAACTCTGAACGGTCGCAGGCGAGGAATTAAAGTAGACCGCGCCGCCCTGTCCGACGCTGGAGTTCGAGTCAAAGGTCGAATTCTCAATAATCGTGGGCGTGAGATCAAAGGAATCTAAGGATCTAAAGGAATTAAAGTAGACCGCGCCGCCCTGATTGGAAGAGGAGTTCGAGGTAAAGGTCGAATTCTGAATCCACGCGTTCGCTCGGTCAAAGAAGATCGCGCCGCCGTCGGTCGCCGTATTGTCAGTAAAGAAGCTGTCGACGACATACACGTCGCCGCCTCGCTGATAGATCGCGCCGCCCTTATCGGCGGAACCGCCGGTGAGCGCAAGCCCGATGAAGTAGGAGGAAGACTCGCCCCCGGAAATATTGAAAATACGGGAGGCGCCCGCCGCGTCGATCGTAATACCCGGCGCGCCCGTTTCGGGGTCGATGAGATTCGACGCGTCGATATACACGTTCCCGTCGAGTTCAATCTCGCCCATGGTAAGGGTAATCGTGCCGCCGACGAGTTCGTCGGCGAAGGACGCCGTCCCTGCTCCGTAATAGGTCAACGCCTCGCGGAGCGAGATCACGCCGTCGGACGCGTTCACGACGTCTTCGAGCGTCGTCACGACGGTCGACCACGCTTCGTGATCGCCTGGGGCCTCGCAAGCGCCCAAGTCGACGGTTCCGCCCTGAATACGCGGATCTCCTTCGACGTCGCGCGCCCAATAGACGACGGAATTGTCGCCTTTGCCGATCGCCTGAGAATCATCGTCAATAAGGAATTCGCCGTAGTAGTAGAGGGGCTGCGACGGGTCGAAGAGATAGTTCGAATCCGAATCGCCCAGGATTTCGGTCTGGAAGAGGTTGTTCAGCGAGACGACGGTCGGCTGCGCGGTCGTTTCGCCCTGTTCGTTCGTTACGACGACCTGATAAACGCCGTTCCCGTTGTCGGTCTCGTTTTCGTCGTTGACGAGGATCGAGTTGCGCAGATTAAGGTTCGCGGTCGAATCGAGCCAGAGCGCGTCGCCGTTCTCGGACGCGACGTTGTCGGCGATCGTATTGTTTACGATAGAAACGTTCCCTCGGAGCGCGTACGCGCCGCCGTTTTGGGCCTCGTTGCCAAAGGCGAGAATGTTCAGGAACTTCGACGTGGCGGACGGACCGGAATAGGCCGCGCCGCCGAGCGTGCCGGCGGTATTGCGGAGAATCTTAAGATTCAAGAATTCGCCGTTCGCGCTTTCGCTGAGATAGATCGCGCCGCCCTGTAGCGTCGCGCTATTGTCATACAGTTCCCCACCCTTAACGGACGCCGCGCCTTTGAAGTAAAGTCCGCCGCCGTTCTCCGCGTTGTTCTGGGCGATGTAAGACTTCGAGATTGAGGTTTTCGCGGACGCGCCGGAGTAGACCCCGCCGCCGATTGATGTCGCGGTATTGTCATAGACGCTGATATCAGAGAAGTCGCCGATCGAGGAGCCGCTCAGATAGACGCCGCCGCCCGTCGTCGCGTTGTTGTTTACAATATTCGCGCCGTCGATCCTAACGTAAGAATTGCTCGCGTAGACGCCGCCGCCATATTGGGCCGCGTTGCCGGTAATATCAGAACTGGTAATCGTAACGGAGGACGCGTCGATAGCGCATAGACCGCCGCCGTAGGGATTCGTCGCGTCCGGACCGGCGTTATTGTCGGCAATAGTGCAGTATTCAAAGTCCGCCGTCGAGCCGGCATAAACGCAGACCGCGCCGTAATTCTGCTGGGAAACGTTGCGCGAAATCGACGTTCTGACGACGTTGACGGTTCCGCTGTCGATATTGAGCCCGCCCGAGTTCCAAGAACTGACATTCTCGTCGATCTGGCAGTTTTCCACGAGCGAAACGTCGGAGCCGCCGAAGAAGACGCCGCCGCCCGCGCGGCCCGACGTATTGCCCGTGATGGAAACGCCGCTGAGCGTCGTCGCCGCGTTAAAGAGCGCGCCGCCGCCCCAGTGCGTCGACGTGTTGCCGGTAACCGAGCCGCCGGAAACGGTCGTCGCCGCGTTGGAATAGATTCCGCCGCCTTGATACGCCGAATTATTGGCGACCGAACTGTTCGTTACGGTAAGGGAACCGCCCGTCGCGTAAAGACCGCCGCCTTGATTCGACGCCGTATTGCCGTCGAAAGTTACGCCCGTAAGCTCAACGGAGTCTTCAGCGCGGTTGTCGACAAAGAGGCCGCCGCCGACTTCCGCCGCCGTATTGCCGTAGATCGTGCTGTTATTGATCGAGATGTTTCCGTTAACATGGACGCCGCCGCCGCTCTGCGCGGAGTTATTCGCAACGACGACTCTCGAAAGATTCGCCGTTCTTGTGGCGTTGTCAGTATGAATCGCGCCGCCAAGCCAGTTCGTAGTATTGTTCACAAGCTGAGAATCGGTCACAGTGAGAGTACACAGTCCGGTCGAAATAGCGCCGCCGCCGTCCGTCGCGCTGTTGCCGTCGAAGGTCGAATTGGAGATTTGAGCGGCGACTTCATAATTGAGGTCAAGGGCGCCGCCCCATCCATTCGCGCCGTTTCCGACGAAGGTAGCGTCGCTAACGACAAAGGAACCGCCGTAAGCCGCTACCGCGCCGCCGAAAGAGCTCGCCGTATTCCCTTCGAACGTATCGCCGTTTGACGTAATCGTTCGCGAACCCCAGAACTGCGCCGCTCCGCCCACTTGAGACGAGTTCGACGTAAAGGTATTGTCGGCAAAGAGGAAATCGCCTGCGCCGTCCGTCTTAACCGCGCCGCCCTGATTGCTTGCGGTATTCGTCGTAAAGGAAACGTTTTCGAAGGTCGCCGTCTGACCGTCGAATTCGGCTAGTCGAACCGCGCCGCCGTAGTTCGACGCCGTATTGTCGACGAACGCGGAATCGGAAACGGACAGCGTCGAGGCCTGACCGTAGATCGCGCCGCCGTCGAAGGCGCTGTTGCCGGTAAAGGAACTGCCGGAGATCGTTACGTTCGAGCCGGTCCAGACGTCGATCGCGCCGCCTCGTTCCGGGGTGGAGTTGTTCGTAAAGATCGAATCGACAACGTTAATCGCCGCATGGTCGACGTCGAGCGCGCCGCCGAGGATCGCGGCAGAGTTGCCGTCAAAGAGGCAACGTTCGACGAGACTGACGTCGGTCGAATCGTATACGCACAGACCGCCGCCAGCGCGACCCGATTGGTTGCCGGTAAACGTTACGTCGCTGACCGTCGACGTGCCAAAGAGCATCGCGCCGCCGCCCCAGTTCTCGGTCGTCGAATTGTTCGTAAAGGAACCGCCGGAGATCGTCGCGCCGACCGCCGAATAGAGTCCGCCGCCGCGATATGACGCCGTGTTGCCGGTAAATTCGACGTCCGTCGTCGAAAACGCGCCGCTTGCGACGTAAACGCCGCCGCCGCTGCCTGTCGTCGCGCTATTGCCGGAGAACGTGGAGTCTTCGATCGTCGTCGCGCCGTAAACGTAGAAACCGCCGCCCTCAGGCGCGCTGTTGCCCGTTACGGTTACGTTCGTAAAGGACGACGTCGTCGACGCGCCGGAATAGAACGCGCCGCCAATCGAGCCCGAGGCGTTGTTCTCGATCGTCAGGTTCGAGTACGTTCCCGTCCCGACGCCGCTGAGGTAGATCGCGCCGCCATTCGTCGTCGCCGAGTTCTGCGTAAAGGTCGAACCGTCGATCGTCGTCGCCGCGTTCGACCAGACGCCGCCGCCGTTCGCAGCGCTATTGCCCGTAAAGGTCGAGTCTAGGACGGTCGCCGTTATGTAGTCGAAGCGAATGGCGCCGCCGACGCCGGTCGTGGAGTTCCCTTCGAAGACCGCGTCGCGAATCTCGACGGAATTACCGTAATTGACATAGAGGGCTCCGCCGTGAGCGCCGCTGTTGCCGGTATAGGAGCCGCCGGTAAAGGTCAGGGAATTGGAATTGCTAATCTGCGCGGCGCCGCCGCCGTCCATCGCCGTGTTGTCTCTAAAGTTCGTATTGACGAACGCGTAACTGCCGCCGTCCGCGAAGAACCCGCCGCCGCCGTGCGCCGCCGTATTGCCAACGAAATCGACGTTTTCAAAGACGCCCGTTACGGTGCCGTTGAATCGCGCGCCGCCGCCCCCATTGACGGTTGAGGAGTTGCCTTCGAAGCGCGTTCCTGTAACGTTAACGGCGACGTTGACGCTCGTGCCGTTAACGAAGAGCGCGCCGCCTCTGGCGGAAGTCGAGTTGCCGGTAAAGGAACTGTCGGCGATATCGACGGTCGTCGCGTTGGCGATCTGGATCGCGCCGCCGTCGGAAGCTGCGGTATTGTCGGTAAAAGTAGAATTGGCAATCGAATAGGAGCCGTAGGTCGCCTTGATCGCGCCGCCTTCGCTTCCGGACGTATTGCCGCTGAAGGTCGAATCCTCGATCGTAACGTTGCAGGTATGGAATCGAATCGCGCCCGCATAGCCGTCGGCGGCGCCGTTCAAGAACTCGCTTCCGGAAACTGCGACCGTCGCGTTGGCGGCGTAAATCGCGGCGCCCTGAGACGTCGAGGCGTTGCCGGTAAAGACAAGATCCGTAAAGGTCGACGTTCCGCCGTTCTGGTAGATCGCGCCGCCATTGCCGGCGTGACCGCCGGTCAACGCAAGTCCGGTAAAGGAGTAGACGGAGTCCGCGCCGGAAAGATTGAAGATACGGGAAAGTCCCGCCGCGTCGATCGTAAGACCGGGCGCGCCCGTTTCGGAATCGGCAAGATTCGACGCGTCGACCGTTATGGACGAATTGAGCGCAATTTCGCCCCAGTTGAGCGTAATCGTGCCGCCGGCGAGATCGTCGGCGAACGTCACCGTGTCGCCGGTCTGCGCGTAGACGGTCAGCGCTTCGCGGAGCGAAATCACGCCGTCGGACGCGTTAACAACGTCGGCGAGCGTCGTAACGACGCCTTCGTACGTCTCGACGCTGGCGAAGTCTTCGTACTCGTAAGCGCCCAAGTCGACGGTCCCGCCCATAATACGCGGATTCCCGACGACGTCGGTCGCCAAGACGACGAAGGAGTTGTCGCCTTGGCCGATCGCCTGAGAGTCTTCGACGAGCGTATAGTCGCCGTTCGCAGGATCGGTAAAGAGGGAGAGTTCGGGGTTATATTGGAAGTTATACTCGCCCTCATTCCACGACGCGTCGTTCGTTAGGGTGTTGTAGCCGTTTAATACGCCGTTATTGAGAATCGATTCTCCGCCGTTCGTTTGAAGGACGATCGAATTATAGAGGTTGGCAGTCGCGCCTAGATCGAGCAGGTAGAGATCGTTTCCGCCTTCAGCCGCAACGTTGTCGACGATTGTCACGTTAATCGCGTTAAGAGTCGTTCCGACGTTCTGGTAAATTCCGCCGCCACAACCCGCCGTGTTATTGCCGGAAATTAACGAGTTCTCCAAATTTAACGTTCCATTGTAGAACCCAATCGCTCCCGCTTTGTGACCGCTCAAAAGAGTACGATTATTCGTAAAGGAAGAATTGCGAATCGTCGCCGAACCGCTCAAATTGAAATCGACGGCCCCGGACGATCTATCTGTCGAGGTATTGTTCGTAAAGACGCAATTATCGACGAGCGAACCCGCCGCGTTAAGCGTCAACGCGCCTCCCGACTGTTTCGCCGTATTCCCGTCGAAGGTCGAATTCATTATCGTCGAGGTCTTCGCGGCGTGAACGGCACCCGAGTAGGAATCGGAAACGTTGTTGAGGAATTGAACGTTATCGATCGTCGTCGGACCGTTAAGATACGCCGCGCCCGCGTTTTCTTTGGCGTAGTTCCCCGAAAAGACGCTGTTACGCATCGTCGCCGTTCCAGACCCGCCGACGTGAAATGCGCCCGACCGTCCGTCGCACACGTTGCCGGTGAGCGTAACGTCGTCGATCGAAATATATCCGTCGGCGTCGAGTCCGCCGCCGTACGACGCCGCGTAGTTGTTCTCAACCGTGCAACTCGTCATATAGAGCGAACCGCCGGATCGCGTATGCGCCGCGCCGCCCGTATAAGACGCCTGGTTGCCGGTAAAGGTCGAGTTTGTCACCGTCGCGGTCGAGTTGGCGATCACGTCGATCGCCGCCCCGTAAGTTCCGGAGTTGTTCGTAAAGGTCGAATCGTCGAGCGTCAACGTACCGTTGACGTGAATTGCGCCGCCAGTGTCCTGCGTTGAGTTCTCTTCGAAATTCGTTCCCGAGACGCTAACCGTCGAACCGTTGCCGACGGAAAGCGCGCCGCCGCCCGACGGCGCCGAGTTGCCCTTGAAGTATGAATCGACAAGGGTTCCAGAACCCGTCGAAAAGTCGATCGCGCCGCCCCATTGTCCCGCCGTATTGCCGATCGCGATGATTTCGGAAAGCGTCGCGTTTGTCGCTTCGATTCTGAACGCACCGCCACCCGAGGTGGAAGCGGAGTTATTGGTCAGTTCAACGTTCGAAATCGTTCCGTTGGCGCCTCTGGCAAAAATACCGCCGCCGCTGCCGACCGCCGTATTTGATTCAAAGGACGAATTTTCGATTGTCCAGCCGTCGCCGTTGATATAAACCGCGCCGCCGTCGCTCGCTGTAGATTGATTGCGAGTAAAGGTAGAATTCTCAACGGTCGCGGACGAGGAACTAAAGTAGACCGCGCCCCCCTGATAAGAGGCGACGTTCGAAGTAAAGGTCGAGTTTTGAACCAGAACAGGTCTCGGCAAGGTGGGAATGGAGGACACAAACAGCGCGCCGCCATTTCTGCTCGACGAATTGCCGGTAAATTCCGTTTCGGAGACTGTAACCGCTCCTGAAGCATAGACAAAAACTGCGCCGCCGATGCCCGACGTTGCGCTATTGTCTGAAAATGTGGAACCTTCAATCGTCGTCGCGCCGTAAGAGCAGCATGCGCCGCCCCACGGCGCGCTATTACTAGTAAAGGTCGAGCCGGATACCGTTAGACCGCCAGTACTATAGGTCGCGCCGCCCGTTCCGCTCGACGTATTGCCGATAAATTCCGTCTCGGAGACGGAAAGCGTTCCTTCGGATCCGGCAAAAATTGCTCCGCCGTCGACCGCGCTGTTGCCAGAAAACGCGGAACCCTCGATCGTCGTCGCGCCGTAAGTGCAGAACGCGCCGCCGTCGACCGCGCTGTTGCTGGTAAAGATCGAACCGGATACCGTCAGGCCGCCACCGCTATAGATCGCGCCGCCCGATTCAGCCGACGAGTTCTGCGTAAAGGTCGAATCTTGAACGCTGACGGAGACAGCGACCCACAGCGCGCCGCCACCCTTATCCGACGCGTTGTTTTCGAAGGTTGATCCGATAATGCTGACCTCGGACGCGCCGGCAACGGCAACGGCACCGCCGTTGCCGTTAGCGCTGTTGTTCGTGAAGTCGCTTTCGAAAATAACGACCGTCGCGTTCCTAGCGAAGAGCGCGCCACCATAGTTCTCCGAGGAGTTGTCGACAAACGAGAGGTTGGTATAAGTCGCCGTTCCGCCGTTCTGATAGATCGCACCGCCGAAATTGGTCGAACCGGCGACGTAGCCGCCGGTAAACGCAAGACCGGCAAAGGAGTAAACGTTCTCCGCGCCGCTGAGATTGAAGATGCGCGAGAGTCCGCCCGCGTCGATCGTAAGGCCGGGCGCGCCCGTTTCGGGATCGGCGAGATTCGAGGCGTCGACCGAAATCGACTGGTTGGAGGAGATTTCGCCGAGTTGGAGCGTAATCGTACCGCCCGCCAGATCGTCGTCAAAGGTAATCGTATCGCCCGCCATCGAATAGACTTCGACCGCTTCGCGAAGCGAAACGAAGCCGTCGTTCGGGTCCACGACGTCGGCCAGCGTCGTTACATGCGTCATGTTCAGCTCGTACGCGCCGAGATCGACCGTATGATTCGAAATGCGCTTACTGCCGGCGAGATCGGTCGTCATCTGCGCCGTTACAGACGTATTATCGCCGCGGTCCAGCGCCTGAGATCCGTACGCAAGCGTATAGTCCCCGTTCTCAGCGTCCGTGAACAACGGCCGCGAAGCGTCGTACGGCAGGATTCCAT
>CAMJTU010000061.1 GCA_946408825.1 uncultured Planctomycetaceae bacterium
AAATGTCGAATCGAAGAAAAGAATTTTTCATCGGAATGATGGTCATCGGCGTCATCGCCGGCGTCTTTTTGATGACGATTCTCTTTGGAGCCGAACGCGGATTCTTCATCGGCAACAAGGGCGGACAACGCATGACGATCGTTTTCCAGAAGGGCGGCGGGATCAGCCAGAACTCGCTCGTTCTCAAAAACGGCATCAAGATCGGACGCGTTTACTCCGTCGAACTTGTCGACAATGTCGAACGTTCCGAAGTTCACGTTTCCTTCGAGCTTGAGCCCGGCATTAAAATCTACTCCAACGAATACGCGAAGATTAACCGAACGATTCTAGGAGACGCGTCGATCGAGTTCGTCGACGACCCTGATTACGTCGGTCAGGTCTTCGAGATCAACGCCGGGGACGTCATTCCGGGCCGCAATACGGGCGACCTTATGGGCACGGTCAGCAACATCGAAGGCGATCTTGCGCAGGCGCTTCAGAACATTAATAAAGCGAGCGAAGGCGTCACGCTCTTCATGCAAAACGTCAACACGATCCTTGGCGACGAAGTTGAACTCGAAGAGAAGAAAGAACGTCTTCAGGGCGTCTTCACAAACCTCACGAGCACGTTAGATTCTGTCAACAACCTTGCGAGCAACTTGAATCTTATCGTTTCCGACGAAGAAATCATCTCCAATATTCGAAGGACGACGGGCGAAGCGCCTAAGCTCCTTGAACAGATCAACTCGCTCACGACGGGCGCGCAAAACTTTATGAACAACGCGCAGCAAATCGGCGACCAGGTTAGCAAGACCTTGGATCGCGCCAAGACGACCTTCGATCTCGTCGACAAAAACCTCGACAACGTCTCCGTCTTCACGACGGCGCTCGCGGAGGAAGGTCCGCAGATGTTGACCGCGCTCAACGAGAGTTCCGTCGATATTAAATCGACGATAACCAGTCTTCGCGACACGGTCGGCAACATTTCCGAACTCGCCGCGAACCTCAATGAGAAGATCGACGATCCGGACTCTACCGTCGGCGTGCTCTTCGATCATGAAACCGCCGATTCGCTTCGCCATATCGTTAAGAACGCGGAAGAAATCAGCAAAAAGCTCTACCCGATTCTCGACGACGCGCGCGCCTTCTCCAACAAGATCGCGCACCGTCCCAGCTCCCTGATTTGGGACAAGACGACCTCTAAAGGCGCCAACGGGATCGGAAGATTCGGTCTGCAGCCCCTGTCGCCCGCCGGCGGCCTATCCTCGCCGCTCTACCGTCAGACTCCCGCTGGCGCGAAGATTCGCGAGCGAAACTACTACGAGCCGTCCGCCGACGTCGAATACATGGATTCTTCGACCCGCGTCGCGTATGAGAACGCTATCGCGGAGTTGGACGACGCTCGCGCTCAGAACGCGCTTCTCAATCGCGACCAAAACAACGGCGGCTTCAGCCTGCTCCCGTCGGTCTCGACGTCCGGCAGCCGAGGACTCTTTGGCGGCGTCTTTGGACGGAGCGCCAGAGAACGCAAAGATCGCGTCCGATGGTCGCTCGAATCGCTCTGGGGTTCGGTTTCGAACGCTCAAGAAACAACGGCGGAAGACGTCGTTCCCGTCGAAGCTCAACCGCTTCAACCTTACGCGACGGCGTTTGTCGGCTACGACCAGTTTGGCGACGGTTTCGAGAGCGTCGGTCAGCCTGTCTACGAGTCCGTCGGCGCGAACTACGGCGACGTTCAGGATTACGAAAGCTACGACGCGTCGCCCTGCGATTCCTCGCAGTTTTGCGCGCCTCTCCAAGCGTCGGAATGCGGCGTTCCCCAGCGCTCTGAATGCGGCGTCGATTGCGACGTCGATTGCGCCCCGAACTGCGACTTAGCGCCGCGTCCCCTCGCCTCCTCGATCACGTCTGGCAAGGGCTATGATCCAAACGGCGGTTACTCCGGGGGATACACGCGTCCCAACAATAAAGACGAACGCGTCGGTCAGAAACTGGCGCCGTCGACGGAACCCGGCGAACTCGGCCCCTATGAGTCGTCGACGCTCAATGACGACGCTCCGCTCGAAATTGAAGAGTTGCCTCCGGCGATCAATCGCGTCTCGACTCCGACGAACGCCGACGAATTTGAAGACGACGGCCTTCCCCTCAAGTTCACGCCCCCGACGATGTAATTCGTCGTCGCCCGCCATGGATTGACGCGGCGTTCCCTCAAGGGATAATATCGGGCGTAGAAGACGCGCCCTTTTTCGCGGCGGATCGACCTTTACCAGGACGATCCGCCTTGTTTGTAGAAGGGACGACGTCGGAGGTCTTGAGACTCCCCCAGCTTCATTGGAGAAATCCCATGGAAACAAAAGTTCCGGAAAAGGTCGTCGTAATTGGAAGCGGTCCGGCAGGCTGGAGCGCGGCGATTTACGCGGCGCGCGCTGCGCTGCGACCGCTCCTTTTTGAAGGGGCGCTCTCTGCGGAAAATCAAGAGGCGGGACGACTCCCGATGGGACAGTTGACGACGACGGGCTACGTCGAAAACTACCCGGGATTCCCCCCCGGCGACATGCGTAATTATCTGAACACGGCGATTTCAGAAGACCGCCTCTACGCCGTTCCAGAAGAAGTTTTTGACGACTCCGCGACGCAACGAGGAATCTCAGGTCCCGCCCTTATGGAACTCATGCGTCGTCAAGCGGAATATTTTGGAACGCGCGTCGTTTCAGAAGACGTCGTCGACGTCGATTTCTCAAAGCGTCCTTTTAGGCTAATCGATTCCAACGACGACGTCACGCTAGCGGAAACGGTCGTCGTCGCGACGGGAGCCTCTGCGCGGTGGCTCGGTCTGCCGTCGGAAGAACGATTCAAGACGAACGGCGTCAGCGGCTGCGCGGTCTGCGACGGCGCCGCGCCGAGATTTCGGAACCGCCCGATCGTCGTCGTCGGCGGCGGCGATTCCGCCGTTGAAGACGCGTTGTTTTTGACGAAATTCGCGTCGCAAGTCATGATCGTCCATCGGCGCGACGAGCTCCGCGCGTCAAAGATTCTCGCAAAGCGAGCGACAGACAACCCGAAAATTGAGTTTTTATGGAACAGCAAAGTCGTGGAAATACTCGGCGACGACGCCAACGGGGTCACAGGCGTGAGGATTGCAAACACGGCGTCGTCCGACGCTGCGACGAAAGAAATCGAAGCGTCGGGGGTATTCGTTGCAATCGGTCGACGTCCGAACGTCGAGTTCCTCCATAACGCGTTGGAACTTGACGAGGAAGGCTACATTAAGAGGCCGATTCCGTTCCGCACGAACACGAGCGTTCCCGGGGTCTTTGTAGCGGGCGACGTCGGCGACTCGCGATATCGTCAAGGGATCGTCGCGGCAGGTTCAGGCGCCTGCGCGGCGCTTGACGTAGAAAAATTCCTTTTGGAAAAAAGCGCCGATAATTCCTAATCTTCAAAAAAAAATAACGTAAAAATTCGACGGACCTCCAGTTAAATTTTGCGCGATAGCGATTAGAATAGCATAGGACTTCCATCGAAGGTTTTCTCGACGGGAGAATATTGTTGTTTTCCGGTAAGGTCGCGAACTGGAGAAGTGGGAATCGCGTCTAAAATTATTAAGCTGGCGGCGTCGCGAAGCCGCGCTCAGTAACAGCGCAGTAAAGGTTGCTCATGAAAAAGTACATCTATGCCTGTCCCCGATGCGGTCGTCAATGGGTTCGATTCATTCCTCGCTCGAAGATGAAGTGCCCCTTCTGTTCCGAAGTCTGGCATACCCGCGGCAGACGTAGTTCCCGTTCGAGATTCTCGTGGACGGCGACATTCTTGTGGCTTTTCTGGATAGCTTTAATCGTTAGCGTAGCGCTTTGGCATCGACAAATGTACGAATTCGGGATGAATTTCATCGCGAGTCACCCGATTATTAAACCTGAGCGGAAGTCGGAAGCGGAGTCCGAAGAGCCGCCGGTCGTGCCGCCGATCGATTTCTTTGAAAAGCAGAAACAAAAGCTTGAAGAGGAACGAGAGCGTTTGGAAGCGGAAAAAGCCCAAAGAGAGGCCCGGCGAGCGCTCGACGGCGAGACGGACGCGGAAGAAACGACCGACGAAGTTTCGGATATTGAGTTGGACGATCTTCCCGTCGAATAACAGTTCCGCGTTCAAGTTATTCTTCATCTTCCCCGTAAGAAGCGCGTTTCAAACGCGCTTCTTTTCGTTAGCAGACGCGTTTTTCTATTGACCGTTACAACCGGCGTCGTCGTTATTTTCAAAATTCCGATTATTCTAATTAGTCAAAATAAATTCTTTTCTCTTGAAATTCTAACGACTCGAGGTATATCTTATTTACAAAATACATAAAATAAGAAGACTACACAAATAAAATTCCTTTGAGAGGATATAAGGGATGGAATCATTCGTATGCAAGACGCAAAATAACTCCCTCGAAAGGACTAGCGCCCTTTGGCGTTCGGGGGTTCGCGGCGCGACAATCTTCATTCTGTCGCTGTATGCCACGACGGCGTGGGGAGTCGGAAACGATATGTCCGGCACGTGTATAAACGACGTTGGACGCGGCGCGATGCTCTGGGGAACTTCGAGCGAAGTCACGACGTACTCAGAGCCGTACCTTCCTTATAGAACGCCGGAAATATACCGCATTCCTATGACGTCGGAGGAAGCGTCGCGCGCTCCTGAAACGGCGAACGACTACCAAGGAACGGTCGGAAACGCGATGGAACGTCTCACAGAATCGGGAACGATCTTCGGCGCCGACGGAAAACTTTATGAATATACGTATACTCGCGGCGTAGAACCAAGGCGTATTATCGAAACGCGACGCGTTCAGAATAAATATGGAGTCTGGAACGAGGAAAAGATCGAGCACATCGAGTGGCGCCCCGTTCTTATTCGCGTCTTACGTCCCGCTGGAACAAACGCGAAAATTGAAACGCAAGCCGCGGCGTTAAGAAACGCGCTCGCGACCCCTGCGCCGTGCGACCAAGTCGGCGCCGCCGAACCGCGCACCTTCGCCGATCAAACCGACTCAAACGCCGCGTCGCAGTCTTCGAACTCTTCAACGACGCAGACGCCCCCTGTCGAAGGAACGTCGCCCGTCCTCGCCTCGAGGAGAGAAGAAGCGAGCGTCCGCGTTTCGACTCCGGCGGCGACGGTCGGTCCTAAAAAGTCGCTCCCCGTGCTCACGCTCCCCGAAGAAGTTCGTCGCAACGCTCAGAAGGAGGCGGCGCAAAAAGAATCGTCGAAAACCGATCGGCGTTCCGCGCAGAGTCAAAGAACGAATCCGCGACAGAATCTAACGGCGCAAAAGTCTCGTTAGGCGCTGTTTCTCGTCTGCAAAACGTCGCCGATTTTCCGCTTTTTTAGGAAAATCGGCGATTTTATTTTAAAGACGTAGCGACGAATCTCGTCGCATTCTCCCTTAACGCGTTCATGCGGCTTTTTCCCGGAAAAACTGAAGATTTCTTGGCAATTTTTTCGGCGACTTTCTAAACTTTCCAACGTCTGGGACGATAACAAAAGTAACAACCTTTGAAACGGTTGTGACGACGAGAAAAACGCTGTAACAACAATGCAGGCGGGCTCTTTCGTCGTTGAACGCTCAGGATGAACGACAGGAAGTTGACTAGGGTTTAATATCTCGACCCTTTTTCAAGGAGGAATACATGATCGCGACTCAGGCAGAACCCGAAACGGTCGCCCGTATGTGGCAGGATTTCATTGCCGATCGCTCTAATCAGACGCTACGCAACGCGCTTATTGAGCAGTATCTTCCGCTGGTACGCTATCATGCCGAACGCGTATGGTCGCGACTCCCCGACGAAGTCGACGTCGACGACCTGACCTCCTCTGGCGTCTTTGGACTTATGGACGCAATCGACGCCTACGATCCCGCGCGCGGGGTCAAATTCGAAACATACTGCGTCCCGCGTATCCGCGGCGCGATGCTCGACGAACTGCGCAATACCGACTGGGTTCCACGTCTTGTACGCTCCCGTGCGAGAAAACTTTCGGAAGCCAATAAAGAACTTTCGAGCAAACTCGGACGTCTTCCAACGCAAGACGAGCTTGCGGAACACCTTAAGATGGATAAAAGCGAACTGGATCGCGTAATGAACGACGCGAACGCCGTCAATCTTGTGAGCCTTAACAAGAAATGGTTCGAGACGGACGGTTCGAAAGACGTAAGCGAAATCGATCTTATCGAGGACGAGAACAGCGAAGACCCGACGAGCCGACTCCAGAAATCCGATCTCATCAGGATGGTCACGAGAGGATTGAACCGCAACGAACGCATGATTATCATCCTTTATTATTACGAAGAAATGACGATGAAAGAAGTCGGCGCCGCGCTCGACTTGAGCGAAAGTCGCGTAAGCCAAATGCATAGCGCGATCATCGCGCGTCTGCAAACGCAACTTAAGGATCGTCGTATGGAATTTGTTTGACGATTTGGTTACGTTTAAGCCCGATTGAATACGCGTCTTCGCGCTTTCGATAAGCGCAAGGCGCGTTTTTTAATCAAACGTCAAGACGAAGTCGTCGTCTCTCTATGAAGCCGTCAGAGAAAACGCAAGACGACATGGCGAAAGTTGAACGTCGTTACGAAATTTGAAGAATATTGCGACGCGGAAACGAAACGACGGGGTCTCTCCGTAAAAAAACGCGTTCTAAACGGCTCCTCGCTAAACAGCAGGCGTTCTGTCGTTTTCGGATGAAAAGCAGAATTATTCCTTTCTTACAAACCTTAATCTCGCACGTCGTTCGGAATTACCTGCTCGACGACGAAATATATCTAGTCGTTGAATTCACAGCGTAAAAAAACCGCAGGTTCCCGAAAGATTCACGTCGATAAATCTCGCTAGGACGTGAAAGTCTATTTATATTTTAGGCGGTCGTTATACAATAGTCGCATAGGAAGCAGGGGAACGTGTGCGACAAGAAGCGCCCCTTGCCTGTCGTCTCGCAAAACCGGAGGTTCCGATGTTTACCCGTTCATATTCGTTCCACGCGCGACTCCTTTTCGCGACGCTGACGTTTATCCTCGCGACGGCATGGGGCGGCGCAGTTCATGCTCAGAGTTATCTCTCCGGCGGCGACGCGAATTCCCTAGGCGGGTTCTCGGCGACAGACTTCGGAGTCAAACTCGATTCGTTCGCGGCCCCTAAAACGGAGCCGCTGACAGTTCAAGGCGCCGTCGCGCCCATCCCCACCGAGACGCCCGATTTTTGGCGCGTCGACGGAAAGACGCTCGTCGGTTTTCTTTCGCTCCAAACGATCGTCGCGGCAGATTCTCACATCTATTCCCCAACGCAAGGCGCGGGAGGACTGCCGACGAAGTTCGTCGACGTCAACGTTTCGGGCGCGCCTGACGGGTCGACGCTTACGGTCGGCGAATTCCGGCTCGCAAGCGCGATCGAAATCGCTAAGGACGCGGAAGGACAGACGCTCGAAGAGCTTTTCGGAACGGTAGAATGGCTCGCGCCGATCTATGCGGAAGGGGACGCCGCGACGGTCGATCTTTCCGAAGTCGGCGTCTCCGGCGTCGTCGACGCGCTCGTTTGCTCTAACGGCGAAGGAGGCGCGTGCGTACCGAAAAAGGTCGACTTTTCGATCGTCTACAAAGAAGTCGACGTCGCGTCGATTCTCGCCGCGATTCCGGCTCCCGAAGTTTCCGATCCGACGTCCGATCCTGCGGTAGTCGCCGACCCGCCGGAAAAATGCGGCGGAAATATTGTCGATCCCGAACCGAAACGTTCCTCTCGCGGTCTCGCGACGCTCCTCCTCGTCGCGTTCTTGGGCGGTCTCGTGCTGAACGTCACTCCATGCGTTCTTCCCGTCGTCGGACTCAAAATCCTTTCCTTCTTCGAACAGGCGGGTAAGAGCCGCGCGAGCGCGTTTCTACTCAACGTCTGGTATACGCTCGGGGTCCTCCTCGTCTTCGGCGCGCTCGCGTTCGCAAGCGTCGGACTGAGTTTCCTTTTCGGACGCGCGCTTTTTCAGATTATCATGAGCGCGATCGTTTTTGTCATGGCGCTGAGTCTTATGGGCGTATGGGAACTCCAAACGCCGACGTTTCTCGGCGGGGAGCGCTCCAACGAACTGTCCTCGAAAGAGGGACCCGTCGGCGCGATCTTTAAAGGAATAATAACGACGTTGCTCGCAATCCCTTGCGGCGCGCCGTTGCTAAGTCCCGCGCTCGACTGGGCGAGCGAAACGACGCGTCAGGGTCAGACGGGTCTGGTCGTCCTCGTATACCTCGTAATCGGTTTGGGAATGGCGTCGCCCTTTTTGATCGCGGGAGCGTTTCCTGAACTCTTGAAGTTCTTCCCTAAACCTGGAGAATGGATGGAAACGTTCCGCAAAACGATGGGCTATTTCCTCCTCGTCGCCGTGCTCTGGATTCTTTACTCCGCGCCTATCGAGTTTCTGCTCCCAACCCTCGCGCTCCTCTTCGCGCTGTGGTTCGCATGTTGGAACATCGGGCGCAATCAGTATGAAGTCGATAATCCCGGTAAGAAAATCAGATGTTGGATCGTCTCGACGCTCGTCGTCGTCGTCGTCGCGTGCTGCTCCTTTAGTTTCCCGCACAATCCGATGAAAACGACGCTTCAGAGCGCAAGCGTCGCCAAAGCGACGCGTTGGGCGATCCGAGCCCAGCGCGACGGCCGGCTTGAACAGGAACGTTGGCGGCTCTTCGATCGAGAGACGCTTGACCGAGAACTTGCCGCCGGACGCGTCGTGATCGTCGACTTCACCGCCGACTGGTGCATGAACTGTAAATTCCTCGAGAAAACGGTCTTGAACACGCCGGAAGTCGAGCAAATCGTCGACGAAAAGAACATCGTCACGCTAACCGCCGACTGGACGAATCAAGACGCGCAGACTCCGGAAATTCTCGCAATCAACGAGCTCCTCGACGCAAACGGCGCTCGGCAGGTTCCGACGCTTATGATCTTCGAACCGGAACGCCCCGACACGCCGACAACCTTACGCGGGCTTTACACAAAATCAGAGTTGCTAGAGACGCTTAATTCCATCAAAACGAAATAAAAACGCGACTCCGCAAAAATCTTGCGACAAGTTTGCATACTCAATCGTAAAGACGCGTTTGCGTAGGACGCATTTTAGGAGAAAGACAGAATGGCGAATAATGACGAAGCGTTGGAAAATTTGCGCTGGAAAAAATTCCCCGTTCTCAACGACGGCTTTGTCTGTCTCGTCGACGCGATGGGATCCGACGACGCGATCGTTCAGGCGGCGCGCGTAAGCTATGGCGCGGGCACAAAATCAGTCTCCGACGATAGAACGCTGATCCGTTACCTCATGCGTCATCGCCACACGACGCCGTTTGAAATGGCCGAGATCAAATTGCTCGTTCGCGTGCCGATGGACGCTTGGCGCCAGTGGATACGTCACCGTTCGGCGTCGGTCAACGAATATTCGACGCGCTATTCCGTCGCGATCGATTCGGCGCAAACGACGGAATCGGACGCATGGCGATTTCAAGCGACGAGCAACCGCCAAGGAAGCGCCGGATTCTTCACGTCTGAGGAAGGCGCCAAGCTTACCGAGTCGGAACGCGCGTTTCAGGCTTCGGCGCGCGCTCTCTATGAGGAGCGCGTGCGGCTCGGAGTCGCGAGGGAACAAGCGCGTAAGGATTTGCCGCTTTCGACCTATACTCAAGCGTATTGGAAATGCGATTTGCACAATCTTTTCCATTTCCTCGCGCTCCGTATGGAAGAGCACGCGCAACTTGAAATCCGCCAATACGCGACGATTATCGGCGAAGAGATTGTCCGTCCGTTATTCCCCCTTTCGTATCAAGCGTTTGTCGATTATCGACTCGGCGCGACGACGCTTTCAAAGCTCGAACAGGAAACGATCAGACGTCTCGCCGCAAAAGGTAAAGTTCCCGCGTCGCGCGACGACTTCATGGAATGTTGCGACCCGGCGTGGCAATCGCTCGAGCGTTGCCGCGAACGCGACGAAGCGCTCGAAAAACTCGTAAAAATGGGGCTAGTTCAGGAATAGCGATCCGTCCCAATCGGTTGTTTTATATTCACGTATCGACAGGGAGATAATAGCCGTTATGAAAAGGAAAATCTCATTGGCGTTCTTCACGACGGCAAGCGTCGCCGTGCTCGCGCTAGGAATTGACGCGGCGACGTCGTCGCGTATCGCAGCGTTCGCCGACGAGCCCGACGAAATGAATTTCGCGCTCGCACAAGACGACGAAGACAATTCGTCGGCGCCTTTAATACTCTCGCCTGACGAAGAAAAAGAGTCCCAGACAAGCCAAGCGAAAGGAGACGACGTCGAAGAACTCCCCTCGAACGCCGTCCAGAAAACTGACGACGAGTTAAATCTGGCGATTCCCGACCAACCTCTTGACGAGTCGGAAATGCAGGCGCTTTCTCGTCAGCCGCTATTCAAAGAATTCGCCAACATTATCGACGAAACCGCGCCTCTCCCCGGCGATATTGACGTGACGACGTTCGACGCGCCCGGCGCCGCGCTCCTTGTTCCCGGTAGCGCAAGGGAAGACTTCGGCGCGATTCCCCAAAAAGCGCCCGGCGAACTCGATCCGAAACTTGAAGCGCTCCTAAACGAAACGCTCTCCGTCGCAAAGATCGATCTCGATTCGCTCCGCCTACAGCCTTCGCAAAAGCGTACCCTCGAAGCGCTTGACGCGGAAATCAAGCGACTATGGCCGATGTGGATTGACGCGGAAATCAACCGCAACGTCGTCGGTCGCCGCGAACGAGATTGGCGTCAACTTGATTTCACGAAGTTTTCTATCGAAGAAAGCCAGTATGTAGACGCTCCCGGCGCCGATTGGGCGCTTGCGTTAGACGAGCCGTTCTGGTTCCAAGTCGTCGATCTGCTCTCAGGCGAAACCTTCTATACGAAAGCGGGCGATTTCGAAACGACGGACTCGACCGGTTCCGTCGCTCTCCTCCGCGACGAACGGCGTTACGCGCTTGTTATCGAAGAAGGGCGCGTCGCGCCCACGGGCCGCGCAATGCGGATCAAGGTTCTAAAAGACGGTCGACTTCAAGGCGTCGACGCGTCGGGAAAACTCGTAACCGACGTCAATTTAGGACAGATTCCGCTCTTTATTTTCCAGAATCAATCGCGTCTCGATTCTCAGGACGGCGTCTTTTTCACGCCGACGCCCTTCTCCGGCGCCCCGCAACGCGCGCTCCTAACGCCCGGCGTTAAAGTCGGCGTGACGCAACATCGTCTCGCGCTCTCTAACGGCAAGCCGGAAGAATTGCTCGCAAGGCTGATCGTCCTGTGTAAATCGAAGGCGCGTCTCGCCGAGCTCGTGTCGAGCGCTACGAGTCCTCAAGACGCTAATTTTTCGCCAAACGCTTCCGTCCCGAAGGGAGTCGCGGCCGCGGCAGACGTCAGCGAGATAGAATTGTCCTCAAAAGCCGAAGCCGAAGTCGAAACGATTCCTACGCCGCCAAGCTTCGAGTCTAGCAACGACGACTTCACAATCCCTGAGGACGACGAACTCGAGATCATATTGCCAGAGGAATGACGTCGAAAACGTGGAGAAACGTAAAGGGCTGCGAGATTCGTCAAAAAAGCGCGCAGCCCTTCTCCATATCCCCGAAAGACTAATTATTTCGTGTCCTTTTGTCGGAGAATCATTCACTCCTCACGATATAATTTTAAACAAGGCGTTCCCGACGAGACGCGTTCTTCACGACGCGTTTTAGGAACATGGCGTTGTGAAAGCGCGGCGACGGCCTCCTCGAAGCGAATTGTCGCGGGCGCCGAATCGTCGTAAGGAGCGTGCGGAACGCGGGAACGAGGTTCCATGAAAGCGTTCGTTTTTAAAATTGCGGGAGGTTCGCGTTTCCAAGCGTCGCGCGCGGCGACAAGCGCGAGCGTCGCAAGCGCGACGTCGGCGACGCGCGCCGGATCGCTCTCGGGATCGGTTAGACGTTTCGCGAGTTGCGCCCGTGCAAAGCTCAACCCCTGTTCAATTTCCATTTCGTAAGTCATCGCCGACCTTTCCATCCTTGAGTGACGCGCCCGAGTCTAAACGTCCATATGCTCGAACGATTAAGGGTAATAAATTGAGAAAAAAGACGCAAGAGATTTTTGCGGCGAATTTAAGTAAAATGAGCGAGTAAAATCGCGTCAGTCGGTTTCATTAACTTTTTGTCCCCGAATAGTCGTTATAACGACACGGGAAGCAAGCGTCGATTTCGACTGACGACGTTCGTCAGGTCGTACTGTCGAAGCAATCCGACAAGGTCGTTAGATCAGGAACAACCTTCAAATGAAACGTCAACGATACGCGTTCGCGTTAATCGCTATTTTCACGACGGCGGCGCTTTGGGCGGGAATACAAGTATGTCGCGCCGCAGAAACGCGCGTCGTTATGAAAGACGGACGACTCTTTATCGGCTCGATCTTTCCCACAAAAAGCGTGGCGGAAACGTCAGAACAACGCGTGGAACGCGACTCGTCGCCAGTTCAATCCGATAAGATTCTCGCCGTCGACGATCAACTGCGAAGAATCTATATTCCTAAAAACAACGTCGCCGATTTAATCCCCGACGTGTCGGGCTCCTCGTTCGAAGTCTTCAAGATTCCCCAACGCGTCTGTGAAACTCCGTCGAAGCGCGTCGCGGCGCTCGGAGCATGGCGCGCAAGTTCTGATTTCGACCAATTCGGACGCCGGACGATTGTCGCGGGAGGAATCCCGATCGTCCAAGGAATTACTGAAATCGCGCCGACTTATATCCGCGTTCAAGGATTGACGCACACTCTCGACATGCGCCTCTCGCCTTACGTCGTTCCGCGTGCGACGCTCTCCGCTTTAATTAAGAATCATATAGACGCGAAATCGCTCGAAGACCGACTCCGCGTCTATCAGTTCTACGTCCAAGCGGCGCTCTACGAACAGGCGGCGGAGGAACTTCAAGAAATTATCGACGACTTTCAGAACGTCGAGGAAAACGGCGCGAGACTCGACGTCGCGCTTCGGCTCGTCAAGCAGATGGCGGCTGAGCGACTCGTCAACGAGCTGGAATTGCGGCGCGCCGCCGGTCAGCACAAAAAAGTTCGCGAACTCCTTGAAACGTTTGAAGCCGACCGAGTATCGCCTGAGAAGATTCAAACGATACGGCGGCTCCGTCGGGAATGCGAAGCGGAGGACGCGAAGCGTTCGCAAATCGTCGAACGTCTCAAGGCCCTCGTAGAAACGGTAGAAGACGAAGAACTCAAAAAGGCGGCGAACGCAATCGTCGTCGAGATTGGACGCGAGCTTAACCCGAACACGCTCGAACGATTCGCCACGTTCGAACAGGCGGAAATCGACGAGTCGCTCAACGACGAGCAACGGCTGGCGGTCGCTTTGAGTTCATGGATCGTCGGCAACGTTGGCGCTGATCAACGGCTCGAAGTCGCCGTCTCTCTCTGGCGCGTCCGTCAGCTTTCGCGACGCTATCTCCTCGAAACGCGTCCGATCCAGCGACAGGAACTATGGGATCAGATACGCGCTGAAGAAGCGTCCTCGCCGCGGCAGGTCAGCCTGATTCTCACGACGATGAAGCCGCCGAAGAGTCCGCCCCGCTCGGCGAAAGAAACCCCGAGTCAGTATGAGTTGACGGTTCCGTCCTTCCAATCGGGCAAAACGTTCTCCTACGCCGTCCAACTTCCGCCGGAATACGATCCGAACCGCAAATACCCGACGGTCGTCTCGCTCGGCGCCGAACGCTCCAATCCGCTCCAGCAACTCAACTGGTGGAGCGGGCCGTGGACGGAAAAGACCAACGCGCAAGGTAAGAAGGTTTACGAACGCTACGGTCAAGCCTCACGGTACGGGTACATAGTCGTCGCGCCGAAATGGAACGAAGGCGTTCAAAGTTACGACTATTCCGCGGTCGCGTGCGCCGCGACGCTCTACTGCCTTCGCGACGCCGAACGCGCGTTCTCGATCGACACGGATCGCGTCTTTCTAGCGGGTTTCCAAGGCGGGGCCGACGCGGCGTGGGATATAGCGCTCGGTCGTCCCGATCTCTGGGCTGGCGTGATTCCAATCTGCGGCGAAGCGAAATACATGACTGCGCTTTTGAAAAAAAACGCGGAGTTTTTGCCGATCTACGGGGTCGGCGGCGAACTTGACGGAGGTAAAATCGTCGCGAGCCGAGCGACGCTCGACTGGGGTATGGATTTATCGAAGCCGTTTGACATGACGTACGTCCTTTTCAAAGGGCGCGGCGCTGAAACGTTCCCTGAGGAAACGACGCGACTCTTCGAATGGATGAGTACGCGAACCCGCAGATTCTACTCTCGCGACGAACGCGTCGTCTACTCCGCACGACCTTGGGACAATTTCTTCTGGCAAGCGGAACTATTCGATTTTAACGAATCGACGATGCTCGATCCCGTCTTTGCCGGTAAAATCGCGGCGAGCTACCACCCCGCGAAGACGGAATTCTTCAAAATCGTCAACAACAGCGTCAAGATTCGTTCGAGCGCAGATCGCGGCGTCGTTTTCCTCTCCCCGGAAATCGTTGATTTCGACCGTAAAATCGAAGTCGTCTTCAACGCTAAGAAACTCACCCCGCAGAACGGCAGAGTGCCCGCCAGCGCGCGCGTCATGCTCGAAGACGCGAGAACGCGCTGCGACCGCCAGCACCCCTTCTGGGCGTCGCTCAACTCCAAACTCCCCGGTCAATACAACGAATGGGACCCCGACGCGGCGGAAGAATAACGAAGGACGGCGACTCGCGTCAATCGAACCGTGAAACGAGCTGCGTATTGTCGAAATTACAGTTTCGCAAGTCTTCTTTCTTAATCCAGAAATAAAGGCGTCCGCAGTCGCCAAAACACAGGTCGAAGTCCTCGCCCTCATAAGACTCCAACTGAAAGAGCAACGTCCAGTCCTTGGCAGCTTCCTCTATTTCCAATCTTTCTTCCGGATCGAGACAGGGAAGACGCTCCATAATGTAGAAACCGCGCGTAACGTATTCGCAATCCTCCTCCATCGGATCCTCGAAAACGTCCGGGTAACCCAGTAATTTGAAACCGATTTCATCATCGTCTTCTCCCAGACCGAATTCGTCGAGACACTTTTCGTAAAAATCGGAGTCGACTTCGTCGTCCTCGTCGTCAAAATCAACGTATCTCTCGTACGCGTCAAACACAGGCAAACTGGGACGACGCTTAAACTCTAGGGCGTATTCAGGAATGAGGAAATCTTCATTGAGGTCGTTTGGAGGAACGGCAAACGTAAGAGCCGACTCTTCGGGAAAGTAAAAAACTCTCGCACATCCCTTTTCCTTCGGATCGCGCCCACTCCACGTTTCCCCTATCGTATAGGAAAAGCAGAGAGTTCCAGATTTGGGCAAAAGATTGTCCTCGTCAAGAGCTGCGACGTCTTTCAGATTGATTTGAGCCAGAAACGACAGAGGGTCTCCAATAACTTCTTCTATCTGAGGTTCTGATTCACAACTATCTTCCTCTGTTCGTTTTTTTTTCGATGGAAAGAAGATACTCGACCAACTGATTCTTTTTCCATTTTTTCGCCCCTTCCTATAAGAAAAGCGGGGCCACTCGAAATCGGCTGGAACGGCGGGCATGCCGCCGAACCTACTGGCTCGAACGTCAAGAGGCGCGTCTTGTTTAACGAGAGAAAACCTGATTTCATTCTTAACGATTTCTTTCAGTTTACTCAACAACTCTTCTCTTTTCGCG
>CAMJTU010000062.1 GCA_946408825.1 uncultured Planctomycetaceae bacterium
ACGTCGATTATTACGTCGATCGCGAAGTCGAGGAACTTTGGAAGTCTCAGGCGATCCCGGGATTCCGTCCCGGCAAGGCGCCGCGCAAGCTTGTCGCCAAGCGCTTTAACAAGGAGATTAAAGAGCGCGTGAAGGGCTCGTTGATTCTCGATTCGATCTCCCAGGCGAACACTGATCTTAACCTCGTGCCGATTAGCGAGCCCGACCTTAAGGTCGACGACATTATCCTCCCTGAGGAAGGCGAATTCATCTACGAGTACAACATTGAAGTTCGCCCGACGTTCGATATTCCGAACTGGAAAGGACTCAAGATCAAAAAGTACACGCACGATTTCACCTCCGAAGAGATCGACGCGGAGATTCTTCGTTACCGAACCGCTCACGGTCGTCTCGAAACGAAAGACGGTCCCGCCGCGTCCGACGACTACATTCGTACGAATTTGACCTTTGAAGTCGACGGCGCTCCGATTTCGCCGACGAAGACCGAAACGTTGCGTATCCGTCCGACGCTGAGTTTCACCGACTGCGTCATCAAAGACTTCGACAAGCTCGTTGCAGGCGCCGTTCCCGGCGACGTCCGCGTTCATAACGTCGTTCTCTCTAAAGATATCCTCAACGAGGAACTTCGCGGCAAAGAGGTCGTCGCAAAGTTTGAAATTCTTGAAGTTCTGACGGCGATCATTCCTGAACTCGACGAAGAGTTCCTCAAAGAAATCGGCGGCTTCGACAACGTCGGCGATTTCCGCGACGCGATCCTCAACGAACTTACCCGCCAGCTCGAATACGAACAGTATCAGTATGCTCGTAGGCAGATTTGCGAGGCGCTGACTGCTAACGCGAACTGGGAACTTCCGCCGAAGTTGCTCAAAGACCAAGAAGAGCGCGAATATGTCCGCGCCGTCCTCGAACTTCGTCGCGCCGGGTTCTCCGACGAGCAGATTCTTAAGCAGAGCAATATTCTTCGCCGCAACGCCAGCCAGACTATGACCATGGCTCTTAAGCAGCATTTCGTCTTTGAAGCAATCGCCGAGAGCGAAGGCGTCGTCGACGAAGATCGCGACTATCAAATCGAGTACGCGCTCATTGCCGCGCAGACCGGCGAGAATCCGCGTCGAGTCGCTTCCCGCATCGAACGAGAAGGCAAGACGGACGTTGTTCGTAACCAGATTATCGAACGTAAAGTCGTCGATCTGATTCAACGAGAAGCCGATTTTGTCAACGTTCCTTACGAATCAGGTTTCAGCGCTCACGACGCCGAAGAAGCGGTTGAAATTTCCGCGGGTTCCGACGATTCCGGAATTCCCGAAGCGACCGAAGAGGACGCGAAGGCCGCTAATCGCGAAGCGAACGCCGGCAAGTGACGAGTTCCCGAACCCGAGTTTTAAATCGCGGCCTGTAGCGCGGCGTGAATAAAAAAATCCCCGTCGTCTTTCTGAATGGACGACGGGGATTTTTTTTTGACGTCAATCGAGGAAAAACTTTTAAAAAATCTCGTTCAATCTCATGATTTGGCGGCGGCGACGTTTTTCTGAACCTCGACGAAATCCCATGTAAAATTGAGCTTTTCGTCGATCTTCAGAAGTCTGAATCCGAAATCGCGACGGTCAAAATTGCGCGAGGTCGTTTCGCCGTTGAGAATCGGAACGCCGCGATAGTCGCGCTCCAGCGTCGTGTGCGTATGTCCCGCGAGGTAGAACGTCGCGTCGTTTGCAACGAGGTAATCGAGGAACGATTGGCGCAACGTCGACGGGAAGTTGAAATACTCGTCTTTCTCGTCGAGCGTCTTGACAAACGGCGGCACGTGGGACGCGACGATCGAGCGCAACCCCGACGTTTTCGCGTCTTCAAGTTCGCGACGGAACCATTCGACCTGCGCGTCGTAGAGCGTCTTTTCTTCCGTTGGACGGACGTACTGCGAGTTGATTGCGATTATTTTCCAGCCGTTGAGGACGATCGAATCGTATTCTTTGCCGAAGACGTCGGTAAAGACCTTTACGACGGACCCTTTAACAGGATCAGGAATATCGTGATTGCCGGGCGCGACGAGGAGCGGCGCTTTGATCGATTTGAGAATTTCAGGCCAATCTTTCGCGACTTCCTGCCAGCGGTTCGTCATGTCGCCCGCGTACAAGACGAGATCGGGCTTAAGTTCGTTAAGGAGTTCGACCTCTTTAAGGAGTCGCGCAAGGTCTGCGGCGTAGGCTTCTTCGGGCGTGTTCGCTTCGCCGAATCCGAGTTGCGGGTCGCAGCAGTGCGCGATCGTTATCGACGGAGCGACCTCGAGCGCGTCGACTTTTTTGGGACGGATCGTCTCCGCGGCCTCGTCCGCCGCTCTCGACCAATTAAAACCGTCGAGCGCCGCCGTCAAACCGATAGCTTCGATCGTCGTTAGAAATTCACGTCTCGATAATCTTTTTGTCATGGAGCGAACCTTTCTATTATAATGCAGTTACGTTTGTCCCGATTCTAGCGCGGAAAGAGTTTGACAAGCGTTTCCGCGAGCGCTTCAAGAGGAAGTCCTACGACGTTTGATTCGCTTCCGGAAATCAATTCGAGCCAATCGTTCCCGTCTTGATATCCAAACGCGCCGGCCTTTCCTCGCCAGAGACCTCCGTCGAGATACTCTTCTAAACGCGAACGCGAAATCTCTTCCATCTGCAGAACAGACGTTTCGACGAAAACCGTGAGTTTTTTGACGTCGATTCCCAGTTCGCGATCTTCAAAGTCGACGCGCCAAAGCGCGACGCCTGTGTCGACCTCATGGCGCGAGCCGCTTAGCGACGTCAACATTCTATCGGCGTCGGCGCGGTCTTCCGGCTTGCCAAGAATTTCGTCGTGGCATACGGCGACGGAATCGCATGCTAGGACGAGAAACGGTCGTCGCGAGTCGATTTCAGAAAAATTAGGAGCGACGTCAGGACGTTCTTGGGAAATATTGCGACAAAGGCGTTCGGCGACGTTTCGCGCCTTAGCAATCGCAAGACGCTGGACATATTCTCGCGCGGGAATATCGACATGGGAAACGCCTTCCTCGACGCCGTCGTCGGCGGGAAGAACGGAGAAACAATAGCCGTCTGCGTCGAGCAGTTCGCGCCGTCGAGGAGATTGACTCGCAAGAACAAGTCGAAACGCAGTTTGGCTTAGTCGCGCGGCCGATTGCCGCGCGGCGCTGGAACGCGAGGTCATAGGACAAAGAATCGGGGGAGGAAACGGACGGGAATAAAACAAAAGAAGGGACGAGACCGTCCCCTCTTTACCGCGATTATACTTAAACGAATCGGCGCGATCAACACGCCGCCGTCGCTTTATTCCTTAGGCGCGACCAATTCGTCAACCATCTCCTGGACCGACTGAGCCGCAGGAACGACCGCTTCGTTTTCGTCTGAACTCTGAACCTCGAATTCGTCGGCGACGACGGAGACCTCGGGAACGGGAGAAACGTCCTCTTTAGCAGGAGCGACGTCGCCGTTCGACGGTCGGAACACGACCGTCGGCAGCCCGAAGAAGAACGGATCTGTCGCGTTTGGCTCGCCGTCAGGTTCACGCGAACCGATGCGAAGGATCGCGAGCGCGCGTCCCCGTAGACCGGCGGCGACGACGGGATCAATTCCCTGCGGAACGTCGAAAACAAGGTTTTCGTTCGAGTCGCTCGCGTCGACGCTAGCGGCGTTTTCCGAGTTCTCGACGAAGACGACCCTCGTTACGAAATTGCCGCGAAGAGCGAGCGCGATATCGCGCATCGGAACTTCGATTTCAACGGGGAATTCCCATAATTTTCCTTCTGGGGGATTCAACTTGCCGATGATCTCGAGCGTCGGATAGA
The DNA here is from genome assembly GCA_946408825.1 of uncultured Planctomycetaceae bacterium. Lineage (GTDB taxonomy): Bacteria > Planctomycetota > Planctomycetia > Pirellulales > Thermoguttaceae > RUG369. Next base: position 3,824 of record CAMJTU010000062.1, read on the forward strand.
GCGCTTGACCTGGATACGTTGCGACTCCGAAAATTTTAAAACGATAGACGGAGCCAAGTTGCAACGCGAACTCGTTGGAGCCGTCGGGCGTTTCGCGGAACGCTCCCGACTGCGCGACCGCGATCTTAACGCCCTCTGGCAATTTCCACTGAATCGGCTGGAACGGACGATTCCGTTCGACTACCGACTGGAGCGCCCCAATCTGCCCCGTCGGAATCGACGGCGACGTGATTGGACGCAACCCCGGATTGGCGGGATAGGGCTTCGACGGAACGCCGCTGCGAAGACCCTGCGCCATAAGCGGCTGGCAAAGAAGCGAAACCACAAGAATCGCGGAGGCGAAGATCGTCCGGGGCGCGAAACCGGGGAGCTTAGTTCGGCGAATGCAGAACATGACCTTTTCCCTGTCGTTTAAAGATGAAAAAACGCGAGTCGTTTATAGGAACCCGACGATCGCGCCGCGAGACGCGAATTTCAACTGGGTCGAGCGGAAACGACTCGCGACGAAGCGAACGGGTCGCGCCGTCGACGGAGAGGACGACGACGCGAGGTCAAAGATCAATGGTTGGTCCAAGCGCCTTCGACTTCCGGAATGCTCGTGGAAGGAACCGGACGCTCGGGCACGAAGAACGGCTCCGGCTTCGGCTCGGGGACGGTCGGAAGTTCCGTCATGTTCTTCTCGCTCTGCGGCGCGGGCGTTCCCCAAGCGGCGACGTTGACGCCGGAGATCGGAATCTGCTCGCCGGGAACGACGGCGGATTCAGAACCGGCATAGTTCGAACCGTCGATCGAAAGATCCTTATTGCCAATCTGGACGACGGCGAGAATCGCGCCGCGATTCTGCGCTTCGACGATCGGATCGGCGCCCGCCGGAAGCTGCGTGTTGACAATCGTGTCGACGCCGCCCGCAAGCGCGAGATTCTGATACTGCTGAGACGGCAGGAAGATGACCTTGGTCACGAAGTTGCCATTTTCAATCTGGTCGAAGTCGTTTTCCGTGAACTTCACGGGGATCGCGTTGTGATCCAAATAGGCGCGAGTGCGCGGGGTCACGGCGTTGATCGTCAGCGTCGGATAAAGGGTAAGACCTTCGCGACCGGGAATATTCGAGAGCTTCAGACGGTAGCTGTGAGCCGTTTGGAAATTCTGGAAGACCGGCTTCGTGTCTTTGCAGACGACCGGAACGGAGTCAAAAGCGCCGAGCTGAAGAACGTCCCACTGGATCGTCGTGCCTTCAGAACCTTTGAACGCGACCTGAGCGACCGCAAACTGACGCTGAACGGCCGGACGAAGAGCCGCCGGACCGCCGACGTTCGACGTGTCGCGGACAGGGCCGGCGCCGCAAGCGACGACGACCGTAAGAGCTAGTAATAACGCCTTGTTACGCATCTGTTTATCTCTCCCTTTCGAGGCGTCAAGTCGAGGATTTTGAACGCGTCCGGCCTCAGGAGAAACACGCTCCTGAAACGCTCCGGCGTCGCGCGACGCCGGAAATCCGGTCGACGACGAGCTGACGCGAAATCATCGAAATCGACAAATAAAAATCTTTAGCTTTAGCGTTGAAGCGCAGGACGTTCAGGCGTTCTGTCGCATTCACGACGATAGACGCGCGCGCGATGGGCGCGGCGACGACTAACGGTTACCGTAAGAATAACCACGCTCGTGAAGACTTTCAACCCAAAAATAGGGGAAACTCCGGCGTCTTACGCGTTTGTCGCCGATAAAAAACAATTCATTGTCTTGGACGTTAAATTGAGAATTATCGGCGTCGCGGCCAACGTAGGGCGCTTCGCCTCTGGTTCTTGTTCGTCTGCGGATTGGGTCGAATTAATAAAAATCCAATCCCTTTGTTCAAAGAAAGAGAAAAGGTCTTTTTTAGGAAACGGTCGCGACGACGACGTCTGTTATGACAAAAAGAAGGAGGAAACCGAATGCGATAATTACAACGGAAGAACCGGAAAGACTTGTTCTTCGACTTGACAGGAACTTCACAACTCTCTAAACTCCAGCGCGGCGTCGTGGAGAAGACTCCGCGTGTTTGGGTTTCTTGTTTCGTCGTGAAAGGTCGTTATGTCGAGAGTTGTAGCCACGCCTAGCCGCCGCGCGATCGTCGCGATTGTCGCGTTTATTGTCGCGTTCTGTCAGAGCGGCGCTTTCTCCGCGTTGACGCCTTCCGATTCAATACGCGGCGGAAGAATGATCGCGATGTCGCGCGCCGAACGTCTTGTCGACGACGCCGTCGATTATCTCGAGGAACTGCCTTCCTTGTCCGCGGAACTCAACTTTGAAACGCGTCTCTTTGGCAAGCGGTATTACGGACATGGCCGCTATGAAGAGCTGACAGTTCTTCGCGACTCTGCCGATTCTTCGCTGCGTCCGCCTCTTGAGCGCACTCGTTTTCTGCTGACCGCGACGATGACCGCGGAGGACGCTTCCGATCAGAGCGAATCCGACAGACTTGACGTCGTGTGCGATTGCGAGCGTCGCGCATGGTGGCGCAACGATTCGACTTCGGAAAGCGCTCCGCTAAGCCAGATCAATATCGAGGATTTGAAGGATTCGTTGACGCACCTCGGGGAAGAAGAGAATCTCCATCTCATCGAAAACGGCGTCAAACGCTCATGCGGAATGAACGGAATGCCCGGACTGGGCGGACTCGCGGGAACGCTCAAACGCATAACGTCTTATTATCGATTCGAACCGGAATATCAAGAGGTCGTCGCCACGAGACAAGACGCCGCCGACACCATGCCGTCAGATTCGTATCTCAAGGTCACAGGCGAGGCTAAGACTCGTTTCTGGGATCGTGTGATGTACAACCTTAATTTTATGTCGGACTCCATTCCCGATTACGTCATGGAGAACCTTCCCAGCGCCGTCGAAATCTATTTTCGCATGGTTGACTCCCGCGGGGGACAGCGCCGTCCGTTCCCCTGTAAGATTGCGTACTTTACGGGCGCTCGTTCGGGAAAAAAAGAGTCGCGGAATCTTCTTTTTACCGTCGAGTATACGTCTGTCGTTCGCGACGATCCGACGATTAATCCCGACGATTTTATCTACGTGCAGCCGCAGATTACCTTCGACCGCCTCAACGCGGAATATATCAGCGAACTCACAGAATCGCCCGCCGACGCCTTTTGAACGAATCGAATCTTTCGTTTCTCTCCGGACTCGCGCTTATCCGCGTTCTTAGTATAATATGATCGGTCGGCGGCGTCTTGATTTGTTTTTTGCGTTGCCGGCGCTTCTATTTGACGAACGAGGAGGTCTCGACATGGTCGCAAAAACGTCCGCGCTTTCTATCGCGCATATTCTTCGAATGAAGGACGCAGGGGAAAAAATCGCGGTGGTCACGGCGTACGATTTTCCAACTGGACGAATGGCAGACGCGGCCGGAATCGACGTGATTCTCGTCGGCGACAGCGTCGCGTCAGTCGTTCAAGGACGACCGACGACGCTTGGCGTTCGGCTCGAAGAGACGATTTATCACACGGAAATGGTTCAGCGCGCCGCGACTCGCGCGCTTGTCGTCGCCGACGTTCCGTTTCCCTACTGCCAACTTGGACCGGAGGAGGCGGTTCGCGCCTGCGCTAGGGTCGTTAAAGAAACGAACGTGGGAGCCGTCAAGATCGAAGGGGGCGCCAAGCGCGCGGAGACTGTCCGCGCCGTCGTTGAAGCGGGAATCCCCGTCCTCGGACATTGCGGACTCGCGCCTCAGAGCGTCAAGGCGCAAGGCTACCGAATACAGCGCGATCTCGACCGACTTTTAGAGGACGCCCTAGCGATTCAAGAGGCGGGAGCGTTTGCGATCGTCCTCGAATGCGTTCAACGCGACTACGCCGAGGAAGTCACGCGGAAACTTCGCGTTCCTACGATCGGCATAGGGGCCGGCGCCGGTTGCGACGGGCAAATCCTCGTTTTTCACGACCTCTTTAATTTTGCCGACGGCGAACCGACTGAACGTCCGAAGCACGCCCGCGTCTATCGCGATCTCCATAAGATTATCGACGAAGGACTGCGCGAATACGTTTCGGACGTCAAAGAAGGACGGTTCCCGAACGATACTGAATCCTTCGGCGCTTCTAAATAACGCCTCTCTTGTCCGTCGTCCGCGCAAGGATCGCGCGGACGACGCGTTCGAAGCTCGCCGCTTGCCGCGACTTTGATCTTTCGACGTCTCCGCCGCTTCGGAGCCGCCTTGTTCGTTCGACTCTCTATTTTTGGAACAGCCCATGTCCATTAAGTTCATTCACGCGGCCGACCTTCATATCGATTCGCCCATGAAGGGATTGGCGGAAAAAGACGAGAAAATTGCGCAAAAGGTTCGCGAAGCGACCCGGACGGCGTTCAAGAATCTCGTCGACTTTGCGATTGACGAAAAGGTCGCGTTCATCGTCGTCGCGGGCGACGTCTTCGACGGGAAATGGGACGACGCGTCGACCGGACGCTGGACTGGCGAGCAGTTCGCTCGTTTGCACGAGCACAACGTCGACGTTTTTATCGTCTACGGCAACCACGACGGTAAAAATAAGATTCTCAAGAATATGCGTACGGCGGTCTTTCCGGGCGAGGGGGAGAATCTCTTCGTCTTTCCGTCGGACAAGCCGGAAGTAATCGACAGGGAATATGACGGCGAGCGCGTCGCAATCATCGGGCAGAGTTATTCCGATGAAGTTTGCTCTGTCGATTTGACGGAGAATTTCCCCGAACCGAGGCCGAACTCGTTCAATATCGGCGTGTTGCACACCGGACTCGACGGCGCGAAAACGTACGCGCCGACGACGGCGACGAATCTCGAAAATTTCGGGTACGACTACTGGGCGCTGGGGCACCAGCATAGCCGTGAAATTCTCAAAGACTCGCCGCAATGCTGGATTGCGTACAGCGGCGTCTTGCAGACGCGTCACGTCAACGAAAGCGACAATCAGGACGGTCGACCCGGCAAAGGTTTTTTTCTCGTCGAAATCGAGGACGGGCGCCGAGTCGGAACGCCCGAATTTTACCCGTGCGACGTCTTTCGCTGGGGGCGCGTGACGATCGACCTAGAAGAACTCGACGAATCTTCCCCCGAAACGCTGACGGACTCGTTCGTCAATCTCTTTTTGAAGGAAATACAGACGTTTGTCGATACGACCGACGGGCGCGGGGCGGCGGTTCGCGTGAAGTTCGTCGGGCGTTCGAGTCTCTATAGCAGGTTGACGGGATTGAAAAGCGACAAGAATGACGCGCCGCTGCGCGACTTGCTCTCCCAGAGTTTGTCGTCGATCAACGCTCCCGTCTGGATCGAGAGTTTTGACGCGAGCGAAGTTGCGCCGCCGATTCCCGACGATTTCTGGGAGGAAGGCGCGTTCAAGGAAATCCGCGACCTCGTTCTTAAAGAGAATAAAAAACTTAAAGAACCTCCAAAACGTCCCCTTAAGGCTGGGGAATCGCCTTTGCCGGCGCTCAGCGGGTTGACGAGCAAACTTATCAAACATCGCGACGCGCTGCGCGGCGAAGACGGCGACGACGGGTTCGATTTGCTCGATCCGCAAAAACTTGAAGAGTGGAACTTGAAGGCTTTGGACGTTTTGGCGGACGCTTTCGAGCGCGAAAAGGACAAGTTGACCTGAAGGGAGGCGCCGTTATGCGTTTTGACAAACTTGATATTCAAGCGTTCGGTGAATTTCATCAGAGATCGTTAGATTTTTCCAAGGGAAATATCAGTCTTGTTTACGGAAGGAACGAACTCGGAAAATCGACGCTTCTGAGCTTGATGCGCAGCGTCTGCTTTGATTACAAGAAACGGGTCGGCGAGAATAGTCTCTTCGCGCGCGGCGCCGCGCTGGCGAAGGGCTCCGTCGACTTTCGGCTTCGCGACGGACGCGCGGGGTCGGTCTGTCGCGCTTGGGACGTCTCCAACTCTTCGCCCGTCGGCTTTTACGCGGAACTTTCCGGAGACGAGTTGACCAAGGATCTATTTAAACGAGACGTTCTCAACGGATTGGATCGGGATTTTTTCTCCGCGTTTTTCGGTTTTTCGTACGCGGATATCGCGACGGGAGAAAAGCGGGTCGCGTCGTCGAACCTGACGCGGTTGATTTACGGTCTTTCTTTTGGCGATCCGGATCAGGTCGAGCGGGTCAAGACGTCTCTTAAAAAGCGCCTCGACGAGCTTTTTTATAATAGTACCGCCTCTACCAAACTCGTAAACGTCGCGCTCAAGCGCTACGAAGAAGCGCAGACGGCGCTCGCCGCCGACGATACGAAAGAGTACAAAAGAATTCGCAAGGAGATCGAAGACCAGAGATTTCACTGCAAGAAGCTATTGTCGGAAAAAGAGGAGATTAATCGTCAAAAAGGCGAGTTGGAAACGCTTGAAAAGGCGTGGACTCTTTACGTTGCAAGTAAATCGGCGGCTCTGGATTTGCAAAAATTCGACGCCGAAAACCAATTTGACAAAGAACGTCTTCTGACTTTTGCGGAAAAATACGAATCTGATTACCGCAAAACGAAGGAGAAACGCGACGCGAAAGAAATCGACGTCCAAAACATCGAGAAACAATTAGACGAGTTGACGCGCGAACGCGATTTGAACGAGCGGAATCTCAAGCCCGAATACGTCGAGCGCGCCGCCGAGATTGGCGAACTGGCGCTTCAAGCGATTCGTTTTCAAGAGGGACGCGCCGGACTAACGCGCCGCAACGACGAACTCGCGGCGCGCGCCGCGCAACTTAGGAACGAACTCGTCGAGATCGGCGTCGTCGAAGCCGACGCGTCTGAGGAACGCCTCGACGAGGTTTTCGCACAAACGCTGCGTCCTCTCGCCGCCGCGGCGTTGGACGAAGCGACGCGCGGCGCCGACGTTGAAAAGAATCTTCAGGACGAGCTTCAGAAATCCGAGAGTTTCGCCGCCGATGCAAAAACGAACGCTCAAAAAAACAGACGCGAATACGACGCGCTTCTCGCCGCGTTTATTGACGAGTTTAAAGAGAAGAAGCGCGACGTCGAGCGCGTTCAGACAAAGACGTCCGACGACGCGCTCGAAACGCTCGAAAGCGAGTACGCCGACTTCGAAGCCGACCTTCGCGAGCGCGCAAAGGCGATCGAGGATATCGAATCGGAAGCGAAGAGACTCGCAATATTCGCCTGTGACAACGACGGTTCCGACGAGAACGAGATTCAGTCGCGTCTTGAAGACTCAAAGAATTTGACGGATCCGCTAGGGTTGGACGGTCTGCGCGAAGAATACGGGACTTATGGAAAGCGCATTGAGGATAAACGCAGGGAGCTCGACTCCGTTAGCGTCAAGATTCGGGACGTTAGCCGACAGATTAAAGACCTTGCGGGCGACGACGAGTATGAAAAGATCGAATTGGATCGTAAGACGACCATCGGTAGACGCGACGTCTTATGGAATTCGATCAGAGCTTTTCTGGATAGCGGCGGCATGCCGATCATGGGGACGTTTGAAACGATAGCGAAAGAGGTCGAGGATTACGAGCAGACGGTTCGCGATCTTGACCGACTTGAGGAGCGCCGCTATCTCTGCGCGGCGTCGCAGGGGAAACTTGGCGTTCTTCGAGGACAGCTTATAGAACGTAACGACGAATCAAACAAACTCTTGGAAGAACTGCGAGTTCTCGAAAAGTCTCGCGAAGCGTCTGCGGCGGAAGGGGCGGAGATTCTTGCGAAATACGGCTTTGATTTCTGTTCGCGTTGGAGATTTGACTCTTCGTTGGATTGGATCGACAAATGGAGAATTTATCGCGGACGCCGGGCTGAAATCGAAAAAAGCTGGAGCGACGTCGTCAAAAAAGCCATGAAGAACGTCGCCGCGTTTGAACAGCTTCTGACGCTCGCGAAAGAATGGGAAATCCCCGGCGCGGACGCGGTTCAGATCCCGACGTCTGAACGCGAATGCGCCGACCCTCGCGTCATGGGCGAGCTCTTTTTACAGATTAAGAGTCTGGCGAAGCAAACGCAGGTCAAATTCAAACGTTACGAGGCGTCGATCAAAGAACTCGAGAAGCTTGAAGATAGTCTGCGCCAAAACGAGGAGACCGTCCAAAAATACGACGCGGAAGCGCTCTCTTACGCAGCGGAGCTTGAATCCCTCGCCGCGAAGCGAAAAGAGTTCTGCGACGCGAACTCGCTGTTCTTTGTCGACGTCGTTTGTTCGAGCTGGCGAAGAATCAAGGACGCGCTTGAAAACCTGAACAAATGGCGCGCCGAAGCGTTGAAACTGAACGTCGAGCGCGATAAATTCGACCGTCTCGTTGCGGAGTACGAAGGCTACGACGCGCTGGCGTCGAAGATCGCCGTCGCTCTCAACGTTAAACGCTCTAGCGCGTCGCGTTTTGTTGAAGACGCGACCCTCTGGAATCAGGAGAAGGACGTCGCGCGCGACGCCAAGACAAAGTTCGAGGAGAAGGTCAAAGTCTGCGAAATGAAACGCGCCGAGTTGGCGGCTTCCGTCGCGGAACTGCGGAAGCTCGACGACGCGCTCGCGGCGTTGGAGAAGCAGACCGGCGTTGAAAGCGACGATATTGAAGCGTTCCGCGCCGCCGCGCGGCGGTGTTTTGACGCGACAATCGCCGTCGCGACGAGCGAACAGGATCTCGCGAACTGTCTCGGCGAGCCGGTCGGGTCGCCGGAATACCAATCGAAGATCGCGCGGCTCGACGCGGCGGGCGATCAATATGAGATTCGTCGTTGTTTGGAGGAGACTACGGAAAGGGCGAAGGAACTGGAAACCGAATACGGCGAGTCGTTCCAAAAAGTCGGCAGTCTCGAGAAGGAACTCGAGAAAGTCGGCGACGGCGATAAACGCTTGAAAATTTTGGACGACGCGCAGAGAAGTCTCGTCGATCTTCGCGCGAGAGTCGAGGAATACGCGCCGATTCAACTTGCTTACGCGGCGCTGGAGCGTTCGTTGACCGTTTTTGAGAATGAACGAATTCCGAATATCCTCGCAATCGCCGAGCGGTTTTTCAAAAGGCTGACGGGAGGACGGTATCTTTCTATCGAACGCGTTAAATCAACGGACAAAAAGAAGAAATCGGACGATATAGACGATTTCACCTTTAACAACGGCGAAAACGTCGGTTTTCGGACGCGGCGCGCCAAAGACGACGAGTATCGCTACCCGAGTCAACTCAGTCAGGGGACGCGCGAGCAGCTTTATCTTGCGTTGCGACTTGCGCTTGTCGACGAATACTGCGGGGCGTTGGGACGCGAGCCGCTCCCGATTTTAGCGGACGACGTCCTTGTCCAGTTCGACGACGAACGCGCCCGGAACGCGCTGAATCTCTTCAAAGAGATCGCCGACGCCGACGAATCGCGGCAGTTCATTCTCATGACGCACCACGAGTCGACGCGCAAATGTTTCAGCGATATCGTCGGCGAGGAGGCGATTGTCGACCTGTGACCCGTTGTTTCCTCTTCCTTGCGCTGATCGTTATGTCGGCGACGATTCCGCTCGGCGCGCGTTGCTCCGACGACAAGCCTTTTCCTCCCGAGTGTTACGATCCTCTCGAGGACGAGTTCTTCGATCTCATGTGGCTTTGCGATTCGCCCGTCGAATCTGAACGCGACGCCGCGCAAGAGGAACTTGCCCGACGTTTCGACGAATTTGAGCCCGTCTGGAAAGATCGGACGTTCCTCACGGACGGCGAAGTCGCCGACGAGTCGCGGCGGCGGTTCGAACGCGCCGAGAAAAATTTCTGGAACGCGCGACTAGAACGCGCGCGCACGGCGTTCGACGTCAAGCTCGACGTCGCGCCGCCCGAGGGGGAAGGGGCCGGGGCGGTTCGACGCGCGAACGTCCGCGTGTCATGGCGCGTCCCGCTCCGCGTCGTGTGGCTCGCGCCCGATTTTCGTTCGTTCTTATGGCGCGATCCCGAGACGAACCGACTCTGGCGCCCCCGTTCCCTCTATTCGGCGCCGGAGCTTCAGCCCGAATTCGATTCCGAGCAAGTCGAATTAGATTTCTTCCTCGAACCCGTCCCCGACGACGCGCTTCCGCCTGAGGACGCGCCCGTGTCGGAATTTGCCTTCGACGCGCTCGTCGGCGTCGATCCCGTCGCGATTTCTATCCCGTTGTCTGACGACGGCGAGCCCCGCGAATATCGCGTCGGCGAACTGACGCTCCGCGTTCCTCCCGTTAAACGCGACGACAAGGGCGGGCTAACCGTTTCCCTGTGTCTCGATTACGATTCCGCGTTCGACGCGTTCGATTCGCATCGAAGTTGGCGCGAACCCGACGATTTTCTTCTTGCGTTTCCAAACGCCGCCGCGCGCGTTCGTCCCGCCTCGATCCGCGGCCGCGACCGCAATCCCAACGGCGAACGTCTTGAATTCTTCTTTGCCGCCGACCCCGCGCTCGACGACGCCCTTCGAAAGAACGCCGCGACTCTCGTATGTCGATTCCCTCGTTTTTTCGCGCGACTTCATGTCGCCCCGTAACCGCAATAAAAAAGGTCTTCCCATTCGGAGAAGACCTTTTGATTTGAACGTTCCTGCGACGACTTATTCGGGCGTCAGACCCAGTCTAACCCGACGTCGAACGTTTTGGCGGAATGCGTGATCGCGCCGACGCTGACGCGTTCGACGCCGGACTCCGCTTTAGCGCGGACCGTTTCGAGGTTGATCCCGCCGGACGCCTCGAGTTCGGACGTCGCGCCGATCGCGTCGCGCATCGCGACCGCTTGACGCATCGTCTCCGGCGACATATTGTCGAGGAGTACGACGTCGGGATTCTCCGGCAAAACCTGTTCAAGTTGTTCTAGGGAATCGACCTCGATTTCAAGCATGGGAAGCGGCTGATTTCCTACGCGATTCTGCTCCAGGAATTTTCGGGCGCGTCGAACGGCCTCGGCGGGGCCGAAATCGGAGATTCCGCCAAACGCGAGATGATTGTCTTTGATGAGAATCGCGTCGAAAAGGCCCGTTCGATGATTGCAGGCGCCGCCGCAACGAACGGCGTACTTTTCTAATCGCCGCCATCCGAGCGTCGTCTTGCGCGTGTCGTAAATCCGCGCTTTGGTTCCCGCGATCGCCTCGACGAATCGGCTCGCGAGCGTCGCGACGCCGGAGAGCCGTCCGACGAGATTGAGCAACAGCCTTTCCGCGGTCAGCATCGAGAGCGTCGGGCCGAAGACGTAGCCAAGGACGTCGCCCTTATCGACCGTAGCGCCGTCCTCGACGACCGTTTCCCAATGCAGCCGCGCGTCGACCATCTGGAGCAGTTCTTCCGCAAAGACCAGACCGGCGACGACTCCGTGTTCGCGCGAAACGACGGCGGCGCGTCCCGGCGCGTTTGCGGGAATGAGCGCGCGACTCGTTATGTCGCCCGCCGTTTCGGAATCTTCGCGAATTGCGAGTTTCATAAGATCGCGTAGATCGGCGCGAAGTTCGTCGTCGTAGACTGTCTGTCGAAAATCACGTCTTTCGTGAGCGTCGTTCTTCTCGGTCATTTCCGCATTCCTGATTGATAGAGGGAGAACAAAAGAAAACGGCGGTTGTAAAAAAACCGTTCTTCCGACGCTGCGAAAGAACGGTCTTGTAACCAGTGACCCCAACGGGACTCGAACCCGTATTCCGGCCTTGAAAGGGCCGTGTCCT
>CAMJTU010000063.1 GCA_946408825.1 uncultured Planctomycetaceae bacterium
GTCGTCGTCGGAGTCGTCGTCGGAGTCGTCGTCGGAGTCGTCGTCGGAGTCGTCGGTTTCAAGATTCTCATCAAATTCGATTTCGTCCGTATCTTCAGCGGTTGCTTCCGACGTCTCTTCAGTCGTGACCTGAGACGTCGTTTCAGTCGCTTCAGTCGCTTCTGTCGCTTCTGTCGCTTCTGATACAACTTCGGCGGAGGTTTCCTCAGAGATTTCGACAGACGTTTCTTCGCTTACATAGCCTACCGGATCGATCGAGACTTCTTCGACCAACGTATAAATTTCCTCAAGCTCATAGCCAAAGACATGTCCTTTTGGAAGGCCTTGATAGAAGACGATGAAATCAGGAATCGCCGCAATATTGTATTCTTCGACAATGCCGACACAGAGTTCAACGTCGACGTCGACGAATGTTACGCCTACTTCTTTAAATCTCCCTGCAAGAAGAGGAAGCTTAGATTCAAGACGTTGTCCAGAAACACGTTTCGTCGAGTCGATATTGACGGCGACAAGGTTGTTGTTCTTGATATAAGTTTGGAATTCATCGAGCTTTTTGACGCTCTTGACCTCGGCGGGCTTGGCCTTGGCGAGAATATCTTCGACTTCCTTCTTACTCTTCTTTTTCAGAGTCTTCTTTGCGGTTTTTGCTTTATTGTCCGACGATTCTTTTTGGTTCGAGACTTCTTTTGACGTTCCTTTATCTTTTTCGTCTTTCCAAAGTTCCTCTTCGAGGGGCTCGTTCGCTTTCTTCACCGCCTCGGCGACCTCTTTCGTCGGTTTCGTGACTTGGCGCATGCTGTCAATAGCGCTGGCGACGGAAGCGGGATCGTTTCCTACGACGCTGTTGTAAGTCTTTCCGTTGTAGAAGATTATAACGTCGGGAATGCCGTCGATTTTGAGTTCCTTCGCAACGCTCTGGAGTTCGTCGACGTCGACGCGCGCGAACGCGATTACCGAGGATTGGAAATGCCCAGCCATTTTGTCGAATTCTGGATCGAGTTTTTTACACGGCTCACACCATTCGGCGCCGAATTTGACGACGGCGATTTCGTGATCTTTGATAAACGCGCGGTACGCCTCTTCTGTTGACAGCGTCGTAACTTCGCCGGGCTCGGCCTTTGAATAATCGACAGCGTTTGCCGACGGGGTAACGGCAGGCGTCGTCGTTTCAGGCGTTTTGTTGTCGTCACACCCGGGCGCGCATAAGAGGAAACTAAGGATCAGCGTGAAAAAAGTCGCTCGTTTCATGTAAGAATCCTTGCTGTAAACTAAAGTGGAAGTAATCGTCGCCGAGGCGCTTTATCGTCTCGCAGGAATCATGCTTCGGACACGATGAATCCCGTAAAAACGATTCCCTTCATGCCCGCTTAATTTTACCAACGATATTTCCTTCCGTCCAGTAGACTACGGTTTTTATCGACTCGAAATCGTTAATTTTGTCGAGGGAAAAAACGCTTGTCTCCGTCTGATTTGCTCTTATAATGGACGGGGTTAAATCTGTTCCTGCGCGGCTATCCGACGAGTCGACGCGCAGTTTCGACCTCAATCGTCTGTGAAAGCAATGCTATGAACAAGAGATTACTTACTGGACTTCAACCGAGCGGCGAACTCACGATCGGCAACTACATCGGCAGTATCAAACAGGTTGTCAACTACGAAAAAGAGTACGAAACGTTTCTTTTTGTGCCCGACATGCACTCGATTACAGTTCCGCAAGATCCTGAGACGCTGCATCGTCGCGTTCGTGAAATTGTCGGCATGTATATTGCGTGCGGCGTCTCGCCGACGACAAACCATATTTATATCCAGTCGGAAATTCCTGAACACGCGAACTTGTCTTGGATTCTGGAATGCCATTCTTATATGGGCGAACTTTCCCGAATGACGCAGTTTAAAGCGAAGTCCGACGGTAAGAAAGAGATCGGCTGCGGTCTCTTTACGTACCCCGTTCTTATGGCCGCCGATATTCTGCTCTACAAAGCGGATTACGTTCCAACCGGAATCGATCAGAAGCAACACGTCGAACTCGCCAGAAATATCGCCCAGCGTTTTAATTCGCGTTACGGCGAGACGTTCGTCGTTCCTGAACCCGTGATTCCGAAGGTCGGCGCAAAAATTCGCGACTTGCTCTATCCCGAGAAAAAAATGAGCAAAAGCGCAGAGAATCCGAAAAGTTCGATCTTTTTGACCGACCCTGAAAAGGCGATTCGTAAAAAGATCATGAGCGCCGTGACTGATTCTGAAACAGTCGTTCGCTTCGACGAAGAAAATAAGCCCGGCGTTTCCAATCTTCTTACTATTTATGCTTGCCTTTCTGAGATATCGATAGAGGAGGCGGAACGACATTTTGCGGACGCGCGTTACGGCGATCTTAAGAAGGAAGTCGCCGACGTCGTTGTGGAAAAACTGACCGCGCTCCAAGATCGATTCGCAGAAGTGATGAAGTCTGGCCTTGTAGACGAAACGTTGGATCGCGGTCGGGACGAAGTTCGTCCGATTGCTCAGGAGACGTATGACCAAGTGCGAAGGCTTGTCGGATTAGGCCGAGTGTAACAATCTTTTCTGATCCCCTTTTTTCCGATCGCGACAAGCGCGTCTTCGCAAAATTTAGAGGACGCGCTTTTGTTTTATTTTTGGCGCCGTTTGTGCCTCCTTTTCGACGTCGACGCGGGGCGTAACTTACAAAACATAGAACACAGAAAACGTGTCTTCTAAAAATATTAAACGCTAATCAACGGGGGAAACGATGGGAACGACGGCGCGTGTTATGGATTCTAAGGGGCGCGTTCTTTGCATACGCGTCTCTGACGGCAGCCCGTGGCTCGACGGCGGAACCGGTTATCGTTTTATCGTCGGCGCCCAAACGCAAACGCTTACCGTCGCGGGCTATTACACGCGCGCGTATGAACGTTATTCCTATGTTCGCGAACAGCTTGAACTCAACGAAGTCCGAACCGGCGTCAATTTGGTCGACGAGGAAAGAACGAAACATATCCTCGAGGGGGAGCCGATTGCGCAGAGCGTTCAAGCGACGCTTTTTGACGCGCCCGTTATGACGACGTCCGTGAGCGGCTGGTCCGGCGGTCATGCGAACCCGGAGGCGGCGAAATTCGGCAAGACGCAGATTCCCGAGTTTTGGACGACCGATCGTTTTATGTTTGAAGTTTCAGACGTCCTCGTCGATCCGAACACGCAGTGGCGTCGGCAAGAGGACGCGTCGTATTTTCACGCCTCCGCGTCGGGCGAGGGACGATACGTTTGCGTCGAAGAACGTTACGGCGTTCCGATTCGCGTCGTCGCCGATCGCGTCGACGACGGGTTTCGTTGCGTAACGGCGTTTCCCGATTACGGCGGCGCCGATTGACGTTTGGCGCGGTTCCTCTAACGGCGTTAAAAAAGGGTTCTCCAAAAGTCGCATGAGCGATCTTGGAGAACCCTTTTAGCGTTATAACGAGAGACTCTACCGATCAGAAACCGAAGTCGATTTCTTCGACCTTCTTCGTCTCCTGTCTTTCGACGGGCTTCGCTTTCGTGTGGACGGGATGACCTTCGATATAGACGGCGCGGAAGGGACGGGCAGGACAGATGAATTCGCACCCGCCGCAACCGACGCAGAGTTCGACATTCGGTTCCGGAATCGTGAGCGTTCCCTTATACGGAATCATATGGAGCGCTTGCGTCGGGCAGTGCTCAGAGCAGGCGCCGCAGCTCGTTTCCTGCGCGTAGACGATGCAGTTTTCCTTGATGAAGACGACGTGACCCATCTGGTTAAGTTGCTTTTCCTCGAGAGGCAACGGAAGAATGGCGCCTGTCGGACAGACCTCGCCACAGAGGGTGCAGTCGTAGTTGCAGAAACCGTAGGTGAAGTCTAATCGCGGCTGCTGGAAACCTTTGAGACCGTTTTCGAGTCCGGACGGCTTGAGAATGCGCTGCGGACACTTGGAAACGCACAGATGACAGCCGACGCAACGGTTCTGGAATCGCTCATGGGAGACGGAACCGGGCGGCGAGATCGTATGTTCGCGCGTGAACGGGTTGAGACCGTATTCGTCAGGCTTGGCGGGATCGGTCGCGTCTGCGACGGCGTTGGAATCGGCGGAGTCGGGCGCGACGTCGGCGCCGGTCGTTATCGGATCGTCGCCGAGCGCGACGCGCGAAATCGCGGCGGTCGTCGCGAGGAGCGACAACGTGATGAACTGACGTTTGCCGCGGTCGAAGTTTTCCGCTTCGCGAAGAACTTCCGCTTTTTCGGCCTCTAAAACGCGCTTTGCCGCTTCCTCGCTCGTCTCTTTAAGACGTCGGGGCGTTCCGTAGTAGAGCGCGTCCTTTTTGCACGCCGTGAAGCAGTCGAAACACACGACGCAACGGCTCGCGTCGACGCGCTTGTTTTTAAAGTCTATGCACGAACTCTTGCAGCGTTTGGAACACATGCCGCATTTAATACACTTCGACGCGTCAATTCGCGTACGGAAGAAGGAGAAGCGTGAGAGCGCGCCGAGAATTGTGCCGATCGGACATACTGAATTGCAGTAGAGACGTCCCCAACGTCCTGCGAAAACGATCAGGACGACGAACATCGCTAGCCCTAAAACGAGCGCTCCGACGCTCTCCGGACGTAGCGCGTAGAAGTAGAACGTGTGTATGTCGCGCGCGGAGAAGTAGTCGTAGAGACCGTTGTTGATCGCGACTTCGATCGGTTTGAAGACGTTGACCGCAATTCGTCCGAAGATGGAATACGGTTCGAGGAGCCCGAAATAAACGCCGCCAAGGAGCGTTGAAAGGATCGCAAAAATAAGAAACGCGACGCGCCATGCGAGCGGATTTTTACGATATTCGTAATTCCGGAGCGGCGGTCGTTTACGAGGCTTCTTAACGACGGGCTTCGTCTCTGCGTCTTTTTTCTCCGACTCGTCCGCCGCCTTGGCGACCTTTGACTGTCGCTTGGCGTTTGGATCGCGTCCGAAGTACTTAACGAAGAAACGACCGAACCAAGCGATCGCGTCTTGAAGAATTCCGAGCGGACAGATCACGGAGCAGTATAAGCGTCCAAAGAGAAGCGTCGCCGCAACGAGACAGCCGAAAACGACAAAACTTCCGGCGAGGAACGACGGAAGGAATTGCAGTTTGGCAAGAAACGCCAGCTTATTCGGGACTTTCTCGGTGAAATCAATGAAGTAAGCAATGAACGCCGCTAACATGCAAATGGCGACGACCACGCGGATAAATCTCAGAATCCGATATTTCATGTCAGTTTTGGGGTTTTTCTGCGCTCGGAAACTCTCGGAATCGACGATTCGTCGAGAGCAAGATATACGGAAAATCGCCGAACGTTTGCTAAAAGAACGTTCGACGATTCAGAAACAGAACAAACGCCGCGTCTAACACGCGAACTGACGCGGCGCCGTTTGATCGCTTTGAACGACGCCCGATCCCTTTCGAGGAGGACGCCGTCGCCTGTCAATCTCAGAGCTTGAAACGTTCCGAGGTGAGCTTTTCAAGCGAAGTCGTACCGATCCCAAGGTCTTCGCCGAGGGGCAGATACTTCACGTCTTCAAGCTTCATATTGGTGAACTGGCCAAAGAACTTCGTCGCGGCGACGTCGACGGCGACAGGGTCGGTCGACATGAAGAGCGCCTTGGTGAGTTCGACGTCGTCAGCGTTGCGACCGCGAGGACCGTTCGTCTTCATGATACGGTACGCGTCGACGATGTTAAGGCACGCGGGCTTGTCGATCGTGCCGAGGTCGGCGATCGCCTGGTCAAGACCCTTCTGGTGGATATCGCGGCGATCCCAGACGATGCCGAGGAGGTTCTTCATCGCGATCGTCATTCTAGCGCCGCCGTGATTCTTGAGGACGGGGACGTTGAACCATTTGTCGCAGTCGAGAATTGCCTGGTGCACGAGCGCTTTCTTAATGGCGACGCCGTTGGGGAACGAATGTTCGCGATAATACTTTTCTTCGTTCGCGGGGACGACGATTGCGCCGGCTTTCTTCGCGGCGGCTTCGATTCCGCTGTGCTCATAGCAACGACGCCATTCGTCGCAGGTGTGGTCGAAGACGGTGATCTCTTTGGCGCCGCAGTCTTTACAGGCGTTGATGAGCGCGACGATCAGTTCGGGATTCGTGTTGCCGGCGAGTTCCGGGGTCTTGTCCCAACCGATGTTCGGCTTGATCGTGACCTTGTCGCCCTTGGAAACGAAACGCTCGATTCCGCCGAGCGCCGCCATGCCCTTTTCAAACATCGGAGCGGGTTCGCCGCCGAGAAGCGCGACGAAATCAACGGCCTTGCCGTCTTTGGCGCCTTCTTGCGCGAGAACGGAAATGTCGCCGACGGCGCTCAAGGTCGTGGCGAGACCGCCAAGGGCGACGGTCTTGAAGAATTCTTTACGATTCATTTTCATGGCTAAATATCCTTATTGGTAACGATTTAACGTTGGTAACGCGAACGAACTCAGGGCTGCGACGTTAATCATAAGGAGAACGACTCAAACGCGTGCCGAAACCCCTTTGAGCTTGGTCAAAAACGAAATGCCAATGCGTTCAACGCAAATCTTCTAGGATTAGCTAAATTGTAAACGGTTGATTATTTAAAATCAACAGGGAACGATTGTTTTTTAAAGAAGTTTCGACAACTCTTCGACTTTGTCTGTTTTTTCCCACGTAAAGTAATTGTCGCAGGGGACTCCGACGTTCTTTTCCCATGCGTATTCGTCGCCGACTCGACCGAAGTGACCGCCGAAAGAAGTGACTTCGTAAATCGGACGACGGAGGTCGAGCGCGTCGACCAGCCCGCGGGGCGTGAGCGGGAAGAGTTCGCGAACCGCGTTGGAAACCTTCTGTTCGTCGACGCGCCCCGTTCCGCCGAGATCGACGAGGACGCTAATTGGCTCTGCGACGCCAATCGCGTAGGAGAGTTGAACTTCACACACGTCGGCAAGTTTCGCCGCGACGACGTTCTTGGCGATATAACGCGCCATATAAGCCGCGCTGCGGTCGACTTTCGTCGCGTCTTTTCCAGAGAACGCGCCGCCGCCGTGACGCGCCCAGCCGCCGTAAGTGTCGACGATGATCTTCCGACCTGTGAGCCCCGCGTCGCCATGAGGACCGCCGACGACAAACTTGCCCGTCGGATTGATGAAATACTTGATCTTGTCGTCGACGAGGTTTTCAGGAAGGCATGGAAGAATCGCGTTTTTTATGACCCAATCATGAATTGTCGCCTGATCGACGTCGGGACTATGCTGCGTGGAGACGACGACCGCGTCGATGCGGACGGGGCGGTCGCCCTCATATTCGAGAGTAACTTGGCTCTTCGTGTCGGGACGGAGCCAATCGACGACCTTCTTGAACCGCAGATCGGCGAGTCTGCTCGTAATGCGGTGAGAGAGAGCGATGGGAAGCGGCATGAATTCGGGCGTCTGGTTGCAGGCATAGCCGAACATGAGACCTTGGTCGCCTGCGCCGACGTCTTTCGTGTCGGTCGCGTCGACCCCTTGCGCGATATCGGGACTCTGTTTGTCAAGCGCGACGAGAACGGCGCACGAGGACGCATTAATTCCGAAATCGTCGTCGGTATATCCAACGCGTTCGATCGCGCCGCGAACGACGTCTTGATAATCGACCTGCGCTTTGGTGGAGATTTCTCCCGCGACAACCGCCATGCCGGTGGCGACGAGCGCCTCGCACGCGACGCGACTCTCGGAGTCTTGCGCGAGGCATGCGTCAAGAACGCTGTCGGAAATACGATCCGCGAGTTTATCGGGATGGCCCATTCCTACGGCTTCGCTCGTGAAATATCGTTTATTCATTTTTGAGTTGTTCTCCTGATGAAGCGCAGTCAAAGTTTTACAGCGCCATAGACGCCGACCTCTACGGTCGCAGTAAAATCGTAAGAGCCCAATGATGCATGCGTCAAACGAGCCTACGCCAGACGGTTGCCCATTATACAGCGCTCTTGTGCTCAGGCAAGTCGTCCCAAGGAACGCAAACGAAAACAAACGATTCTCTAAAAAGGAACTTGCCCGAATTGTCAGAGGTTCGGCGCTGTTACTTTCCTTATTTGGCGCTAGAATATTAACCGACGTTATAGGTTTCGACTTTGAAACAATTGTGCAAACGAATCTACGGCGCGCCGCTCGATATTCGTTCATTCGAGGACGTTCTTTCCGAAATCAGCGCGGGGCGCGATAATCATTACAGGAAGACATAAAATGCCGTTACTGATAATCCGCTGTATTTTTATCCTCGCGATGAGCGGCGTCGGCGTCACGATCGTCCGCGCCGGCGCGTTGGGATCCAGCGCCGTCGGCTTGGCGACTTTTTTTCTCCTCGTGTTGCTTTCCATCGGCGTTATTGCCGTCGATATGGCGTTTCCTAAAAAGAAGATAGAATGGATTTCCGCGATCTATTTCGGTCTTCTTATCGGTCTGGTAACGACTTACGTCATGCAACTTGCGCTCGAACCCTTTTTCGCGGATCAACCAGGCGAGGCGGGTGGGCAAACAGATTCGGTCCGACAGTCCGTAACGGCGACGTTACTACTCGTTTTTTCCTACGTTGGCGTTAGTTTTATTTTACAGACGCGCAACGACTTCCGGTTCGTGATACCCTATGTGGAGTTTCAACGAAACGTTAAGGGAGTCAAGCCGTTAATTCTTGACACGAGCGTCGTCATCGACGGGCGTATCGCCGACGTAATGGAGACGAAGATCATCGATTCGCCTCTGCTCATGCCGCGCTTCGCAATCGTCGAACTTCAGCATATCGCCGACAGTTCAGACCGCAATCGTCGAACGCGTGGGCGTCGTGGACTCGATATTCTGAGTCGGCTTCAGAATATGCAAGGGGTTGATTTGCAGATCGACGACACTGATCTTCCTGAATTCGCCAATCAACCTGTCGACCTTAAACTTGTCGCGCTCGCCAAACGTCTTTCCGGCAAACTTGTGACGAACGACTACAATCTCAACAAGGTCGCGAAACTGCAAGGCGTGACGGTAATCAATCTCAACGATCTCGCAAGCGCGCTTCGTCCCGTTTTTCTTCCGGGCGAACGCTTTGAAGTCGACGTCGTTAAGACGGGCGAAGAGGCGGGACAGGGAGTCGCGTATCTCGACGACGGCACGATGGTCGTCATTGATCAAGGACGTCCGCACATTGCCGAGCGCGTCGTCGTGACCGTAACAAGCGTGCTTCAGACTAGCGCGGGTCGTATGATTTTCGCGCGTTATGAATACACGACGAAAAGACTTTCCGGTACGACAATCGTACTCGATAAGAGCCAGAACTGATCATGCGCGTTCATACGTGCGCGCCGCTGTCGGTTGACGTCGCGTCCTGCCGCGACGGTTTGGGGTGTTGTTATGGACGAAAATGAGATTTGGAAGGAGCTTCTGGAATCCGATCGACGCTTTACGATCGAGACGTACCGCTTCATTCAACAGGCGTTGGATTATGCCGCGGTGATTAGCGCGGTGGAAGAGTCTGGAACTGGCGACGACGAGTTTGTCGTCCATAACGAGGGGCACGTGACGGGGCGCGACTTGTGTTACGCCGTCGCGGAATACGCCGTCCGCGAGTATGGTTATCTTGCGAAGGGCGTTCTCGCGCAGCTTGGTCTTCGTAAGACGGGCGATTTAGGCGACGCCGTCTACAATTTAGTTCGAGTGGGGTTGATGTCACAGTCCGACGACGATAAGCGCGAGGACTTTGACGACGTATTCGACCTTGCTCAGGAACTTGAACGGCTTTTTAAATTCAACTATTCCAAAAAGTCTCGATAATTTTCGGCGTGTTAACTCGCCGCGACTCGAGCCTATTCTCTTATCGTGTATTGAGGTTTTTGTATGATTTCTCCTAGAGCCGGTCAGCCCGTCCAACCTTCTGATTTGATCGACGTCGCCGCGCTTGAGCGCGATTATTTTGACAAGAAACCCAACCCGAGCGTTCCGGAACAACGCGTTCGTTTCGGCACGGGCGGACATCGCGGCAAAGCGTCGGAAGGTTCCTTTAACGAGGCGCATATTAAGGCGATTATCCAGGCGATCGTCGACTGGCGCCGCGAGGCGTCTCCCGAGGACGAACCTGCGGTTCTCTGGCTTGGGAAAGACACGCACGCGCTCTCGGACGTAGCGCAAAAGACGGCGCTCGGCGTCCTCGCCGCGAACGGCGTTAAAACGTTTGTCCAAGAGAAGAACGGCGTGACGCCGACTCCCGCCGTTTCACGCGCGATACTTGTCGCTAATCGTGAACATGGCGCGAATTACTCCGACGGGATCATCATAACGCCGTCGCACAATCCTCCGACGGACGGCGGTATTAAGTTTAATTCGACGAACGGCGGCGGCGCGGAACTTGACGTTACGACTTGGATCGAGAATCGCGCGAATCGGTATCTCGAGGAGGGGAACGTGCATGTTAAGTACGTTTCTTACGCGGAAGCGCTCGCGGCTCCAACGACCTTGGAAATCGACTACGCGCGAGGGTACGTCGACGACCTTGCAAACGTCGTCGATCTTGACGCGATTCGCAGGGCGGGACTGCGCATCGGCGTCGATCCTCTTGGCGGCGCCGCCGTCGGGTACTGGAGTTTGATCGCGGAAAAATACGGTCTCGATATTACGGTCGTAAACGATAAGATCGATCCGACGTTCTCCTTTATGTCGATCGATCACGACGGTAAGATTCGCATGGACTGCTCCAGTCCCTACGCCATGAAGAAGCTCGTTTCTCTTCGCGATAAATTTGACATAGCCTTTGCAAACGATCCGGATTCTGATCGTCATGGAATTGTGACGCGAAGCGTCGGACTCATGAATTCGAATCATTATCTTGCGGTCGCGATCGATTATCTTCTCCAAAATCGCCCGTCATGGTCGCCGTCGCTCGGCGTCGGTAAAACGCTTGTTTCAAGCGCGTTGATCGACCGCGTCGTGCGTTCTCATAACCGTAAACTGGTCGAGGTTCCCGTCGGTTTTAAATGGTTTGTCCCCGGTCTTTTTAACGGCGAACTATGTTTTGGCGGCGAGGAGAGCGCCGGCGCGAGCCTGTTGCGCTTTGACGGCTCGGCGTGGACGACTGACAAGGACGGGCCCGCGCTGAATCTTCTAGCCGCGGAAATTCTCGCGAAGACTGGCAAAGATCCGGGCGTTCTTTACCAGGAACTTGAAAAGAAGTTCGGCACGTCGTACTATGACCGCGTCGAAGCGCCGGCGACCCTCACGATTAAAGAGGCGCTCAAGCGCATGACGCCTGAACAGGTCGCGTCTGAATCTCTCGCCGGCGAGAAGATTGTCGCGAGACTTACGAAGGCGCCTGGGAACGACGCAGCAATCGGAGGACTCAAAGTTACGACCGAAAACGGTTGGTTTGCCGCTCGTCCTTCCGGAACTGAGATGGCGTATAAAATTTACGCCGAGTCGTTCAAGAGCCGCGAACATCTGGAGCAGATTCTTGTCGAGGCTCGTGAGATCGTTAACGGCGCGCTAAAAAACGCGTGACGCGACGTTTTTTCAGCGCGTCTGCGTCTCCGGCGCGGTTTTTCCCGGACAAAAAGAAAGAGGACGTTATGCTTTTTCTTGGTTATTCCCGATGCTCGACGTGTCAGAAAGCGCGGAAATGGCTTGACTCAAGGAACATTGTCTACGAGTTTCGCGAGATCAAGGAGCAGAATCCAACCGTCGACGAGTTAAGGGAATGGATCCGATCGAGCGGACTGCCGACGCGTCGTTTTGTCAATACGTCGGGGGTTCTTTATCGTTCGCTGAACCTGAAGGATAAAATACCGAGCATGACCGACGAGGAAGTCGTCGAACTTTTGGCGTCGGACGGTATGCTGGTCAAGCGTCCGATTCTTGTGGACGATGGAACGACGCTCGTCGGATTCAATGAAGCCGAGTGGGGGAACAAACTTGGCGGCTGACTTTAGCGCCGGGTTTGTCATGCGATTGGACGTGACGACGTGAAAGTTCTTGTTACAGGCGTCGGCGGTCAACTTGGTTCTGACTGCCTTAAAGAGTTGGCGGCGCGGCGCCACGTCGCGTTAGGAACCGACGTCAAAGAGCGTCGGGCAATTCTTCAAGATTTAAGCGTTTTGGGCGAACCGTCGTTTGTCCGACTGGACGTAACGGATTACGACGACGTTAAAAAAACGGCGGAGGATTTCCGTCCCGACGCCGTCGTGCATTGCGCGGCGTGGACGTCTGTCGACGACGCCGAAGCTGAAGAGAATTTTGACAAGGTCGATCAGATCAATCGTCTTGGAACCATGTATGTCGCGGAGGCTGTAAAAAAGGTCGACGCCAAGATGGTTTATATTTCTACCGATTATGTGTTTGACGGATCGGGCCGACGTCCTTGGAACCCCGACGGCGAACGGTACGCTCCTCTCAACGTTTATGGTCGCAGTAAACTAGACGGGGAGTATGCCGTTAGCGCGGTATTGGATAAGTTTTTCATTGTGCGTACGGCGTGGCTTTTTGGTTTAAACGGAAACAATTTTGTCAAAACAATGATCGGCGTTGGCAAAAGACAAGACGTCGTTCGCGTAGTCAACGACCAGGTTGGTTCGCCCACCTACACGCGAGATCTCGCCAGACTTCTTGTCGACATGATAGAATCAGAAAAGTTCGGTCGGTATCACGCCACGAACGAAGGAGATTATGTCAGTCGGTACGATTTTTGCCGTGAGATTTATAGGCAGATTGGTCTTAAGACGCGAGTTGTTCCCGTAACGTCGGCTGAATACGGCGGGGATAGGGCTGTTCGACCGTTAAACTCAAGGTTAGATAAAAAGAAAATTACTGAGTCGGGATTTGTTCCCCTGCCGCCATGGCAAGACGCTTTGGGTCGATTTCTCCGAGAGACGCGGTTGAGGTAGACTACGTATCATGGAGTTTTGAACTGAGCGTCGGCTCTTGTGTGCCTCGCTGGATTGGCTTTTTTTAATTTCCAAGCTTTATTGTTCAAACTGATTTTTTCGCCGATGAAAGGAATTGTTTTAGCCGGGGGAAGGGGAACGCGTTTGTATCCGATGACGAAAGCTGTTTCTAAGCAACTTTTGCCATTATATGACAAACCGATGATTTACTATCCGCTGTCTGTCTTGATGCTTGCTGGAATTCGCGAGATTCTTATCATTTCCACTCCAGAGAATCTTCCAGCATTTAAAACGCTTTTGGAATCTGGCGAATCGCTGGGGATGCATTTTTCATACGCCGAACAAGAATCGCCTCTCGGTCTTGCCGACGCGTTTGTGGTCGGCGAAGAGTTTATCGGCGACGATAACGTCGCCTTAATTCTCGGCGACAACGTTTTTTATGGACAAAGTCTGTCTGCAATGTTGCTTGACGCGGCGAGTAATAATGCCGGAGCGACCGTTTTTGGCTATCCCGTAAAAGACGCCCGGGCTTTTGCCGTCGTCGAGTTTGACGGCGATCACAAGGCGACGTCGATCGAAGAAAAACCGCTTAATCCTAAGAGCAATTACGTCGTTCCTGGTCTTTATTTCTACGACAATTCGGTCGTGGAAATTGCCAAGAATCTTAAACCGTCAGCTCGTCACGAGTTTGAGATTACCGACGTTAATAACGTTTATCTGGCTAAAGGCAGGTTGCGCGTTATCCTTATGGGGCGTGGAATGACTTGGTTCGATACGGGAACGCCGAAAGGGTTGTTGAACGCGTCGCAGTTCGTTGAGACGATTCAAAGCCGTCAGGGGTTTTACGTTTCCTGTATCGAAGAAGTCGCTTGGCGGCAGGGTTTTATCACAACGGAACAAATGGCGAAAATTGGCGAAGATTTGAAGTCGACAGAATACGGTCAGTATCTGTTGAGTCTTGCACGCGAAGTCTTTTGAGGAATTCCGTGCCCCGCGTTTGAGAAGTTATCGTCGCCACGAACGCCCATATTCGATAGTTGGGGATTTCAATGGGGCAAATCAGCGTTACGTCGACGCCGTTGAAAGGGCTCTATGTTATCGAACCGGTCGTCCATGCCGACGCCCGCGGTTACTTTGTCGAAACATATAACCAAAGAGATTTGCGTGAAATTGGCGTCGACGCAGTCTTTGTACAAGACAATCAGTCGAAGAGCGTCAAAGGCGTTTTGCGCGGTCTGCATTTTCAGAAGCGTTATCCGCAAGCCAAATTAGTACGAGTCGTCAGCGGCGCTGTTTTCGACGTGGCTGTCGATCTCCGTCGCGATTCTCCAACTTTCAAGCGATGGCATGGCGTCGAGTTGTCGGCAGAGAATCATAAACAACTGTACATTCCGGAAGGTTTTGCGCATGGTTTTTTAGTTCTGAGTTCAGAAGCGGAACTATGTTATAAAGTCTCTGATTTCTACCGCCCTGACGACGAAGGAGGACTTGCGTGGAACGATCCTGAGATTGGAATAAAGTGGCCGAATGTTGTCGGCAATTACAGCGGTTCCGCGTCGCCAGACGGTTATTTGTTTGACGGAATCGCTTTGTCCCTTAGCGAAAAAGATCAGCGGCAACCGTCGTGGCGAGAATATGCACTAGAGATTGCCGCCCCAGACGTGCTGTTCTCTGATGTTTTTAACTAGGGCGTGTTGACGTCAAAGCAGCAAACACTCTATTGTGGTTCATTATGAACCTAACAGAAGCCGAAGACAATCGTACAAAGGACTTACTTCCTCTTCAACGTAATGTTCGAGTCGACAACCTCACGTTTTTAAACGCGATTCTCTACGTTTTGGAAAACGGTTGCAAATGGCGAGCTTTACCGAAGGAATTCGGATATTGGTCGACAATTTACTAACGCTTTCGACGTTGGTCTGAAAACGGCGTTTTAAACCGTGTTTTTATAGCGTTGAATGAAAGAGCTCCTAAAAGATGCCGGCGCCGTCCGTTCCGTCTTTGGACTCGACCAGTATCAAAGCGAGTCCAGATGCTACTGGCGCTTTAAAAAACGGACAATGGTCGATCGTTAAAACACGCGGCGGTTCCAAAACAAAAAAATTCACGCGATTATCGTAATTCTTTCTTGGTTGTTACGTTGTCCATATCGGCAGGAAACCTGCATGACGCGCCACAAGGTCGAGCGCTCGTTCGGGATATTGCAGGACGCTTTTCAGAATCAAGTTTTCTGATGGACAGAGACTGTGAGGGGGATCGCACGCGAAAT
Source organism: uncultured Planctomycetaceae bacterium (assembly GCA_946408825.1). GTDB lineage: Bacteria > Planctomycetota > Planctomycetia > Pirellulales > Thermoguttaceae > RUG369. Next base: position 15,148 of record CAMJTU010000063.1, read on the forward strand.
TGGCGTCGTTGATTGTGAAATGATTTTTGTTGTACCTCTAGAAAAGAACCGACTCGAATCATAGAAATACGACAAACTAGGGCGTGTTGACACAAAGCAGTAAAAAGTCTACTGTGGTTCATTATGAACCT
>CAMJTU010000064.1 GCA_946408825.1 uncultured Planctomycetaceae bacterium
CTTCGAAGACGCCCTGACGGCGGCGAACGCCGCCGACGCGACGCTCGCCGCGCTCGCCGAATCCGCCGATCTCGCCGCGTCTTACGAATCGATAAACGCCGCGCTGGAGACCGCTCTGAACGCCGCTTCCCTCGCCTACCGCGACGCCGCGTTCGGCGCCTGGGAAGATTTTCTGGACGACGCTCTTGACCTCGACAATATCTACGCGCACAACCAGGAGCGGATCAACCAGGGCGGAACCGTCGCGAACAACGTGTTCGAGAACCCGACCTTCGATTACGAAGTCTGCTTCGTCGCCGGAACCCAAATCCTCATGGCGGACGGCTCGACGAAGCCGATCGAACAGATCCGCCCCGGCGACCAAGTGTTAGCCGCCGATCATCTCAATCCCGAAGAAAAACCTGCGGCGGCGAACGTCGTCCGTTTCTTCGACAACGGCGAAAAAGACGTCGTTAAACTGATATTTAGCGGGCGGGACGCCGAACCCGAAGAGATCGTCTGCACGCCGAACCACAGGTTCTATGTGATCGGCAAAGGCTGGGTCTGCGCAAATGACTTGCGATTGGGCGACTTCTGCTTATCAGCAAACGGCGAAAGGATCACGTTTATTTCTAGTGAGAAACTTGAAGAAAAGCAACGCGTTTACAACTTCGAAGTTGAAAATTTACACACTTATTTCGTCAATTACTTTTCTTTAGCATCCTTTCTTGTGCATAACGAATGTAACAATGATGAAACGTCCGATAATGATGGAGTAAGGGCATTTTTATATGGAGGATTATATGGAAGCGCGCGAATTGGACAGGCTTTTATGGTTTTTCCTCGAGCTATAAAAATTACAAATTTACTAGGCATAGAAGACACTCTTCGAAAAAATGATGCAATATTAGAGCAAATGCGTTCCGAAATATGGGGTAAAGGTCCTAAAGGAACATTAGAGCACATATCTGATGTGTCTGGTCGTATAGGAGCGGAGACGTCACAAATAGTTATCGGCACTGAAGTTTTTATGCTAACGGGAAATTTTGTTGTGAAAACAGGAATTTTTGCGTCAAGAAAGGCGTCTCCTGCAGTCAAAGTTACTCAAACCATGATTAGAGATGAACGATATTATGTAAAATCTGTCGATGAAAGTAGAAATTGTTTTTGGCGCTGGTATGGAAAAAGTTCAATAGAAGCACAGGAAAAAGCTCTGAGAAAATTAGGAGATATGGCTCCAGAATTCTTTATGAAAGATGGTGTTTTATATATAAAAGACGCTGGTAAATTCACAGGGACCTTTGAAGAATTTTTATCGATATGGGCAAAGGGCTCAATAAGAATGAGAACAATTTTAAATGATATAAAACCAAGAAATATTGGAAAGGATGGTTTAATTTTTGATCCTGCATTAATTCCAATAGAAAAGTTTTTAAAAACGGGTATATATTCATGTGAAGCTATCATTTTCTTTGGAGGAAAATATTATTTGATAGGATTTGAAAATGATATATTAGAACACTAGTGTCCTATCAAAAACTCGGTAAAAAAGCACCTTTCGAAGAATAGTCGTTATTTTGAATATCGTAATTATCATTAAACAGCTTAAAACAGGTGTGTTTTCAAAAAAACATATTTCGGTCGTAAACGATCGATTGCGGGTCGTTTGCGTAGGATAGTAACCACCAAGAGGTAAACAATGAACGCAATCCAGATTTGGATTCTAATGTCGTTTTCACTTTGACCGAGAAAGGACTGATTCGCAAATGTTGTTTTATCCATTTGAAAAACATTCGACTTCCCAACGTTTTTTGTATAATTGATCGATCGTCAACACTGGGAGAGTAAGGTTATTGGTAAGAAATACCATACGACGAGCGGTTAGTTGAGCGAACGCCATAATTCGAAAGCCAGCGCGTGTTTTCATCTGGCGTAGTTGTTACGTTGCAGCCGTATTTGTTAACGATCGTTTGGAACCTTCGCCAAGGGACGAAGTCCATAATTTAGGTAAAAACCATTTTTTGTGTCGTACATAGCCCACTCCGACTTGAATATCAAGTCGTTATAGATCATTTTATGGCATAACCCATTGTTTTTACTAAGGTTGCATAAATTGTTGAATTTCATTATGAAAAACGAGTGATATTAGAATGAAATTACTCATACTTTATCCATTATTAGTATACAATTTAGTAGTGAATCTATACGATAATGAAATGGCAGCCTTGTTTACTAAAAACCTTTCGTTTCATTTTATACTTAGAATATTAATACAATGTTCTGTTATAGTGTTAGATGCATTGTATGCAATGTATCTATTCCAGTAACCACGTCTCTTGACAAAAAGAAAACGGTGGTATTAAGCCGCCGTTTTATCGAAAATCGCCGAGGAAACTCAACCTTGTTTTTCCCATCGATTCAGTAGAAGATTGTAACGGCGCGCTTCGGAGGGCAAATCGGCAGATCGGTTTAACACGACGCAAAGATATATTTGTTCGTTGAGGTTATGTCGTCTCGTGTTCTGAAAGATCGTGAAGGTGATATCCGCCCCGGCGACCAAGTCCTCGCCGCCGATCATCTCAATCCCGAGGAAAAACCTGCGGCGGCAAACGTCGTCCGATTCTTCGACAACGGCGAAAAAGACGTTGTTAAACTGATCTTTGACGGGCGGGACGCCGAACCCGAAGAGATCGTCTGCACGCCGAACCACAGGTTCTATGTGATCGGCAAAGGCTGGGTCTCCGCCAAAGACTTGCAATTGGGCGACTTCTGTTTATCCGCAAATGGTGAAAGGATCGCGTTTGTCTCGAAAGAGAATCTTGCAGAAAAACAACGCGTTTACAACTTCGAGGTTCAAGGGAAACATACTTACTTTGTTGAAAATGGCGCTTGTTTTGTACTGGTTCATAATGTTTGTCCGAATTGTGGCGGCGACCGTTGGGAACAAGTTGATCGCTCTTGTACTGAAGTGTTTTTTAGAAATTTTGGAAACTATTATTCAAACGATTTAGGTTTTACCTACAACAAGTATATCCCTTGTACTTGTAATTCAACTCCTTCTACATCTAAATTCGTTTTAAAATTTGTGTTCAATAGGCTCTTAGATTTGGTAAATTACTCAGATGCTGGAATGAATTATTATAGACAAACTGGAAAAATGTTAACCCAAGAGCCAATAAAACGATCATGGGAAGAAGCTATAAAATATAAACTTGATTCAAATGGATATCGATTTGCCGCAAAATTAATGAGATTGAGTTTGCAAGACGAAATTGACTATCAAGAAAATAACAATATATATATATTCGGAAAAAACTATGATGATTATGGAATAATATCTAAAATTTTAGATAATTCGCTTTACAATCATACTATTGATTCGTTTAAATCACCAACAAAACCGGATGGGCGTACTTCAGCAGCTTTGTCATTTGACTCCGGCGAATTGTTTTATGCCTTGCACAATGCCACTTTATGTTACGATGAAATTGAACATTGGATATATATTGAGGACACATTTGATTTTACAGAATGGTTAGTATCTCAAGATATTGATGAGTATTCTAACCCCGCAAGTTGGGCAAACGACATCGCGTGTTGCGATCAGAATATTGGCGTGATACATCCTTTTAAATTCCGCATCTATATTAAAAAGATTGAGATAGAATGAAAATATTTTTTTGGACGTCGATAACGTTAAATGTCGTATTGTTCCTTGCAAACGCGTATTGTTTTTTTTTTACGTCGCTTTCCGACGAGAAAAAATTCCCGCCCCCTTCGATGTTTAGCGTATGGTCGTCCTTTGACGGACGGTACGGGATAGAAACCTTTGGTCATAACGAAGTCGGCTTTATTGATTATTTACACGTAATTCCGAACATATTGCCGCTGGCGTCCTGGTATGTGGAAGGAAACGCGGTTTATTTGCAAAGGATCGACGGGGACTGCTATCAATTCGATTTAGATAAAGACGAATTTGTAAAGTATTACCCGTCGATCCGACTCGTTCCGGAGGAAGAATCAAAGAATTACGAACATATAAAGATTAGCGTCGAATGGAAAGGCGGCGGCGCGGCGAACGGCGAAGAAGTCGTCGAGACATACGCTAACGGAAGCGTCGCCGTCGTTTTGCATAACGACGACAAAAAGCGCTATTACAGAGAATATACAAAATATTCTCCGGATTCGAATTCTACGCTCGAATACTCTTTCGAATGGGCGTTGCGTGACGACGGTCCGCCTTACGACAAGTATCGCGAAGATGGCATCGCTTTAGATCGTTGGAGTTTCGACGCGCTCGAAAACGAATTGGAACTTCAATTTGAAGACGGCAAAAAATTTAAGCGCAAACTTACTGCGAGAGATCGAGACAATCGCCGATGGGAGGAGTATTGATCGACGTTTCCCGCTGTTGCGCAAACGGATCGGTCGAATTATAACCTGCTATAAAAAAACAAGTTAAAAAATCATCGTTCATTCGACTTAAATCGGGACAGAGGTCGAAACGTTTATGAAAAGGTCGAAAAAACTCATTCTTTGTTTCGCGGTCGTTTTAGCGTTCGTTCAAACTTTTATTTTTGTCGATCGAAACGTGAAATTCGCCCAAACGCGCGCCGCCGCTAAATTTCCCGACGGAACGACGCCTTCGAAATATAAAGTCGTCTGGGCGTCCGGCAATCGACGTTATTCGATCGAAAGTTACAACGACCAGTTCTGCTATTATTACGATTACGCCAACAGAAGATTTGAAGGTCCATTAGCTTCATACAGTACGGATCATGATCGTATCTATCTTTCCTGTTATAATACAAATAATGTGTTATCTGAGGTAAACAACGGAGCCCTCGCCGAATATCTCTCTGGGATCCGTCTTTATTTTGAGGTCGATCGCAAAACCGGAAAAATCAAATTTTACCACGATCGCAAATCTCTCGAGGATATTCCAGACGAAGAAAAAATTCATTATCAAGATAATTGCGCGCGCCCCGACGAGCATTTTCCGCCATTATACGTTCCCGAAAACGTTCAATAACTTAGAACCTGTATTCAGAATCTGTTGAGTAAAGTGTTCATGTGTGAAATGATGAACATATTTTCAGCATGTTTGGTTTTGATTTCAAAATCTTTCGAAAGTCGACGCGAGTGGTTCGCCCACGCGAACGTTCGTTCAACTTTCCACCGTTTTGGTAATATTTTGAATTCAGACCTGATTCGTTTGGAGGTATCGACTCCAAGTTTAAGAAGTGTCAAAACATTGTTTTCGAAGGTTTTACAGTACCCGGCGTCTCCACTGAAGCGTTTAATCGTCGGATACTTTTGCGTCGCCTTTTGCGCTGGTTTAATCCCTGAGACTGTATCGTGAATGTTTGCGGCGTGAACAACGATCGTAAGTAGATTCCCCATTGTGTCGACAACAATGTGACGTTTACGACCTTTGATTTTTTTTCCCTCCGTCGAACCCACGTTCCTGTGAGGCGAAAGTCGTTTTAACGCTTTGGGAGTCGATAATCCCGTATGTTGGCGTGGAGAGTCGTTTCGCTTTTTGGCGGGTTTTCTCGACCAACATATCCATTGCCTTTTCCCATTTCCCTGAGATAACGGCGCGTCGATAAAAAGACCAAACCGTTGGGTAAGGAGGAAAATCGTTAGGCAAAAGTCTCCATTGACAACCCGTTTTGATCAAGTACAACACCGCGTTGACCAATTCACGTTTACTATGCTTAACAAAATTCTTCCCGCGACTCGTCTGAAAAATAGACTCGATTTGTTGCCATTGACTATCAGTCAAGTCTGTACTGTACTTCATTTAATCACCTCTATATACCTCGGTTGGTATGTTATCGGCGATTTCATGTTTTTCATTCACTGAATACAGGTTCTAAATATGGGGTTAATTTATAATTATCTAGACGACGATCCACCCCCTGTTCCAGCAACTCTGGAAACCCCGGGTTTTTCTTTGAGCATATGTCCTGTTTTCCGTTTTTTGGATTGCAGTACAAAAATCATTGAATTTGCCGTCGACTTATCTGTTGCAGAAATACCGCTGCGAGATCTTTATGACTCGACGCCGATTGCTCAATTCCACTTTAAAATATTCACGGGGTTTCAATCGATTTGTTTGGAACAGTTTATCGATTTTTTTAGCAGAAATTCACATTTAGATCCTATTTTATATCTTAATCGCGATTGCGAGGATAATCATTTTGAGGACTCTATATGCAATATGGATTATAAATTGATAGTAACGCTTACGTTTCCATTCGGAGAAAAAAAAGATTGCTACGAATTTAATATTGGTGTTACTTTAAATATTGGTAAAGGTATGTCAGACAATGTCGTTAAGGTATCGCTTGAAAGCGTTGTCTCGAATAAGAATTGTCTTATGTTTTCTAAACAATTAAATGAATTTAAAAAATATTTCGATATGTTATAAAGCTTTCGAAAATAAAATTAACAATATCAGAAAGAACGCTCAAAAAAAGAATAAAGGGGAAACACATTGGCGAAGAGGCAAGTAGACTTTCATTGGGTTCCAGACAAATGCGCTATTGGACGTTTTTGTTTAGGAAAACCTATAAAATATTATAGTAACTTGGGCTTACAATTCGACACAGATTGCGGATATTACTGGTTTCCCGATTATGAGTATCTTTACGTATATACAGATACATATACTAATGAAGAAACTGAGAAAACTAAACTTTTTGCTAATAAATACATACGAGACGACGACGGTAGAATTGACATGATCAGTTCTGACAAGTATTTTTACTACGACAAAATAAATTTAATAGGTAAGAACACGTTGTATATTTTATCGTTTATGAAGTCTTTATTTAACTTAAAACCAGACGTCGATCCCAATTGTGACGATATAGTTGATTTCGAGAAAAGCGATGGTACTTACCAAACTTGTAAGTACGTATGGTTCTTTCCCCTTGGAATAAATTTTAGGTTCTATAACGATAGAGTAGAAGGTGTTACTTTAAGCAGGTAACTTCTTCGACAACCGCATTGGCAACGTCCATTTATTAGGGATTTCCTATTTTAAAATGAGATAGATATCACAATGGCAAAAATTACCGCGTTACTTCAAAATACTCTCGCCGCAGTCCCCGACGAAGACAAAGAGTATGTAAGTCAATATTTGACTGAGAATCAAACCTATATTGTCGACGGACAGCTTTTTTACGAGCCGTATAAAAATTTAATAACAGATACGGACAGTTTTTACCAATATGCGAGTCTTAACTTCCTGTCCTGTCCAGAAGACGAAGGCGATTATTACTTGCTTGCGACAGAGTCTTTCCGAGACGAAGAAACTCTCGTTTTACGAAAAGACAACGGCAATATTTTTTACAATAGCTATACAAAACAATTAATTTGGGCGGCGTCAAATTTTTTAGAACTATGGAATAAACTTAAACGAGGCGCCAATAGCGTCGCCGCCGATTATTACCAAGCGGACACGCGCGACGTCGTTTTGAGTCAACCGGTTCAACAAGCAATTCACCAATGCTTCGGTCTCGAAGATAATCGTGAAATTATAGAAATCTATAAAACAATTAACGCGAACGATTTATGCGAAGGCGCCAATTTTACTGAATTGAATTTTTACACGAAATCAAACTTTTCCCTCTGGTTCCCTTTTGTTAAAGTTGAATCCGGAAAATACGACCCTCTTCCCGAAGGGGATTGGTGGGAAATCGGTTTGAGCAACGAAGATGAAGATACCGGACCCGACGACTGTTTTCTCCTTATGGATTCGCTGACCGGACATGTGTTGCGTTGTTCCGTTATTGATAGCATTGTCCTTTCTCTTATAGAAAAGAAAACAACGATCCAGTCGATATTCGACTTACTGTTTCCTTTCAAAAGCAAAACGATAAAAATCGATTATTTCGTTGTCGCAAAGTCATTAAGCGAATTTTTACAAAAATGTCCCCGACCTTCAAAGGTAATATATTAGGATCATTTGCGGGTTTGGCGCTTCCAAAAACGTCTCTTCGGTTAGAAGATATGATTAAAACAGAAAGCTTTCTAAACAAATGCAGAAACAGATAAAAATTTATTCGAAGGACGTGTTTTGTCGCATGGAAAGTAAAAATCTTAAAGAAGTTAACGACTCGCAATCAGAAATAACTCTCGATTATCTTTTAGAAGGGAGTTTTCTTTTACATCGAATAATTCTTACAGGCTTTGTTGAATAAAGGGTTTTAAGTAAAAAAGCTTCATTTTTGAAGCGTAAACTTGTTAAGAGCGTTGATCTTCATCATTGCTTCCACTCTTTGGTTTGCCATGTTCCTGTTTTTTAGGCGTTCTCCAAATAACCTTTTTATTCGGAACATTACTGTTTCACCGAGAGAACGCCGATGATAATGAACTTGTTCTTTCCAAGAGTCTAACCCCTCTGATCGCGCCATTGCAATTGCATCGTTGCGGTAATGACCGTTCGAACCCCAACTTCCTACGAAGTCAAGTCGAGCGTTTTTACGCGGAGGAATCACAGGACAAATTCCGTATTGGGAGGTTGCCTTGTATACGCGTCGTTTGTCATATGCTCCGTCGCCGTACAAAGAACCGATTTTATCGTCGATTTGAGCCAAAAGTTCCGGAACAACAGAAGCGTCGTCGCGACCATTGGGGGTCAATTCCGCTACGACGATCTGTTGAGTTTTGGCGTCCATGGCAATATGAAGTTTACGCCAAGTCCGATGCTTACTCCTTCCGTGTTTGCGAACCTTCCACTCGCCTTCGCCGTAAACTTTAAGTCCCGTGCTGTCGACAATAACGTCCAAAGGACCGTGTTTGTCAACAACTTTAACGGAAACGTTCAGGGTTTTAGAACGTTTGCACAGAGACGTATAGTCGGGAACATTCGCGTCACGCACTCCTAAGAGTGAAAAAACGTTTCGTCCAAACCCTTCTGCGCTTCGATAGGTAAGATGAAAGACTTCGCGAACGAGTAGTAACGTTTCGATTGCCGTATCGCTGTAAACAAAGGGACGTCCTCGACGATACCCCTTGTTTTGATGGTTCCATAGCGCCAAAACGTCGTCACAGAACCAGAACGTAATGCTTCCGCGATTGACTAACGATTCGTTATATTCCGACCAATTACGAGTCTTTTTCATGTTTTTACCTCGCGATACTTGTTGTTCGATGTGTCGCTCGGTAAAATAATACGGGTGCGGTTTCGTAAAACTGCGCACTTTTTTAAAATTTATTCAACAAAGCCCTATAGACACACAACATGGACATATCGAGGTGTTTGATGAAAAAGGAATTCACTTAGGCGTCGCGTCGTCTTTTGACAATATTGAGAAGATTCTGCCTAAGACGAAAGTGCAAGGTAGAAAAATAATTAAATAGGAAATGGTCAATGGGAAGTAGAAAACAAACATTAATAAGGCTACATTCGATAATTAAACGTTTATATATCGATAAAGATTATGATTTGTTTTATCGTTTAAGTTTGCTAGACGATTTTAAGTTGTCGGCTGAGATTGTTGAATTCTCAAATATGCGACAAATAAAAATAGAAAAGTTAAAGTCCAATAATACAATAACTCCTGTTTCAGAATGGTATTTCTTTTTTCCAAACTTCCAAAGTGGAGAATCCATAACTAAATATAGAACTTACCTTTGCATTTCCAAACTTTGTAATGCGTATTATATCAATCACTATTTTGAAATCAAAGACTTAAACCCTGATTCATTTATTACCGATTCAATGCTTGAAGGCGAAGGGTTTTGCGGCGATCCGATTACTCATACTCAATGGGAGTTCGAGGATATTATCCGGAATGAAATGAAGAATAGAGGAATTGAACAATTAGACGTTTGCGACGCCAAGCTTGTATTCCCCGGAATAAAGTATAGTATTGGTACGTCTAGCGACGACATGCCGGAAGAAACTTTACAATTGACCTATCATGATTTACTTTTTAGCGATGATATGTTGCATATTTTACCTTGGCGTCCTTGAATCATTGCCGCGAAACGGTATGGATAAATGCTTAGCGACCGCATTTCTGAGTCGATGTATCTTCCCAAGTAGCCACGTCTTTTGCCAAAAAGAAAACGGCGGTATTTAACCGCCGTATTATCGAGGAGCGCCGAGGAACCTTAACCTTGTTTTTTCCATCGTCCGACCTGAGCGCCGAAACGACGCTCGACGGCGCGCTTTGGGACGCGCAGGGAACCGCGTTCTCCGGGTATTTGAACGCGATTCGCAGCGCCGACTCGACGTCGAATATTTTGAGCTACGTCTCCTCGTCGGTCGGCGCGTCGATAACCTACGCCTCGTCCCTTGCGAACGCTTACGGCGATTTTCAGATCGCGAATCGGCAAAACAAATTAAACGCGACGACGCTCTCCAATCCAAGACGCGCCGCATATCAAGCCGACGTCGTCTGGGCGCAGCAAACGAAGTCGCTCCGCAATCAATACTATTCCGCGAGCGGAAGCGTCCTCTCCGACTACTACGCGTCGGTAACCTCCGCGATCGCAACGTATAACGCCGCCGCGCTCGACGCCGAATTGACCGCCGCGCAAAGTTATTTCAACGCGGAACGGACCTTCTCGCAAAACGTTTCGGAAGCGAATTCCGACTACATTTTAGCCAATTTTAACGCCGCGAAATCGCGCGCTCTGGCGTATCTGACCGCGTCGGTCGCCGAATTGACCGCCAACTACGCGGCGGAGGCGCAGTTAGCCGACGAGCGCGCCGACGCTTACGCTGCGGCGCTCGACGACCTTTTAGCCGAACTCGCCGCCGCCGATTTGACAAAATTCGAGACGCTGTCGACGCTCAAGGAAAACTTCGAAGACGCCCTGACGGCGGCGAACGCCGCCGACGCGACGCTCGCCGCGCTCAACGAAGCCGAACTCGCCTCCGAAAAAGCTCAAAACGCCGCGACCGCCAGCGCCGCCAAAACCTCCGCCGACACGACCTACAACAACGCCTGGCGTTCCGCGTGGAACGACGCGTTCCTCGCCGCGCTCGCCGAATCCGCCGATCTCGCCGCGTCTTACGATTCGATAAACGCCGCGCTGGAGACCGCTCTGAACGCCGCCTCCCTCGCCTACCGCGACGCCGCGTTCGGCGCCTGGGAAGATTTTCTGGACGACGCTCTTGACCTCGACAATATCTACGCGCACAACCAGGAGCGGATCAACCAGGGCGGAACCGTCGCGAACAACGTGTTCGAGAACCCGACCTTCGATTACGAAGTCTGCTTCGTCGCCGGAACTCAAATCCTCATGGCGGACGGCTCGACCAAGCCGATCGAACAGATCCGCCCTGGCGACCAAGTTCTCGCCGCCGATCATCTCAAGCCCGAAGAAAAACCAACGGCGGCGAAAGTCGTTCGCTTCTTCGACAACGGCGAGAAAGAAGTCGTTAAGCTGATATTTAACGGACAGAACGCCGAGTCCGAAGAGATCATCTGCACGCCGGAACATCCGTTCTACGTAATTGACAAAGGATGGGTTCACGCACAAGACCTGCAACAAGGCGATTTATCCCTATCAGCAACCGGTAAGAAAATCGCGTTTGTCTCCAGAGAAAGACTTGACGAAAAACAACGCGTTTACAACTTCGAAGTTGAAAATCTACACACTTATTTCGTTGGCAGCAACTCTGTAGTCTCCGTTCTTGCTCACAACTGGTGCCTTTTTGGCGAAGAATTTGTTATGCCGTGGTCGCCGGAGGCAAGTTGGGCTTTAAGTGACACGATCTCGCTTTATAGTCGTATGGGTACGCGCGCAGTCGTCGGAACTGCTTCCGGAGCAGCGGCTGGCGCTGCGACTGGCGCGGTTGTTGGGGCGGGCGTCGGCGTAGTTGCAGGCGGCGCCGGAGCTGTTCCAGGAGCGGGCGCGGGTGCGACAACGGGCGCAATAGGCGGAGGAATCTCGGGATTCATTTCCGCCGCAATGGCTCCATCGTATGAAACGCTTGGTGAAACGGTTGTAAATTCGGGCATGAATGGCGTTGTTTCCGGCGTTACCGGAGGAGTTGCCGGTCCATTAGGAGGAACGCCGCTTTCAATTGCAAGAAATTCCTACAGCGTTGTCAGTGGAGGATATCTCGCTGTATCTACTGAAAATATCGAAGTGGTTGCCTTCTCTCAGACAAACGCTCTAATAACTGTCGGAGCTGTTTCGTCAACGTCGCCGTTCGTAATGCAGAGCCAAAGGTATAGCGACGATGATCTTTGGACTCCAAGACAAAGAGATAAATTACCTGACCATATGAAGCCGCGACATGTTTACGATAAGGGTGAAATTGATGCTATTGTTGATAAATATAGAGTAAACGAAAAACAACGGAGACTATTTCATCAATATATAGATTACCTTAAATCAAACGGAGAATTATCCGGAGACACCTTGTCAAGAGCCGAATTAGACGATCTCGCAAGAGAATTTTTTAGAAAGTATAAATAAATGAGCAAAAATGTAATCAAAGAATTTCATACGTCGATTGCGTGTATGATCGACTTAAAATGTTGGAAAGCGTCGTGCGTCATATGGGGACTGCTTCATCTTTGTTTCGGAGAGGAGTACGTTCGAAATTACACAACGCCCGGAGGGAAAAATTTTACAGCTAAAAATGGCGAATGCGACGTTGTGCTTTGGTGTCCGTGGCGACTTGAGGAAACGGGAATCGTCACGTGCAGTTCTCATCCTCAATTTTCGAATAGCGTCAAGGTACTAGACCTACTTATTGACGATCGCATTGATAAAATAGAGATTTATATACGTTGTTACGACGCAATTTTCTATTTTGCATCTGGAAAAATTCTAAGAATTTTTAGCGATCACCTAAAAAGTTCTAAGAATTTTTCAAATTGGGAGTTTACAAACGTTATGGACGAATGTTTTTTTCTTGGCTGTGAAGACGCGATCAAAAAAGAATGTTTTTCCGGAGCGCCTTGCAACGAAACAACGATCCCCAATAAAATCAACGAACAAACAGCGCTCATAAAGGGCGAGGAAAAATTTTATAAAGACATGAATTTCATTAAAAAACATCGTTTAAACGCTATCCTCGGATTCGTATGCGTAAAAATCGATATTTTGAGCGATGAAGAACTACTATTATCTTTAGAGAACACTGATCCGGAAACGCGCGCTAGTTCTCGTCTACTTATATCTCATTGCGCTTGGCGATTCGGTATAGACGACGCTTTTCTTTGTAGTTCAGACAGCACTAACTCAATACAGCAAAATGGATTGAAGATAATTCGTAACGATTTCATTGTTGACCTCCTGAACAAAAATCACGAAAACGATATCGAAGTTAAATTTTCATCGGGTGCGACACTTCGTATTTTTAATCTACTAAATGATTTTCCTTTGTCCTTTATATAAACACAAGCCGCGAGGTTATTTTATTAAAGGCGGTTTGATTGATTACTGCACTTTCCCCACATTTTCAAGCGCCCATCTCTAAAAATCACGCCAGTCGGATAATTTCCTCTTGAATAACCTTGGGGTTGGCGCCGAGGATATTCCTTGAAAAAAACTCAAACCCCGATTGTGTCAATAGTTTTTCGCAAAAATAAATCCATCGGTAAGTGACAGCCTGTCGATAGCTCAACAGCTTCTTCTGGCGTCTGGAAATTCAAGATCTCTCAGATGATCCATGTTGAGATAGCGTTTCACTCCCCAGTCAGAGGACGCTATGGCGTCTCAACCTGGCGCAAACCGGCGTCAGCGCGCTTTGACCATCGGGGAAAGCCCCTATCGCTCTGGTTCTTCGTTTGATCTCTCGGTTGGCTCGTTCCATCGTGTTATTGGTACGTATCCTCTGCCAGTGTTGCGAAGGAAAATCCATGTAAGTAATGGTCTCTTCGATCCCTTCCTCAATCTTTTTGGCCGCTGTCGGCAGCTTCATATCGCGAAGCTTCTGGATTACGCTTTGGGCTTTTTCCAGGGCTGCTTTTTTATCTTCCTGAGCATGAATGGCCTTTGGCGTCTTGCTGACTTCAGTCATCTTACCTCTGGGAGTAACTGTGAATACGTTCCTGTAAAAATGAACCGCGCGTCGCTGGTATTTCGCTTCTGAGGACGCCTCTGGAATTGATTCCAGCATACCAAGGCTTTTATCTCCAATGATCAGACGAACTCCTGAAAGAGCACGATTTTTGAGGAATACGAAGAAGTTTTTCCAACTCTCGCGATCCTCTTTCATACCTTCGGCGGCGCCGATGATCTCTCTATATCCCTCGCTATTCACGCCGATCGCAACAAGGACAGAAACGTTTTGGACTTCTCCGCCCCAGCTGCGTGTCAGGTATACGCCGTCTACATAAACGTATGGATATTCGCTGGTTAATGGTCTTACGCGCCACTCTTCAACGTGTTCATAGGCTTTTTTGTTGAGGTTTGAGATGGTTCCGGGGGATACTTTGCCCCCAAAGAGCTTCTGTTATATCTTCTACACGACGAACGGAAACTCCGGCGAGATACATCTCTATCAGCGCTTCCTCAACGGAACATTCACGCCGCTTATATCGCTCTATGACAGCTGTTTCGAACTGGATTCCTTTCAGCTTGGGAACGCGCGGTTTCACTTCTCCGGAAGTTGTTGTGAAGTTTCTGGCGTAACGACCGGAACGATAGCCCTTACGATCGCCTGTGCGCTCGTAACGACCGGCGCTTACCAAGTTCCAAGTTGGCCGCCTCATGATCAAGAAGCGCATTGAGGGTCTCCTCCACGCTATTTCTGACAAGTTCTTTGAGATCCTGCTTTATAAGATCCTCATTAAGATGTATAATGCCGCTGGACATAGTTTATAACCTCATAGGATAAGTTTTGTGTACTCGCTTAATTCTACCGATGGTTATAGGCTATGTCCATTTCTTTTTGCGAAACTAATTATACGTTAGGGGTTGCTGACATAAGTTCAACTTTTCGTCCGCACCCCCAAGTCAAAAAGAGGTAAGTGAAATTATTTTTGAAGACTTTCCATAATCCAAAGACGAACTACTCCGGCGTCCCCGCATTCCGCGAACGATCCCAACCCTTCTCGATTCGGCGGGATCCGCGCTCGACCGATTCGAACGCTATCCTGTCGCGGCGGTCGATAATTTCCTTGCCGACTCCTTACTCACAGACGTCAACAGACTATTGGTCTGTTTTTCGGAATTTAAATTCGACCGTCGTCTCGATGGAGACGAGGAACGCGGAACTCCAGCGCGACGCCGCCGTCGCGAACGCCGCGAGCTCATACGTCGGCGCCTACGCGAACGGCTACGACGCCGAAACGCGCGCCGCCC
>CAMJTU010000065.1 GCA_946408825.1 uncultured Planctomycetaceae bacterium
TTAGAGGAACGCCTCAAGGCGTATACTCCGTCTCCTATTGGAATCTAGTTGGGCTGGGTCAGTCGGAAAAAGAACTCCTAGGTAATCGGACTACACGGAACGAAGACGCCGCAAGCGCTGGCATTGAATTCTTATTCCCTTATCAGACGGGAACTCTATCTAGTCCGTTGGGCGCGTGGTTATTTGGCGAAACCTCGTTGAAAGACGCGAACGAAGCGGCTCAGACTGAACTGAAACTTCTTATTGATCAACATCGAGGCGCAGACGTCAACTTAAGTAAATCGGAACTTACAACAATCGCCAATTGGCTTGACGTCAACGCGCCTTATCATCCGTCATATTTTGGGAAACTCCACGAAAAGTTCCGAGATAGTCCCGATTTTCGCCCGGAAGTTTCGCCAGAGGAAGCAAGATCGAGGTCTTTACCCGAACGAATTGCGCGTCTTTATGAGCGAGCGAATTCGGATCATTCGAACACCCCTTAACAGGGTTTAGTCGAAAGAACGATAGGACGCTACGAGTGAGAAAGCGCTCGCTTGTAGCGTTCTATTTTTGTGTCTTAAAGGCGTGTTTTTCGTCGCCTCCACAGATTGAACCAAAACTTTCTCCTGTTCAAGCGGCGCTAGTTACGTCTAACGAGAAACGTTAACAAGTCAAAAATATAATCAGCGCGTTTTATTTGAGTTACGAACATTGGCTTAGGATGGTCTGGGTAAAAACGAACGATTGTGCGCCAATAATGGGAACATCTAAAAACGTCCTCTTAAGACAAGTATTCGTTCCGATAAGCCTTAAACTTATAGTGACTGCGGCGTTTCTTTTGCACATAATGAACTTCTTCGTTCTTCCGGGGCCCCCTTTACTTCGGCGTCTCCAATCCTTTGACGATTCTCTTGGTTTAAGTGTTTTCAGCCGGGCGCGCCCATTTTCGAACGCCTTTCCCAAAGGAGAATCTGCCAAGTCAGTGGAAGTCTATCACGAATTGCAGACGTCAAAGACGTTGAAATACCCGCGTGCTGTTTCGCCTGCGTGAGTCGGTGTAAAAAACACGATCTAGTGTCTGAAGCGAAGTTGTGCATTATTCTAAATTAAAGAACCGGAAACAAGAAAAAACGGCGATAAAGAGTTCCATGCGATTGTCAAAAAAGTTGGTTAGATTGCGCCGGAAAGAGGACGGTGTTTTGTCTGACTTACCGCGTCGGATAAGGGATCCAAGTCTTGGACGGAACGTATCGCAATCAACGTCCGACTTGATTTGATCCATGGATTGTCTATTAGCGTAAGCCGAACAATATGCCCAGACCTTTATATTTGACGCGTAGGGGATTTCTTCGCGTCATATTCTTTTCGTCTTGATTTGTTTCTTCCAAATTCGTATCTTTAGTCGGACTTATCGTTGGGGATTTGGTTTTAAAACCACTAGCGTTCAAATCGGGCATGGACGACACGACGCTAAGAATAATCTAACAAAAAACATATTCACATGGCGACGCCTTTATTCCAACAAAACGCAGAAAGACAATGATGCACAGCTACTCTATATTTGTCAGTCAGAAAGCATTGACTATTGCGTTTCTTTTCTTTCTGCTCGTATCAATTCCGTTTGTAGAAGGTTGGGGACAAGGTCCTCGTACAGGCGCCAGAGAACTTAGCGCGCCTACTCCGTCCCTTCGACAGAATCAGACGTCTCAGCAACTTAATGCGCCGCGCGCGGGTGCAAACGCTCCAGCCTCACCCTCACAAGTTAAATCCGCCGTTGCGTCTCAGAAAGAATCTTGTGTGTTAAAATCTTCCCATGCCGTAGGTTCGACCGACGTCGTTGAAGTTTCGATGGAAGCGGCCGGGGAGATTATACAGACGAGTAAAGAAGGCAAAACGGAACGTTCAGATATGGAAGTCGTCGCCGGTTTTAAATATGAGGAACGTTATACCAAGTATTCGACGACTGGCCCTCTTCGCTCGATCCGACGTTATGAACAAGCGGGAATGAAACGTAAACTTGGCGCAAACGTCGCGCGTCCGCTGCTCGATAGTTCTAGGAAGTTCATTGTATCTGAATTCGACGGAAAGACTTCGCGCGTGTACTCCGAGGGAGGTCCGATGAAGGACGAGCAATATGCGCTTATTCATGAACTCCCTTTTAACACGACGCTCCTAGACCGTCTTCTCCCCAACCGTGAGGTCAAACTTGGCGAAGACTGGGGGTTGTCAGACGAACTTGTTGTCGCCCTACTTGGAGTCGACGCGATTGAGAATAACACGCTCCGTTTAACTCTCACGTCTGTTTCCGACGCCTTTGCCGAGGTTGAACTCTACCAGATTAGTAAAAAAGACTCGAACGGAAACGACGCCGTCAGCACGCTAGAATGCGCGTCGGAAGGAGCAAGTCTTGGACTTGATATCGAAGGAAAACTCCAGTTTGATCTCAAAGCAAATCGCATCACAAGGTTCAGGTTGCATATCGACGAGCGACGGTCGGAAAGCGTGGCCACGCCGGGACTAAAATGGTCGGCCACAATTAAGATCAACATAGCTCCGCTTGAAGAACCTGATAAGCTTACGGATAAAGAGATCGCGTCTTTTGCCGATTCTCCCTCTCCTGAACAGCTCATGCTTTATTACAACGCCCAGAAAGGACCGTGGAAATTCCAGCATTCTCGTGCTTGGAAAATGATCGAGGACGGCGACAAGGTAACCGCGCTTTGTTACTTGAAGGGCGGAGAAGCGGTTGCACAGTGCAACGTTCTTTCGAATGGTAAAATTGATCTTTCTTCCAAGCCAACCTTGGCTGGTTACAAAGACGAGATCAAAAAGGGATTGGGAGAGCGATTCGTCGAGTTCAAACAAGACGCGTCATACGACGGTCCAGGTGAAGTTTCTATTTACTACGTCGTCGCGGACGGCTACTACGACGAGCTTCCATTCCGCTGGATATACTACCTTGTAACCGACAAGGAGGGCAATCAAGCGACTATTATGTTTGAGTTACGCGCCGATCTTCTTGAGCAATACGACGATTCTGGCAATGAGATCGTCGAATCGTTCCGCCTCGTGCCACGTTCTGTCGCAGGCTTGCGCGAAGCGCTGGAAAACGCCGATACGTCGACTGACGTCAAAACAAAAGATACGACTAGATAAGACGCTATTCTCCGTGCCTCTAATCACGCCGTGGCGTTCGACGCTTACGTCGAATTCGTTGCGGCGTTAATTTATAACGACGATTCACCATGAAAAAAAGTGATGGAAAAGCAGCCCTTGGCGCGCCGTTAAAGACTCAAAACAATGACGCCGGAATTGTGAATATTCCAAGAAAAAAGGTTTCCTTAAAAGAGAAAAGACAATTGATCGAGCTCACGCTTGACGCGCTTAAAAAGGAGTTCCCTGCGCCCAGGTGCGCGCTCGAATATGAAACGCCTTTTGAGCTTCTTGTCGCCGTTATTCTTTCGGCTCAATGTACAGATAAGCGCGTCAATATGGTCCTACCCGGACTATTCAAACGTTTCCCAAACGCAAAGGCTTTTGCAGAAGCGCCCCTTGAGGAAATAGAGCAAGAGATTAAAACTTGCGGACTTTATCACTCTAAAGCGGCCAACCTCTCGAAAACGGCTAAAACGCTCGTTGAAAAACACGACGGAATCGTTCCTTCGAACTTCGAAGAACTTGTTTCCCTTCCAGGAGTTGGTCGTAAAACGGCAAATTGTGTTCTTGGCGTAGCGTTCCAAATTCCATCAGGGTTCGTCGTAGACGCTCACGTCCTTAGACTCAGTCAAAGAATTGGTTTCTCAGATGAAACGACTCCTGAAAAAGTCGAAGATGACCTGAATCGCCTAACCCCCCGTAACGAATGGATTGATTTGAGCCATCGACTTATCTATCTTGGACGACAGTACTGTTCCGCCCGCTCTCCCAAATGTGAAAAATGTCCCCTAACGTCTTTTTGCTTAAAACGCCTTCGAAATTGAGGTCGGTATAATATGCCGTCGATAAAAATTATAATAGCCGCAGTCATGCTCGTTTGTTCCAACACGTTCATGACAATTGCCTGGTATGGGCTTCTCGCGCCCATGCGTAATAAACCTTGGATTATCGCGGTTCTCGCAAGTTGGAGCGTCGCCTTTTTCGAATACCTAATTATGGTGGCTGCCAACCGAATAGGTTCGACTGTCCTATCGCTTTCGCAACTCAAAATAATGCAGGAGTCAATTTCCCTTCTCGTCTTTGTTCCATTCGCTGTGTTTATTGCCAAACAGCAACTCAGTTGGAACTATCTTTGGGCGGGACTCTGCATTGTCGGCGCAGTTTTTTTCATATTTAAGACTTGATTCGAAAAATCGTTTCTAAAAAGATAAAACGTAGCAACGTTTAACTCAGAGTTTGGATAGTCGTCATAAAGAGAGAGTTGAAATGCCACAATTAAAAGAAGATTATTCGCCGCGAGGAAATCGCGCTAGAGAACTTTTTCTCCAAGGTTATAACTGTTGTCAGGCCGTTCTCTTAGCCTTTAACGACATGACGGGCCTAGACGACAAATCAGCGGCGCGGGTCGCATCGGGCTTCGGCGGAGGTATTGGCATGCTGCGCGACGTTTGCGGCACGTTCACCGGCGCGTGTATGGCCCTTGGACTGATCGAGGGGTATGATCAACCAAAGGCGAACGAAATCAAAAAAGAACTCTTCGCTCAAATACGCGAATTTGCAAAGCGCTTCGCCAACGATAACGGTTCATACGTTTGTCGCGAACTTCGAAGCGCCGACGCTCCAATGCAAAACGTTAACCCCTCTGACCAGGGAGAGATAAGTCGTCGGAAGCGACCGTGCCCAGAGCTATGCGCTTACTCTGCGCAACTTCTCGAAACGTTACTCCTTGAACAAGCTGGAAATCATGCGTAACGGCGTCAGACGTTCCAAGTAAAAATGGGCGACTCCGTTTAAAGACGGAGTCGCCCATTGTCGTTTACCGTTGAATTCGATTAACCTGGATAAGATAAAAATCACTTTTCGCCAGTTTCGCTCCTTTCACCCCCCGTCGAACCCGGCTTTTCGATCTCGCTACAACGCTTAAGGATATGTTCAAACGCTTCGTCGATTTGTTGAGATTTTACGTTTTCAATTGAACCGGAATCGCAGGCAACCGCAAAACTCGGATCAATTGGCAAGCGAAAAACTTTTTCGATCCCGTGAGTTCGAGCGACCTCGTCAAGGTTGCTCTTGCCGAAAATCGCCAATTCTTCGCCGCAATGCGGACACTTAAACGTGGACATATTCTCGACGAGCGCCAAAACAGGCACTTTCATCATCTCTGCCATTCTGATCGCCTTAGTCACAATCATTGAAACTAGATCTTGCGGCGTGGCGACAACGACGACTCCCTTAATTGGCAAAGATTGAAAAACAGTAAGTGGAACGTCGCCCGTCCCAGGGGGCATATCAACGAACATGAAATCGACGTCGCTCCATACGACGTCCTTCCAAAATTGCTTGACGGCGCCGGCGATAACTGGACCGCGCCAGATAACGGGCTGGGAAGGATCCTGCATAAGAAGATTGATCGACGCCGTCGAAACGCCAGTTTTCGTCAAAACAGGAGTGATGCCAAAGGGCGTGCCCGACATTTGCTCGCTGACGCCAAACGCCTTTGGAATCGACGGTCCGGTAATATCCGCGTCGAGAATAGCCGTACGATATCCGCGGCGTTGCGACGCGCAGGCGAGAAGCGCTGAAACCAACGATTTACCGACGCCACCCTTGCCGCTGACAACTCCGACGACGTTTTCAATCCGACTCATCTCGTGAGGCGCCTCAAGCAGACTCTCAGGAGACTGTCGAGACGAGCATTTCTCTCCACACGAACTGCAATTATGCGAACATTCGCCCATAGTTTACCCTTCTTTGACAATGAAACGCGCCTGAGTTACGCATGCGTTGTCTTAATCTGAACCTTTCTCTCCGCGATTTTGAACGAATTGCTGAATCGTTGCGACGAGTTTTCGCGCAACGTCAGTTTTCTTCCCATATGCATGCGCTAGACAACGACCTTGGATATCGAGAATATCGACGCTCGTATCGACGCCGTTAATCGACGCCGGTCCGTTAACGACAATTAAATCACAATGCTTGCGTTGGAGTTTCTGAAGCGCTTTTATATGGTGATCCGACGTTTCCAGCGCAAACGCAACAAGCCATTGCCAACCGTTTGGATCGTCCTTTGCACGCTTCATTTCACCGAGCGCGGCCATGACGTCGGGCGTTTCACACAAGGGCAAAAACCACCGCCCATGGGCGTTTACCCCTCGCGTCAGGTTCTCCTTGGATATTTTGTCTTGAGAAACGATTATCGGCTTAAAATCGCAAGGAGCCGCCGCGCCAATCGCTCCTATACATTCAGGGAAAATCTGCATTGCAGCAACATGCATTTCTTGAGTCGACGTAACGCTGATGACGTCCGCGGCAACAGGATACTCAACCTCGACAGGACCGCTCACAACCGCAACTTTATACCCTGCGTCAAGACAAGCCTGAGCCAGAGCGGCGCCCATACGTCCGCTCGAAGCGTTCGTAAGGTAACGAACGGGATCGAGATATTCGCGAGTCGGACCTGACGTTATCAATATTTTGGACATATCGGCGACATGATGTTAGCATAAAAAAGCGTCCGGCAGGATCGCCCGATCCAGCGTCGGCGTCAGCCAATATACAAGCTTCTAAAAACCCGTCAACCCTCGAACTAGCAGTTGCCAACACACACGCAAAAACTATAATCAAGCGACGGCGCGAGGTTCGAACGTCGGCGCTGCCGCCGCTGGTCCCATGCGCCCCAAAGGAGCGTTGCCATGTATTCTCGACTCTTTGTCAAGACGCTGTTTATCCTCGTCCTTGCCTGTGTTGCTTTGTTAGTTTTTCGCTTTCCTGTTTTCGTCAGAGCTGACGAGGAACCTGTTCCGATAGTCCTTTACGATTCGAGCAAACAGACGACGCTCGACTCCAAAGGGAAGAATCTTGAAGAAAAACAACAAGGAACCGGTGGTAAAGCGCCCTCAAATGTTGTTTTCATGGACGATGAAATCGACCCTACAAACTCTGACGAAGAAGACTTCTCTCTCTCTGATGAGGAAGATTTCTCCCTTAACCCTGACAGTCCGGACGACGCTGAGTCCGGGCCGTCTAATGCCAATGAAGTCCAATCAGCAGACGACGTCGCGCCTGATTCCGCCTTAACAAACGTCGATACTGTCGACGTGCTTATCGACATGCGTCATGCGTACGATTTCTCCGATTATCCACTGTCCGTCGACGACCGTTATTATCATCGCGTCTACTCCTTCCACCGTGCGTTTGAAAGTCTCAGGGCGCGAGGAGTCCGTGTAGAAAAATATGATTCAAAAGAACCGATAACGTCAGAAACCCTTGCGCGCTGTAAGACGCTTTTCATAAATCTTCCTTCTGGCGATAAAGAGCCCTTTTTAGTTTCTGAAATTATTGCGATCCGCGACTTTGTCGAATCCGGCGGTTCGCTCTTTCTCATTACAGATCACACAAACTGCTACTTTCATCAATCTCGACTCACGCCCCTCTTCCACGAATTGGATATCAAACCTCAGCATTACGGAGTCTGCGACAAGGAACAGTCGTTAGGTTCTTCCGGTTTCGGCTGGATTTACATCGACAAATTTGACGAGCATCCAATTACGCGGGGACTGCGTCACATAGCGTTCCAAACCGGAGGCGGGGTCGATCCGCGTTTTGCAGTCGCATGGTCTGGTCCTAACTCATGGCAAGACGCGCCTATAATGCCAATTTACGGCGAAGCTGATCTTGCATACTACGGCAACTTTTCCCTTGATTCAAACGAATCTGCCGGTTCTTCGGGAGTAGTCCTCGCTAAAGAACTCAAGAAGGGCAAAATTGTCGTCGTAGCAGATCAAAACATCTTCTCCCCTTTTTTTCTCCACTACCTCGACGTTTTTCGGCTTTGGAACAACATATTTGCATGGACGCTTGATCGTCCAGACCTCGCAGACGTTTCCCAATACGTTCAAACCGTCAAACAAGGTCGCCTCCTCGTCTGCTGGGAAGAACTCATGCACGACGCGTCGCGTTTTGGCGATCCTGATCCAAACGGTTATTACCATATATTTACGACTCTTTGCCGATACTATAACATTTTCTGCGTCGCTCACAACGATCCGGCGATAACGCCCGACGCTATTGTTCTCCTTCACGGCGGTAAGACGTATTCTCCTGAAGGACTTGATTACGCATACAAACAACTTCTTGCTGGTAAACCCCTTATCGTTATTGATCCAAGCGACGACGTCCTCGACGACGAAAGTTCAGAACTCTCGATCCTTGTTAAAAAACTCGTTAACGAGGCGGGCGTAGGCTTTAGCGTCTCTTCGCCGATTGACAATACGTCAGGTAAAAATTACGTCGAACGGTTCGAATTGACAAACGACGGAACAATAACCCTTGTTCGTTGCCGAAATTCATACGACAATAATTCCATTCCCAAGCCCGAGTCGCGTCTTCTGTTTACCCAAATGGAAGATATTAAGGTTCTACTGAATGTAATCGACGCCGCCCTTAAGCCGAAAGAGGTTTCGGGTAATCAGGATAAAACTTCGAAAGTAGAAACTGAGACGGCAGAACAATAATCGAAATACTTAGAGATTTATTCCTAGAAATAGCGGCGATTCGTCTTCGTCGTTTATGAGAATAAATCTTATTTTTCAGTCGGAAAAACGGGGTAACCGTCGCTCTCCATTTCGTTGCGTTCCATAGTCCCGTCGCTGTTAAACTCGACCGCCTCGTAATGTGGGAAAAGAATCTGTTCAGAAATAAACGGAATGACGTCGACTTCGGGGTCATGAGGCGAAACGGTCAGATTTCCGCTCAATTTTCGGACCTTACTCTCCGCTACTGTCGTGATAATTTCAATCGTAACATATTTTAGCAGAGGAAAAACAACGCCGACGGCAAGAACGACTCCTGCGACTAGAGGGATTGCGACGTCTATAAGGCGTCCTGGCTCACGACCGTCGTCTCGAGGAGTTCTTACCCCGCCTCTCTCGCTGTAGTCGACGCTTCTACTTTCGAGTCCGCGGAACATTTTTAAAACAACGCTCCCGACGTACACCGGCGGCGCAGTCGCTATAAGGAGCGCTCTCGCAAGCAGGCTTGGCGGGGTATCCGAAGCGGTCATGTCGTTCGTTCCCTCTTCTTCCCAATAGTACTCGTTGCGTTCGATAGCGTTGGGCGTATGTCCTAAAAGTTCTGCAAGTCGCAAATCCTCCGCAGTAAGAGTCGGACCATTCTCGTCGTCAGTTTCGCCAGCTACGGCAAGATAAACGCCGAGGTTCTGTAGAATACTGGAACTCTGACCAAAAATTGCCGCAATTTCTTCAAGAACTTCTTCCCTTGTCAAAGAAGTCTTTTGATCTGGAACGCCCTTTTTCGCTAGGCGATTTCGTTCTTCATTGTCGGATTTAGATCTAAGTTCGCCAAAAGAATAAGGCTTGACGCGACGTAAACGATCCACGGGCTTGACACGACCGCGTGTGTATGCCAAAGGATTGAGCGTAAATCGAGAAAATACGTCCGAATCGTCGCCAGAATCGAACTTGAAGTATTCTTCGTTCGAATCGCTTGGACATGATAAAACCGCGACGTCCCGAAGATCAGAACTGTAGCGGACGAATTGCAACTCGTCAGATTTATAAGAAACGACCTTTGTTACAAAACCGGAATTCCATTGGGCTTTAGTCTCGACTTGAAGCGAATCAGAGTCGACGTCGACCGGCGGAACGACAAAAGATTCTTCGTCGCTCAATAAATCCGAACCCGAAGAGAGACAAGAAGTTCCATCGTCAAAAGAGGAGGTAGAGAACACGACGTTTAAGTCGCTGTTCGGTTTCTTTTCAGCAAGACGATACAGACCGGAAGAAGATAAAAAAGATCGCCGAAAGGATTGCGTAAATCGAGACGGTTTAAGAAGTCTTCGACTTCGTTCCTCGTCCGTAAGAATCGAGGCGCGTTTGAAAACAAACGCCACCTCTTCTCGACGCGGAACAACGACTCGCTTCGGAATAAAACGGAGCCTTTTAGAACGAGATATTTCTACTTCTGGCGAAGCAGATTTACCCCTTGTTACTACGTCGTTATTTTCTACGTCGAGATCGGCTTCAGCAGGGGAAGAACTAAAGGATTCAGCGGGAAGTCTGCGACGAAGCGCGTCGTCGAGGGCAAGATTAGCGTCGGAGTGAGAGGAAACGTTGACAAGTTCGTCTTGGATTGTTGAAAGCGCGTGGGCAAGGGAAGAATCAGCGCGAACTTCGTCTTCAAAAGACCGCGCGTCCTCCGGACTCATACGCCCTAGAACGTAGGCTATCAGTTTTTCACGATCCAAGTCGTTCACTTCTTACCTCGACGCCAATCAAAAACGGCGCATGACAAGCGCTCAAGCGTTTTACAATCAACCAAGTTGAAAAACGCGTAAACGAATTGACTAAACGCGGTAAGAACGTCGTCGGCTTCGGTTCAACTAATCTAACGCTGTTCGCTAGCGTAAAATAAACGTTTCGGAAAAACGTCCAACCTCTCCCCGACGAGAAGATCCCTCGTCATTTCCAGCGCTCTCCGAAGTCGACGTGCGACAGTCGTCGAAGCAAGGTTAAGAACTCGAGCCGCTGCAACGTACGTCATTCCCTCAAAAAACACGATCTCAACGACCTCGCGATAAGATGAAGGAAGTCGTCGTATCGCAGCGTGCAGACGCAACTCAAAGTCCTTTTGTTCTGCGACCTCGGCAGGATCAGGCGCGTTACCTTCAAGTTCGTTCGTCCTAGAGGACGTCTCCGCAGAAGGAACTTCGTCGAACGATACATGTTTGACCCGAGCGGAACCTCTGAAAAAAACATTAATCGTCTGGGAATAAGCGACTCGATATATCCAAGGACGGAAACGGCGAGAAGAGTCAAATTGACCCAATTTTTCAATAACACGCGCAAAAGTCGCTTGAAGCGCTTCCTCGACCTCGTACGGGACGAGTCCGAATTGTTTGGACAAATAACGAGCTAAAACCGGGCGATATCGACGAACGATCTCCTCAAAGCACCTTTCGTTTCCGAACGTTCGATACTCAAAGACAAGTTCTTCGTCATACCAAGAGCTCAATTCAGGGGTTACGGCGACACAGTCAATCATAGCGTTCATTCTTAACCTGTCGGCTGGTTTGACGATCTCTTATCGATTTCGGGTTTCCACCCTCTACAATAAAAAACCGCGCAGGGAAGTATACAAGGGAAACGGCGATTGAATAAAGAGCAATTTCGACGTTTTCTCACGAAAACGAGCAAAAATCTTCTAACGTGGTTGTGTTTCCATAACACGGCGCAAACGCAAGCCCCTCTTCTCATAGCGCTACGGACGTGAAATCCAACCATCTAACGACCAGATTGAAGACGGCGTCAACGCAAATAACAACCCGCGTGAAGGCTTTGAAAATCTACAGGCGACGCCGCCAATGCTAAAGTACGGTTTTAGAGATAAAATCTTTCAAAAAATTTCTTCTAAAAACTATTTTTCTTTAATGTTTTCAAATTTTGTTCGTTGGTCGTTACAATCCGAACGACAGATTTTGTACAACCTCTCTATTTCAACAGTAAACTATGAAAAAACTATTGATTTATGAATTATTACTCCCCTTAATTTCTTGAGAGTTGGAAGAACGATTGCGGAATTGCTATAGACTCCGAATATTGTTTTCTCTACTCTCTGTCCGTCTCTTGTCAATTATAGAGGGAAAATAGTCGAATCTCATATGATAATGTCACAAGCAGGAATGGCGTTCATCGGAGAAGTATTGCCTTCGAAACTCGATATGGCGCGGCTCGGGCGTCGAGCGGTCGTCGTAACGGCGCTCTGTTCTTGTCTTATCGCCGTCTTTTCCGGTTGCAACGGCGTTCGGCGAAGACTGACTATCACGTCAGAACCTTCAGGCGCGATCGTGTATCTAAACAATAAAGAAATTGGCAAAACGCCAATTTCACAAAATTTCCTATATTCCGGAACCTACAACATTAAGTGCTGTAAAGAAGGTTACGAAATGAAGGAAACATACTATAAGGCCGGTTGTCCCTGGTATCTTTATCCGGGAATTGATTTCTTCTCTGAAAATTTCACACCTGGCGAACTCAGAGACGAACAATCCTGTCATATCGTTCTTGAACAAAAACGAGAAATACCCGAGAACGAACTCTATGAAAAAGCGTCGAGGCTCCGCGAAGAAGTGCACAACAACTCGGTCGATCGTTATTCGACGGGTCAAAAAACGGCGCCTTGACGATTCTTTACCTTCCTTTCTCGTAATGTGCTTTTCACCGAAAAAGTATCGTCTGTTGTCCCACCGTTTTTGCTAAAAAAACCGAATACGCGACTTCTCCCCCCTTTTCAAGAAAATTCAGGACGGTAGACTACTACGCAAACCTTGGACGGAACGATTTGGATTGCTTGTGTTAGGCGCATGTCCTGATCGCTCTGCTCGACGGGCGGAAACGCCGTCGAAGTCGTTGTCAAACGGCTTTTCAAGACGACAACTCGCTAGGTCGTCGCATTCGACCAGATTTAACCAGACCGCTCCTATTTCGTCTGCGTTTTGTGGGGATAGTTTCTCCGGTGCGTTTTTGTCGTTCCTCCATGGTGGTTTTGAAACGGCAGACGTCGGTTTTCTTATCATCATCGGAGCGTGTTCTATAACTTGTCGTGGGATTTCTGACGCCGTCTGCCGACGGAAATTCCGTTGTTCCGCGAAAATAGCTACGGTTCAGTTCATTGTTTAAAGGTTGTCATAATGGAAAAGAAATGGACGTTGACGCACAAGACTTACGTCGCTAAACCCGGCGAAGTCGAACAGAAGTGGTACGTGGTCGACGGCGCCGATAAGGTTGTCGGTCGTCTCGCTAGCGATATCGCTATGATACTTATG
This sequence comes from uncultured Planctomycetaceae bacterium, assembly GCA_946408825.1. GTDB lineage: Bacteria > Planctomycetota > Planctomycetia > Pirellulales > Thermoguttaceae > RUG369. Next base: position 12,980 of record CAMJTU010000065.1, read on the forward strand.
GGCAAGCACCGCCCGACCTACACGCCCAATGTCGATACAGGAGACTATGTAATCGTCACGAACGTCGATAAGGTCAAGTTCACTGGTCGTAAGTGGGAAAATAAAAAATACACTTGGACGACCGGTTACCCGGGCCTCCGTAGCGAAACGGCCGGCGAGCGACTTGCGCGTCGTCCTGAGCTTATCCTTCGTGAAGCTGTTCGCCGTATGCTCCCAAAGAACAAACTTGGCGTTCAGATGCTGACCAAACTCAAGACCTACACCTCCGAAGAGCATCCGCATCAGGGTCAAAAACCTGAGGCTCTTGAGTTGCCCCAAAAGTGAATCTGCGAACAGTAAACGTTAATTAAAGGGATAAAACAGAATGATTAAACGTGGCAATTACGTCATTGAAGGCAACGGCAAGAACGATAAACTCGGAACAGGTCGCCGTAAGTGCGCCGTCGCGCGTGTTCGCGTCCGAGCAGGTCAGGGACGTATCAGCGTCAACAACCGTGAATTTGAAGAATTTTTCCGTTCCGTGCAGCTTCGCAACTCCGTCCTTGCGCCGCTAATCGCAACTGAAAAACGTGAATCCGTCGACGTCGTCATCACCGTCTTTGGCGGTGGAACGACCGGTCAGGCCGACGCGTGTAAGCTCGGCGTCGCTCGCGCTCTCTTGGCTTACGATCCTGAATGCGAGTCGATTCTCCGCGAGAAGAATCTTCTTACCCGCGACGCTCGTGAAGTTGAGCGTAAAAAGTACGGACGCCGCAAGGCTCGTCGTAGCACGCAATTCTCCAAGCGTTGAACTTGCAACTTCGGTTTGCTTAGAATCTGGAACAGACTCTTCGTTAGCGAAGAGTCTGTTTTTTTTGTTCAACGGAAATTTCCCAAAACTACTAAAAGATTTTATAACTTTTATCATCAAATCTACGATTTGCCGTTTTTTCCCGTTCCTCCGTGTTTTTCCGAGCGAAACGCGTATTTCTTGACTTTCTGTTACAAAAAAAAATAGAACGATTTTAAAGGGTTTAAAGCAGTTGACGTACTACTTTTCGGATGACAATTATTTAGCGATAACCTTAAACGTCGTCTATACTTGTCGTCATTGTGTGCTTTCCGAGTGATACAAAAAAACGCCCTTCTGTTATTGAAGGGCGTATTTTTCGTCAGAATCGCGGCGTCTGTTTTTAATGAGATTCAACGGCGTTTCGCTTGCTATCGTACAAGTCAAGCGCGTTCTGTGTGACGGACTCCGTTCTATAATGCGTCCTTGCAATTTCCTTGGAGTGACCTAAGAAAACGTTTTCGTTATACTCTCCGACAATCTCGCCCC
>CAMJTU010000066.1 GCA_946408825.1 uncultured Planctomycetaceae bacterium
GCACGAAGCGAATGCCAAGAGTGGTACAACAAACCCTTGACAATTAGCAACAGGCGCGGCGAACTCGTATTCGAAGGATTGTACGTTCTCGGCGACGAGCCGCCCGGAGAACGCTTCCGTAACTTTCGCGACCTTTCGCGGAAGCGTGATTTTCTTGACGCCGCCCTCTTTCGTATGGACGGCGACGAGCCGCTCCGACGCGTAGACGGGCGAGCCGTCGTCGACGTAAAGGAGAACGCCCGCCTTCCGCGCGACTTCGCGCAGAACGTCGACGGTCGCGTCGTCGTGATTCGAGACGGCGACGCTCCGCCATTCTCCGTTCCCTTCGCCGAAGAATCCGACGCGAGACTTTTCGACGGTTCCGGGGACGCCGTATTCCGCGCCGGTCGTCTCCTCGACGCGCGCAAGGTCGAGCGACGCGCCGTCGTCGATTCCGCACGGTCCGAGCCAGAGGACGGTTCGTCCGTCGCGCAGCAGAAGGTCGCGGAGCGTCGCGCGGCGCTCGGGGGGCAGATAGAACGAGCCGGGGACGATCGCGAGCTTAACGCGCGAGAGGTCTTCCTTCCCAAGGTCGTTGAAAGAACAGACGGAGAAGGGCGCGCCGACGTGATTGAGCCGGTTGCGGAGCGCGTGATAGACCGCGCCGGAACGCGGTTCGCGACCGTTGACGCGCTCGGCGCTCTGCGGGTCGACGACGAGGAGAATCTCGGCGACCGGCGCCCCCTGCCGTCCGACGTTGCGGTCCCAGACGCGTTTCATCGTCGCGACGTTCTCCATCGCGCGGTCCGACTTGAAGCACCCGCCCCACATGTCGAAGAACCAAATCGACGCGTGATCGATCAGCGCGAGACATGTTTCGCGCCGGAGTCCGGCGACGTCTTCGTCCTCGCTCTGCCACTGTGCGTGGAGCGCGATCCCGACGAACTCGTTGAGCTTCGCGTTGTACGTCGTCGTCCGATGGTCCGTTTCATGGAGACGGCGTTTGCCCGCGAGCCGAATCGTTTCGTTCGGAGCCATCGACCCGCTTCCGCCGCCCATGAGACGCTCGGAATACGTCCCCGGCGAAATGAAGAAGTCGACGCTCGGACTCGCCATGACGCGCTCGTACGCGAGATGCCCGCACCCGTTGGCGCGCCAGCCCGTGAGCTCGAGGATATACCCGAAGAAGACGCCGATCTCCTTACCCTCGGCGACATGTTCCTTCGCGAGCGTCGCGAACTCGACGATCCCGTCGGCGATTAACCGCTGTTCAAAGCGTTGCGCGTCGAGCGTTTCCCGTTCTTTTTGCGGGTCGCGGATTCGGTTTTCAAAGGCGGCGGCGTCGAACGCGTCGAAAGTCGGCCATTTTGCGGGGGAGAGTCCTTCTTTCTGGCGCCATAGCGCGTAGGCTTTGTCTTTGGCGCGGCTCGTTCTCTCGGCGCCGTAGTCCATCCATTCGTCGGTCTGACCGCAGGCGAGAATGTACGCGTCGATTCGGTCGCCGTATCGCGATTCCGTCTGCGCGAGGAAATCGACGAGGTACTGTTTCGTCATATCGCGCCATTTGGGGAGCGCGAGGCAGTTTGAGAGGTCGATAAACGTGTCGAAACTTCCGTCCGCTTCGCTCATCGCGAGATTGCGAACGAGCCACGTCGGCGTGTTGAGATCGACCATGCAGAGGAACCGCGCGTCCGGATCGACCGCGATAATCTCGTCGAACTGACGGTAGAGGGACGGCCAGTCGTAAACGCCGGGATATCGCCAGACGTTCGGGTATTTGGAATACGGCTCGCCGAGCGAGTTCGCCGTGTTCGACGGGAAGACGCAGAAGGTGTGAACGCCCGCGTCGGCGAAACGCTTCATCGTCTCATGTTCAGGCCAGAATGAACGATAGGCGAAATAGGTCGCCGGTTCGGAAGCGCGGACGAACGCGGCGACGGCGAACAGCGCGACGCCTATGACGACGCGGACAAAAGAGCTCGACATAAAACCCTCCATACGCGTGTGGAAATCCCAAAACGCGCCCGGCGCGTTGGAGATTCGCGCGTTAGGCGCGAGACGACGTCACAGGTATTTGACAAAACTTGCGACGTCTTTGCACTTGTCGTGAAGAGGCGCGGGCGTCGCGTCGGGCGCGGGGTAGCCGAGGGTCAGGAAGAGGACGACGCGTTCGTTTTTAGGAAGGTTGAACGCCGCTTCGACCTTCGAATTCGGGAAGTAGTTGACCCAACAGGAGCCGAGTCCGAGGTCTTCGGCGGCGAGCATGACATGCGTCGCGACGATCGATACGTCTTCCACGCCCGCATGAACGCCCTCCTCGAGCGGGTTCTTCCAGTCTTCGTCCGTATCGTAGGCGAAGAGCATGACGGTCTTGGCGCCGAAGACGCACTTGGAAAGCGAGGACAACTTCGCGAGCGCCTCGTCGCTCTGCAAAACGTAAATCTTCTGCGGCTGCTTATTGGCGCCGGTCGGGGCGATTCGCGCCGCTTCGAGGAGAACGTCGAGCTTCTCCTTTTCGACGGGCTGATCAGTATATTTGCGGACGGAATAACGTTTTTTGGCAAGGGTCATGAAATCCATTGCGTGATTCTCCTGTGTATTAGAGGATCGTCGTCGAGTTCTATCGCGGACGCGCCGAAAAGACGTTCACGACGCGTCGAGCGAGCGTCCCTATTTTACTATAAAAGCGAATCGGCGCCGACGCTTGGGGGAGCAGGTTTTTCAAAATTGCGCAAGAAAGGGCGAGAAGAGAACGTCGTCGCGGAGTTGAATCGACGATTTGCGTGTCGTTTAAAGAGGATAATCCCGAGCAGAGATTAAAGGGGGACGATACAAAATATGGCGTAGCCGCGCTTGATCTTCGGACTCCGTTTGAATCCGCGCGTTACAGTCGTTCTTTAATCTGGACGGCGGGTTGACCTTGGTGAAGACCTGGTTTGACGCGAAAAACGACTTTGTCGTCGACGAGGAGTTCGAAAAGAGAATCGGCGGGAACGTCGGTCGTTAGGACGTCGCCGGGCTTGAGGGAACGCCATTCCTCTTCGGCAATCGTGCCTTTTGCGACGCGCGCGACGATTGTTTTGATTTCTTGACGCGCGGCGTCTTTTTCACTCGCGTCGAGATCTGGGAGAGGAATCGGGGTCGCGTCCGTTTTAGCCGGCGCCGTCTGGACGAACGTCGCGCAGGGCGCGGCGACCGTAAGCGTAAAGAGGCGTTTTCGAAGTTTGAACGTACGGCGTTCCCAGCGGAGTTTCTCTTCGTCGAGATAGTCGGCGGCCTTCTGAAAATCGCGTCCGTAGAATCGCGTTTTCCATTTTGGCTTTGCGGTTCCCTCCGCGATTTCGGGAGCGAACCATCGCGAATTTAACGCGCCGAGTCGCGACGCTTCGACGAGGATGATTTCAGATTCGAGTTCCGTGAGGTCGGGACGCTTGCGAGAAGATTCGCAAAGATCGCGCCACAGGGCGGCGTCGCCGCATAGCTTTGCGACGTCGATTCCAAGGAAAGCGTCAAGAATCAAGAGAACCGTCGCGGTCGGCGCGACGACGAGAAAACGCTCGCCGTTTTCATGCAGAAAATAGAACGTCTGCGGCGCGCCGTTCGCGTTCTTTCGCGCCTCCTCTTCGACGAGACGCGCCAGCTTCTGACAAGAGCCGGTCTCTTCGTCGCGCCGCGTCAGTTCGACGTCGGGCGATTCGAGCAACGCCGCGAGCGCCTCTCGAAAAGCCGAATCGTCCTGACGACGAGACGTTTTTCTTCCGTGTGTTCCCTTTAAGACCATCGCCGTTCCTAAATCGCGCCGTTTCAAGACGCGAAAACTCCTCTCTTACGCGCTCTGAACGAACATGGCGAGCGCGGTGGAAGGATAGTCAAATATGCCGCGTCGGACAAGGTCGTTTCTCGCGTCGTCGCGTCCCTTGACGAACGCGCCGTTCGCCGTTATTATGGACGCTGTGAAAGCGCGAATTTCGCGACTCTCACGCTCTTTACGACGCGTCTGATTTTTTATCGTCCGATCGCGTTTGTTTTTTCGTTTCTCTTTGGAGACTCAAGATGAAATTTGCTCTGTCTTTTAAATCGAAAGGGCTCGCGTTCCTCGCGTTGGTTGCGACGTCTCTTTGCGCGTTTTTCACGTTCGGCGCCCTTTCCGTAACGCGCGCCGCCGACGACGCGCCGCGAGTCGTCGCGTCGTTCTCCGTCTCCGGCGCGAACGATCTTTGGGGCGGCGCGGAACGAATCGCCGACGTGATGAATTACGGCGATCTCGTTAAAGGCGTCCGCGGTCTTGTCAACATGCGAATTAAGACCGACGTTCTCGATCCCGCGAAACCCCTCGGCGTGATCGCCGCGACGAACGGCGACGAGGTCGCCGCGTTCGGGTCTCTGCCCCTTCTTAAGCCCGAGGAATTCGACGAAACGGCGCTCAACGCGCTCAAGGAGAAAATTGTCGAGATCGACGAGAACCTGTTTAAGGGCGATTACTTCGTCGTCGACGGCGCGTTGGTTATCGGCAAAGAGTCTCAAAAGGAGCTTATCGCCGCGACGCTTGCAAGCGTCGGTTCGGCGCCTTCCGCGGACGAGACGACGTTGACGCGGCTCCAAATTAACGTCGACGCCGCGCCCCAAGAGTTCATAGAGGCTGGCGCCGCGCTGATACGTCAGAAACTTGCCGAGCTTGCCGAAGGACAAAGCGACGACGAACTCCAGAGCGTCGATCGCGCGCTTGATAATTATTCGGAACTTGTCGCGTCTCTTAAATCGATCGAGTGGACGCTCGCCGTCGACGCGGATTCAAATCTCGTTTCCGATATTGTCGTGACGCCCAGACCTGAGACCGAACTGGCTGCAAGCTTTGCCAAGACCGCGCAGACGCCGACGCGATGGAACGCGCTCGCGGAGACGCCAAACGCGATTCTGTTCGGTATTAACGCGGGGGACGCCGGCGCCGCGAATTTTAAGGGCGACGTCGAGCAGATTCGTCAGGCGATTCACGAGAATCTCACGTCGGCGCTCGACGCTTTGAAGGACGATCCTGAGAATCTTGAAGTCGCGAAGGAGATTATGCAGCATGTCGAGAACGCGCTCGTCGCGGAGGTTGCGTCGGAAAAGTACGACAGCGGAATCGTGATTTCCGCCACGCCCGTAACGCTCGCCTTCGCCTCGTGTTGCGCCGCGCCGAACGAACTGCAGGCCGCCGTTGAAAAGCTCGTCGAACGTCTCCTCAAGTCGAAAGAGGCTTCGTCCGTCGCGTTTACAAAAGAGGACGTCGAAGGCTATTCCGTACTGAATCTGACGGTTCCGCTTAACGACGTTTCGGACGATTTGCCTGAGTTTTTCCGGGGCAAGTCGTTTTGCATGAGACTCGGTTTTTCGTCGGACGCGCTTCTCCTTGTCGCCACGCTTGACGAAGGCGACGCAAAGTCGGCGTTTGAACGGGTCGCGCGCGGCTCTCATGAAACGGCGCCGCAACCGAACGAATCGTTCCTCGACTGCTCCGCGCTCGCGAAGGCGCTTCAGAGCGTTTTGGCGACCTTTGACGACGTTCGACAGCAGGCGTCGGACTCGATCGCGAGTTTTGCCAATGCGGAGGACGCGCGAATTGTCTTCACGAAGTCCTATAACAGCGGAACGTTCGAGATGAAAACGACGATCCGATCGGGCTTTTTCAAGGCGCTCGGCGACGTCGTGAGGATCAATCTCGTCGGCGGCGGCAACGGCGACGAAGGGCAAGATATCGACGACCTCTTCGACGACGAAGAATGAACGTTCGATTTTTGTCGTCGCGCGCGATCTAACGCAAGCGTCAATGAAACGAAACGCCCGAATCGGTTGGAGTCGTCCTCCCAACCGGTTCGGGCGGTTCTTTTTAGACGCGTCGGGGCAAGATTCTGCAACGCATGACTCAGACGAGTTCAGGCTCCATTTCCTCTTGCGGAACTTTGTCGAGCATTTCGGCGCCGTCGTAGAGTTCGACGAATCGAACGGCGAGCGCTTTTTGCCGCCAGCCCGTATCCACGACGGTGAAATTGTCTGACTGACGCCCTCCCCCAATCCTGAACCCGGCGAGTAGGTAGTTGCGAGAGCGCCATCTCAGTCCTTCGGCGTTTCCTGCGACGACTTCGTTAACGAGGGACCCTCTCGCGTACACGTCCTCGAGGCTAGGCGAGAGCGTCTGAAGGAAACGCTCTATATTCATGTCGCCGCCGACTCCGTCGCGCAGGAAGAAATCGAGCGTCAAGTCGCCGAGCAATCGGTTAAGATTTGCGTTGCAATATTCGTCGATTTTACCCGAGACGTCGTCAATCGACGCTTCGCCGTGCACGACCGCTTTCATCGTTTTGGTCAGCATGGCTGTGAAGAGCGCGACGTCGTTTTTGTCCTCCAGTCCGCGACTGTGAAGATACGCCATGACGTTGGGAAGGCTGTTTTCCGATAGGAGCGGCGTGATCTGAAACGACGTTTCGCCTTTTTTCTTTGCGGCTTCCGCGACGGCGTTATTGAAGTTCATCGAGAGCGATTCGATCTCGGCGATACGCTCTAGCGTAGCTTTGCAGAAGAACCGAGACCTCCGCGCCAATTCCTCGACGGCTACGGAGAGCCACGCGTTCTTCATATGTTCGAAATCGTCGTTAAGAGCTTTCTCAAACCGCTTCTTCCACGCATATTTGCGTAAGAGCCAGAGACCGACGCTCGCCAGCGCGACAACCGAACAGCCCGCCGCTAATTTAATACGAAAACCGCTCAGAAAGGCGACGCTAATGATCGCGAAGGCGACGGTGAAGACGAAATATTTAAAGAAAAATCGAGGGACACGGTTTAATTCAACGACGCAGGAGTCGTAACGAGTCGTTTCGGGACGTGTTGCATTGGACGTCGCCTCGAATTGCGAGACGAACGAACGCAGTTTCGCAAAATACTCGGACGGACGATCGGAATCCTTACAAAACAGCGCCGCTTTGACCGCAAACTCCGATAATGAACTCGTTGTTCGAAGGCGATATGCGTCAAAACGTTTACTCGCGTTCTTTACCATCCGCGCGACGTCGTTTTTCATGGAGTCGTTCGTTTCGCTCAGATAAGAAACGTCGAGACTCTGACGAGAAATTGGGTTGAATCGCCAGCGATCCGGCGGAGTCAGGGCGTAACGGCCGTCGCGCGTTTTAAGTTGCGGTTCGTCGTTGAACGAAGTTTTTAGCGCAAACCCCGAAGCCTCGACGACCTTTTTCATATTCAGCTTCGGGATTTTGGCGCCAGTCGGTTCCTCCGCGCCTCGTAGCTTGCGGATTAGCCCCTCTCTGTAGAGTGGAAGGATTGCGGTCGCGACGTCGCCAAGATCGATTTCAAGCGATTTCGCGCCAAAAACCTCGAAAGAGAACGAAAAACCAGGTTCTCGGCTCAGCGTTCTCGAACAAGATTCTTCTTTGTAAAGCACGTCTGTAGCAAGGATTGAAGTGAGCGTGTCGACGAGTTCTTCGGGGCGCGCGATTTTTCCTCTCGCCTGCCGTCGAGCTGACGCCGCTATAATTCGAGTCCAACACGCGTCGTCGGACCCGACGACGCGTTTAAAGTCATGGGCGATCTTCTTGACGTCTTCGTCCTCAATCTCGACGTCTTCGTCGGAAACCGCGATAATCACGACGCCAGAAATTTGCCGTTTGACGGTCTCAAGTTGTGAGATTAATCGTAATCTTTTTTCTGGCGCAAAGATAGACGAAACGTCAATAATGAGAAACAACATCGGCGCCGAGCGCCCGTCGCGCCGCGTCATTTCACACGTTTCCCACGAGAAGGACGCGTCGCCCTCGCGAAGCGCCTTCACGCGTTCTTCGACCATGGTTTGCAACATGGCGTGGAGCGTTTCGCTGTCTGACGCTTCTTCATCAAGCCGCAAAGCGACGGTTCTTAGCGCGAAATGATTTTCGAGCGTTGGATTGATTTCAGAAATCTTTTGACTATACGCGCGTTGAAAAAACGTTCTCAGCGACGCGTCCTCGTCGACGAGGTAGTATGCGTCTGTTACGAGAATGCTTTTGGAACAATGATTAACATCCATTTTCTGTCTTTCTCTATGTGTAACGTGACGAACGCCTCGCCGTTCAAAGGAGGTTTGAACGGCGAGGCGTTCGTGCAACTGGTTGCCTAGACTTGCTTTGGATCAGAGGGATTACGATTCGGAAAGAGCGTGGCCTCGTCGCCGTAGTCGTTCAAGATTCGAATTGCATTCGGCAACGCTAACGGCGAATCTCCGGATTCCAGTACTTCGATATTCGTCGCCTTCATGCTTGCCCAGTCAGCCGAATAGTTCGGACGGATACCAACCAAGATGCTCAGAACTTCGAGACGTTCCGGAACGCCGCCCGTAACGACGTTTAGCATGAGCTCGTCGGTTGCTCCGACTCGTTGAACGTTCCCTTGGAGGATCGCTTCAAATTCGTCCCTTTTCTCAGCCGACAGAACTGGAACCGAAACGTAAATCTTCGTCGACGCCCGACGGGACGCCATTCCGTCGTGTATTTTAAGGTTAAAGAGCGGCGTGGCCTTGAAAAAAACACGATTGAGGATCGCGTCGCGCCGAATATCTTTGAGACTGATCATGTAGTCTATTATGTTTTCGGGACATCGCTTTGAGTATTCACGATGAAACGCTGTTTCGATCGCTTTTTCGTTTTGCCTTGCCATGGCGTCGATGTCATCGGCGAGTCCGTTTAAGCCCCTTTTTCCCGATAAAATCGCGATGAGCTGATTCCGAGGAACGCTTACCCACTGAGCCAGTTCGTCAAACGTCACTTTTGGGGATGTTAAGTCGAGCCAAATCTTGTCGACAACGTTTTCCGACTGCATTACGATTTCATCTCGAAGCGCTTTCGCCTTTTGATCCAATAACGAGCTCTTTTTGCACAGCTTACAACGGAGAATAACATTCTCTTTCCTTTTCGATTCTAGAGCCGCTACGACTTTGTCAAGAATGCTTATCAAGCTCTTCACGACGTTTCTTAATAATGTTTGAGGAAATTTGAACTCGATATCGTCTAAAAGCGCTCGCTTATTTTTGATCGAACTCCAGTTAACCGCGTCGACGTAGCGCGGCTCGTTCATCGGTTCTTGCCAACCCTGTGGAATTGCCTTAATATGTTCTTCTAGTTGGTCTCTTTTCGTTTTGAGAATCGATTTATAGAGGTCGACGCGACCGTCGCCGACGGCAAACGACGCTTCGTAACCTTCGTCAATGTGGGCGCTGATGCTGTGCAAATAGACGCCAAGCTGCGTTTTTATCCCTTTGATCCTGTTTTTCTGCTCGTCTGCGACGCACACGCCGATATCTTTTAACATGCCTTGAGGCGTGCATTTACCAAGTAAGCGCTTCTCTCTGTACCTCATCGTATTTTCAACGACGACTTCTCTGGTACGACTTGTAAATGATGCAATATCAGGAAGTTCGAGAGGCTGACCAACGTTTTTGGGGTCCACTTGAGCGTCAAACACAGTTGGATCGTACAAATTTTTCATCGAGACGCACGTCAAATAGTCCACGATCTTGCTTCTTGGAAAGACAATGCTTGCATGACCCACGCTTCGATAGTTTCTCGCTTCACGCGTGATTGCGTCAAGATATTCAACATTCGATACTGCTTCAAACGGATCCTGATCCTGTTGTAAACCGCCTTTACGCTCGATCTCACATAACGACACGACGCCCGCGGCAACTTCTTCTTTCGCCTCGTCAAATGACACCGTGGTAGCACACTCACCGCCGATTTTAGCGCCTTCAATCAAATACGTCTCGTCGAAGTGAATATCTTCTGGAATGAGATTAACGTTAGTGATAAGAGATGGGAAAAGCAATTCCGGTTGGCTTGTTCCATTTACGACTGTCGACATTAGTCGTTTGTTCGTGACGTCGAGTTCACGCACCGTGAAAGCGCTGTTCGTTTGTGCTTGTTTTTTTTCGGCGTCTGTAATCGACATCGATTGGGCAAATGTGCCGTCAAAGAGTACGAGCTTAATTTCTAGATCTGATCCATACAGATTGCGAAGCAAGAAAAGTATAGGAAGAAATGATCCTGCGCCTGTTCCGCCGAAGCTCGACGCAAGAAGCGTCACGCTGATCTTCCTCATTTCTGTATCGAAATTTCGCGTATTCGTCAAGCCTTTGAAAGTGCGACTAAAATCGTCTATTAGACGTTTATTCGCCCCGGTCACAAACATACGGCTGAAACTGGGCATCTGCGTCGCGCCCCTTCCGTTTGTGATACGATTAATAGCTTCTTGCAGCTTACGATCGTCAATAAACGTTTCATCGCCGACCCGTTTGACGATACCGCCCGCCTCGAGAATTTCTAGATATTCTTTGCTTGCTTTAGGATTGATCAGCGCCAACCGTGCTTTTTCACGATCTAGGCAATGGACGAGCGTATCCGAGTCAGGGATGCCGATTTTTCGAAGTTCAATACGAGCGTTTTCGACCACTTCGTTGTTGCTGTCTATGACAATCCATCTTGTTGGGTTTTTGATGCGCTCCCGATATCGTCGCGCGGTTCGAAGAAGCGTGTCAATTCCAGTACCACCCGTCCCGATAATTACAAACGGTTTCGAAAGATCGTTTTCGAGGTCGAACATATTGGTGTCATACGTGTCAAAGTCTGTCATTTTCAAACTCCTAATTAATCTCGATTATCTGAACAAAAGGACTCGTTCGAATCCCTTAACTCATTAACGCTCACCGTCCCAAATTCTCCCAAAAGGATGTTTGGGGCGGCGTTCCGTCGTAGAATTTGCGACGGAAAGAGGCGAAAGCTCGCGCTTTACCGAGTCGCGAGGTTCGGACAAGAACCTCGCGACTTCTCGCGCCCTTTCGCCAATGACGCCGAAAGGGCGTCACGAAAGGTCATGAACCGCTATCAGCAGTCGACCAACGGCGACGGGGCGGTTCTTCGTTGGTGGCTTATATTTAGAAAAAGTCGCCGATTCTCCGGTTCGCAAGCTGATTTTGTAGCGAACGTCTGTCGGCGTTAACCTTTTTTCGATTCGTATCTTGCCTATTGTCTCGTCGACGACAATCGACGCCGCCTTCGAAAAAAAGTTATTTATCGCCTTGCTTTGCCACGGCATGTTCTCGTCGGAGCGGTATTCAACGATCACCCCCTTCAAGGCGTCGCCGCGCAGAATCAGGAGTAACCAAACGAACGCGGTGAGAAGCCCAAGAACGACGAAACTTATCCCAGCAATCGTCGGCCAAAAGTATGAGGAATGCGCACGGATACGAAAGACCGCCTCCTTCGTATCGACGGCATAGTCGCCAGACTTCGCAGTCAGCGAGACTCGGTACACGCCCGGCGCTAGCGACCATTCATCGAGCGCCGAGCCGTCGACGTCGTGAATTTCTTTAAAGATGGCGCCATTCTTTAAGATGGAAACGTTAAACGGTCCTGTTCCGATCGATTTGTTGGCGAATCTTACGGGCACTACGCCGTAAGTCTTAGGATAATCTATGGCAAAATTCGCGACGGGCGCAAGTATTTTCTCCTTGATGTCGAGAATCGTCGGTTCCGTTCTCACGGATCCGCCGCGACCGATCGCTTCGCAAACAACCTCGTAACGTCCGGCGTTGAATACGTGTTCAAATGTCAGGAAACCGTCGTCCGATTTAGAACTCATATCGAGCGGGATGATTTTCTCGCCGATGACGACGGAGCATGTCTGCACGTCGCCTGTCGTGACAACTCCAATCTGTACGAGATCTCCCGCGACAATGGAGGAGGGCGGGACAAGCCGTACCGTTGGAGGTGCGTGGGGCGCGACGTTGATCTCTCGGTCGAAGACGTCCTGGCCGCCGTCGTTCCTTGTGATCTGTGAAATTTTATAAGACCGCGCTTCAGTGAAAATTAAAACGGGATTGACTGAATCGTCGACGACGAGAACCGATGAGGAAGAAGATTCTGAATCGCCGTTTTCGTCGTCCTTTTCATCTGAGACATGTGGGTATTCGTTAAGACTTAGACCGTCGATCTCATAGACGATTTCGTCCGCTTCTTTGGAAGCGTCGAGAATTTTCGTTTCGACGTCGACTTGCACTGCGTCGGGCGACAAGAACTTCGACTTTGGCGCGTCAATCGGCGCAACGTTAACTCGCTGGACGATCGAGTCTTCGCCGCCTGGTCCAACGACCGTGAGCTTTATCTCGTGAACGCCAGCGTCGTTGATGCAAATCTGCGCTTCATCTGGCCGATCTTCAGTCCCGAGAATCTCATGGTCGTCGATCGACCAATGATAATCGACGATCTGAGCGCCGCCTTTATTCCTTGCGAAGACGGTGAATGCTCGGCGCGCTTGTGGTCGCGCATCTGAGACGCCAAAGTCTGCGCGTGGCGCAGGGATCGGTTTGACGTCGACCGTCTGCCTTGCGACGCTTTCGTTGCCAAACGCGTCTGTTACGACGAGCTCGATCACCCTCTCACCGATTTGATTAAAAACTGCTTTGATTGCCTCGTCAGAACCGAGGGACGCGCCATCGACGCGCCACTCTCTCTTCGCGACGACGCCTTCAGACGTGATGTCTCGGATTATGACGTCTTCGCCGACAAGCGGCGTTTCAGGGAAAGCGAGAATGCGCGCCGTTGGCGGCTTCGGAGCTTCGACGTGGATAATCTCCTTGCATTCAGAAGAACGCCCGTCAGAATCGGCGATCTTAAGCGTTACATTATAAGTGCCTGGCGATTTGAACGCGTGTTGAGCGAAATGCAGATCGTGGTACACCGCGTCTTCGACGTGCCATTCCGCGCGATCATAAGCGCCTTGAGAAGAGTTGATAAACGTTGTCGGTCGGCCCACGTCGATCTTGGCCGATGAAACGGTAAAACTAGCGTTAAGGGGCACCTTCTCAGTTGCGACTACACGATAGATTCTGGATTGGCCGATTCCTTCGCCTTCGCCGTATACGGTGATCGTCGCCAAATGCTCACCTGGTCGATCAAAGACCTTTTCGATCTCCCTGCTTTCGCTGACTTGACCGTCGATATTAATTGTCGTTTTAGCGATTTTTCCGTCCGAGACGCTAACAAAAAGGATCGGTTGTCCTTCGCCGACGACGTAGGTCCCTCCGTCGTCCGTTTTATATTCGCTCGGATGAATACGGAGAACTGGATGCGGCGGAATCAGGTTCGTCGCCTTGTCGCCTATGTGAACTGGAATGTGCACGTCGGACAGTATCTTTTCGATTTGCCTCACTGGTTCGTCACGTTGCCGAATCGAAACGAAAACCGGATCTAGTTTCGACCAATTGGCGGATGAACGCTCTCCGACCTTTTCCCTAAAGAATGAAATCGGCGGGTTGGGGTCGCTATCCTCGCCATCGGACAAGCAAACGATTCTCGCCGTTCTGATCGTCGGATCCGATTCGACTTCCGACTCTGCGATCTCGTATACCGTCTTCAGCGACGAAAACACATACGTGCCAGCGCTCCGGTCGATCGCTCGGATGTTTCGAACGTTCCTCAACAAATCAACATAATCTTTTGGA
>CAMJTU010000067.1 GCA_946408825.1 uncultured Planctomycetaceae bacterium
AGTAGGTATCGCCGGGTTATTTTGAACCTCCCTCTGAAAAGAGGGAGGTTTTTTTGTTTCTTGCGTAAGGGGAAAGCGACGCGAGTCGGAGATAGCGAACCGGCGGTTCCGTATGGCAGGACTGTCGCCCGTCAGATAAAAGGCGCTCCGGGGACAACAGGTTTATCGCAGTTTGAGATAATTAGGCGAGACTTGAGTAAGGTCTCGTCTGAACTTCCGGCGACGATATCCAAGTGGAAACGCGCGTTCCCGTCCCGAATACGAAAGATAAGCGCCTAGAGCCGACGATAGTTGTGAAACCGCGAAAGTAGGCGTCGCCGGGTTATTTTAAACCTCCCTCCGAAATGAGGGAGGTTTTTATTTGGCCTCTAGAAATCTTTTAAACGCAATACGGCGACGAAGCCGTTTCTTCGCCGCAAGAAACTCCTCGACGGAAACTTGGACTCGTTTCGTCGCGACCTCGACTGAGATAATAAAGAAACGGCAAATTGAAGTCTACGGCTTCGAGCGTTGAAACTCTTCGACGGAAACGCCCGCGTTCTCGGCGGCGTCCTCTATTGAGAGCAATCCCTTCTCCACGAGCGTATGCAAAATCTTAAAGATTCCTTTAGCTTCTCCCTTGGCTTCTCCTCTAACTTCGCTTTCTTTTTTTATTTCTTCAATGGCGAGGCACATATCGACTTCCTCCTCGTTTTCTGGAAATTTAAGATTTGAGTTCGTTACGACATTAATGACGTCGGCGGCGCGTCTCGAAATATGTCTGTAGGCGGGGTCGGCTCTTGTGATTTCATCAAATTTCTTAGGGTCGTTCGCGTATTTAAGACATTGAGTTACGCGCCTGAGATCGGTGGCAAACATTTCGATCTCATCGTCGGTAAGTTCGGCAGGCGCAATTAGGTTTATGGGATAGTTTGGAATGAATTTCCGAGCGCTTCGTTTACGACGGGGAACATATCATAAAGCGATCTCGGCGCCGTCCATGAGTCGGAACCGAAATAGTAGACGACAGTGACGACAGGAATCAATTTATCGGTTCGATAGAATCCGGAGAGGAATTCGGCGTTTGTCTCGGGTTTGTCTGAATCCGTTCGATGTTTTGCCGACGTTTTCTCGACTTGCGAAACGTAATACGCGGCGTCGTAGAACATGATTCTTACAGGCATGGCGTAATGAATTTGAGACTGATTCTCGATTCCGAGCGCGACATAGATTGCCTCGCCGTCCTCCATGATCGTCATGAGTTTCAGGAGATCGCGCGCCATTTGCTTCGGGATCGGCTTGCCGTCTTTGCCATAGGGTACGACGACGACGGCGCTGTCGAGTTCCCTTAGGGCCTCGGGATTAATGATTGACTTGCCGTCGTAAATCAGGAAATTAAAGACGTCTGCAAAGGTCGCTTTGTCCCGCATGAAATATTTCGTGACCGTATCTTTGGTCGACATTGCACGTGATTCCTTCTTGGATAACGTCAAGCGTAGTTTGATTCGTCGGACTACGGCGAAGACTCCCCTTTCTCTTTGCGCGTTATTATAAACGAATTTACAAACGGCGTCCACCGCCTTTTGTTTTGTTGGGCGAGGGGCGCAAAGGGAACCGCTTCAAGAAAAATGCGGAGAAAACGACGTCGTCACTTGATTTTTCGTCGTCATTTCGTCACAATGGAAGGACAGATTGAGCTTCGCGGTTCGCGGCGTCGCGACGTCGAGGTTCTTGCCACACCATTATTAGCGAGGAAACACATATGAGAACGAATCGACGCGATTTCATTAAGACCTCTGCCGTCGCGAGCGCCGGCTTTCTAGTTTCGTCCGGCAATTTCCGTAAGCAAGCGCGCGCTTCCGCGTTGCAAGACGTGGCGGTTGCGGGCGTCGGCGTCGGCGGCAAGGGCGGCGGCGATATTACGCAGGCGGGATATTACGGCAAGGTCGTCGCGATCTGCGACGTCGATCGCAATACGCTCGAGGGCAAGGGTAAGGAATTCCCGGACGCCAAAAAGTACGTCGATTATCGCGACCTCTTTTCAGAAATGGGCGATAAGTTCGACGCCGTTACGGTAAGCACGCCCGACCATATGCATACGATCGTCACCGCAGCCGCGATCAAGATGGGCAAACACGTCTACACGCAGAAACCGCTGACGCGAACGATCTACGAAGCGCGTCTCCTCGGAATGCTCGCGAAGAAATACGGCGTATGCACTCAGATGGGCAACCAGGGAAGCGTCGACGACGGGCTCCGTAAGAACGCCGCGCAGATTCGCGCCGGCGTCATCGGCGACGTCTCAGAAGTTCACGTTTGGACGAACCGTCCGATTTGGGCGCAGGGCCCGGACCGCGCCGAGACGATGGAGAAGTTCATCGCGAAGACGAGGAAGGAAGAGGACGACGAAGAAGTCGCCAACGAACTCATAGAAGAGAAAAAGAAGCAGGTCGCCGACGCGCTTAAAAACGTCGCGTGGGACCAGTGGATTGGCGTCGCGCCGAAACGCGAGTTCTGGCCCGGAATTTACCACAGCTTCCAGTGGCGCGGATGGTGGGACTTCGGAACCGGCGCCCTCGGCGACATGGCGTGCCATAACGTCAATATGATTTTCAAAGCGGTCGATCTTCGCAATCCGAAGAGCGTCGTCGCGACGAGCTCCGGGCACGATTTCGACTCCTTCCCGAAGAGTTCGACCTGCACGTTCGAGATTCCCGCGAACGACTGGCGCGGACCGATCAAGTTCGTATGGTACGATTCGTCTCAGACCCCGGCGGCGGAACTCACGCAAAAGTACGGTTTCGATAAGGTCGACGGCGGCGGCGGATGCTTCGTGATCGGCTCCAAGGGCGCGGCGCTCGGCGCGAGTTATCGCGAAGAGGGCGGCAAAGCGATCCCGCAGATTCCGGAAGACCAAACGGAATTCGTCATCGCGCCGATCGACGATCAGGGCCGCGGCGACGACGCGCGTCATAAGTATGAATGGTTCTCCGCGATTTGGGATAATAAGCCGGAACTCTGCTGGTCGAACTTCCCGAATCACGCCGGTCCGCTCACCGAAACGATTCTCCTTGGCAACCTCGCCGTTTGGGCCGCCCCGAATAAAGGGCAGGGCGAAAAGATCGAATGGGACGCCGAGAATCTCAAGGTCACGAACCTTGCCGACCTCAAGACGCCCGGCGTCGCCGACCTCGTCAAGCCGGTCTATCAGAACGGTTACGACCCGATCGACGAAATCAGCGAACTTTGATTTGTCGAAAAACGCCGTCGGCGTGTCGTTTTGACGCCGCTTTGACGGTCTGAACGTTTAGGCTCCCGTCGGTCGGGTCGCTATCAAGTACGACTTGGCGGACGGGAGCGTTGTTTTTCGCGTTTTCTAGGATTATACGCAGAATGAAGAAATATATCGTTCGTTTTGGCGCGATGAGGCAGCTTGGAGTAATGGAATGCGCCGATTCAAATTCCGTCGGATTCTGCCATGGCGTTAAAGTCGTGGCGCGCTCCTCTCGTGGTCAAGAGGTTGCGACGATTCTTTGCGAAGCGACGAAAGAACGAATCGCCAAAATCAATCGCGATCATGAAACGCCGATCTTTCTTCGCCGTCTTACGGCGGAAGACGAAGAGAAACTCGCCAGAATTAAAGAACGAGAAGTTTCCGATTTTGAACGTTGTTTTCGCACCGTTCGCAGGATGAACGTCGAACTGTCTCTTGTCCGCGTCGAGCGACTTCTGGGCAACGAGAGAATCGTCGTTTATTACGTCGCGGACGGACGCGTTGATTTTCGCGAACTCGTAAGGGCGCTCGCGGCTGAATTTCAGACGCGAATCGAAATGAGGCAGATCGGCGTCCGCGACGAGATGAAGCTGCGTGATTGCGTCGGCGACTGTGGACGCGAACCCTGCTGCAGTTCCTTTCTTACGTCGATGCCCCCGGTCGCCATGAGGATGGCGAAGATCCAAAAGGCGACTCTTGATCCTACGAAAGTCTCCGGGCGTTGCGGACGTCTCAAATGCTGTCTCCGTTTTGAGTTTGAGACGTACGACGAACTTTTAGAACAGTCGCCGCCGCTAGAATCGATCGTCGAAACGCCCGACGGCGCGGGGAAGGTCGTCGCGCAGGAACTTCTGGCGCAACGGGTCGTCGTGTGTCTTGAAAGCGGCGCCCATACTAGTTTTGCGATTAAAGACGTCCGCGTTCTGGAACCCTGTCAGACATGCCGAGAACGCCAAGAGCGTCACGACGCGGCGGCGAAGAATAAAGGCGCGAAGAATCAGCAGGGACCGCGCCGTCATAAGCGAGATATTTCCGACGACGACGAGTCGCGTCGTTCGCGCTAGCGCTTTTAACGTCGCTGAGAACGCGCCGTTAGGTATTCGAGAAGCGCTTTGTCAAACGGGATCGTGACGTCGAGTTCGACGAAATCGAATTTGGCGTTCGAAGCTTCGCGGCGGAACCGCGCTCGGAACTCTTCTAGCGCCCGGAGGTAATCGTCGCGCGCGGAATCCGCGTCGACGACGAGCGTCTCGCCCGTCTCCGGATCCTCGAATTCGACCGTTCCACGGAATGGAAAGCGCGCTTCCGCGTCGTCCAGAATGTGAAATATGATCACGTCGTGCCCCGCATGACGCAGGCGATAGATTGAACGAAGCGTTTCTTCCGGGTCGCCGAGCAAATCGGAGAAGACCATAACGAGAGACGCGCGTTTAATCATGCCCGCGAGCTGCGCGAGCGACGCGGCGACGTTCGTTTCGCCGGCGGGTCGGAGTTGCGCCAGCGTGGAAAGAATCGTGCCGAATTGCGATCTCTTGGACCGCGGAGGCAGCGATTTCCCCAGCTTTTCTCCAAACGTCGCGAGACCGACGGGGTCTTGGCGATAAATCATGAGATAGCTTAGCGCGGCGGCGAGCGAAATCGCGTAGTCGAATTTCGTCACGCCGGCGCCGTTCGAGTAGCCCATCGACGCGCTCGAATCGACGACGAGCCAGCCCGTCATATTAGTTTCCGCTTCGTATTTGCGAACGTAATATTTGTCTGTTCGCGCATAGAGACGCCAATCGATATCTTTAGGATCGTCGCCCTGCTCGTATTTGCGATGTTCGCTGAACTCGACTGAAAAGCCTTGCAACGGACTGGAATGAAGCCCGTGCATAAAGCCTTTGACGATAAACTGCGCCTTGAGATCCAATCTCTTGATCGATTGGACGACGCTCGGGTTCAAATATTCTTCGCTGTTGCGCATACGGGTGACGTCGTAAAAGGATCGCCGTTCGGCGACAGGTTAGACGGAGTCGGTCATTTGGAAGACCGGCATAAGGAGCGCGAGAATAATATAAAAGACCGCGCCCGCGAGCAGGAGCAGCATCATCGGCTCCAGTAACCGCACCATCACGTCGATTTTCTTAGAGAGCTGTCGCTCTAGCGAGTCCGCAAGGTTGAGCAGAACTTTTTCAAGCGTGTTCGATTCTTCCGCGACAGAAATCATCGTCATCGCTTGGGGAGGGATGAGCTTGCTCTCTTGAAGCGGTTTCGCGAGAGGTTCGCCAGACGAAACGGCGTCGACCGCGTTTTCGACCGCGTCTTGAAGGAGCGCGTTTCCCGTCGAACGCGAGCTGATTTCCAACGCGCGGAGAATCGGCACGCCGTTTTGCAGCAACGTTCCCAGGACGCGGCATAATTTAGAAACTGCCGACGCTTGAGCGACGGGGCCAAAAATGGGAAGTTTGAGCTTCCACTTGTCGAGGAACCGCCTTCCCGCTTTAGTTCGCGCTTGAATCTTCGCCCAGACGAACAGCGCAAACAGCGCCCCGAGAACGTATAGGCCGTATTTGCCGCAGAAATCTCGGAACGCGAGGAGCCATATCGTCGCAAGGGGCAGACTTTTGCCGCTTTCGGCGACAGACTCGAACATCGGCTCAAATTTGGGAACAAACGCGATAAGGAGCACCGACACGACGATGACGCCGACGGTCGCGAGAACGGTCGGGTAAATCATCGCGCTCTTGACGCGCGCTTTGATTTCCGCTTGGTCTTCGAGAAATTTCGACGTTCTTTTCAACGCCGCTTCAAGGAACGCGCCTTCGCTTCCCGCGCGAATTACGCTCAGCGTGAGATCGTCGAAAACACGGCTGTGCGCCGCAAACGCGGCCTCGACGCTCTGACCGTCCGCAACTTGCTCGCCGATGTCGACGACGACTTCGCGGAGCGCAGGGTTAGGCGTCTGTTTGCCAAGCGCCTGAAAAGCGGATAGTACCGGCACGCCGTTCTCAAGGAGTTCGCCAAGCTGCGTCAGGAAGTCGGCGACCGCCGTCACGGGGGGACGTTTCTTGAACCATTTGCCGACGTTGACGTCGTTTTTATGCGCGTCCTCAACGGAGACGGGAAAAAGACGCTGCGCGGAAAGACGTTCAAGAACTTCCTTGCGCGTGTTCGCCGTCATCGTTCCGACGACGTCTTTTCCAGCGCGGTTCTTCGCTTTGTATTTGAAATCTGGCATGGACGACCCGCGAACCTATTGATTCCGCTTCGTTAGTTTACGGTATAGCGCGGCGTATTCGCGCGCGCTTGCGTCCCAAGAGTGATCGCAGTGCATCGCGTTCCGAATGATTTTATTCCAATCGTCTTTTCGATTGTAGAAGCAGTTTATCGCCCAATCGAGCGCCTTGCGCATATCGTCCGCGTTTGGCCAGTAAAAGACGAATCCGTTTGCCGTCCCGTTGGCGATATTCTCATCGGACGCGTTGACGACCGTATCGTGGAGTCCGCCGACGTCATGAACGAGGGGCGGCGTTCCGTAAATCAGGCTGTACATCTGATTGAGGCCGCACGGCTCGTAGCGGCTCGGCATGAGGAAGACGTCGGAGCCCGCTTCGATTCGGTGCGAAAGATCGACGGAAAACGTGTTGCAAACCGCCACGTTCCAATGGTAATTCCCCGCGAGCTGCTGAAATCGTTCGGCGAGAGCTTGATCGCCTGAGCCGAGTAAAACGAGCTGCGCGTTATACCGTTCCACAAGATACGGAACGTTGTCCGCGATGAAATCTAACCCCTTCTGCGCGTCCAAGCGGCTGACGACGCCGAAGAGCGGAACGTCGGGATTCTGAGGAAGACCGCATTCCTGCTGCAACGCCGCTTTACAGACGCGTTTGCCCTCTTGGAACGTGTTCTCGTCGTACGTTTGAGGGAGAAAACGATCCGTTCGGGGGTCCCATTCTTCTCGATCGACTCCGTTGAGCACGCCATAAAGGTCGTCTGCGCGCCCCGCGATAACGCCTTGGAGCTTCTCGCCGAACTCTTCTGTTCGGATTTCCTCCGCGTAACGAGGACTGACCGTCGTTATAAGATCAGAGAATACGACGCCCGACTTGAGAAGATTGAGCTGTCCGTAAAACTCCATCTTGTCGAAGGTAAAGAGACTCCAATCGAGCCCGACGCGATCCATAGCGCCGCGAAAGAACCGCCCCTGGTGCCGTAGGTTGTGGATAGTGAGGACGGTCTTGGTTTTGGCGAAAACGTCGTCGGATCCCTGCGATTCAGGGGAGGTCAGACGCGGACGCGCCGTCGCGAAGACCGAATCGCCGCCAAGTTTCGACGAACTGCGGTATATAGCGTCGAGATAGACGGGAATCAACGCGGTTTGCCAGTCGTTGACGTGAATAACGTCGACGTCGAGGACGGGACGACCGTTGAAGTCGCGATAGTTTTTGATAAGTTCGAGAACGCAACGGCAAAAGAACGCGTAACGGTCGCAGTTGTCCTGATAATCGACCCCTTGATTATTATAGATCCCGTCGCGGTCGTAGTAGACGTTGTGTTCGATGAAATAGGCGACGACGTTCGTTCCGGGAATCGTCGTTCTGCGAACCCCGGCGACGCGGCGTTCGTGAGCGATCGGCGCGTGAAGCGTCAGCCCGAAGATCGGGGACGGCTCCTTGCCTTCATGGTCGAGAAACCATTGGCGAACGCAACGATAATACGGCGTGACAATAGATACGTTAAGTCCTTGCTTGTCAAGGGCTTTGGGTAATGCGGAGCATACGTCGGCGAGACCGCCCGTCTTGGACCAAGGCGCAACTTCGCTCGACGCGAAGAGGACGCTCGTGGAGTTATCGCGATCGCTCATGGATTCCTCCTTTTATTGCCCGTCTTCAGAGTCTGCGCCGCCGTTTATTTGCCATGTTTAAAGGCCGAAAGAAGTTTTGAGACGGCATGTCGCGCGAACAAATCAAGACTTGTAGTCAAGTTTACTCAAAAAATCCGATTTGAAAAGAGAAAACAGGATGTTTGGAAAAGCTTTGACAGCGTTTTCTCTTAAAAAAACACGTTGCGCGGCGGCGACGGTCCTTCTTTTTCGTTTTGGATCAAGACGACCGTTCGCGAATCGTAAAATATTGCTAAAACGCCGGCGGGTCCTATTGACGAACCTTGCTCTTGATAGTTAGAATTCCAGAGCAGAGTTAGACTGACGTGAACGATCAGTAGGAAGTCTTGAAGATATTACGCGAGGATCGTCGGAAACGCGCGACCTGAGGGAACGCGATCCCGACGATCCGGACGCGAATAAATATTGCAGTAGATTATGGTTCAGGAAAAAAAATCAAAGGCGTGGATCGCGAGACCGCAAGATCCAAAGCTTGTCGCTCGGCTGTCGGAACAAACGAAAGTTTCTCCCATTCTTACGCAGATTCTTTTTGGACGCGGGATCGCCGAACCGGACAAGCTCGTTTCGTTTCTCGCGCCGCCAAGCCTTGCGCGTGGATTGCATAACCCCTCAAAACTCCCGGGATGCCGCGAGGCTGCGGCTTTTCTCGCGGACGCGATTCGCGCCAAGAAGAAGATCGTCGTCTATGGCGATTACGACGTCGACGGCATGACCGCGACGGCGATCCTGTTGCAGGGAATTCGCGTTTGCGGCGGCGACGCGATCTTCTACGTGCCCAATAGACTCGAAGAAGGCTATGGACTCAACTGCGACGCGCTGCGTCTTTTCAAAGAGACGGAGAACGTCGACGTCGTCGTGACCGTCGATTGCGGTATAACGAGCGTCGAAGAGGCGCGTTTTGCCAAATCGCTCGGGCTGCAGATGGTAATAACAGATCACCATACGCCGATTGTCGACGAAAAAACCGGACGTCAGATACTGCCAGAAGCGGTTGCGATTGTTCATCCGAAACTTGAAATTGACGGCTTTCCGCCGTATCCTTTCCCCGAGATATGCGGCGCGTTCGTCGCCTTTAAACTTGTCTGGCAACTCGGGGTCGAAATGGGGACGGACGGCGTTAAAACCTCGCCCGAAATGCGCGAGTTCCTCCTGAAAGCGATCGGATACGCCGCGCTCGGCACGATCGCCGACGTCATGCCGCTACAGGATGAAAACCGCGTCCTTGTGCGCTATGCGCTCAATAATTCCCTGGTCGAGCATTTGCCTCTAGGCTTGAAATATCTCGTCGAAACCGCCTCCGCCGGCAAACCGAAAAAGCTTACAAGCGACGACGTCAGCTTCGTAATCGCGCCGCGACTCAACGCGGCGGGGCGCGAAGTCCTCAACGAAAAAACGCTCGAGATTTTAAAAAAAGGCCAGCAGGGCAAGGACGACCGCATGACGAGCGGTCCTTCCGGCCAGGATGAACAGAGCGAATACGAGAAGGCTAAAGACGATTGGGAATTGGGCAAAAAGCTTCTCGAACATCCGCAGCCCCTCGCCGCCGCCGGTCAAATGGGTCTGGCGCGGCTCGGCGTCGAACTTCTTATTACCGATCGTCCCGATCGAGCGAACGAACTCGCCAAATACGTCAATAATCTCAATCAGACGCGTCAGAAGTTAGAACAGCGCATCATGAAGGAAGCGAGGGCGTTGATCAACAACGAAGAAACAGGGTACGCCGACGATCCCGCGTTTGTCCTCGCCGGAGAAGACTGGCATCCTGGCGTCATTGGAATCGTCGCCGGAAGACTCGCGGAAACTTATTCGCGCCCGACTGTTATGATCGCGCTACGCGACCCTGATTCAAGTTCCGGCTCCGCGCGCGGCGTTTCCGACAGTTCGTTCAACATGTACGACGCGCTCGATTCTTGCTCTCAGTATTTAACGCGCTTTGGCGGACACGCGGGCGCCGCGGGGCTTGGAATTAAACAATCAAACGTCGCCGCGTTTCGCGCCGCGTTTTGCGATTACGTCGCGAATCATTTCGCGGAATCTGATTATGTTCCGCGCGTCTATATCGACTGCGAACTGCCGCTTGCCGCGCTCACGCCTCAGATTTGTCACGAGATCGAGAAGCTCGCGCCCTTTGGCGCCGATAATCCGAATCCTGTTTTCGTCGTTCAAGGATTGACGCTCGATTCGATCCGCGCGGCCGGCGCTAACGCCAACGTGTTGCAAGCGAAGTTCCGACAACGACAGACGACGCGTCGCGCCGTCTGTTTTAACCACGTCGATTGGATTCAAGAATTGGAGCGTCTCCATGCGGAGAACGCGCTCGCAAAGTATGACGTCGCTTTTAATATTGCGTACAACGACTTCATGCAGCAGGTTGAAATGAGAATCGTCGACTGGCGCGTTTCACGCCAGTGAACGCGTCAAACGGCGCGGACCGCCCGCTGCAGAAAACAAAAGGAGCGTATTTATGAGAAGATTTGGAATCGCCTCGTTTGTCGTCGCACTCGCGCTGTGCATGGCGCTTCGCGTCGGATACTGTCAGGACGCGAATCTAACGGAACCGCAGGGCGACTCCGAAGCTTTTGCCAATTACGCGCCGAAGGTCGATCCCTCGCTAGATCTTCGCGACTATCATATTCATCTTCGCGGCGGCATGACCGCGGCGATGGCGCATGAACGCGCGAAGATTACCGGCGTGAAATCCGGCGTGCTCGAGAATAACGGCCGCGAATGGCCGATTCATACGAACGAACTGCTCGATCAGTTTGTCGCCGGCGTCGAGGAATATAACGCGTCGCTTCCGGAGGAGGAACGGCTTAAAATTGGGGTTCAGGTCAACGATCGAGATTGGTATAAGGTTATTGATCCGGCGATCTATGCGCGACTTGATTATGTTTTGGGCGACACGATGATCATGGGCAAAAAGGAAGACGGCTCCGATCAACGGCTCTGGCTTCTCCCAAAGGACTACGACGTCGATCAGGACGCGTGGTTCCAGCGATATTATCAGCATTGTCTTACGGTCGTCTCCGAACCGATCGATATTCTCGCGAACGTTACGTGGCTCCCCGACTTCATCGCGGCGCGCTATGACGAACTTTGGACTCGCGAACGAATGGCCGTTCTGATCCAGGCGGCGATCGACGGCGGCGTCGCGCTCGAAATTCAAGCGGAATCGAATTTCCCTAAACCGGAATTCGTCGAACTCGCGCTCGAAATGGGCGCGAAATTCTCCTTTGGCTCTAATAATTTCGACCCGAAACTCAAGAATACCGATTCGTGGAAACGTAACTTCGAACGGTTCCATTTTACCCGCGAGCAACTCTGGCGCGACTATCGGTATGACGGAACGGCGCCGAAACGCGTTAAGCCCGCCGAAAAACGCGAAATCGACTATAACGCGATTGTCAAAAGATTGCAAGAAAAGGGTATTCTATAATCTCCAATCTCCCAACGCCGCGGCGACCTCGCCGCCAACGCTCGGGCGTTGGATCCCGATAGCGCGCCTTTGAGGAGCGGCGTTAATTAAAGCCCGCCGGGCGCGCGATTCTAGGTCGCCGCTCGTTGGCGGCGACGCCTCAGGCGATTAGAATTAAATTGTTGGCGTTTGCGCCAAGAAACGAAAAAAACCGCAAGCTTTCGCCAACGCTCGGGCGTTGGGCTGCGACCTTGCCGCTGAGGGTCGCGCGCCTGAACGTCTGGGATTGTTCAAGGTTTCTCGGGCGCGCGATTCTGGGCCCTCGCTCGTTGGCGAGGGCGTCTGGGGCTGTTTAATTCGAAGTTCAGCGATTCAACCAAGAAACAAAAAAGCCGCAAGCTTTCGCCTGCGGCTCATATATCAAAGTAAAGTCAAATCACACAGCGCTAACCAGTAGATCAATTCCTTTGTAAAACGAGTCTTACGACCCGAGTTTCTAATTATCCTTAGAAAGGAGGTGATCCAGCCGCAGGTTCCCCTACGGCTACCTTGTTACGACTTAGTCCCAATCGCAAAGTTCATCTTCGGCGCTTAGCTCCTTAAAGGTTGCTTCGGCGACTTCGGACGCCCCCTGCTTTCGTGGCTTGACGGGCGGTGTGTACAAGGCTCAGGAACATATTCACCGCGGTATGCTGACCCGCGATTACTAGCGATTCCGGCTTCATGTAGTCGAGTTGCAGACTACAATCCGAACTGAGGATCCTTTTTGGGGATTTGCTCCGCTTCACAGCCTCGCTTCCCTTTGTGGAATCCATTGTAGGACGTGTGCAGCCCTAGGCGTAAGGGCCATGAGGACTTGACGTCGTCCCCGCCTTCCTCCGCATTAACTTAGGCAGTCTCGTTAGAGTACCCAACTAAATGATGGCAACTAACGACAGGGGTTTCGCTCGTTAAGGGACTTAACCCGACGTCTCACGAC
>CAMJTU010000068.1 GCA_946408825.1 uncultured Planctomycetaceae bacterium
ATTTCGGACGATTCACGTTTTTTGAGATTTTCTTCCAAATCATCACGATTGAAATGTTCATGAATCTCTGAATCTCTCAACGTTTCCCTGAGCGTTTTCCCGTCAAGTCTTAAATCTTCAATCGACGCACGATAAAACAGATCAGGAGCGAAAATCGCCTTTTCAGTCAATTTCCCTTCTTTGTACGCTTCATAACGTTTCGCGCCGAGCCAATCGCGCTTGAAAGAATCAGACTGTTGTTTGAAATACTCAGGAAAAGACAGATTCGAATCGACCTGACGATACGCGGGTTTCCCCGTTTCTTTCTCATAATCTTTCTGCGCCTGATAGTAGTATTTCAAGCGGGTTGAAGGAGATAAATCTTCGAAGCGACGTTTCCAGCCTTTCTCTTTGGCTTTCTGATTGTAAGCGTCTTTGGCGAGTTGATCGAAATCGGCGTTCGCCGCTGGTCGTTCGGCGTCAATATCAACGACGTTTCCTTCTTCGTTCTTCAATTCAACGTAGGGAACGAGCGTGCGTCGGCAGTTCGGGCGAATCGGCGGTCGTCGCGAACGGTATCCTCGGCGCTGGCGTCGGCGGCGATTTGGTTTATAATACCCGAGTCGATAGAGGCGCCGACGTCGCGCGGGAAACGCCCGCGCCGAAGACGCGCCGTAATTTTGAGGACGGAAAAAATGAACGCCAACGTTGTGCTACAGACCTCGATTCCCGGAACGACTCCAAAACGCGGCAAGGTTCGCGACGTCTATGATTTCGGAGATAAAATCCTGCTCGTCAGCTCCGACCGCATCAGCGCCTTCGACTGGATTCTCCCGACGGGCGTCCCGGACAAGGGCAAAGTTCTCAACCAGACGGCGGAATTCTGGTTCGAGACGCTCGGCGTTCCGAATCACGTCGTCACGACCGACGTCAACGAAATACCGTTCCCAGAAGGAACCGATCTTTCGCAGTTCGAAGGGCGTTCCGTTCTCTGCAAGAAGACGAACGTCGTCATGATCGAATGCGTCGTTCGCGGGTATCTCGCCGGCTCCGGATGGAAAGAATACCGCGAATCGGGAACGGTCTGCGGGATCAAGTTGCCCGAAGGACTCGTCGAAAGCTCGAAACTCCCCGAGCCGATCTTTACGCCGTCGACGAAAGAGACGACCGGACACGATCAGAATATTTCGTTTGAGGAATGCGCGGACCGCGTCGGGCTCGACGTCGCGACAAAGCTGCGCGACCTGTCTCTCGACGTCTTCAAGCGCGGAAGCGAGTACGCGGCGAAGCGCGGGATCATCGTCGCGGACACGAAATTCGAGTTCGGGTTCGACGAATCGGGCGAACTCATCCTCATCGACGAGGTTCTTACGCCCGACTCCTCCCGATTCTGGCCCGCCGACCTCTACGAGCCGGGCAAAGGCCAGCCGTCCTTCGACAAGCAGTTCGTCCGCGACTGGCTGTTACAGTCCGGCTGGGATCGCAACTCCGAGCCGCCGCAGCTTCCGGACGAGATCGTCCTCAAGACGCGCGAAAAGTATCTCGAAGCGTTCGAACGGCTGACCGACCGCAAGTTGAAGTTCCAGTCCGACCTCTGATCGCGGCTTGACGACGGGAGAGGGCGCGCCGCAGCCGACCTTTTCCCGTCGACGTCGGGAGTCTTTTCATAACGAGCGGAACGCGTCTTTCATCCGTCGCGTTAGGAGTCCTTTACAATGCGCGGACCGCGTCTTTTTCCCCGTCTTCGTCAGAAATGGCGCGAGAAGCCCGAATGGGCGGTTCCTCTCGCGCTCTTTCTGACGACGTGCGTCTCGACGACGTTCGTCGGGTATATCATGTACGGCGATTTGTCGTTCACGCAGGCGTTCTGGTTCAGCGTCCCGCTCATGACGATTCTGACCCTTCACGAATTAGGGCATTTTCTCCAGCTTCGACGACTCCGCGTCAAATCGACGTTTCCCTATTTCATCCCGCTGCCCCTCCCGCCGCTGGGCACGATGGGCGCGGTTATTCGCATCCGCGAGCGGCTCCCCGACCGCCGCGCGCTTTTCGACATGGGGTTGAGCGGCCCCGTGGCGGGGCTCGTCGCGGCGCTGGGCTTCCTCGTCCTCGGTCTTTTCCTTTCGACGACGTCGACGGTTCCCCCGCAGGATAAGGCGAGCGCGGTGACTTTCGGCGCGCCCCTCGTAATGCGTTGGCTTGCGAGCGCGATTCTCGGCGACGGATCCGACGGCGCGCGGTTCGTTCTCCTGCACCCTTGCGCGATCGCGGGCTGGACCGGGCTTTTCGTCACGTCGCTCAATCTTATGCCGGTCGCGCAACTCGACGGAGGACATGTGATTTACGCGCTTCTGCGGAAACGCTCGACCGTGTTCTCTTACGTCGTCCTCGCGATCGTCTGCGTCGTCGCGGCGGTCTATCGCTTCTGGGGCTGGTTCCTTTTCGTAGCGCTCCTCGTCTATTTCGGGTTCAAACGTCAGCCGACGCGCGACGACTCGCGGCCTCTCGGGGCGTTTCGCGTCGTGTGCGGAATTCTCGCGCTCGCGTATCTCCCGATCGGATTTTCGCCGCGTCCCGTGATCGTCGCGGCGCCGCCGACGCCCGAAGCGGCGCGCGTCGCGTCGGCGTCGTCGGAACCGCAGCCGCTCGTGTTTCACATCGGGCTTCAACGCTAGTTTGTCGCTCCGTCGTTTTTTGAGGGCTTGTTATGGGATCGTCTATCATGTCGGCGTTTGAAATCGCGGCGTTTCCCTTTGCCGACGGCGAGTTGACGTCGTTTTTCGTCACGGTTGGGATCGCGATTGTCGCCTTTGCGCTTTTCGGCGGAATTCTCGCGATTCCGGCGCTTCGCGGGCGCAAAATCAAACGAACGTGCGCGTGCGCCGAGTCGAAACGCGTCATGCGGATTCTGGAGGAACGCGAACGCGCCGAACGCGACGCGCGTCGTTACGCGCCGGAGACGGTCGACGTCGCGCGGCTCCCGATCGCGTCCGCCGAGCTTGCGGAATGGGCGCGTTCGACCGAATCGACGAACGATTCTTCCGCGTCGTAGTCCTTTGCGCTTGTTTTACGTTTCCCAAACGCGTATAATGTAGAAACAAGGGCTCTGGAACTTGGCGGTTCTAACGTTTTGGAGGCGCGATGAGTAAAGAAAAGAGGAATAAAGACAACGACGTCTCTCTGGGGCATCGGCACTATTGGACGGACACGCAAGGACACGCGCACCGCGTCGTTTTCGACGACAAGACGCTCGAGAAGCCGCGCGCGACGTGGGTCGTCCTCGTAACGGTGACGATCGTGGCGCTCGTCGCCGGCGTCGTCCTCATCACGACGTTGCATAAGCCGACCGGCGCGCGTCCTTTCGTTCAAGAGAGGGCGGAGGCGGCGACGTTTGCGCTCGCTCAGACCGTCGTCGCCGGCGTGGAGTCGGGCGCGACGACGATCGCCGCGGGCTGGAACGACGAATTCTTCCTCGGCGACGCCGCAGGCGTCTCGCTTTTCGAAGCGACGGGGCAGAAACTTGAAAGCTGGAGCTTCGACGAGCCCGAAGCGCCGACCGCGCTCGCGTTCGTTTCCGACGAAGAGAACGTCGCCAACGGACTGCTCCTCGTCGCCTTTAAGGACAAAGTCAAATATCTGCAATTTTCGCTCGATCAGGTCGTGCCCGCGACAGGACGCGGCGACGCGGCGCTCCCCGGGGGCGCGGACGAGGAGACGGAGTCGAACAACGCGGTCGTTCGCACGGCGGCGCGCGGCGCGCTAGGCGCCCCCAAGACGCTGCTGGTCAAGACCGGCGCCGATATTCGCGGGCTGGATTCTTCCGGCGAGAGACTTTTCGTCGCCGATTACGCGGCGGCTCGCGTCTGGCGGTATTCGCTGAAGAAACTGTACGCGCTAGAGCCCGGCGCCGACGAGCCGTCGCCCGACTGCGAACTCGGCGCCCCGGACGAAGCTCGCGGCTATCCCGGTCTTAAGCCGACTTTCCCGCGCAACTTCTGCGCGACGTACGATCGCAAAAGGAGCGCGCTTTTCGTCGCGAATCCGGGTCTTTTCCGAATCGACGCGTTCGATCCGGAGACGGGCGCATGGTCTTCCGAGAATTCATGGAGCCGGACGCCGGGCGCGTCGAACGCGTTTCGCGGCGCTTCGAATCCGATCGCGGTCGTCGCGGGCGGCGATCAGTTCCTCGTCGCGGAATCGGGCGTCTTTGTGGACGAACAGACGAACACGCGCTATTCGCCGTTTCGCTTATTCAGCGAATCCGGCGAGTGGCTTGCCGACGTCGGGGGCGACTTCTTGGCCCCGTCGAATTACGAACGGCTTTCGGTCGCGGCGCTCGCGGCGGCGCGGGATTTTAAACGCTTTTACGCTCTCAACGTCGACGGATCCGTCGACGTCTGGGAACGACGTTGACGCGCGGCTCCGGTCTGCGTCAATAAAAAGCCCGGCGTGGGATTCGCTCCCTTCGCCGGGCTTTTTTACGTTATACGCCGCCGTTCTGAGCGCGGCGTTTCGCGGCGTCGAGTCTCGTCGCTCGCGGATGGGCGCGTTCGTACGCCGCTCGAAGCGTCGTCGTCGAAACGTGCGTGTATATCTGCGTCGTGACGATGTTTTTGTGCCCGAGCATCTCTTGAATCGAACGTATGTCCGCGCCTGAATCGAGCAGATGCGTCGCGAAACAATGTCGGAGCGTGTGCGGCGAAACGCGCGCGTCTATTCCCGCGTCGCGAATGTAGCAGTCTAGGCTTCGCGCGACGCTCCGCGTCGTGAGCCCGCCGCCGTTCTTGTTGAGGAAAACAGGCTCGTCGAGAAACGCTTCCCAGCGTTTGCGCGCCGCCGCGTCGGAGAGTTCGCTCGGCGTCGCCGGAGCCCATGAGAGCGCGGCGACGCATTCGGGAAAGAAGGCGGCTAGAAAACGCTGGAGTTCGCGTTTAGGCTGCGTTTGCGTGAAAGCGTCTCGATCGCGGCGCTTGCGGTTGTTTTTGGAGTTTTCTAAGAATTGTCGCGCCGAAAAAAGATAGACGCGCAGCGCCTCGCGCGCGTAGCTTCCGAGGAACGCAAGCCGCTCTTTGCGCCCCTTGCCGCGCACGCGCAGAACGTTTTCGTCGAGAATAAGGTCGGAGAAACGCAGTCCGACGCACTCGCTCACGCGCAGTCCGGCGGAATAGATTGTTTCAAGAATCGCCTTGTCGCGGACCCCTAAAGGATCGTTTGTCGGGGGCGCCTCGAGGAGCTTTTGAATCTCGCCCGTCGATAAGACGAAGGGCAGCGATCTTCGCGTCCTCGGATTGACGAGCGCGCTCGTCGGATTGGAGACAGCCCACCCTTCGCGTTCTCCGAATTTATAAAATCCGCGAAGGGCCGCGAGTCGTCGCGAGATCGTCGTGCGCGCGTATTCCGCCTCGCTCATCGCGAGGACGTAACCGCGGAGTTCGGGCGCGGCTACATGGTCGGGACGCGGACACGTTCCGTGATGAACCGCTTTTTCATATTCGAGCCACGCTTCGAGGTCTTCGCCGTAGCTCTTGACGGTGTAGTCTGAAAAATTCCGTTCGACGCGGAGATATCTAAGATAACGTAGAATTGGAACGCGTAACGACTGTTCAGTCGGGTCTATCGGCTTGTCCATTCGTCTTGCTCCGAATCGCGGATAGGTTAGGCGATAAGAAACCCCCGAAAGGAGTCGCGCTCGCTTCCGGGGGGAAAGAGGAGAGTTCTACGACGTTGAAAGAATCAAAGCTCTTCCGCGTCGTTGAAGGTCGTCTTGACGTTCTTGAAGAGGGACGGATCGACCGTCTTGCGGCGTCTGGCGGCGCGTTCGCGCATTTCTTTACGGACGGCGACCAACTCGGCGTCGCGCTTTTCTCGAAGCGCCTTCCGGGTCATAACAGCGGCGTCGTACCAAGTGAAGCTGAGCTCAGGATCCGCGGCGTAGCGACCAAACGTTTCGACAATCTCTTCGCGATTTTGACCGGTGTAGAGGAAAACGTAGCGTTCCTTGCCTTTGACGAGAGCTAAAACATTGACTTCTTGGTTCATTTGAATCCTCGACGACGTCGTCCTTCTAGGGGAAAAGAACGACGGGGGCATGTTCTTTCAGGGGGAGGGGAGTTTCGAGACGCGCGCCTCTTGGGGAAAAGGCGGCGACTTGCGTCGGGGGGAACGACGCGTTTTACAGTCGCCGTGAAGCTTTAAGCGGCTCCGTTATAATCGGAAAATCTTGCCGCGTCATGCGCCTATTAACTCTATCGGACGCCCTTCGAAAAACTTAAAAGAAAAATAGAGAAAGTTTCTTTTCGACGAGAATCTCGCTCCGCCGCGTTCTTAAACCCTTTTCTGAATCGTCGCAATCGCTACAATACGAGACGCGGCGCCCCTTCTACGCGCCGCTAGAATGGATTGACATGACAGGACAAACTTCTTCGGACAAGGGGACGTCGAAAGGGGACGTTTTTCGGATTCTGATGATCGGCGACGTCGTCGGACGCGCCGGTCGCCGCGTCTTAACGCGCCGGCTCGGCGAGATTCGCGAGGCGCGCGGCGTCGATTTCGTCGTCGTCAACGCGGAAAACGCGTATAACGGCTCCGGACTGAGCCTCGAGAACTACAACGAAATCATTGGCGCGGGCGTCGACGTCATAACGCTAGGAGACCACGCGTTCCGGCAGAAGTCAATATTTCCGATTCTCAACGCGCCGCAATCGCGCGTGGTCCGACCGGCAAACTATCCCGCGTCCGCGCCCGGTCGGGGATGGACGATCGTCGATTGTCTTGGAACGGCGACGCGTCCTCCGATACGCGTCGCCGTCATGTCGATGTTGGGACGCGTCTTTATCAACCAGCCGATCGACAATCCGATGACGGCGATCGACCGACTGCTGCCGAACGTCGCCGACGTCAAAGTTTGTCTGCTCGATTTCCACACTGAAGCGACGAGCGAAATTCAGGCGATGGGACGGTATCTCGACGGGCGCGTCTCCGCCGTTCTCGGAACCCATACGCACGTCGCGACCGCCGACGAAAAGATTCTCCCGAAAGGAACCGCCTTTCAATGCGACGTCGGCATGACCGGCGCCTTCGAAAGCGTGATCGGACGTAAAATTGAGCCCGTTCTCGAATCCTTCCGCTGCAATCGGTTTTCGTCCCTTGAAGTCGCGACGAACGAACTCGGAATCGACGGGACGATCGTCGACGTCGATCCTCTAACCGGAAGGGCCGTCGCAATAGAGCGGCTTTCCTACAGAGACGAAGAATAACGCGACTTTCACGCGGCGTTTTGAGGCGCGTTTTTTCTTCTTTGTCTTGAACGCGCCTTTTTCTCGACTTTAGACGGTAGAAGCGTCGTTCGTCTTTTGGAGATATTTCGAGGCGTCGCAAGTTCGACGCGTCAGACGAGAAATCACGTTTTCGAACCGCGGGCGCGGCGTTCGCGGAAGAATTGCCGAAGCGTCTCCGCGCATTCTTCCTCTAGAACGCCCGGGACGACCTGACACCGCCAGTTTAGACGCGGATCTTCGAGCAGTTGGAAAAGAGAACGAACCGCGCCCCCTTTGGGGTCGGGCGCGCCGTAGACGACGCGGTTGATTCGAGATTGTAGAATCGCGCCGGCGCACATCGCGCACGGCTCAAGCGTGACGAACAGTTCGGAGTCTTCGACGCGCCACGACGGGAAGAAAGGCGACGCCTCGCGAATGACAAGCGTTTCAGCGTGCGCCGTCGCGTCGCAAAGACTTTCGCGACGATTATGGTCGAGCGCGACGACGCGGTCTTTGCACACGAGCGCCGCGCCGATCGGAATCTCGCCCTCCTCTGCGGCGAGCCGCGCTTCGCGCAGCGCCAGCGACATGAAGAACGCGTCGCGATCGCCGCAATCCGGCGTCCACCGCATAAGCGGCGCGTCGCCGGGAAAGAGGACGTCGTCCGTCGCGAAAAAGGACATGTTCCGTCCTCCTACGCGCGTCAATAGTTTTCGTAAGAATCGTCGCTGAGCGCGAATTCGCTCGTCGGAAGCGCTTCCATCTGCTGCGCGCCATAGCCGGCGTTGGCGTCGTAATTCGCGTTCTGCTCGACGTAAGGCGCCGTGACGGTCTCGCCGTTTTCTGTGTAATATTCGACGCTGCCGCCGCCGCAGTTCTCGCAGTCGCCAGTCGCGTTCGAGGCGCGATTCATACCGCCAAGGACCGAGCCGCAACGATAAAGCTCGCCCATGCACTGGTCGCCGCGCTCGGGAATGAACGTCGGCTGGCAGTGGTCGTAAGGCGCCATGCAGGAACGGCAACCGACAAATCCGATGGCGAACGCCATCACAATACCCATAACAATCATACGCGTCATAGCGACGTCTCCGTTTCTTCAATTCACAGCGGGGGAAGGCGCGCTCTCGATAAGGAACCGCGCTAATACTATTTTCGACGCTAAAAAAGGAATATTTAGAAAAATCGATACAACTGACACAAATTTCTCGATATTTTCTCTTTGAGCGGAGAGGGACGAAAAGAGAGGATTGTCTCCGTCGCGCCGCTACATTTGTCATAGTTCAGAAAGACCGCGCCAACGGAAAATTGTAAAATCCTGTCAAGACGCTATTTTTTTGGAGAGAATGAAAAAATATCCAAGGGAACTTGAAAAAATCCTTGACCAACTCAAGGGGGTAATGTTAGAATATGAGGAAGGCGCGTATACCGTCGGGACAAGGGCGCTCTTTCGCGCCGTCCCTCAAGCGCTTAGACGTTGAGGAGAAGGAAAAGGCGCCGTTTTTTTCCTTATTTTTTTGAAAGAGACGGCGCGCCGTTATTTTAATGGCAACGGGACGAGTAAGTTATGGCAAAAAATGAAACCGTATGGGGCGTCGACGTAGGCAACACGTCGTTGAAGGCTTTGCGTTGTCGCAGAGGCGCCGAACCCGGAACGATCGAAGTTTTACAGTTCGACTATATCGAACACAGTAAGATTCTGACGCAGCCTGGCGCGGACGCGAACGAGATTCTCGCCGAGACTCTGTCCCAGTTCCTTTCTCGTAACAACGTTAAAGGCGAGAAGATCGCGATTTCCGTTTCCGGTCAGAACGCGCTCTGGCGTTTCCAGCCGTTGCCGCCGATCGACCCGAAGAAGGTCAACGATCTTATCAAATATGAAGTCAAACAATGGCTTCCCTTCGATCTTCAAGACGTCATCTGGGACTATCGCCAGGTCGGCGGCACGATCGAAGGCGGAATCGCGCTCGACCTGCACATCTTTATGTACGCGATGAAGCGCGAAGTTGCGAAGCGCACCCTGCAGCGTTACGCCGACGCGGGGATCGACGTCGACTGCATCCAAGGCGCGCAGGTCGCGTTGTATAACGCTTTCGTCCATGATCTCTACAATTACGACGAACTCTCGCAGCGCGATATGAACGAGCTGACCGATTTCGACGTCGTTCTCAACGTCGGAACCGACGCGACCGAAATCGTCGTTACGAACGGCGTCGCCGTTTGGCTCCGTAATATTCCCGTGGGCGGCAACCTCTTTACGAAAGCGCTGACAAAATCGCTCAAGCTCACCTTCTCCAACGCAGAGCATGTCAAGCGCAACACGAGCGCCGCGCCCGATCCGAAGGCCGTTATTTTGGCGATGAAACCTGTCTTTGGCGATATGCTCGCTGAAATCGACCGCTCGATTAAATACTACTGCGGATTGAACAAGCAGGCAAAGATTCGCCGCGTCTACGCGCTCGGAAACGCGATGAAGCTTCCGGGGCTGCGTCAATTCCTCGCGAAGAGCCTTGGAATTGAAGTGACGACGATCAACTCGTTCCATAAGTTGGTCGGACCCGAGGTTCTGGCAAACCACGCCTTTACGGACAACATCTCGTCCTTCGGCGTCGCGTACGGTCTCGCGCTCCAGCTCCTTGGACAGGCTCCTCTTAATATCAACCTGATTCCGCGAGAAGTCGTCAAGGAACGCATGCTCGAGGCGAAGAAGCCTTGGGCGCTCGCCGCCGCGTCTCTCGTCGCGTTAGGGCTTGGCGTTCAGTATTTCGCGACGACCTCGTCTTATAATGTTGTGCAGAATCCCGCGCTTTCGTCCGCGCAGCAGAAGGCGGAAGCGGTCGCCGATCAGTCTGCGAAACTGATCTCGCGCGCCACCGCCGGCGTCAAAGAATTTCAGAAGTTCGACGATATCGGCCGCAACCTCACGAGCGGCGTCGAAGGACGTATCACGTGGATGGAGTTGCTCAAGGCGATTAACTCCGTCATCCCCGCCGAAGCTCCGAACAGCGCGATTCTCTCCGAGGGAGTCACGGGCGCAAAGATCGAAGCGATCAAGGCGCAAAACCGTATCTATATCGACAATATCGAAGTTCAAGATATCGAAGACTTGAGCGAATGGTTTGAACTCGTTCGCCGCTGGTACTACATCGACGATCTCCAGGCGCAAGCGTTCGATATCGACGCTTCCGGCAATCCGATCCAGCCCGACCCCGCGACGCAGGCTTCCGCGACGCAGACCGCCGCCGAAGGCGAAGCCGCGGCGACGATGGACGGCGAAACCGGCGATTCAACCGCCGCGACCGCTTCTTCTTCTGGCGATTCCGAATCCGGTTCTTCGACCGGTTACGTTCCGCCGTACACGATGGAAGAGATGTTCCCCTTCGTCGCGGCGTCTGATACGAAGGGCGGCGAAGGTTCGAGCAGTTCCTCCTCGTCGAGCAGTTCGAGTTCGAGTTCCTCTTCCTCTTCTTCGTCGTCCTCTTCCTCCTCGAGCGGTTCCGATTCCGCCGCCGGAATGGAGCCGACCGCGCTCAACGAGTTCACCCAAGCGACGGACGCGCGTCTTGAGTTGATTCCTGCTCCGACCGGTCCCGGTCGCATCGTCCAACTCTCCGGGTACCACTACCACAACCCGACCGACGTCAACGACCCCGCTCGTGGCGCGGAGTATCTCCGTCGTACGATTCTCTACAACCTCAAGCACGGTTCGATCGAACTGCCGATCAGCCTTGAGCGTCAGCGCGCGGGCGAGACGGGCACGGAAGAGGTTAAGCTCAGCGACATGGGAATTTACTATCCGGTTCATGTCGATCCGGGGTCAAT
Organism: uncultured Planctomycetaceae bacterium; assembly: GCA_946408825.1. Lineage (GTDB taxonomy): Bacteria > Planctomycetota > Planctomycetia > Pirellulales > Thermoguttaceae > RUG369. The sequence continues at coordinate 11,055 of CAMJTU010000068.1, forward strand.
TGACGACCAATTCCAACTGCTCGACCCGAAGGCTGCTGCGGAAGCGCGTAAAAAGCTTCTTGAAAGCCAAGTTAAGAACCGACGTGAAGCGCGAACCGGCGCGGGCGGCGTCGGCGGCGGCATGGGCGGCTCCGGCGGTATGGGCGGCATGTCAAGCGGCATGACCGGCGGTATGGGATCCGGCATGTCGAGCGGCATGGGCGGCGCCATGAACTCGATGAACAACCAGATCGCCGCGCAGCTTTCGCAGGATAAGATTCTGAAACTGAGCCGCTACGACTTCGTCATCCAGTTCGTGTGGATGGAGACGCCGCCGAGCACGCGCGACGAGCGCAAGCGCGCCGCCGAAGAGGCCGCGAAAGCCGCCGAGAGCGGAGACGCCGCGGGCGCCGAAGCTTCCGCGGACGAAGACGAAAACGCTTCCTCCGACGCCGCGACCGATACGACGACCGCTGTTGAAGACGCCGACGAGGATACGACGGCGACCGATACGACGGCGACCGATACGACGGCGACCGACACGACGGCGACCGATACGACGGCGACCGAGACGACGGCGACCGATACGACCGCGACCGATACGACGGCGACCGAACC
>CAMJTU010000069.1 GCA_946408825.1 uncultured Planctomycetaceae bacterium
TTCTTGCGCGGATTGACGCGACATACTAAAATACCTAGAAGCGTTGTTCTGCGAAATTATGACGTAAGTCCTAAGAATTCGCAAGTATAGGACTGGCAATAACTTGTCACAACTTCTTGCTCGTTCGTATGCGGCTTCGTTTAAGGACTTAGGACAAGTCGCGGTCTAGCGTGAAACGCGTCGCCGTTACGGTCGACGTGCTTCCTAAGTTTGCAGACGGCGACGCGTTTCGGCGGTCACGATCAGAAAACAGATGCAGTTAAACCGCATATACGTGGATTGAAAACCCTTTTTTAAAGCGTGTTTTTGACGTTTCTCTTTACGGGGCTAAAACTCGTGAAGGAAAACGTTTGTAGTTTTTTTACATCCCTATTTCTGTCTGGAGTCATACAATGAAAGCCGTCGTTTCTCAGAAAGGACGAGGTTTTACGCTCGTTGAGCTCCTCGTCGTCATCGCTATTATCGGTATTTTGATCGGGCTTCTGCTCCCAGCCGTTCAGGCGGCGCGCGAAGCCGCGCGTCGTATGCAATGCACGAACAACCTCAAGCAGTTGGGACTTGCGATCCAGAACTACCACGACGCGAACAACTGTCTTCCGGGCTACGGCATGGGCGGCACGGTCCCTTACGACTACACGCCTTTCGTCGGCATGCTGCCCTTCTTCGAACAGCAAGCGCGCTATCAGGTCATCGCGGCGGGCGATCCCAATAGAGGCGTCTGGCAAATTGAGCCCTTCGAAACCACGAACGAAGCGTTCCTCGGAGTCATTCCGACGATTATTTGCCCTTCCGACGCAAAAGCCGCCATGGGAACGCCCTCCGGAACCTCCAAGCCCTTCGCCGCGACCAACTATCGCTTCAGCCACGCCGACGCCGTTAACGGGCGCGGTTGGTGGAACGACTGCCGATCGAACAACGCGAACTGCCCGCACAATTCCCGTTCCTGCTTCACGATGGTTCACTCCGGACGCGGCGTCGGTCACGGGTGGTGCCCGCCTCTTTCCGCCGTCGTCGACGGTCTGAGCAATACGGTCTTCATGACGGAACGTTGCGCCAGCCCCTCCAACAGCGAGCACGGTCGTTACTCGGACGGCGCCGGCACCGACATGAGAGTTAAATCGGGATTCGTCATCGGCGCTTCCATGTGGGGCAGCAACGCGAAATCCGCCTGTATGACGACGGTCGGCAACAACGGCAACTATGTGCCGTCGGCCAAGGGTTGCAACGGCTCGGGAAGCCTCTTCGCAATGTGGTACTATTTCCACACGGTCGTCCACACGATCATGCCGCCTAACGGTCCTTCCTGCGGCGACGATTGGAACGACACGCTTATTATGACCGCGACCAGCAACCACAGCGGCGGCGTCAACTGCGTCTTGGGCGACGGTTCGGTACGCTTCGTTAGCGACACGATCGACTGCGGCGACCTGACGGTGCCCGTCTCCCTCAACCCGGCTGGCAAGACCGATCTTCACCCGGTCGCGGGTCCGAGTCCCTACGGCGTCTGGGGCGCGCTCGGATCAATCAGCGGCGGCGAAACAACTCAGAACCTCTGATCGTCCGAAGGTCTTCGCATCTTAAAACGAAGCGAGAAAACGTGCAATTCGTCGCGCGTTTTTCTCGCGTTTTTGACATAGGTAAGGACGGACAATTTAGGAAGTTCCTCAGAGAGAAATTTCCTTCCTACTTTCGTCACACGACTTCGAGAGAGAAACTTTTTTCTCCTGAGAAGTTTCCTTAAAAAATGAAAAACTGTCGACGCGCGCGTAGCGTTATTATGCAACGCGTTAAAGTAAATCTCGACGACGTGTTTCGAGACGTAAGTCCCGTGCGTCGTCGTAAACTATCCCTTATTTCATTCGTTCAGGAATTGTTATGAACAACGTCGTTTCTTTAAAGGCGAAGAAGGGCTTTACCTTGGTCGAGCTCCTCGTCGTCATCGCCATTATCGGCATTCTTATCGGGTTGCTTCTTCCGGCGGTTCAAGCGGCGCGCGAGGCGGCGCGACGTATGCAGTGCACGAACAACCTCAAGCAGTTGGGTCTTGCGATTCAGAACTACCACGACGCGAACAACTGCGTTCCGGGCTACGGCATGGGCGGCACGGTTCCTTACGACTACACGCCTTACGTCGGTCTGTTGCCCTACTTTGAACAGCAGGCGCGTTATCAGGTCATCGCGGCGGGCGATCCCAGCCGCGCTGGCGTCGTCTGGCAAATTGAGCCGTTCGAAACTACGAACGACGCGTTCCTCGGGGTCATTCCGACGATCATTTGTCCTTCCGACGCGAGAAGCGCGCAAGGAACGCCGTCTGGAACTTCCAAGCCCTTTGCGGCGTGTAACTATCGTTTCAGCCACGCCGACGCCATCAACGGCCGCGGTTGGTATAACGACTGCAAATCCAACAATGCGAACTGCCCGCACAACTCTCGTTCCGTCTTCACGATGGTTCACTCCGGACGCGGCGTCGGCCACGGGTGGTGCCCGCCCTTCTCCGCCGTCGTCGACGGTCTGAGCAACTCGATCTTTATGTCGGAACGTTGCGCCAGTCCTGCCGGACGCTGGACGAACGGACCTGAACAGAGAGTTAAATCAGGTTGGGTCACCGTAGGCATCTGGGGCGGCAACCCGAAATCCACCTGCATGACGCAAGTCGGCAACAACGGCAACTACATCGCGACCGCCGACACCCACAACGGTTCCGGATCCCTCTTCGGATATTGGACCTACACGCACACCGTGTTCCACACGATCATGCCGCCGAACGGACCGTCCTGCGGCGACAGCGAAACGGACACCCTTGTCACGAGCGCGTCCAGCAACCACAGCGGCGGCGTCAACTGCGTCATGGGCGACGGCGCGGTTCGCTTCGTCAGCGACACGATCGACTGCGGCGATCTTACGGTTCCCGTCTCCCTCAACCCGGCTGGTAAAACCGATCTGCACCCGGTCGCGGGTCCGAGTCCTTACGGAGTCTGGGGCGCGCTGGGAACGGTTAGCGGCGGCGAAACGACCCAAGGCATCTGATCGGCTGTTTTCAGCTCCTTTCATCGTTTAGTTAAAGACCGCGCGTTTACGGCGTTCGCCGCTTGAGCGCGCGGTTTTCCTTTATTCAACGCTCTTTCAAGAAAGAAAAACAGATATGAAATCGAAACTCTCCACTATCTGCGTCGTCGCGTGCTGCGTCGCGCTAGTCGTTTCCGTCGGCTGCAAGAAAAACGCGGGCTCTCGGGCCGGTCTCGTCCCCGGAGCCGGAGTCGTTATGTACAACGGTCAGCCCGTCGCCGACGCGGAGATTGAAATGCGTCCCGCGTCCGAAGATCAAATCAATTCCGTCGCCGTCGGTCGAACCGACGAGGCCGGAAAATTCACGTTGATGACCGACCGTCCCGGCGACGGCGCGCTCCCCGGAAAGTATAAGACCGTCGTCAAAAAGACAAAGGAAACGATCGACGGCATGACCCGCGAAGAATACCAGGAGAAGAACGGCAAAGACGCCACGTTCGACAAGAACAAGCTGAAGATCGAAAGCCTCGTCCCTGAGAAGTATTCCGATCCGATCAATACGCCCCTGGAAGTCGAAATTCCCGCCAAAGGCGATAAGAACATCACGATCACCCTCGAAGACTGAGCGTTCCGGCGCAAAGCCTAATTGATCTTCCCCCCCCCCTCGAGAACCCAGTTTTACAGGAGATAGTCTCTTGAAAAAGACCTTGAAACAATCGCTCGCCTTCGCGCTGGCGATCCTCTCTCTCGTCCTCATAGTCGCGCCGACTTCGGCTGCGGAAACCGGAATCAAACGCGTCGTGCTCGTCGGCGTCGACGGCGGCGGCGCGTTCTTCAAACAAGCGGACACGCCGAATCTCGACAGAATCTTCGCAAACGGCGCGATCACCTATACCTGCCTGACCTCTAACCCGTCGATCAGCGCTCAGTGCTGGGGCGCGATGCTCCACGGCGTAACCCCTGAATTCCATGGACTTACCAACGGAATCGCCGGCTCTCGTCCTTACCCCGAAGACAGCCTGTTCCCCTCCGTTTTCCGCGTGATTCACGAGAACAAGCCGGACGCCGTTCTCGCGTCGATCGTAAACTGGAACCCAGTCAACATCGGGATCGTCGAAAATAACCTCGGAGTCGTCAAGCAGCACGGCGGAGACGACGAAGCTGTGACCGATCTCGTCTGCAAATACCTTGAAAAGAACGACCCGACCTTCCTCTTCGTTCACTTCGACGGGTGCGACGGCGCCGGACACCGTTTTGGATACGGTACGGAGAAGCACCTGAATCAGATTCATATCACCGACGGTTATATCCAGCGAATCTACGAAGCGCTTGAAAAGCGCGGTTTCGCCGATTCGACGCTCTTCCTCGTCACGGCGGACCACGGCGGCACGAACAACGACGGCAAAAGCGGCAGCCACGGCGGCTGGACCGACGCCGAGAAGTACATCATGTTCGCGGCGACTGGCCCCGGCGTTGAAAAGGGCGAGATTCAGGACATGGGAGTGCGCGACACGGCTTCCGTCGTCCTCTATGGTCTCGGCCTGATCGACAAGCAGCCCGAAACGTGGACCTCCCGCGTCCCCTCCGGACTCTTCAAGGGCGTGACCGCGAAAGAGCGTCCCGTCTACACGATCAAGTACGCCTTCGAGCACCGAACCCACGAGACGGCTCCGACCCCGACCGGCGACGCGTCCGTCGTCGCCAAGCTTGGCAAAGACCGCGTCTTCGCGTACTTCCCCTTTGACGGCGACGTCAAAGACGCGACCGGAAACGTCACGGCGGAACCCAACGGCAAGCTCTATTTCGTCGAAAACGGATACTTCGGCAAGAGCGTCCAGCTCGACGACGGCTGGGTCGCCACGAACGCCGCCGCCGATAAATCGAGCTGCTCCTTCGCGTTCTGGATGAAGACGGGCGGCGTCGACGAAGACCCTGCGATCGTCTCCAACAAGAACTGGGGCAACGGAACCACCGAAGGTTTTGTCCTCTCGCTGCGTCAAGCGGACGTCAAATTCAACGTCGGCGACGGCAAGAACCGCATGGACTCGGTATTCCAGCTTCCGATCGACTATAAAGACGGCTGGCTCTACGTCGTCGCCGTCGTCGACCGCGAGAAAGGCGAATTCCGTCTCTCGTACGACTTCCGTCCCTTCGAAACGGCGAAGTTCCCCGAAGAGTTAAAAGACGTCGATCTGAACTCGCCTCTCGGCGGAATCAATATCGGTCAGGACGGCACTGGCAAATACCGCGTCAACGTCGGCGCGGAGTTAGACGAACTGCTCCTAATCGACGGCGCGCTCTCCGATAAGGATCTCGCGACGCTCAAGAGCGTTTACGTTAAGTGACGCCGTCGACGTAGAACGCGTCCAATGAGTTTGAACTTCGAAGCCCCGCGAACCTCTTGCGGGGCTTCTTTTTTGAGTTAAAATCATCAGCGTCGAGGAGGATTTGCGCCATAATAAGGTTATGCAGAGGGTGAGCCTGTGGACGTCAAAAATCAGAATCGGGAATATCGCAGACGGTTCAAGCCGTTTGACGAACTCACGATCGCCGACGACTTTATGTTCGGCGCAGTCATGAGCAATTCAAGACGAATCAAACCTTTGCTCGAATATACGCTCGGGATAAAGATCAAAAAGATCGAGTATCTCGAGAAACAGAAAACGCTGACGCCGAAATACGACGCGAAAGGAATACGACTCGACTTGATCGTCGTCGACGACAGGGGAGTCGTTTACAACGTCGAAATCCAAACGTGCTCTAGCGACAACCTCCCAAAGCGCATAAGATATTATCATGACGTTTTGGATCTGAATCTCCTTAAGAAAGGCGCGGATTATGAAACGTTGAACAAAACATACGTGATCTTTGTCTGCACGTTTGACTTTTTCAAGAAGGACAGATACGTCTACACGTTCAAGCGTCAATGTCAAGAAGATCCGGAAATCTACTTAGCCGACGAGGCGACAACCGTCATACTGAACGCGCGGGGAAAGATAGGAGAAGTCGGGGAAGAACTTAAAAACGCGCTTCGATACATTTCGGGACAGGCGCCGAAAGGCAGATACGCGAACGCCCTTGACTCAGCGGTCAATAACGTCAAGAAAAGCAATAAATGGAGGGCTGGTTACATGAATCTTGAGCTAACAATAAGAGGATATGAGATCGCTGCGGAAAAACGTGGTGAAAAACGTGGCGAAAAACGTGGTGAAAAACGCGGGAATCTCATACGCGCCGTTTCGGTTGCGCGAGCGCTGGGAGACAATATTAACGACGAGTTGCGCAAAAATGGTCTCGGCGTCAGCAAGGCTACGCTCAAGAAGATTTTTGAGTTGATCCGCCTCCATCCAGATTGGTCAGACAAAGACGTCGCCGTCGCAATTCTCGGTCAATAGTCGTTCGCCCGCCAAGCGATTCTAAAAATACGGCGTTGCAGCCGACGTCCCGCAATTTTTTTTGCGGGACGTTTTTTCGTATGTCCCAGTCTGCGCCGAATCGTCGGAAAAACCAAATTTGACCGTTGCTCTAATTCTATAACGCGATAAGATTAGAAAATCGAATGAACCGTCGCCGTTATAGACGTGTTCACGACGTTAGAAACGTGCGCTTACGCCACAAGCGCAGGAGAAAAAGCATGACCGTTCGGAAAAACGATTTTAACGACGTTGAAAACTATCAAGACGATCTATTGAATCGAACCAATTTTGTCCCCGGCGCCAAAACTGACGTCTCGGCGGAAGCGGACGCCGCGCGCGACCAGACGAGCGACGACGCGCCCGACGACGCGCGACCTTTTGAAATCAACGTCGCCGAACGCATCAAGAATCTCCCGCCATATCTCTTCGCCGAGCTCAACGCGAAGAAGTACGCAAAGCGCCGCGCCGGCGCCGACGTCGTCGATCTGGGCATGGGAAGCCCGACTGATCCGCCCGATCCGCTTGTGATCGATCGTCTCGCCGAAGCGATTAAGAATCCGAAAGTCCACGCATACGGCGCCGCGCGAGGAATTACGAATCTTCGTCGCGACGTCGCGGCGCGATACCTTAAATATTACGGCGTGCGTCTGAACCCGGAAACGGAAATCATGACGACGCTCGGTTCGAAAGACGGGCTGAGTCATACGATCCTCGCGCTCTGCGGTCCGGGCGACCTCGCGATCGTCCCTTCTCCGTACTTTCCGGCGCACCTTTACGCGGTAATGCTCGCCGGCGGGCAGACGCTCGCGCTCGACGTGCGCGATCCCGACCGCCTCCTTTCGGAAATCGCTTACGCGTGCGAACGTTTCCTGCCTCGTCCGAAACTCGCGATCGTGAACTTTCCGCATAACCCGACGGCGACCGTCGTAGAGCGTCCGTTCTACGTCGAACTCGTCCGCCTCGCGAAAAAATACGGCTTCATGGTTCTGAGCGACCTCGCCTACGCCGACCTTGTTTTCGACGGATACCAGACGCCGAGTTTTCTGTCCGTACCGGGCGCGATCGACGTCGGAGTCGAAATGACGACCATGTCGAAAAGCTATAGCATGGCGGGCTGGCGTATCGGTTTCTGCTGCGGAAATTCCGAAATCGTTCGCGCGCTCGCGACGATCAAAACGTATTACGACTACGGCGGGTTCAAACCGCTGCAAATCGCGGCGATTGCGGCGCTTCGTGAACTCGACAGCTACGTCGAATCGATGGCGAAGGTCTACGAACGTCGTCGCGACGTCCTCTGCGACGCGCTCGAACGCATCGGCTGGGAGGTCGTTCGTCCCAAAGCGTCGATGTTCGTCTGGCAGAAGATTCCGGAACAATATCTTGAACGTTGCAACACGTATGAGTTTGCGATGAAACTGCTGGACGAAGCAAACGTCGTCGTAAGCCCCGGTTCCGCGTTCGGACCGTTGGGAGAGGGGTATTTACGTCTCGCGGTCGTCGAAAAGGAAGAACGGCTGCGTCAGGCGGTCCGACAAATTCAACGCTGCCTCAACGGCTGAACGCGACAAACGAAAAAGGCCGCGTAGGAACGTGGAAGCGCTCCTGCGCGGCTTTTTCTATTCTATCTAGACGCGTCGCGCCTCGATTTTTCAAAGGTTTAACGAAAGACGTTTCCGTCCGTCGCGGAAGGGACGAAAAAATCTTGAAAAGAGGAACGCGACGCAATACAATTGCGGAAGAAAGAACCTCGCAGAGGGCAAACATGGAAACGTCAAAAAGCGTCGCGCCCGTCGTCGCCGTCACGATGGGCGATCCGGCGGGAATCGGTCCCGAAATCATCGCGGGCGCGTGGCCCGACTTCTTCGCGTCAGAACGCGTCAATTCCTCGAGCGCGTTCCCACTGCCGCAAACGCGTCCCTTCGTCTTTGGCGATCCCGACGTCGTCGCGCGCGGCGCCAGAATCCGGGGCGTCAATTTGAAAATCGTCCCCGTCGCCGCGACTGACGTCGCCGAGGTCGCGAGTCGTTACGCCGACGTCGCCGGCGCCGACGCCGTTCCCGTCGTTCCATGCTGCGATCCTAGCGTCGCCGACGTCGAAATCGGCAAGATTTCCCCCGAAGGGGGCGACGCGGCGTTTCGGTCGCTCAACCGCGCGATCGACCTTGCGCTTGCGGGCGACGTCGCCGCGCTCGTGACCGCGCCTTTGCACAAAGAGTCGCTCAATCTGGCGGGGCATAAATACCCAGGTCACACGGAAATTCTCGCGGAACGTTGCGGAACGCGGGATTTCGGCATGGCGCTCTATCTTGGCCCTTGCGCCGCGATCCAGTCGCCGACGGGGCTCGGGGTCGTTCATGTAACCCTTCACACGTCGATGCGGCGCGCGCTCGAGGGCGTCACGACGCAAAACGTTTTTGAGAAAATCGGATTGATTCGTCGTTTTATGACGACGATTCTAGAGCGCGAGCCGAAAATCGGCGTCTGCGCGCTGAACTGTCACGCGGGAGACGGCGGACTCTTCGGCGACGAGGAGATTCGCGTTATCGCCCCGGCGATCGAAGAAGCGCGCCGCGACGGCGCCGACGTCAAAGGTCCTTTTCCGTCGGACACGCTCTTCCTCGACGCCAAAAACGGTCTCTACGACGGAATCGTCGCGATCTACCACGACCAAGGACATATCGCGATTAAGATGCTCGACATGTTCGCGGCGGTGAACGTCGCGCTCGGATTGCCGATTATTCGAACGAGCGTCGCTCATGGAACGGCGTTCAATATCGCGGGCAAAGGCGTCGCGACGACAAAAAGCCTCGTCGAGGCCGTTCGCGTGGCGGCGATTTTTGCGGCCCGACGCAAGACGCCGTGACGGCGTTTTTTTTCGACGCTTTTCGACAAGCGTCTCCCCTCCTCCAATCTACGCTTGCCACAAGGTAATTTCGACGATGGAACTCGACGCAAATCAACTGACCTATAAAGAACTTCCGGAAGGCGTCGTCGTCACGGGATTCGCCGACGAAGCGCACAGATCCTTCAAAACCGCGCAAAACGTCGCGTTCCCTACGCGTATCAAGGGACGTCCTATTATTAAGATCGACGACAAAGCGTTTCGCAACGTCGACATATTTCTTTCAGTAACGCTCCCGGAGGGTCTTCTTGAACTCGGACGCAGCGCGTTCAAAGGGTGTTCGCAACTGCAAAAAGTCGCTTTTCCTTCGACCCTTAAAGAAATTGGATATCGCGCGTTCAAGGAATGCGACTCGTTGAAAGAAATCGCGATTCCAGACGGCGTCGAACGCATTGGCGCAAGCGCGTTCAAAAGATGTTTCTCTTTAACCCAAGTCGCTTTAGGAAAAGGACTTGTCGAGATCGGCGACGGAGCGTTTAAAAATTGCAACCGGTTGCGCGCTATCGAGACGCCGGAATCGCTCCGGAAGCTCGGCGACGGCGTTTTTGCAGAATGCCATAAACTCGAACAAGCGACAATTCACGGCGCGCCGACGTCCGTCGGGGTCGGTCTTTTTTACGATTGCTCGTCCCTTGTAAGCGCGACGCTCCCCGAAACGCTTGAAGAGGCGCCAGAGGGGCTTTTTGAAGGTTGTCTCTCGCTGGAATCCTTCCAAATTCCTCGCGCAACCCGGAGGATCGGCAAAAACGCCTTTCGCGGCTGCCGATCTCTTAAAGACGTCGAATCATTCGGAAAAGTCGAAGAGATAGGGGAATCTGCGTTTCGTGAAAGCGGGCTGCGTAAAATTGAATTCCCTGAAACGCTAAAAAAACTCGGCGAATCTGCGTTTCGCGATTGTATCAAGCTCGAGTCGATCGTCCTTCCGAAGACGGTCGTCCGCGTGGAAGCGTCCTCTTTTCGAGGATGTAGCTCGCTCGCTTCAGTCGCGCTCCCCGATTCGGTCAAACTCGTCGACGCAAGCGCGTTCCGCGACTGTCCTTCGCTCGTTTCCGCCGTTTTGCCCGAAGGACTCGCTCGAATCGGCCGGTCGGCGTTCCAAAACTGCGTTCAACTGGAAGAACTTAAACTACCGTCAAGCGTTACGAGAATCGGCGCGTTCGCGTTCGCGCGCTGCGAAAAACTCTGCCGGAAATCGGGGGTTCTCGTTTTGCCCGACAGTCTCATGGAGGTCGGCGAAGGCGCCTTCGGCGGCTGTCTGGCGGTCGGCGCTTTTGAAATCGACGAAAGCAACATGACGTACCGCGTCGAACGGGACGCGCTCATGACGCGGACGGGCGCGCTCGTATGCTACCCTTCGGGAAACCCGTCGCGGACGTTCGAAGCGCCCGACGACGTCGTTGAAATCGCGCGTTACGCCTTTGTCGACTGCGTTCGCCTCACGACAGTCGTCATTCCGGACTCGGTCGTCAAAATAGGCGAACGCGCGTTCTGGGGACGTTCGGGAATTACGTCGCTTGAAATTCCGAGTTCGGTCGAGGAAATAGGCGAAAACGCTTTTCGAAGCAAGACGCGCCTGCACGTCGTCAAAGGAAGCTTCGCCGAAAGCTGGGCGCGCGATAATCTCCACGGGTACGACTATCTCTAAAGTTGCGGAATCAACTCGCGCCAACGTGTAAAAAAACGCGACGTCGACTTAGCAGGTCGGCGCCGCGTTTCTTCGTTGAAGAAAATACTCTTTCGACGTCAAGCGAATCGAGACGTCATTCTTTGGGAAGTTCGATCTCAGGTTCAGAGTCGGCCGCAGGAGCAGGTTCTTCCGCGGCGGGAGCCTCGACGGGCGCGGGTTCTTCCGCAGCGGGAACTTCAGCAGGAGCAGGTTCTTCCGCGGCGGGTTGCTCGACGGGAGCCGGTTCTTCCGCGGCGGGCGCTTCAGCAGGAACAGGTTCTTCCGCGGCGGGCGTTTCAGCAGGAGCAGGTTCTTCCGCGGCAGGTTCCTCAGCGGGCGCAGGTTCTTCCACGGCAGGCTCTTCCGCCACGGACTCCTCAGCGGGCGCAGGTTCATCTGCGGCGGGTTCCTCGGCGGGCGCGGGCTC
>CAMJTU010000070.1 GCA_946408825.1 uncultured Planctomycetaceae bacterium
CAGTGACCCCAACGGGACTCGAACCCGTATTCCGGCCTTGAAAGGGCCGTGTCCTGACCGACTAAACGATGGGGCCAAATCGACGTCGCCGCCAATTCGTAAAAATGGTACCATGCTTTCACGCGTTGTCAAGCGACCCGCCCTGATTTCGCCAAAACTTATCGAGCGTTATTCTTCTCATTTCGGTTTATGAGATTATCCTTTTCAAGGTCTTTAATTTTCTTACGAAAACCTTACAATGACGGAGGCGGTTGAGAACGCGACGGAACGACGTCGCGCCCGCCGCGCGGGGCCTTTCCCGCGTTTTTCAGGGATCATCACTTTTCGACGTGGGACAATGAGCGAAACAGAAGAAAAAATTGGTCGATATTCTCAGCGTTACGACGTCGTCGTTATAGGTTCGGGTCTCGCCGGCATGACGGCGGCTAACGTCCTTGCGCGGCGTGGACACAAAGTTCTGCTTCTCGAACGACACTATAAGCTCGGCGGACTGGCGACGTGGTTCTATCGTGAAAAGGGCGAACATATCTTCGACGTCTCCCTTCACGGCTTTCCCGTGGGCATGATTAAGAGCTGCAAACGATATTGGAGTAAAGAGATCGCCGACCGTATCGTTCAGCTTCCTCGTGTGAAGTTCGACAACCCGCAGTTCACCCTCGAGACGACCTTCGACCGCGACGATTTCACGCGCCTTCTCGTCGAGCGCTTCAACGTCCCGGAAGCGACCGTCTCCGCGTTTTTCGACGAAGCTCGCGAACAGACGCATTACGGCGACGAAAAGCGCACGACGCGCGATCTTTTCAGCAAGTTCTTCCCGAACCGCCCCGACGTCTGGCGACTCCTCATGGAGCCGATTACCTACGCGAACGGCTCGACGCTCGAGGACCCCGCGCTCACTTACGGCATCGTCTTCTCCAACTTCATGTCGAAGGGCGTCTATACGTTCCAAGGGGGCACCGATCTCTTCGTGAAAATGCTGCGCGACGAGCTTGTTAAGAACGGCGTCGATATCGCGCTCAACTCGCATGTGGAAAAGATTCTCGTGGAAGACGGCAAGGTCGTCGGCGTCAAAATCGCCGACAAGGCGCCGTCTCTCGTTTCGCCCGAAATCGGCGGCGCGCCGAGGGGCGTCTTTCCGCTTGCGGGGAAAACGATTCAGACGACCGCCGTACTCTCGAACGCCAATATCAAGGGGACGATCTTCAATCTTGTCGGGCGCGAATATTTCGATCCCGACTTTATCGCGGAAGCGGAAGCGGTGCGCCTGAATAACTCGAGCGTCCAGATTTATATGGCGCTCAAGAAGGGCGAGACGTTCGACGAAGAGAAGTGCGGCGATCTTCTCTTTACCTCCGTCGCCGACGAATTCCGCACCGACTGGCTTCTGAGCCGTCATATCACGAGCCGAACCTTCTCCTTCTACTATCCGAAGACGCGTCCGGGAACCGATCGATACTACGTCGTCGCCAGTTCCAACGCGAATTACGAAGACTGGGCGAACCTCACTCCCGAAGCGTACGAGACGAGCAAGCGCGACCTGATCGACACGACGCTCGACGCGCTCGACAAGTACGTTCCGGGAATCCGCGAGAAACTCGCTTACGTCGAGGCGGCGACTCCGAAGACGTTCCGCGACTACACCGACCACTGGCTCGGCGCGAGTTTCGGCACGAAGTACGAAGGGCTCGCCGTGAGCCGCGCGTTGAACTCGAAGATACCGGGGCTTTTCCACGCCGGAAGCGTCGGGATCATCATGTCGGGGTGGCTTGGCGCCGTGAATTACGGGGTCATCGCCTCGAGCGACGTCGACAGCTACCTGACGGGGCTGGCGATTTCTCAGTCTTGATTGCAACGAAGCGTTATTTCATTTGTTAGAGTAGACATGGCTAACGACGAATCCTTTTTTGACTCGCGCGCGGCGATTCTCGCGTCGATCCCTCACCGACCTCCGTTCCTTTTTGTCGATCAGATCGTCGAATGGCATGACGACGGGATCGTTTGTTCGTACCGTTTTAAAAAGAACGAATACTTTTTCGAGGGGCATTATCCGAACATGCCGATCGTTCCGGGGGTAATCCTCTGCGAAGCGGCGATGCAGGCGGGCGCGATCTACACGGCGCGCGTTCTCAGCGGCGAGGATAAAGAGAAGAAGACGAAAGTCCCGGTAGTCGGACGGATGAACGACGTGAAGTTCAAAAGCCTCGTTCGCCCCGGTCAGCTCATCGAAGAGCATGTCGTCTTCAAGGAAAGCATCGCGGGCGCTTATATTTTCAAGGCGAAAATTCTCTGCGAGGGCAAACTCGCGGTTTCCTTTGATTTTATCGTGACGCTCATCGATAAGATCGAAGAAGAAGACTGAGACGTCGGCGGCGCGGAAACGAAAGTTTTCCGCGCCTTTTTTTAACGCCGAGGACGTTGGAGATCATGACGCGGCGCGACGAACGGTCTCTCGATAAAGAGACCGTAGCGTTGGCGTAACATGCGACATTATTTTACCGGGATAAAACGATGAACGACCTTTCCGAAAATAAAGTCGTATTAACGGACGAAAAATATCAATGTGTTAGAGGCTTCCTCGCAAATTGGTATATATTTCTTGTTATTAAGTTGGTATTGATAGCGTTAGATATCTTCCTGCTTACTCGCTTGAAATGGTTCTTCTCTGTTTTTTGGGAGGTTTGGGGCGGTGTGATTTGGGGGATTTTGACGACGACGGTCTCCCGCGCTATATGCGCCGTTCACGAATTTCAAACGACGGCTCAGAATTGCCTTGACAGATATTTTCTTGGTTTTGACAAAGACGGTCGGCATATTCTGGAGATATTTCCGGGCAAGAGCATGCGACTCGCGCATCGAGAGGTTCGTCGATATCGTCGCCAAAAGAGACTTCAAAAAAAAAGAGCAATAATAGAGAGAAGCAAAACAAGTAAAGAGGCGATAAGGCGAACGAACTTGCCCTCCAACCCTAGGCGGAGAGACTGGCGCGATGCGCGACAAACATTTATCTGGAGTAAAGCAATGGGAAAGACGAACGACCTCTCCGAGAATCAAGTCGTCAAGACGGAAGAAGACTATAAAACGTGGCATGGCGAGCTCGTAACATATCGTATTGCGCTTACCGGGGAATTCATTGTGTTGGGAATATTGGCGTTAATGGCGGCGTCATTTCACAAAACATGGGACTGGTCGCCTTCCGGAAAAGTCGTTTTCTTAATAGATGCGGGTTGGCTTTTTTTGATGTTCATACTGGGTAATTTCACAAGTATGCTTCATGATCTTCACTCATCGACCCGAGATACTATAGACTATAATTTTAACCCCGAATACGCCGCCAAGCGCTATACTGTCCAAGGATACCCCGACTGGCGTCTGGAGGGAATCTTTACGACCAGAGGAATAAGGCTAGCAAAGTTAGAACTGCGGCGTTACCGTCGTTATAAGAAAAACCGAGAAAAAGATCGTAAACAGGAACAACAAGAACTCGAAGCCGATCGTTCTGGCAAATAATCTATCGCGCGTACGAAGCTGTCAAACGAATTTGCGTCCATAAGGGAGCCGCCGCGCCTTGGTTCGATCAACTAGGCGGCGAGTTCAATACCGTTTGAAAAAACAGGCGCTCTTCTTCTAAAGAACGGGTATTCAAAAGACGTCGCATGCAGAGGTAGTTGGCAAATGAACCGAAAAGAATTAGGAGCAATTCTTGACCAAAAGGGTGTTTCTCGAACGTCATACTCTCTTATGAAGAGCGCTTGCAAATTTTTGGAAAAAGATGGCGCATATTCGTTGGAGTATGACCCCGGCATGAAAACATGGGATGTGCGCAAATATGTACAAGGTGAAAATAAGCTTGTTGGTTTTTTTTATTCCGAGGCGGGCGCATGCGAGAAGTTGTATTTTGCATTGACGGAAATGAACAAGGATTTCGTACGGGCGTTAGATAATCTTCCGTTCGAGAAACCTTGTAATTTGTTGGATGAGATTCATATTCGGGATTTGAAAGACTGGTTGCTCATGAACGCCGGCGCCGCCGCGCCTTGTCTGGTTGCCGACGTCGAACAATTGAAAACGTTGTTGCTCGAAAAGGGCGTTCCACGAGCCGCATACTCGATTCTTGGGGACAATGCCGCCGGGCTGGATCAAAACGGCGGACGCTCGCTGGAATACAACGAGATGAATGATTATTGGAGTTTATGGATATTTGAACGGGGTGAAAGAGGATGCGTCTTTCTCAGTTATCCTGAAACGATGGCATGCACGATGTTTTATTATCTTCTGGTCGACGGGTTGCATAAAGCGTCCCGACGATTCGACGAGCCTCGTCCCGCCATGAATCGAATGACCCGTTTTTTTCGCCGTTCGTCAGATTCGGCGATCAGAAACCTCGATGAATTGGAAACAAGACTGATCAAGGCGGGCGTGCGAGGCTGGTGCGCGCTTCCGGGCGATCCTCCGCGCGAAGGTTGGGCGTTGGAATACAATCAGCGTGAAAAAACTTGGGATTTTTTCTATTTTGAACGTGGAATAAAATATTTGGAACACTCGTTTTACTGGGAGTCTACCGCTTGCGAGGAATTGTATAGCGTTGCGATCAGATTGAGCGGCGTTTTCTGATTTTCCACAGTTTTATAAAGTCTCCCCCGTCTTTTAGTAGTTACGGTTGGCTTTGTTGAATAAAGGGTTTTAAATAAAAAGCTTTATTTTTGAAGCGTCAACCTGTTAAGAGCATTGATCTTCATCATTTCTTCTACCCTTTGGTTTGTCATGTTCCTGTTTTTTAGACGTTCTCCAAATAACCTTTTTATTCGGAACATTGCTGTTTCACCAAGAGAACGCCTGTGATAACGAACTTGATCTTTCCAAGAGTCTAACCCCTCTGATCGCGCCATTGCAATTGCACCGTTGCGGTAACGACCGTTCAAACCCCAACTTCCTACGAAGTCAAGTCGAGCGTTTTTACGTGGAGGAATCACAGGACAAATTCCGTATTGGGAGGGCGCCTTGTATACGCGTCGTTTGTCATATGCTCCGTCGCCGTACAGGGAACCGATTTTATCGTCGATTTGAGCCAAAAGTTCCGGAACAACAGAAGCGTCGTCGCGACCATTGGGGGTCAATTCCGCTACGACGATCTGTTGAGTTTTGGCGTCCATGGCAATATGAAGTTTACGCCAAGTCCGATGCTTACTCCTTCCGTGTTTGCGAACCTTCCACTCGCCTTCGCCGTAAACTTTAAGCCCTGTACTGTCGACCACAACGTCCAAAGGACCGTGTTTGTCAATAACTTTAACGGAAACGTTCAGGGTTTTAGCACGTTTGCATAGCGACGTATAGTCGGGAATACTTGCGTCTAGCGCCCCTAAGAGCGAAAAAACGTTTCGTCCAAAACCTTCAGCGCTTCGATAGGTAAGGTGGAAGACTTCGCGAACGAGCAGTAACGTTTCGATTGCCGTATCGCTATAAACAAAGGGACGCCCTCGACGATACCCCTTGTTTTGATGTTTCCATAGTTCCAAAACGTCGTCGCGAAACCAGAACGTAAGCGCTTCCGCGATTGACTAACGATTCGTTATATTCCGACCAATTACGAGTCTTTTTCATATTCTTACCTCGCGATACTTGTTGTTCGTTGGCGTCGCTCGGTAGAATAGTACGCGTGCGGTTTCGTAAAACTGCGCACTTTTTTAAAATTTATTCAACAAGGCCTGGTATCATTATGGATAAATATGAAAAATAATTATATTAAAAACGAAAAAAATGTGAAAACGATAGTCGTAGAAAATGTATTAATCGCCGATTTTTTTGGATCATTATTATGCTGGATTGATCTTTTTCGTCTATTTAATTTCTTTTGCCCTATCTCTGATATTTCATTCCTCTCGAAAATAAGTGGATTCCTGTGTTTTTATTTTTCGCCATTTTTTGCTGTGTATGTATTATCTTCAAAGGAGCAATATTTACTAATCAAAACAATAAAGATTCTTTTTGTATTAAACGTAATCGCTTGGATTTTACACCTTGCATTTATTTTTATTTTTTGTACTTTTGTTTTAGGGTTATAAGTCAAGTCTTGGAGTTGGCAATAAATGTTCAGTCGCCCCCCAAAAAATTTCTTTCTTAGCTGAAATATTTTTCGATTTCCGGACTCGTAGCCGCTTATATTGCGGGAATTCTTGGTGTTGGTTTTTTAGTCTACACGTTTTGATTTTTGCGCTTTTTGCGAGTTTACAGCGAATCCCGCTAGACCTCAACCTTTTTCGGAACCTTAATCGTCGCGGCGTGGGCGCTGTTGCACAGTCCTATGACTGCGGAGACGTTGAAGAGCGTCTCGATTCCGAGCGTTGACCATATCCAGTAGCCGAAGAGCGCGACGAGGATCGTGAAGAGATGGTTGACGGAACCCCATTCGAGATCGTCGCTTTCATCTCGATAGCGCGCCGTGGTTTCTCTTTGAGCGTTTTTCGAGGCATGCTTGTGAAGTCGGAAATTGTTGAAGAATATTTCAGAAAATCTTGACGCCCCTTACAAGCCTATCGTACAATGCGCGGGACGTCGCTGTTTTGACGTTTGGTTTCGGTTGGGAAACCATGGGGCGAGCGGAGAAAGCGCGTTTCTTAAGTTGCGCTCGCCTATGTTTTAAAAAACTTGCCATATTTGAGACGCCTCCTTGGTGAAATGACAATTTTCGACGCGGTTCAATACGGCGGCTACGGAACGCTCACATGGTCGACGACCTATTCGAGCTACGCGCCCGCCAACTCGGACGGCAAGATATGCGCGACGATTCCGACGGCGTCGAGCCTCGATTCGATCTCGATCGCAGGGCTAGAATTTTCCTGCGCTCCGAGTTCGATCGCGGACATGACGCATTCGACGAACTCGCTCTTGTGGCAGGCCTACAACGGAAACAACCTCTGGTCGGGCTTCAATAATCTGAACGCGGCGCTCAAGAGCATGACGATTAAGAGTGCGGAACTGACCGCCGAATCGTCGAAAGCGACGGCGCGAAGCGTTTACGCGTCTGCGTATGGCTCGCTCTACTCATTGGAGGCGACCGCACAAATTGACGACGCGCAAACGGCGCTTACAAGCGAGATCAACGCGGAGAAGACGCTCAACACGGCGGTCTGGAACGCGAGCGAAACGGCGCATACCGGGACGCTGAACGCAAGCATCGCGTCCGATACGTCCTCCGACGTTGCGACGTACATTAACGCGTCGCTCGGAAGCGCTCTGAGTTACGCAAGCTCCGTCGCGTCCGCGTTCGGTGATTTTCAGATCGGGAATCGGCAGAGGCGATATAATAACGCGTCGGCGAACGATCCTCGGAAGTCGTTCTATAGCCAAGACGTCGCGTGGGCGACGAATATGAAGTCGCTCCGCAACCAATATTACGACGTTGCGGGCGACGCGATCAGCGACTATTATGCGTCGGTCACAAGCGCGTATACGAGCTATGTCTCGGGCTTGACGACGCTTTCGACGGCTGAGCAGGCGTATTTCAGCGCGCTCAAGACCTATTCGATCGCCGCGATGAACGCCGACGGGGATTATTCTCTCGCGCTCTTCGAAGCGGAACGAGACCGGGCGGAAGCGTATATCGACGCGGCGATCGCAGAGCTGACGGCGAACTACGCGACGGAAGCGAGCCTCGCCGCAAGTCGCGCGAGCGCCTACGCCGCGCAACTTGCCGCCGTCGAAGCGCTCTTTAGCGCGACGCAGTTCGCCGAGGGGCGCGGGGAGTACGACGCCCTCCTTCAGGGAACGTCGAGCGATCAGACGGACTACTTTGACGAGATCGTTTCGACGTCGAGTCAAGTCGTCTCGACGCAAACGAGCGCGAACTCCGCCGACGCGACCCTCGCGACGCAAAACGAATCGGCGCTCGCCTCCGCCCAAGCGACGACCGCCGCCGCGTATACGGCGGCGACCGAACAGGCGGAGGCGGATTATACGATCGCCGTCAATAGCGCGTGGAACGACGCGTATCTCGATCAACTATCTGTGGCGTCCGACCTTAAAGACGCCTATGAACTGGCGACGTCGAATCTTGACGCCGGGCTTGAGAATCTCGCCGACTCCTACCGCGACGCCATCTTCGCCGCGTATGACGGGTTCGAGGAGGAATGGGGCGAGATAGTCCGAGTTTTATCTTACCAACAAACGCGAATCGATTCCGGGCTGACCGTCGGTTCCAACGTCTTTGAGAATCCGACGTTTGACTTTGAAGTCTGCTTCGTCGCGGGGACGCCCGTTCTTATGGCGGATGGTACGACGAAGCCGATTGAAGAAATCCGTCCCGGCGACATGGTTCTTGCGGCGGATCATCTTGATCCTGAAGGGAAACCTGCGCCCGCCCGCGTCGCGAGGTTCTTTGACAACGGGGAGAAGGAGGTTGTTCGCTTAAGGTTTGAGAATGGGGAGGAACTCGTCTGCACGCCCTCGCATCGGTTTTACGTTTGTGAGAAAGGGTGGATTTGCGCGGAAGAGCTAGTTGCAGGCGACGAGTGTTTAACGGCGGAGGGGGAGCGTGTCGCGTTTGTCTCGCGAGAAGAAGTTAAAGGAACGAGACGGGTTTATAATATTGAGGTTGAAGGTAAGCATACGTATTTTGCGGGATCATTAATTTTGATCCTTGTTCATAATGTATGTGAAATATGCGGTAGAATACATCTACCCTCTACTCTTTATACGGTGAGGAAAAAATACGGAAATACTACAATAATTTACCCAGAAGAATCACTCAAATTATACGAAGAAAATATGAGGAAATTAAGAAACATTTCAGGGAAGAATTTGACTAACGAATATGTTCATAATCCTCAATTAATTAAACTTGATAAAGAAGAAATTGAAGTTTTTTGCGTTGCTCTTGGCAATACAAGGTATAAACATTATATAGAAAGGACAGAATTGAACGATTACGATCAAATGCTTTATCTGGATCTCTATTCTTTATCCAATCAAAGAGATAAGGAGAACGTTCGCAATGGTAAAAAGGTAGTGGCATATTTTTTTGGAGAGAAATGGACTTTATTACCTGATTATGCGTCTAAGTATCATAGTGTTGACAAAACAGGCGAAGATTGTTTTAAATGGTGCTCAGAAAGTGGTCGAGAGTTAGTTATTCGCCAAGATCATGTCTTGGAAATTGATCCTTCGAGAGTAGGGACATTCAACTATACAAATCCAGATGGAATTCGCCTAATTCCATTTATAAAACACTATTATAACGATATGTACCCCTATAATATATTTAATAACTATTTGACTCATGAACAAGTTGACTATTTTATGCATTCAATAGAATACTCGAATGTTAATACGTTATATCAAATTCAAAAAGAAAGCGCTCCTTTCTTTCCAATAGAACAATAATAAATTTGATATTTCTAAGAACGGATATTTTGAATGGAATATTTATGGACTTTTTTTATTGTTTGTCATAGTATTTACCTGATTGCCATAGGATTTTTTTTAGGATATATCCCTATTGATTTGGAGAATTATTTGATGTGTCATGTTTTAGAATCTCTCGTATTTTCATTCTTACTAATTGTCTTGTACATAATCGGGGTTATAAAATTAGTAAATGAATTTCTTCGCCCTTCTTTTTTTATGGTTTTTGTTGTATATATATACTTGAACTATAAGTACTTATTAGTTGTTTCTTCACTTTAATGTTACTCTTCACTGGAGTGGCGTCTATTAAGTATTACCTCGGCAAGGAACCAATAGTTGAAAAATCAAAATTTTTCTGTATACTTATAGCATTCTCAATGTTCAGAAAGGGACGCTATGGAATACGAAAAAATTGATTACAGAAAGTTAGGTTCTCAAGAAACGTTCGCCGTCAAAAAACGGTAATTCGACAATGGAAGGACGGCAAGAAAACGTCGGAAATTCAGAGGAACACAGGACTGTGTATAAATACTGTTCGCGAGACGATACGCAAATACAAGGAAGGCGGACTCAAAGCTCTTAGACCTAAAAAAGAGGGTCGTCCTAAGGGTTCAGGAACGAGATTAACGTTACGACAAAGTTTAGAGGTCCAGTCAATAATCATTGATAAGGATCCCAAGCAGTTGAAATTACCTTTTGCGCTTTGGAATAGAAAAGCGGTTAAAGAAGTGATAGCGGATAGGTATGGGATTGAACTTCCTATCCGAACGGTAGGCGAGTATCTGAAAAGATGGGGATTTACGCCGCAGAAACCAGCCAAAGTATCAAGACGACAAAGCAATGAAGCGGTTCAAAAATGGTTAGGGCGTGTTGACACAAAGCAGTAAAAAGTCTACTGTCGTTCATTATGAACCTAATAGAAGCCGAATACGATCGTATAAAAGACTTGCTTCCTCTTCAACGAGGTAATGTTCGAGTCGATAACCT
>CAMJTU010000071.1 GCA_946408825.1 uncultured Planctomycetaceae bacterium
AGAGTCGAGGCGACGCCCCGGGATTAGTAACTCTGCAAAATGAGCCACGCTTTATCGAAGTTGCAATTCCGCAAATCCTCTTTCTTAATCCAGAAATAGATACTGCCGACGTCGTCAAACATAAGGTCGAAGTCTTTTTCTTCAACCGAGGCCATCTGGAAGAGCAACCTCCAATCTTTGGCGGCTTGTTCAACTTCCGCGCGCTCTTCTGACGTAAGTTCGGGACGACGGGCTCCCATATAGAATCCCCGCGCCACATACTCACACTCCTCCTCCATCGGATTTTGAATAACGTCGGGATACCCCAACAGTTTGGTTATATATTCCTCATCATCTTCTTCCAACTCGTCCTCTTCATAGCCCAGTTCGACGCGACATTCGTCGAAGGCGTTATCTTCCTCGTCATCCTCGTCGTCAAACTCGAAATCAAAGTACTCGTCAGACTCGTACTTACCGGGAAGACTCACATGCTTCTTGAACTCAAGCGCATACTCGGGAAACCGATTTTCTTCCTCAAGACCGTCAGGGTATTCGGCGATCGTCAATTCAGATTCGTTCGGGAAATAAAAGACGCGGGCGCAACCTTTATCCTTGGGGTCAAATCCCCATTGCATCGTGTTCAATTCGTAGAAGAAACAAAGAACGCCGGTTTTAGGCAAAAGGTTTTCTTCATCGAGATTCGCGACGTCTTTCAAATTGATTTGAGCCAAGAAAGAAAGCGGAACCGTCACAGGCTCGTCGCTACGGCTTGGCGCTTTCCCCTTATATTCAGAAAACTTAAAGGTGTATTGCGGCCAAACAAAGTCGGACGGAACGGCAGGCTTCCCGCCCAATCTACTCGCCGAAACAGCGAGTGGCGCTCGAGGTTTGAAACGAGTCGTTCTGATTTCATTCCTCGCAATCCGCTTCAGTTTGCCGATCAATTCCTCTTTCTTTTCGGGGGTCATTGGAGTTCTCCTCTAGACGGCGTTAAAAAAACGATTGGTAAAAGGACGTTTCAACGGAAGGAAAAGATCGTCGTTTCATGCGGCGCGAGTTTGACCCGGAAAAGAGTCGGCGCGTCGGCGTCGCGTTCGACGGAGGTAATTTCGCCCGTCTTCGGGTTCCATTCGCGGACGGGAACGACGCCGTCGTCAGCGGCGAAGGTCAGCAGCGCGTCGATCGGGTCGGCTTCCTCGTTGAAGAGGAAATAGAAATCAACGCCGCGTTTAACGACGTGTCGCACGCGAAGCCCGGGCGCGAGGGACGGAAACGCGGGCGTAAGTTCGCCCTTAAGAGCGTTTTCCGGCGCGATCGTCGCGACGTCGATTCCGGAGGAGCGTCGAACGAACGCAAGGATCGCGTCGCCGTTCTCCACGACGACAGGCTTGTCGGACGACGAATCGAAACGTTTCGCGTCGTTCGGAAGGCACGCGAGACGCCCAGTCGCCGCCGCTTTTTCGAGCGCGGAGAGCGATTCCTCCGTCGCGACGCGGGGGGGAGTCAGGAGCGTTTTATAGCTTGCCGTCGGAAGTTCGATCAGCGGCTCAGGGTCGGTTTTAAACAGAGCGTCGTTTAAGAACCGCGTTTCGAGATAGTTGAAATCGAGTTGGTTGCGCATGAGCTCGCGCGTCATCCATACGGACGCGACCCCAGAATCGACGAGAATCGCCGTCGGCGCGACGACCTGAGAATCCGTATTGAGCCAGCAGAGCCGCGCGCAGTAATCCGCAAACGTTTTGTAGCCGTCCCACCAAGCGGAATGAGGACCGACGTCGGGCGGGCGTTCTTCCCATCGCGGACCGCGGATCGAATAATAAAACGCGTGCGGCACGAACATATTCTGACCGCGAACAACGCACCAGTTAATGAGCCATTCGCACTCTTCAAAGGTCAACTCGTGCCCATAGGCGCCGAAAATCTCGTTGAGATTGCGCCGCGCCCCGTTGTGCAACGCCGCGCTCGAAGCGACCTTCGCCATCGGCGAATGGGTCGAATCGAACGCCTTTGCGCCCGGTTCGATATAGCGCCAGACGATATCCTGACCGGGAATCTGAAACTTATTCAGAACGCCAATATCGCCGGAGCCTTCAGGATGTCCGCAGAGCTTCGTCCCATGTTCGACGCACCAAGACGAGATGCGGTCGTAATAAATCTCTTCAAGCGCGAGTTGAACCGCCTTGTTATAGCGAGCGCGAATCGTTGGACTCTCAGGAGAAACGTTTTCCCAAAGCTCACGCAGATGGGGACGAAAATCGATTCCGCCGCAACGGCTAATGGCGTCAAGGGATCGCAGACTTCCGTTCTTCATGCCGCCCATCGCGCCGCGTCCGAGAATCGACGGCTCGTCCGTAAAGATTCCAACGACCACGCCGTCTTTGAAGAACTCTTCAAACTCGTCGTAAAAGCGTTGATAAACGAGTCGAATAAACGCGTCGACCGCGGGCGCGTAGAGCAGATCGGCGGCGGGCGGCGAAAACTCTCGAGGGTTCTTCGACTCGTCGCCGATATAGTGCAATCCGCGAATCACGCCCCCAGACGGCGCGTCGTAGATTTTGACCGTCTCGTCCTTTTCGTTTTTGTACTCGTCGACAAAGATCCAGTCGTCTTGAACGCGGTTGCGCGGTTCGCGTTGGGTTCCGTCGGCGTTGAAAACAACGCGAACAAATCCACGCGCCGCGTTCTCGGGATTCTCGGCGACGACCTGCCCCGCCGACGACCCAGAAGGATACATTCCTTCGTCGTAGAGGATAACGAACATCCCGCGCCGGCGCGCTTCTTCTAGCGCAAATCGCATCGCGGCAAGGAGTTTGGGACTCATCCACCCAGAATCCTCGGGAAGTCCAATCCTTGGATGAATCGTGAAGCCATGAACGCCATGACGTTCAAAATCCTCGATCTGCCGCGCAATTTCATCGTTCGACAGCTCGTCGTTCCAGAACCAGAACGGAAGTAGCGTAAACTCTCGGGGCGGCTCGCGGAATTCGTCTTCTAAAGAAGCCGAGATCGGCGTTTCGGAGTCCTCGCTCCGTCCTTGCTTCGGAAAGCAAAAACCAACGATCGTCGCAAGCGCGGTCGAGACGAACGCGGTCCATCGTAACGTCGCGTTATTTTTCATGCGCGTTTCCCTCGTTTATCGCGTTATTTGTCGGCTGGATTTGTAGTTTTCGCAAGCAGTTTAATCTCTTTGAGAACGCGCGCCTCGTCGCGACCGCGATAGAACTCGTCTAGCGGATAGCAACCGGAAACAAGTCCGGCGCGCGGTCCGTTCGTACAGTCGCCAAAGGTGCGGCAAATTAGCTTTTTATCAAGCGTTTTTCCCGAAAGGTAATCGGACGCCATCTGCGGATACGAAAGAATCGAACGTCCGAGACCGATCATGTCGGCGCCTCCTGTTTCAAGAACCCACTCGCCGACCTGCGGTAGAAATTCTTGAAGATAAGAGCATCCTGAACTTATTAAGAAGAGGTCGGGACGTCGTTCTTTAAGCGCTCTAACAGTCTCCAGTTGACGCGAAACGCCAAGGAGCGGATCTTCGGGCGGGAGATATCCGTCGGCGACCGCAAACGTCGCAGGTCGAGTTGAATGAGGATTGTAGTACGGACTCCCGAACGTCGTTCCAATAAGGGAAATTCCAAGTTCGTCGAGGAGCCCGACGAACTCAAGGAGTTCCTTCATTTCAGGATCGACGCCCAGTCCCGTCCCGTCGCCGTTGAACGCGTAAGGATAAGGTCCGTTCTTGTCGAAATCCCACGCCGCCGGTCGTCCTACTCCGTCAGGTCCCTTCTCGAAAGGCAGAAGATCGGCAAGGCTCAGACGAACGCCGATATCGAGCCCCGGCGCCGCCGCCTTGATCCCCTCGACGCACTCGCGAAAGAATCGCGTCCGATTCTCAAACGGTCCGCCGTATTTTCCGGGACGGTCGTACGCGGTAAGGAACTCGTGACCAAGATACCCGTGCGCGCATTTCACGTCGACGAAATCAAAGCCTGCTTCCAGCGCAAGTTTGCCCGCTTCAATAAAGTGAGCGACGATTTCTTCGACTTCGTCGTCTCGAAGAACGTTCGACGCGTCGCAATGAAATTTTTTGTCGAGCAAAGGGTGCTGATATGCAGTGTGCGAATCAAGTCGTTTGTCGTCAGGCGTTTTGACAAACCGTCCGGAATGCGTGAGTTGCAACCCCATATAGGGCGTTCCGTCGGACCCGAAAAGATCGCGCGTCCGCGCGACTGTTTCCTCGCGCAACTTCGCGATTTCGCCGACGGTCTCGCGTGTTATCGACATTTGCCGCGCGTTAGCTTTCGCCGACGCCATAACGGCGACGGCCTCGCAGCCGAAGAATATGCCCGCGCCGCTCCCTGCGCTTCGGAGCCAACGACGACGCGCCAATTCGCTTGGCGCGCCGTTCGGAAGGCAGTCCCAACCTTCCATCGGCAAAAGAGCCCAACGGGTTGGGAGATTGACGGTCCGCCCCGTTATTTTGCTCTTATAAGCGCACGGCTTGGAAAACATAGAATCCGCGCCGATTCGCGGCTTGTCGACGAGGTCGAATTTAGCCCCGATTTCCCGCAGATATCCCCGAAATTCAGAAGAATCCTTGAACGCGGCGATCTTTTTAAAATATGTCATTTCTACCTCTCTTATACTTAGTCTCCGCTTGCGCCCGCGTCAAATCGGGATCGGTTGTAAATTTTGCCCTCGCGATAGTCGCGCCAAACGTTCTCAAACCATTCGTCCGGTTCGGGGATCGGCTTCGCGTCACGCCAGAAGCAACGCGTCGCGAAAGAATTATTCCCGTTGGACGACGAAGACAAAAACGTGTAAAAAACGCGTTTCCGAAAAGTTTGGTCTTCTGATTGAGGACGCCAGTTCGACGGAAAAACGCTCGATATCGGCGTTCCCGTCGGATCGAGCGTTATCTGCGATCCACGCGAACCGACGCCGGCGGCGACGCTCTCGTAAATCGCGTCGATATAGACTTTATGCGCAAGACACAGCTGAAGGTTACGCAACGTTTCGATCGCGTCGTCGCTCATGGGAGTCTCGACGTTGGACGAAGTTGGAACCGTCGCGCGACCGTCGCCAACGAGTCGAGCCAACTGCGCAGAAGCGTCGTCTTTCGCGCGTTCAAGCGTAGCCAAGTCGCGCAAAATTCCGCATGAAACGCTCATTCTTTCTTGAAACGCGTCGCGTTCCGTTCGCCAGTCGCATTTTTGGTCTAACGCGCGAGCGACAATTTGGCGCAGTCGCGCAACCTCGGCTTTCGCCATAGTCGTAAACGTCTCGTCGATTTCGGGCGCGAGGGCGTTCAGACCCGCGTCATGCGCTATTCTTTCAGCGGCGCGAAACGCTCCGACTTGCCCCGCGTTTAACGCCGAACCGCCGGGACGCGCGACCCCGTGAGTTCCGGCAACCTCTCCTATCGGATAAAGCCCGGCGACGTTCAAAGAACGCCAATCGACGTCGACAGCCAGCCCGCCGTTGTTATGCTGCGCGCAGACGGCGATTTCAAGGGGCTCGTTTAACAGATCTACGCCCCAATCGCGATAGAGTTCTATGGCGGCGGGATTCATCCGCAAGAGTCGCTCATAGGGAGTCGGCGCCTCGGCGTCAGAATTAGCGAGATACTCTTTCGCTTCATCAGGGAGCGCGTCAAACGCGTACCCCGCAGGATTGGCGCGATAGTCGAGAAAAACGCGGCGTCCGCGTACTATCGTCTCGTGAAAGACGCAAAGGTCGATCATCGACGAGCCTGGAACCTTGCGCGCGTCAAAGGGCCATTGATAGCCTTTGAGAAAAATAAGGCCATACAGGTCGGAGAGAGACGTAAAATACTCCGTCAGAAACTCGCGAACGTCCGACTTGCCGTCTGCCGCAGTGGAAATAAAACGCGGAACGACTTGCATGAACGAGCCGGAAACGTTCCAACGAAATTCCTTCGGCCTAACGACTCCTGATTTCAGAGACGTTGATCGCCCCGCCAAGGACGTAAACGACGCCAACCCAAACTGGCTTTCCGCAAGCCCTTTCGCAAGCGCGCCGATTTCAAGCGCAAGCCCAATCGCGCCGGTATGAACCTCAGGATAAACGCTCCTTTTGTAAAGTCCGCCAGGACCTCCGACTGCAAATACAACATTTTCGGCGCGGTAAACTTCGAAGTCGCGCGTCGTTCGGTCGACACATACGACGCCAAGAATTTTTTTTTGCGAAAGCGTTCCGTCGGCGGCGTCGAGAGAAACGACCAATAATCGAACGGCTACGCGATTCTCGTATACGGGAATCTCACGACGCTTAACCTCACGGATCAGAGCGCGACACATCTCGCGGGACGTATACGGTCCGCAACTCGTCGCGCGCCGTGCAGGATCGTGATCGGTACGATATCCGGCGTACTGCCCAAAAGCGTCGCGAGGAAACGGAACGCCGACGTCGACGAGATGAAAAAAAGCGCGAGTCGCCGTCGCCGCTTCGACCAAAGCAAGATCGCCGTCGGCGCCCCCGGCGAGAAGGTACGATTCGGCGACCGAACGGGGCGAGTCTGGCGTCGCGCCGCACAAACTCGGCTTGTAATACGTCTGCTTGTCGCTTCCCGCGTTAATCGAGGTTCCTTGGTCGAGACCTTCGGTCAGCAGCGCGACGCTTTCGACGCCTTCGGCGCGTAGTCGAACCGCCGCCGCCAACCCCGCGGCGCCGCTTCCCAAAACAAGCGTATGAAAAGAATAAAGCTTCATTTCGACCTAATCCGCGTTCATAGACGTCCGATTTCCATACCGCCCCCGACGTCGATCGACAGTCCCGTCGAATAGGGCAAATCGCCGCGTAGCAACATGGCGACCGCCTTGCCGACGTCGTCGGGAGTTCCCCAACGCGGTTGAAGCGTCAGACCTTCGGCGATGAGTTTATCGTATTTCGCCGTCACGGCGGCAGTCATGTCGCTCTTGATAATACCGGGACGTACTTCATAAACGGGAATTCCAAATTCAGCAAGTCGCACAGCCCAAAGACGCGTCGCCATCGCGACTCCTGCCTTAGAAAGGCAGTATTCGCCTCGACTTACGCTCGCTACCGTCGCAGAAACGCTACAAATATTGACGATCGCGGCGCTAAAAGACGCGTCGTTCTTTTTGTGTTCGACCATATGCCGGGCGACAAGCTGCGTCAGGAAATACGGTCCTTTGAGGTTAATGTTCATAACACGGTCGTAACTTTCCTCCGTCGCGTCGAGAATATCGGCGCGAACAAGAGGCGCGACCCCGGCGTTGTTCACAAGCGCGTTGAGTTCGCCAAACGCTTCAAGCGCCGAGTCGACCGCGAGACGGCGATCGTCGCCGTTAGAAACGTCGCATTGAAGGTAAAGCGCTCGAACGCCATATTCGCGCTCGATTTGCTCGCGACGAGTTTCCATCTCCGCGACGGATTTACGTCCACAAAATACGACGTTCCACGACTCCGACGCCAACGCCTCGACAATCCCGGCGCCGATTCCACGACCGCCCCCCGTGACAAACGCGTTCTTCATGACTGTCTCTCCTCTTAGTTTCCGACGACGTCAGGACGACGACCGTCCCGTCCCTTAATGATAGGCGCGTTTTGTAGCTTTTGCAAGAAAAACAAGCAGTTTCCAGAACTTTTGTACAAAGTCGATCAATAAAAAAACCCGCTCTACGCCGAATTCGCTCGACGTTAAGAGCGGGATTTCCTCAGTAGGAACTTCAAATCGATCGCTAGGCGTTTTCCTCTTCGCGATCTCTTCTCACGGCGCGACGCGTATAGAGCGTCAGCAATATGAACGCGCCTAAACACACGCATGCGCCGAGAAAAAGAAGACCGCTACGGCGACGTTCCATGATTTTGAAACGAGGATCGAGAACTTCGTCCAGAGAATCAAGTCCGAAATTCTCCTCATAGTATTCTCGAAAATCTTCTTCGCTCTCAAAAGTTTGCGCCGACGAATCGTCGTCGCCCCATAAGTGAACGAGAATTTCAGGACGTTCGGTATTCTCCCGAATCTCTGGCCAAATTTCCTCATGTACAACCATGCCGGGCTTAAAGTGGAACTGGTCAAAATCCGTGGAAGGCACGTTAATGGAAACGCCATGAATCGAAATCTTCGTCAACGAACTGCGAACCCCGCCGCTGTGTTCTCGGTATGCCACTGTCGTCGGAATCCATATTCCTCGAGGGAACTCCTTAAACGAGCCCGCCGTATAATCGCTAATCACTTTCGATTCAGGATCACGGTTGAGCGTCACGTTGAGTTGAAAACCTGCGACCGCGTAGTTCTTCGTCACGTCCAGCGAAATATAGAGAGCCCAAGACTTGAAAAATTCGCTCATTGCGCCGTCGACGGCGTCGTCGCGAATCTCAATCTGCACAAGTTCGTCGCCTCTTTCGCTCCGCGTTCGCTTTACCACGCGGGCGTCATATTTCGCGACAAGGTCGGGTAACGAAATGAGTTCTGTTTCTGTAGGAATCGAAAAATAGCGGGGAATCGGGCAGGAATACCAAAATCGCCAATGTTTGTTTAGATTCGAGATCACCGCGCGGAAGCCGCGTCTTCGCAAATCTTCGTAATCTTTAAGGTTAAATTCGTCAATGGGATAGGAATCGGCGGGTTCGGCGATTTCACGAGTCTTCTCGCCGTCGAAATAACAAACCGAAATCACGTTCGCCGAGAGGCGCGGCGAGTCCGTGTCCAACGGATTGCTGAGAACGCTCGTCAACCGCGATTCGACAACCCTCGCCTTTTCGCCGACCATTTCCCAGGAACAAGCGTCGTAACTACTTGACGCCGTACGTGTTTGCGATTCGCGCCGAAATTCAATCCGGAGTGCGTTCACGTCGTTCCATTGGGCTTCGTACCGTTCGGCAATCTCCTCGACCGAAAGATCTTCCGCAAAGACGTCTGATCCGCTCACGAAACACAGAAACGCGGTCGTCAACGCCAGCAAGCGCAAACGAATCTCCATCATCATCACCTAAATCGTTTCTATACAAGGCGCTGCAAAGAACGCAAAAAACGAGCTACATATACGAATCCAGACCTCGATATGTCTCAAAATCGTTGCGCATGGTACTGATTTTGTCCCTTGAAGTAAAGAGCGCTTTTCGGTCGTTCGCCGAGTAATTAGCTCGAAACGTCGATATGGACGTAAAAAAAAGATTCTCTACCTTTCAAAAGATGAAAACAAAGAGATTAGACCATGAAAATCCATATTCCTAGAGGCTTGAAAGGTTTTTTGAAAACCGTATAATACAAGGACCGTGAAAATTTAGGCAAATTAGGCAAGAATGACAATAATTGTTTCTGCGTAACACTTTGCTTTGTTATAGACGTTTGAAAGACATGAAGGCGTTCGACGGTTTCTACAACAGGCGAGTTAAAAGAGCATTAGGGTTCGTGTTGGCGATCCCCTTTTTGATTGTCGCGCTTCCTCTGTATTTGATTATCGCCGTCGCCATTGTGACGGAAGACGGTTTTCCTATTTTTTACCGTCCGTTGCGCGGGGGGTATCAAGGCAGGGCGTTTCGAATATTCAAATTCCGTACGATGGTTAAGAACGCCGACCAAATCGGGGGCGGCACGACGGCGTTTCATGATCCCAGAATCACAAAAGTCGGAAATTTTTTAAGAAAAACAAAACTTGACGAGACCGCAAATCTCATAAATATCATTATGGGAACGATGAGTTTTGTCGGCCCTCGTCCAGAACTCCTTCAGTACGCGGAAAAATATGAAGGCGAAGAAAAGGAAATTCTGGAGGTGCGACCGGGCGTCACAGACTTCAGTTCGCTCGAGTTCATCAACCTTGACGAAATAGTCGGCGAAGAGAACGCCGACGAAATGTACGAAAACTTCGTTTTAAAGAAAAAAAACGCGTTGCGAATAAAATACGCCGAGTCGGTGAGTTTTAAAACCGATTTCCTCATTTTTTGTAGGACGATAAAAAAGGTTCTTCAAAAAATTGTCGGCGTTTTTTTCGATCCGTTTTTCAGAATCCGACGTAAGATATAACGAACTACGTGACTACGACTTGAGTTATAGTCGTCTAACTTTGTAATCGCCACAGCTAATCGCCACAGCTAATCGCCACAGCTAATCGCCACAGCTAATCGCCACAGCTAA
>CAMJTU010000072.1 GCA_946408825.1 uncultured Planctomycetaceae bacterium
ATTTCGCGTACTACCCCCGGCGTTGTTCTTTCCGCGCCGTCGCGACTCGCGCCCGCATCGAGAAAACGGTAGATTTTAACGCCGAATATTGTTCTTTGATTTGCGGCGTTCTCATTGGATCAAGAAGCGACGGCAGAAGTCCGAGAGGGCGTATACAAGGGGATCGGAAGGATAGTCTTTAATATTTCCTGTTACGAGCGGCGCGCCGCAAGTCTTGGCAACTTCAAAAAAGGGACGATCATCCTCGTCGCCCATTATCACGTCTGGAAGCGGATCGGCGACGACAGGAACTCCGTTGCGGAAAATAGCTTCTAAGAGAAATCCGACCTGCAACGCTGAAAATTTGAACTTTGGACGTCGAAGAACTTCGTCGTACTCATTGACGATTCTGTGATCGTAACAAGGGACAAGGTTTCCGGCGACGATCTGCGAGATAACGAGCGAAGCGCTTCCAGTTGGTTTCCAAAGACCCGAAACTAGGATATTTGTATCAACAACGACAGGAATCACGATTCTTTCCCAGCGCGGCGTTCTTTTCGCGCCGCTGCGATTTCTTCCTCTATTTCTTCATCGGTCATATATCCGTTTTCTGCGGCGATCGCTCGCATTTCGTTAAACGCGACCGTCGCTTTTGCTAGACGAACCGCGCGAAGGATTGTCTCAAACGAATCCTCGGAGACGTTAAACATAAGGAACGTCGGTTTGCCGCCGTCCATGACGACGGCTTCGCCTTCTCGTCGGACGTCTTCACAAACGTTTGACGTTTCATTTCTGAGGTCGCCAATAGAATAGAACTTCATGTTTTTTCCTCCTAACTCGCCCTATAACAAAGAATTGGCCATGTTTATGCCTCGAGCGAACCCCTTATCTGACGGATATTGTAACGCCTCGTCGCGCGAACGTCAAGAAAGTAAACGTCGCATAAGACGTAAAGAAAAACTTGAACGCCTTGTAAACAAGGGCGCCTGCCTTCTGTTTTCCTAACTGCCTTTCATGGCGTCAAAAGGACTGTCATGCGCGTCGCCGGCGGGGCGTTCGGCGCCGCTCAGGTAGGAGCAGTCCGAATATCCGCCGACAAAAAAAAAGCGCGACCTCGTATGAAGTCGCGCGCTCTTTTCGCTTTTAGCAGGCGCGTTTTATCGCGCCGCGGTTAGGATTGCTAGTTCGCCTCAGGGTTGCCGTCGTCGACGGTCGCGAGCTGTCCGAGGATCGTCTGCGGGGTCGTGGAGCTCATGAACATGACGGAACCGTCGGCGCGGAGGAAGTTCGCGCCGCTCGCGTGCCAGCTGCCGAGACCGCAGTTAATCGACGCGTTCTGGTTCTTCGCAAGGTGGTCGTAAGGACCGTCGATACCGTTGGCGAGCGCCGTGTACGGGGTCTTCCCGTCGTCAGACCAGTAGGAGGCGACGGAACGCCAGATGTAGCCGTTGCCCGTCGAGGCCGCGCCGCAGAGGTACGAGCAGTCGTGGCATTCCGACCAGTTGTTCGCGCTCGGAGTCGTCGTGTTGCAGACGTCAAGACCGTCGATCGGGATGTGCTTCTCGCCGACGACGATCTGGTTGCTCAGACCGTCCTGTACTTTCCCTAGTTTTTTGAAAGGAAAAATTTGAATGAGGTCTGACTAAAAATTGGGATATGAAAAAGGGACTGCCTTGGTTAGTGTTTTAAACACAAGACCAACACGCCAAGGAGTCCCCTGATGAGCCAAGTCAAGACCTCGCCCAACGACCTGATTTTAAGTCTCCAATCAGTACGTTACAAGCCTTGTCGGCGCTATTTTGAGACGATTTTATTCGGCAGTCTCTTAACAGTCGGTTGTATAACCTCTTGGATACTCACTGGGAGTCAAGACAAACAATACGGAAAGTTTACAGGTTTATTGCGCGCATTGGCGAACAAGTTGATAAGATACAGTGTAAATTGCTCCTCTGGTTACTCGAATTTAGTCGCCTTTTCCCTATCGAATTGCCGATCGAGCTTGTGATAGACGACTCGTCTATAAAGCGTTATGGACGGAAAGTCGAAGGCGCCGGGCGTATGCACGACCCAACAAACCCGTATTGTCGAAACGCGACTTGCTACGGTCATTCTCTCGTTATGGTAGGGATGATTGCAAGGCGTCCGCTGTTCGGAAGAATTTGTCTTCCCGTAGGTTGGAAGTTTTACGTCAACGAGAACAAATTAGAAACAATTGACGAAAAGATCCGTCCCCAATTTAAGACTAAACCCGAGATTAAAAGGCAAGATTCCCGCAAAAAAAATCGATGAAATTGTCCGGTTAATCGGCGTTCATAACGCCGCTTAACTGAAAAAATGAGGAAACTTCAGATCCGTATGTGAGGCAAAGGAAAATTCCGAGAGAACTTTGGCGAGAGTCGTCGCGAAGGTAATTCCAAAGCGTTTTCTGATCCGAGGCGCGCAAAACTCTCGACGAAATCTTCCGGGCGTTGACGCGCAATTTGCGAAAACCGACTCTTGGAACGCCTGTGTTTTGGGAGGCAAAATCAAGAATCTCTTTTAGAACGGTAAGAATTGTGTTGACAGTCGAGGGCTGTAGACCTTTTCGACGCCTCCCGCCCTTCGTCAGGAGTTTGGAGGTAAACGAGTCAATTTTGTTTCGATTGAAGTCGCATAGACGTTTTTTGCCAAAAGCTGGTATAAGATATAGGGATACAATATTTCTATACTTCGCCACGCTTGAATCTTTGAGTCCCAACTTAGCCTCTTCTAACCAACGGAGCGCATAAAATTGGAACAAATCCCGAGTTGACTTCTTCGAATTGATAACCCTTTGCATTTTAAGCGATTCCCTCATGCCGGTTGTTTTCTCAAAAAATGTTGAGAACGCCGATTTTGTTCTTGCGCGGATTGACGCGACATACTAAAATACCTAGAAGCGTTGTTCTGCGAATATGATGGCGTAAGTCGTAAGTGTTGCAATATAAGAATTTCAGAATGAACTCATAAAACTTGAGTTTTCGTTTTTGATATTGATTGTTTAAGAGGTTTTAAACGCTTTTAACGCTTGCGGCAGTCGCGTTTGTGTTCGCGTCCGGCGTCGTCGCGTTTCCGGCGTCGCGTCAATCGAAGCCGGTAGGGCGACGTAACGTTTGCTTTTATCATCGCGAAGGAATGGTTTTATGAATAGACTCGCTAAAATTCTCACGCTCCTTTTCGTCGCGTCCGTCCTCGTCGTCAGCGGTTGCGGCGGCAGGTGTCAGGTTACCGGCAAAGTCACGTTTTCAGACGGAACGCCGTTGACGTTCGGCACCGTCAACTTCAGCAACAGCACGACGATGTGCAAAGGCGAAATCCAAGAGGACGGAACTTACCGAATGCGCACGTTTAAGCCTGGCGACGGAGTCCCTCAGGGAACTTACAAGATTTATATCACCGGCGCTGTTCAGATGCTTGATTCTGGCAAAACCGCTTCCACACGTGGAGCCGACGGCTCATCCGCCGAAATTCACATGGTTGGCAAGGCTGTAAACTTGGTTCCGGAGAAGTATTCTAACCCCGATCAGAGTCCGCTTGGCGAGATCACGGTCAAAGGCAAGACGACAAAGGATCTCGTAATCGAATCTGCGCCCCCCGCCGCCGAATGACGGCGTTAGTCGCGGATTTAGACGTTCGTTCTCTCATTCGTCCTTTTCGTTCAATATGGTCGTCGGCAGCATGATCAGAACTCGCCAATTGTTGGGACTCGCGGTCGCATTCGTCGCTATAACGGCGTTCGGTTGCAGTAAGAACGTTCACGTTGTCGGGAGAGTTACGTTTCCGGACGGGACTCCGCTCGCTTCAGGAGACGTCCTGTTTACCGACGGTTTCCATTTAGGCAGAAGCGAGCTTAATGAAAACGGCGAGTACTCGCTCCACTCTTTTCGCCGCAACGACGGTATTCCCAAGGGAATGTACAACGTCTACATAACGGGCGCGGTCGCGTGGGATATTTCGGACGTCGATCGCGGCAAAAGCGATTCCTATCGGTTAGACAAGATCAAGATGCTCATCGATTCTCAACATACGAATCCTGATTTGTCGGGTTGGGAGTATGACGTTCAAAAAGATATGAGAATCGATCTGATCGTCTATCCGCCGGGACAAGTTCCTGAAGAGGAAAGGACGGTCGCGTTTAAATACGCGTCAGACCCGGAGTTCCGAAAAAAGTTTGACCGGGCGGAAGGCGTTCAGACACGACTGGACGAAGGGCGTTCCTCGAACGCGCCTTCTAAAAAGAGACGGATCAATCCTAACTTGTTATAAACAAGGCGACTTTAGAAAAGACAGTGTTTCCCTAAGGGCGCCGTCCATAGTTTTCAAAATAGGTCGTATGCGAATACAGACGTAATGACCGTATTTGGGTTCGATCGTGTGACATATCCCATATCTTTTTACTTTTAAGAGGCATACATATGTTGCGTTCTATTTCTAAGAGACGCGGGAGAAAGGGGTTTACCCTTGTTGAACTCCTCGTCGTTATCGCTATTATCGGCATCCTTATCGGATTGCTCCTTCCTGCGGTCCAAGCTGCCCGCGAAGCGGCGCGTCGCATGCAGTGCACCAACAACTTAAAGCAGATGGGGTTGGCTATCCACAATTTCTGCGACGTCCGCAACGGCATCCCGCCGGCAGCGCACTCGTGGCACCGCATTACGATGTGGGCTTACCTGTATCCGTACGCGGAACACACCAATCTGTGGGATCTTCTCGAACGTTCCGACCCCGTCACCTTGGGCCAGTATTTCTGGAACACCGGCGGCGGCTGGAACGGCGTTACGCTGACGGCCGAACAGAAGAAAGGCTTCGCGGCCGTCCAGTACATGGTCTGCCCGACCCGTCGTTCTTCTCCCGCCGCCTATGAATACGTTCCTACCGGCACGGGCGACAACTCCGCCGGCCCTCAGACCGACTACTGCATGATTTCGTCGACGGAATCCAACGGCGGTTGCACGGGACGCGCCAATCACGACGGCACGGATTACGACCCACACCACTATGTTCGCGTGACCCAGACGCTTCCCGATAGAAATAGGTTCTGGGACTGGGAAGGGATGGGGCAGCCCTATCAGCGCGGTTTCTTCCGCGGCGCGGTCCTTCCTAAGGGAACGGAAGGCACGACGGTCGACCAGCCGCGCGATAGGCTTTCCCGCGTTACAGACGGTTTGAGCAACCAGATTATCATCGGCGAAAAGCATATCCCGATCGACGGTCTGGGAGTATGTAACACGACCGGACCGCAGACTAATAAGCGTTGGACTGAATGCCACGACTGCTCTTATCTCTGTGGCGCCCAGTCCACGGGTAACGGCTACATCTGGAAATGCGTGGCGACTTACTGGTCGGCGGACGGCAAGACTCCTTACGCGGGGGTCCTCAATAATGGAATCGACGGTCCTTACGACCACCTTTCCAAAAACGACGTAGTTTCAAGCGCGGCGATTATGTGCGGGCTCGGCAGTTGGCATGCCGGCGGCGCGAACTTCCTTCGCGGCGACGGTTCCGTTATCTTCATGGGATCGACCACGCCTCAAGCGATCCTCGGCAAACTCGCGACCGTCGACGACGGCAACTCCGATTCGAACCAGTGAACCTAATCGCGGCGCGGCAATCCGCGCCTGATGAAAAAACAAGAGCGCGCGATCTCAACCGAGACCGCGCGCTCTTTTCGTCGGCAGGCGCGGGGACGCGTACGTTAAGACGCGCGTGTCAATCTTATTTTCTGATCCGGTCGATTAAGCCTTTCAGGATAAATCAGTTCGACGTTTCCAGAGTCGACAAGTTCTTTGACGACGGATCGAACGGAGTCCGTAAGCTTAGCGTATCCAAGTTGCGCGGAGAGTTCCCTCATCGACAGGTCGTTCCGCCTTAAAGCGAGAAGGATAAGCTGGCGAAGACGTCCTTTTGTTCTCCTCGAACTTTTTCTTTTCTCCAACCGAATAGGCGCCCCGGCGTTTCCGTCTTTCTCCGATTCCAAGCGACGACATACCCGCCGCCCATGGCGTCGACGTCGTTCGCAAACGCGGTTATGGTATGGACGATCGGTTCAGGGTTCCAATCCGCCTTATATTCTATGCGGGAACTTTCTACGACTCTGTTTTCAATCAGTTCATGAACGTTGATTGGCAATCCCATTTGTTTTCCTTTAACCGTCCTTTAACCGTCCCTTTAACTGTCCCTTTAACTGTCCCTTTAATCGGGGCGGCTCTTTCGAACCGCAAAAACGTCCTCGACGCCGCCCGTTAACCATTGTGTTGGGAAGTCGTCGAAAAGTCAAGGAAATCAGGGAACAGATTCGTTGTTCAGACGTGCGCATCGACGCGAGGTTCCTGCGAGCGGCGTCGCGACGTAGGACGTCTGTGAAATTCGTCGCGACGCTTGCTCAGATCTTCGTTTTCTATCGTTCCCAGAAAGACGTTTTTGCCGCCGACAGTTTTTAGGGATTTGCTTGACTGTGAACTGTTTGAACGTCGCGGGATAAAACGACTTGAATTTCTATACGGGGGCTTTCGGGAAGAGTAAAGAACGATAAAATCAGTTGAACCGGAACGCGTCGTCGCCGACGATTGTTTTCCGTCTTCTCCGTTAAGAAATCAGGAGTTAGGAGCATACGCGCTATGAAAGCAGATCAGTTGTTTAAATTTGTCAGCGCGGGCGCGTTAGCGCTTGCGCTGACGTTTGCCTTCGTCCCTTCCGTCTCGAACGTTGTTCTTGGTCAGGAATCTGAGCCCGCCGCCGCCGTCGCGACGGCGACGGAAACGACCGAGTCCCCCGCGCCGGTTGCGGAAGAGAATGCGGCTGCTTCCGATATCCCCGTCGCGCCGTTCGAGGCGACCGACATGACGGACGCGGGTCGCGTGAGCTTCTTCTCTCAGTTTGGACTTCTCTGGATTCTGACGCTCGCGTGCGCGATCGCGTCGCTCGTCTTCGCCGTTCGTTTCTTCAAGTTGATGATGAAGGCGGACGAAGGGACGCCGGAGATGATTAAGATCGCGGCGGCGGTTCGTAAAGGCGCCAACGCGTACCTTAAACAGCAGTATAAAGTCGTGAGTATCTTCTTCGTCGTGATCTGGGCGTTCCTGATGTGGCTCGCTTGGGGCGTCGGGGTGCAGAATAAGATCGTGCCGTGGGCGTTTCTCACGGGCGGTTTCTTCTCCGGACTCGCGGGCTGGTTCGGGATGAAGACGGCGACGTGGGCGTCGTCGCGCACGGCGGCGGGCGCGAGAAATTCGCTTAACGAAGGTCTTCAGGTCGCGTTCCGTTCCGGCGCGGTCATGGGGCTGACGGTCGTCGGTCTCGGCCTTCTCGACGTCGTTCTTTGGTTCGGCGCGCTTTATTGGATTTTCCCGTCCTTCCAGTGGACGATGAGTCTCACGGAAATCACGGTCGTCATGCTCTGCTTCGGCATGGGCGCGTCCTCTCAGGCGCTCTTCGCGCGCGTCGGCGGCGGCATCTATACGAAGGCGGCGGACGTCGGCGCCGACCTCGTCGGCAAGGTTGAGGCGGGCATTCCCGAAGACGATAGACGCAATCCCGCGACGATCGCGGACAACGTCGGCGACAACGTCGGCGACGTCGCCGGCATGGGCGCGGACCTTTACGAATCCTACTGCGGCTCGATTCTTTCGTCGGCGGCGCTCGGCGTCGCGGCGTACGCGTCCCTTGGGTACGGCGTGAAGACGCAGATGTGCGCGCTCTTCCTGCCGATCGTCCTCGCCGCCGTCGGCGTGATTCTGTCGATTTTCGGCGTCTTCCTCGTCAAGACGGACGAGAACGCCGACCAAGGCACGCTCCTCAAGGCGCTCGGCAAGGGCGTCAATCTTCCGTCCCTTATCATCGGCGCGCTTTCGATTCTCATTTCGATGGCGATGCTGCCGGGAACCGCGAAGTGGGCGGGCGTCTCCGTCGTGACGGGTCTTTTCGCCGGCTGGCTCATCGGCAAGTGGACGGAATACCGCACGGCGTACGAATACAACCCGACGAAAGCGATTGCGCGTCAGGGCAAGACGGGCCCCGCGACGGTCATCATCGCGGGCATCGCGGAAGGCATGTTCAGCGTCTGGGCGCCGGTCGTGATTGTCGGCGTCGCGACGATTCTCGCGTTCGGATTTACGACGGGCTTTGATTTCGCGAACGTCAAGACGTTCTCGCTCGGACTCTACGGGGTCGGCGTCGCGGCGGTCGGAATGCTTTCGACGCTCGGCGTGACGCTCGCGACCGACGCGTATGGACCGATCGCGGACAACGCGGGCGGCAACGCGGAGATGGCGGGTCTTCCGGAAGAGGTTCGCAAACGAACGGACGCGCTCGACTCGCTCGGCAATACGACGGCGGCGACGGGCAAAGGCTTCGCGATCGGCAGCGCGGCGCTCACGGCGTTGGCGCTCCTTTCGGCGTACGTCGAAGAAGTTCGCGTCGGATTCGAACGCTGGGGCGTCTCCGCCGTGAAGACGCTTGAAGCGGACTCCGACGCGCAGGCGGGCTACTACAAGGTTTCCGACAACTTCGTCGTTCGATACGCCGGAAAAGACGTCGTCGAAACGGAAAAGGCGGAACTCGCCAAGACCGGTCAGGAATGGTTCCCCCAGTGCTTCCTCGTGAAGCCTGATCAGGTCAACAACCCGAACGAAGACGCGCCGATCTATCGCGGCGCGACGGCGACTTGGAAAGAGTCGAACG
Source organism: uncultured Planctomycetaceae bacterium (assembly GCA_946408825.1). Taxonomy (GTDB): domain Bacteria; phylum Planctomycetota; class Planctomycetia; order Pirellulales; family Thermoguttaceae; genus RUG369. Next base: position 8,677 of record CAMJTU010000072.1, read on the forward strand.
AAGCGTGGGCGGGACTCTCGACCGCAAAAGGTCCCGCGCTCATCACGACGGAGATCGCCGCCGTCTGTCCCTTTGTGCCCGCGACTTCCACGGAAGTTCCCGAAATGACCGACGTCAAGACCGCAAACATGATGGACTGGATGGATTACTACTCCTGCAACCTCCTCAACCCGAAGGTTCTCGTCGGAATCTTCCTCGGCGCGATGGTCGTCTTCGTCTTTGGCGCGCTCACCATGACCGCCGTCGGCCGCGCCGCGTCCGGCATGGTCGAAGAAGTTCGCCGTCAGTTCCGCGAGATCGAAGGGATCATGGAATATAAGAACGATCCGGACTACGAGCGTCCTGTCGCCATCTCCACGAAGGCGGCGCAGCGCGAGATGATCGTTCCGTCGCTCCTCGGACTCATTACGCCGATCGTCGTCGGACTCGTCCTCGGCGTCACGGGCGTCATCGGGCTGCTCGTCGGCGCGCTGACGACGGGCTTCTGCGTCGCGGTCTACATGGCGAACGCGGGCGGCGCGTGGGACAACGCGAAGAAATACGTCGAAGCGAATATCGAGCCGGAACTCGGCGGCAAACGCTCCGAATGCCATAAGGCGACCGTCGTCGGCGACACGGTCGGCGACCCCTTCAAGGACACGACCGGACCGTCGCTCAATATTATCATCAAGCTGATGAGCATGGTCTCCGTCGTCGCGGCGGGCTTCATCGTCGCCTTTGGCGGCTGGTTCTGATTCGCTAGGATCGAAGCGAATAACGAGCCGGACCTCGGCGGCAAACGCTCCGAGCGCCATAAGGCGACCGTCGTCAGCGACGCCGTCGGCGACCCCTTCAAGGACACGACCGGACCGTCGCTCAATATTATCATCAAGC
>CAMJTU010000073.1 GCA_946408825.1 uncultured Planctomycetaceae bacterium
CTGATTCATGAACAGATCCCGCATTAACCGTCGCGTAATCCCCTTCGACGGCGCCTTCGAGCGTTCCGAGCCCGCCGTAAACCGTCGCGTTCTTGCCTTCGATCGCGACGGAAACCGCGCCGCGTTTCGTTACGCCTCCCGCGTTCACGACGGAATAGTCGCCCTGCTCGATCGTCACGTTATAGGAACCTTTTCCACGCGCGACGACCGACTGACGCGGTCCGACGAGGAAGACTTCGTTCTCGCCGCCCACTAGCGTTACGGAATCGGAACCGCCGTTCCCGACAAAGGTCAACCCGGCGTCGGAGCCGACGACACGGTCGTTAAACTGAGTTCCCGTAACGTCCGTAAAGATTCCGTCCACTTTCAGCGTCCCGCCGTCGCCGATGAGCGCGCATTGGCGATAGTTCGCGCCGAGGTCGAGATTAAGACGTCCCTTCGCCTCGGAGAAGTCAAGCGAATTATTGGCGCCTTCAGTTGAGATCGTATAGTTGTAATGCAGCGCGTCGACCTGAATTGAATCGTCGCCCTCGCCCGTATTGATCGCGACGTCGCGCGTTCCGAGGAACTTCGTCGTCGTCCCGTTGAGTTCGACGACGCCCCACGTCGACGTCTTGGTCGCGACATGCTTGCTCAGCTTCTGATACGCCGCGTCGAGGTTCGCCGCAATCTTCTGATAGATCGGACTCGACTCGCCGTAAATCTTGCGATAGTTGGCGAGCGCCTTCTCGTAGGGATTCGTCGTAAAGATCTGCGTTTCGGTCACGACCGTTTCCGTACTGATCGTCAAATTGTCGTCGCCAGCCGTCCCGTCAAGCGTGAGCTTATCGAGGAGCAGTTCGCCGCCGTTGAAAACGACCCCGCCGAGGAGCGTCGCGGCGCTTTCCGTGATCCACAGATTCTCCGCGACGACGTTGCGTCCGGTAATCGTGGCCGTCGCGCCCACGCCGAGATTATCCTGCGTTTGCAGAACGCTAAAGGTTCCGTTCTTCTCGAGCCCGTAGAGCGTCGCCGTAACGTTCGAATCTGGCGTCGCGTCAAGCTTGAAGGATTTGTACGCGGAGAAGTCGTCGAGATTCCATACGGCGTCGCTTCCTTCGCCGCCTCCGACGGTCGCGTGAACGACCTCGCTCCAGCCGGAATCGCGATAGTCGCCCGTTCCGAGCGCCTTGACGCGGCAGTAGTAGTCGGTCCAGCCCGGAACCAGCGCGGTCGAGAAGAACGCGTCGGTCGTCGTCGCGCTCTGCGGGGTCGTAAAGTCCGCGTCGGAAGAAATCTCAACCGTGTATCCTGACGCGTTCGGAACGGCGGACCACCGGACGTCGAACGTTTCGGCGACGTCGTAGTAGGAGATCGCGGGCGCGTCGAGGAGCGTCGGGTTCGGAGTCGGCGCGGACGGCGTGTGAATCGACGCTTCGACCCAGTCGGAATACCCATAGTCGTTGTATGCGGCGACGCGGAAGTAGTACGTCCGATCGGACGCGACGCCTGTCGCGACGCGTTCGGACACGTTCGCCGCCGTCTCGCCGCCGCGATTCCAGTTCACACCGTCGAAGCTATACTGCGTGACGAACTTTGTTTCGTCGTCCGAATTGTCCGTCCACGACATGGGCAGTTTCCGCGTCGCGAAATCGTACTCGCCGAAAACAAGATTCGACGGCGCCTTCGGCGTGGAGCCGGGAACTTCGGACGTCGTTACGGTCAGCGTAAAGGGTTTCGATTCGACGAGTACTCCGTTGTAGTCTGCGACGACCGTGATATTGGCGTAGGAGCCGACAGCCAGCGTTTTCGTAAGAACGAGTTTCCCATTCTCAACGGCGAAATCGGCGGACTGCGTCCCGTCGACGTTGACGCGGTAGTTCGTGGGCGTAAAATTCGACGCGGCAACAGTCGCGACGACGGCGCCCGCGGTCGCGTCTTGCGCCGTTATTTGAGGAGTCGGCGCGCTGATCGTGATACTCGGCGTCTGGGGCGCCACTGTCGGAGGATCGACAGTAATCGCGTCGGGCAGAACGGCGACGACGGGCTGAGCGTTCTCTTCTTTGTTCGACCATTCGACGACCCAGCCGACGTAGTATTCGCCCGGCGTCGTTTCAGGGAAGCTGGTCTCAAGTTCGACGGTCTCTCTTTCGCCCGGCTCGAGCCTTCCCTCGGTTTGGGCGGTTCCGATGAGAACGCCGCTCGCGGGGTCGTTCGGATCAGTCGTCGCGTAGAAGTAGACGGTCGCTACGTCGGCGATATGGTCGCCGTCGTTGACGACTTCACAGACGACCTTAAAGTCTTCGTTGACCGCGATTTCCTCCTTTGAAACAGTCGCGCCTTCCGTCGACGTGGAAATCGTCGTCGGATCCGCCGGCGCCAAATTCGTCTTGACGGCTTTTACGGCGCTGTAATCGGAGTCGGAATAGCTCGTTCCGTCGCCCTTTGCGTAGACGCGGAACTCATAATTCGTATCGGGCTTGAGATTCGAAATCGTCTGCGAGGTCGAGGTCGTCGTCGACATGGTCTTAAAGGTCGAGGCTGTCGATTCCTTATACTCGACAATATAGCCCGACGCGTTCCTGATCGCGTTCCACTTCAGCGCTACCGTAGTTGACGTTGGGGTCGCGGACGAAATCGTCGGGACGTCGAGCGTCGTCGGAGTTACCGAAGTCGGATCCGTCTTGACGGCTTTTACGGCGCTGTAATCGGAGTCGGAATAGCTCGTCCCGTCGCCTTTTGCGTAGACGCGGAACTCGTAATTCGTATCGGGCTTGAGATTCGAAACCGTCTGCGAGGTCGAGGTCGTCGTCGACATGCTCGTAAAGTTCGAAGCGGTCGACTCCTTGTACTCGACGACGTAGCCCGAGGCGTTCGCGATCGCGTTCCACTTCAGTGCGACCGTGGTCGACGTCTGGGTCGCGGTCGAAATCGTCGGGGCGTCGAGCGTCGTCGGGGTTACCGGCGCCGGCTCCGTCTTGACGGCTTTTACGGCGCTGGAAGCGGAGTCGGAATAGCTCGTCCCGTCGCCTTTTGCGTAGACGCGGAACTCGTAATTCGTATCGGGCTTAAGATTCGAAATTGTCTGCGAAATCGAGGTCGTCGACTCCATCGGAGTGAATTTCGAAGCGGTCGACTCCTTATACTCGACGACGTAGCCCGACGCATTGGTGATTGCGTTCCACTTCAGCGCGACTGTGGTTGACGTTGGCGTCGCGGACGAAATCGTCGGGGCGTCGAGCGTCGCCGGGGTTACCGGCGTCGGATCCGTCTTGACGGTCTTCACGGCGCTGGACACGGAGTCGGAATAGCTCGTCCCGTCGCCTTTTGCGTAGACGCGGAACTCATAATTCGTACCGGGCTTGAGATTCGAAATTGTTTGCGAATTCGAGGTTGTCGCCTCCATGACCTTGAAGGTCAAAGCGTTTGACTCCTTGTACTCGACGACGTAACCCGAAGCGTTCGCGATCGTGTTCCACTTCAGCGCGACCGTAGTTGACGTTTGAGTCGCGGTCGAAATCGTCGGGGTGTCGAGCGTCGTCGGAGTCACCGACGACGGCTTCGTCTTGACGGTCTTGACGGCGCTGGACGCGGAGTTGGAATAGTTTACGCCGTCGCCAACGGCATGGATCTTGACGTCATATGACGTATTGTCGGCAAGATTGGAAATCTCGCATGACGTTGAAATTGTCGACGCCATAGGCGTCCAAGAAGAATCTGTCGTTTTCTTGTACTCCACGACATATCCGGTCGTGTTCGCGACGGCGTTCCATTCCAGTGTGATCTTATTTTCCGTCGCCGACGTCGACTTGATCGTCGGAACCGCAAGATGCGGCAGAGCTGAATCGGAGCCGATTCCCGAAAGTGCGATCTCGCCGTAAACGGAACCGTTTCTGTCGATCAACGAGATTTTGTCCGTTTGCTCGCCTTCGCTGTTCGGCATGAAAAAAATCGTGAGCGTCAGCGACTCGCCGGGAGAAAGCGTCGCCGTATTCGATTCCAGCGGCGAACCGTCTGCGTTTTGTCCTTTGAAAAAGAACCTGCTTCCCTCGGTGTTCTGCAAAAGAGAGAAGGTCATTGACACGAGACTCGCGTTCCTAATCGTGACTTCTTGGGCGGACGCCGAATCAACGTCGGCAACGTCCAGCCGCGTTTCGCCGAAAGAAAGGGAGGACGTCGAAAGCTCGACAGGGGAAGAGTAGTCAAGGTGGAAGGAGTCGCTGTAGAGCGAGTCCTCTTCGTTTTCGAAGTCGCCGTGGGCGTAAAGGGAGTATGTTCCCTCCTCAATTCCGAGCCCCGTCAAATCAAACGTATAAACGTACTTGTCGTTGACTTGGCTCATCTCGGAAAACGGAACCGACCCAACGTAAGTTCCGTCGGTTCCCGTTCCGTCGTTGTCGAGGTAAAAATGGATATTAGAAAGGGATTTAAAGTATGCTGGCTTCCCGGAAACATAGACGGTTACCGAGATGCCGTTAGAGACCGCCGCCGAAAGGGCGGCTGAAGCAGAAAACGACGACGTCGACGAAGCGGCGCCCTGACCTTCCCAGCGTCCGGCTTCATAGTTGAAGGTGTAGAGTTTACCTCCGTATTTCAACGACGGTCTTTTAGATGGCGCATTGCTGTAATCAAGAGAAAGGTCGTTTCCAGAGACGGTAATGGAGTTGTAGAGCCATCCTGAGTCGAACGTGATTTTCGAGCCGCTCGTTGTTACCGTCTGAGACGTCCACGTATTTCCGTCCTTGTCATAAAGGGTAAAAGAGAAATTTCCTTGACCCGTTAAACGACGGGTTCCGTCGAACGTGAAATTCTCACCGGAACCGACGAGGCTGAAGAGCGATTTTCCCTGAAAAGAAACGTCCAACGTGGAGACGGTGGCTCCCAGTTTCTGCGAGTTCCCCACAGTCTTGAGGGAACTGACGTTAATCGTTCCCATGCTGTAAAGAGAACTGGAAGATCCGAAGGAAATCGCCATGCTTCCGTCGAGCGAATAGTCGCGGTTCGGCAGTTCCTGAGGATACGCGGCGGACATTGCCTTAATGTCCGAGATATTGGACAGCGTCATGTCGGCGTTCCGAACATAAAACGCACCATTCCCGGAACCGTCAAGGTCAAACCCGTTGCAGCATCGGGTCGAATCGACGGTAACGTCGTCCAGCCCATAATTCGAATAATGCAGGAGCCCCGGGATACTGAAACCGTTGGGAGTTCTAATATCGACGCCACCGGAATACCCAGAACCGTCCGACTTTATATCGCCAGGCGTCCATGCGTCATAGTTCGTATTAATGTCTTTGAGGCTCCAGCCGTTGACCGACGTCAGGGTTGCAGAATTGACGGCAAAAAGAGTGGTTGGCGACACGACAATTCCACGAAGTGCCTCCAACGCTCCGCGGCCCACGCCATACATCACACCGTAAGATATCGCTCTGCCGAGGGCGTTTTCAAAACTTTCTCTAATTGTTTTTCGTCCATACTCCGTCGTTCCGCGCACAAAAGCGATTTGGTCGAGCCAACTGTACTTACTGTTATATTCCGCGTTGGAATAATTGAACCAGAAAGAGTTGAGTTGGTCTGTTGAAATCGGAATTGGCGTAACGCCCTCAGCGGCCATATCCCAGGGTTCCCAACGGGACAAGACGTCTTTTGAAAACCACAGGAGGTGCTTATCATTAACGTAGGAAAGAGCTCTACCAAGAATGGAAGTAGGTTGAGATTCGTAGTAACCGCCTTGGTACGAGTAAAGCACGACGTTACCTTTAATATACGCCTCGCCAGCCATGCTAACCACGTCGCCAATCGAAATATGGTGGGTAACTTCGTTAATTAGAGAAACGTTGCACTTTTCGGCACAAGCGAGCCACTTTTCGTCGACGCGTTCCTTTGGAATTCCGGGGGAATTATAGGTTATAACTTTATCCAGAGAATGCCCCGTCGCCGTCCATTCGGCGGCAATCAATTGAGCCAGCGCCCCCCCCTGGGAGTGCCCTGTTATGGTAACGTTTTCCTGTTTTTCCAACCAAGTTTCAATCGAGGGGTAACTAGCCTCAAACTCGTTGAAAGCGATCCCCCGCGAGTCAGCGTTGTTTAGCCAATCCCCAAATTCTTTTTCGGTACCGCGAATAGCCAGAACAGCGCTGTTGTCCTGTTTGCTGACGAGTCCCACGGCGTAGAATTCTCCAAATTCGAAGATTTTGTCGATTACATACTTGGTAAACAAGTATTTATTCGGATCGTCGTCATCGAGCTCATCTTGAACAGTCCAAAGCGGTTGACCTTCTTCAATCGAATTATTGTTTATTAACCAAAGACCGCAAAAACGACCATAGGCGACCTGGCGGGCGAGGGTTTCCGTGTCGATCGGAACGCCGACAATCTTGTAATCACATTTGGGCTCATACTTCTCTCGAAGGATAGCGTCTGCGCTTTGAATTACAGAATTCTCCACTGTTCGCGAGTTGCATACCCAATCGTATAGATGGACTTCACTTCCGGAACTTCTAAATTTGGTTTCATGACTATCAATATGTAATTTGAGAGAAATCATGCTCTTCCCAGCAAGGGAATCGATGAAGTCTCTGCCTTTGTCTTCATAGCTCTCCGAATGAGAAGGTACTCTGTCGCAAAAAGCGGTCATTAACTTTTTCGAATCCGTGTAATCGGGATTCTTGAGAATCTCGCGGATTATTTCAAACTTTTCAGGGTCAACATTCCTTCCATCCTCGCAGTATTCGTCGTCTACGTAGGTCCTGTAATATGCGTGAACAGTGCCCAGAATTTCGCCTTTTTTGACATCGTGTTCGACGACGATTTCTTTTGTTTCAACACCTTCGTGTTCCGTGACGACTTCCTTTGACCTCTGAATGTACACGTCGCCATAAATGTAATGATCGGCAGGATAATATTGAAAGGGTTCTACCTGGATATTGGTTATTTTGGTAACATGCCAGCGAGTATCTATTTCGTCATCGCTATTCTCCGAATTTGCCTGGAGCGTTGCCAACGAGTAGCCCGAGACGTCGTCGAGTTGGTTCGTGGCGACCGTCGAATTGGCGCCGTATTGCGGATCAGACGCGACGTCCGCCGCCGATAAATCAATCAGCTCGTCGATTTCCGCCTCCGTCGCCACAAACGCGACATTCTCGTTCACCCCCGTCTCCCATCCCGTCGCGCTGAGCATTTCTCGCGATTCTAGCGGTTCGATTCGTAGCGTCGTCGTTTTGTTGTTTTTCTTAGCGAGAGCGGAGTCGGAGCTGCGTTTGGCGTTCTTTTTCATGAGGGCGTCCTTGAATGTTGGAAGAAGGTTAGCGCGCGAGTTTAAAAATCAAACCCGTCGAGGGTCGGCGCGAGTCGCGTTTTAATGATACAATCGTTTTTCTTCTTTTCAATCGTTACATCTTAACATTCCCGGTTTTTAGCGTTTTTTCTCAGGAGGGTTGGAGTTCCGACGATTGTCGGGATTATCCCGAACTCGGAGTCGAACCCCGATTCGCGCAGACGCGCGCGCAGGAAATCGTCGCGTCGCGTTCCGACGTTTGGCGAACGCATAACGCTAAGTTTGTTCAAACGTCGCGCCCTTGAAGGAAAGAAAAACGCTCGCGCGGGCTTTTAGAAATACGCCCGGCGCGGGGACGCGTCGCAAGATCAGAACGCGCCGTCAAAGAAAGAGGACGTCGCCCCGTCGATACGACGGTGACGCCTTATCGACCAATCTATAGAAAAAACGACGCTAGAAGGCTGCTAGGGGGTTGAAACTGTTCGTCGGGCTTCTTGCTCCCAACGTCGTAAACGATCCGTCACGCCGCCTTTTTCTCGGCGAGTTTCTGGACGGTCTTGACTGTCAGCCCCGCGGCGTCGGCGATATTCTCGATCGTCATAACGCCCGCTTGAATTAACTTTTGGGCGAACTGCTCCCTTATTTTTTTTAATTTCTTTCGGGCTTCTTTCCTCTCCTCCGCTCTACCCTCCACTAGACCTTCTTGCCTAGCCTCGTCCGCAATTTCTTTAGCCCATCAAGCAGCGTATCGGTCATGATTTCCAATCCCTCCTCTGTATTCTTGAGATATCGCTGTCGGTTAAAAGACGTCTTGTCCGGGCGCCGAAGGCGCTATTGTTTCGCGCCTGAAAGCGGATAATCATTCTGAGTCGATCGGGCGCAATCCTCTAGGTCCGCGCTCGTTGACGCGGAAGTCTTGTTCCGTAGCGTTTACAACGCAGGCGCGATAGCTCGCCGTTCAGAAAGTTGGACTTGTCGGAAAATACAACGGCGGCGTATAAAAAACGCCTCTGAAGGAACCCGTCACGCCGCCTTCTTCTCAGCGAGCCTCTGGACGGTCTTGACAGTCAGTCCCGCGGCGTCGGCGATGTCCTCGATCGTCATAACGCCTGCTTGAATTAACTTTTGGGCGAACTGCTCCCTTGTCTTTTTCAAATTCTTTCGGGCGTCTTTTCTCTCCTCCGCTCGGCCTTCCGCCCGACCTTCCGCTAGACCTTTCTGCCTAGCCTCGTCCGCAATTTCCTTAGCCCAATCGTCTAATGTATCCGTCATGGTTTTCAATCCTTTCTGATGATGTTTGAAGTATCGAACCTTTTTCGCTAAGGACTTATAATTCATTTTTTCAGGATCTTTACTGAAAAAATCCTCCAAAAGCCTGCCTAGTGGGGTATTATAATCCCTACAAGACCCGTTCACGTAAACGATATGCGCCTCGTCGCCGAAGAGTTCGCCGTTCATTTCCTCGATTCGTCGATCGATATGGTAAATAGGCTTGCCGCCTCCTAGAGGGTCGTGTTCCGTAATAAAAATAACATAGGTCTCGGGAAGTTCGTCGAAGTCTTGACCATGTCGCAACGCCTTCGCGTCGATAACGCTCGAATGATAACGCGCTCGTTTGCGACCGGCGCCCGCGTTAGCGCGCTGAATTTCGATATTGTAACGTTTGCCCAAGCTGTCCGTCGCCGTGATATCGAACTCGAGGTCGCGTCCTATAAGGTTTTTTACGACTTCTTGCGTTTGGACTTTTGAAACGTCTAGATCAGGCTTTTCTAGGATGATTCGAACCATCAACTGGACGTTTTCAACGTCGTCCTTAAGACACACGCACATAAAGCGATCGTCTATAAGACGGGCGTTCTTAATCCATTCGCGTATTCCGCTAAGATAATCTTCAGCTGTCATATCGTCGCCTCGGCGTTCCCCCTTACGATCCATTATACCAAGAATTGCGCCGCGCTTCAATTATTTCTCGAAAAAGATCCGCTTCTCCTGTCATCCGTAGCCGACGGCTCTTAGCTATTTGTCGAAAGTCTGTCGTTCCCCTAAAAGCAACGGTAAAAAACAAGCCGAGAGAACGTCGTCAAATCGAGACGTTCTCCCGGCGTTAGGAAGGATTTACGAGGCGCGGGGGTTAGAACGCGCCGCAAAGAAGATCATTCGTCGCCTTCGGTATCGTCGGCGGCGTTCGGGTCGTCGAGGACAATGACGTCGTTGAACGGGGAACGTTCGAGGGCGTTTTCAACGTCGACGTCGAGCTGGCTCGCGTAAAGCAAGTTGT
>CAMJTU010000074.1 GCA_946408825.1 uncultured Planctomycetaceae bacterium
ACGGTTGCAAATGCTGCAAATGCGAGGGCGAGTGCAAGTGTGAGTCGAAGCCTTGTAAATGTTGCAAGTGCGAAGGCGGATGCAAATGCTGCAAATGCGAAGGCGAATGCAAGTGTGAAGGCGGTTGCAAATGCTGCAAATGCGAAGGCGGATGCAAGTGTGAAGGCGGTTGCAAAGCGCTGAAGTGCGAAGGCGAATGCAAGTGCGAAGGCGGTTGCAAATGTTGCAAATGCGAGGACGAGTGCAAATGTGAAGACGCTTGCAATTCCAGCTGTTGCGAAGACGAGTGCAAGTGTGAAGACGCTTGCAATTCCAGCTGTTGCGAGGACGAATGCAAGTGTGAAGACGCTTGCGGTTCCAGCTGTTGCGAGGACGAATGCAAGTGTGAAGACGCGTGCGATTCCGGCAGTTGCTGCGAGAACCAAGTCGAACACAAAGTAAGTAATATTGACTTTGGTTTTTGATCTGCGCTTGTTGGTTGCAGACGCCGCAAGCGTGGAGGCGACGTCGACGTTCGCGTCGTAAGTCTTTAGCTTGACGAAAAAACGTTTCTACGACGTGAAAAAAGAAAAGCTGGAGGGAGCAATCGCGTTCCTTCCAGCTTTTTCTATTTGAGTGCGACGAGTTGCGTCTCGTCAAACTTCGAAGTCGCAGTCCGGCTCCTCGGCGAGGAAATCGCCCGTAACCGCGTAGGCGCGCGAACGACTGCCCCCGCAGACGCTGTGAAACTTGCATTTTCCGCAGCGTCCTTTGAATAGCTCCGGATTGCGCAGCGCCGTGAAGACGGGGCTGTTCTGATAGACGTCGACGACGGAATCTTGAGGGAAACGCCCGCAACAGATCGGAAGGAAGCCCGCCGGATAGAGTTCGCCGTTATGCCCCGCGAACATGATCCCACGTCCGTCGATGACGCCGAGGGGCGCCCTTGTATGGTTGCCTTGACCGACTTCCGTCATTCCGTCGTCGCCGTCCTTCTTCTTCGCGTCGAGTTCGACCGTTTGCGGCTGAGTGCGCATCGAAGCGGCGAACGCGGAGTGGGGAAAAGAGGGACGCCGTTTCGGCGCCGCAAGCGGATCGCCGCCGCGTTCCATGACGTAGCGGCGGTAGTGAGGCGCTTCCGTCGTCTTGATCGAGAAGGGGCGCTTGAGCGAGTTCTGATAGAGTTTTTCAAAGACGATTCGATATTCTGGGGGCGAAATCCGAATTTCTTCGACGCCGCGTCCGACGGGCACAAGGAAGAAGACGGACCACATCATGACGCCTTTGTCTTCGAGCATATCCGCGATTGCGTCGATCATTTCCCAGTTGCGCCGCGTGATCGACGTGTTGACCTGAACGGGGAGTTCAAGGTCGCGCGCGTATTGGAGCATCTCCATCGCTTTTTGGAAACTTCCCTCGAAACCGCGAAACGCGTCGTGCGTTTCCGGGTCCGCCGCGTCAATGCTCAGTCCGATGGCGGAGACGCCCGCGTCCTTTGCCTTCTTAAAGGCGTCGAAGGTGGCGAGGGGCGTCGCGGAGGGCGTGAGCGCGGAGCCGATTCCAAGTTCCGTCGCATGACGGATCAGCTCGAAAAGATCGGCGCGTTTGAGCGGGTCGCCGCCGGTGAAGCAGATCGTCGGTTTGCGCGGAAAACGCGCGACGTCGTCGAGGAGCTTCATGGCGAGTTCATGGGACAGTTCGTCCTCGGCGGCGTTCTCTTGCGCCGACGCGCGGCAATGTTTGCACACAAGATCGCAAGCGCGTGTGACTTCATAGTAGAACATCAGCGGATTGCGCGGAAAATCGTCGACGGTATAGGGGATTCGATGCATCTTGCGTTTCTTTCTGGGTTGACGTTAAAAAGAGAGCCGAAGCGAAACGCGCGAATTCGTTTCGCCCCGGCCTAAAAGATCGCGTTTTAACGTGTTGCGCGTTACATGCCGAGTCTTGAGGCTCGCGGCGCCGCGCCGGCGCCCACGCCCGTAGAAACGGCTCTTGGCGTCGCGGTTCCCGCGCGTCCCTGCATCGCGTTGAACCTTGCGCGGTTGGCCGCGTTTAGCTGAGGATTCATCATGCCGGGATTCATCATCGCGGGCGACATGCCCCCGTAACCGCCGATGTAGGGCGTGGAGAACGGCTGAATCGGCGTTTGCTGCGACCTTAGACTTTGCATATAGGACGCGAGAACCTTTGAATTTACCGATTGCAGTTCGATAACGCGCACTTTTCGGACGCTTTCGTCGAGGATTTCTTTGTCGACCTCTTTGACGTAGTCTTCTATTTCCTTGGCGAGCGCTTCCGGCGCGTAGACCTCGAGGCAGTTTGTCGTCGGATTAGGCGTAATGCGCGGCGAAAGGTTGCCGGGCATAAGGGTCGTCTGAAATTTCCGCGAAAACGCGCTGAGCACCTGCTGCGCCATGCGCGTCGTCGAAGTGTTTTCAACCTTGATTTTGTACGGTTTGGTAATCGGCTGCGGGAAGAGTTCGGGATCGTCGAGAAGGACGATCATAGCGCCGACCGCCTCGCGATCTGCGCGGGATCCGTAGACCATCAACGTATTGAGCGCGGGGTCGGACTGAAAGGTGAGCGGCGACGGCGTGTTAAAGGACGAGACGTTGATTCCGGAAGAGCTGTAGTAATTATAATCATAGAGGTACGAGTTACGGTTGTTCTGCGGACGGTTGATTCGATCGGCGAGGTAGGTCTGGAGACGCGGCAAGAGCTGCGCGACGCCGACGTTTTCGACGCGGAAAACGGTGTAGTTGCGGCTTTCAAGGAGAACGCGCTCCTTCGCCTTCGCAAGGTTCTCTTCCGTCATGTAGGAGAGGTACTTCGACGAATCAGGGTTCGTGAAACCGTCCAAGAGTCCGTCGGAGTCTTCTTCGGTTTCGTCGTTCGCCTCAGGAGCCGTTTCGTCTACAGAGACGCCGGTCGCGTCTTGAGTCGGAGCGCTTGACGCCATATTTTCCGTCGCTTCGAGGAGTTTCTGCTGAAACGCCTCAAGCGCTTCTTTGTCTGAAGAAGAGACAAGCAACGATCCGTCGGGATTTTTGACGACGTAGACGCCTGGCGCGACGATTTGCGCGTTTTCTGGAACCGCCGTTCCTTCGGGGGCGTCGAGAGTCGCCCCGTTCGGTTCGTCGTTGAGGACTAGAACGTCGACCGCAAGCGTCCTCAGAATCGAGCGGTTAGCGACGAAAAAAAGGGACTTGAAGAACTTCGCCAGATCTGTCTGGAGAGCGTCGCTCTTTTTCGGCTCTTCCGGCGCGGGCTCCGCGGTCGAATCAGTCGTCGGTTCCGCCGCAGGTTCAGGTTCCGGAGCGGGCGCAGGCTCGGCAGCCGGTTGCGGCTCTGGAGCGGGCGTGGGTTCCGGGACTGGCGCAGGCTCAGGAGCAGGCGTAGGCTCGGCAGTCGGTTGCGGTTCTGGTGCGGGCGCGGGTTCCGGGGCCGGTTGCTGTTCAGGGACGCTCGCGGGGTCGGCGATTGGCTCAGGCTCCGGGTTCTCTTTGGTTTGGACGACGCCAGAGTCGCCTTCGAGAACGTGAATCTCGTTTTCGCGGTTCCAGTTCTTTAACGCCTGCTTGAGGACGTCCTCGGCGTCCGCGCCGGTAATCGTCATCGTGCGGATCGTGCCGTCGCCCCCCTGGACGTCGAGTTTCGGCGCGTTTTGAGGCTGAGCGCCGACAACCTCCTCGAGGGGCGTGAGATTCGCGAGGTCGATCGGCTGATTGTCGACGGACGACGTCGTTCCGCCTTGTTCGTCGTTACGCGGATCGTTTGGCTTCATGTAGAAGCGTCTGCCGTCCGTCGTCACGGAACCGTTTTCCGAGACGTCGGCGAAAGGCTTCATTTTTTCAAGTTCTTTTTCGCCCATCTTGATCAGGAGACGACGAATTTCCTCCAGCTTGGCGGGGGTCGCGCGAACGTAGAGCTGATTCGACTGCGAATCGAGCTGAGCGTCGACGTAAGAACCGTCCGTTTCGAGCATCGAGAAGACGCGCCGCGCCGATTCCGGATCGACGTAAACGAGGGAGAAGACTGCGAGTTCGGTTTCCTCCGGCGCCAGAATATCGAGCACGTCTTGAACCATCTTATGCTGTTCCGGACGACCGATCACGACGAGTTTGCCCGTATTGTAGTCGCGGTACATGTTAAGATACCGCCCCTGCTCGTAGAAGACGCTGTAGAGCGTCGTAAGCGCGGCGGGGTTCTTGAGCGTGTACGTTTGCATGTACGATTCGGGGTCCGCCATGCCGCTCTCGCGAATTTCGTCGATGAGCTTGCCGACCGTCTCATGCTGGATCGCCGTGCCGCGAACGATCAGACATTCCGACGCGGAGTCGAGCTGGACCTGAAACGCGGAGTCGCCCGAATAGAAATTGCGCAGCTGCGCGACGAGTCGCGAGAAGTTCAGATCGGCGATGTTGAAGACCTTGAAGGACGTGTTGCGTTCGGGGTCTTTTTCGTCGATTTCCGTGACAAGCTGCGCGATTTTCTCGTGCTCGTCTTCATACGCTTTAACGAGAACGGAGCGCGACAGTTGATCGATGACGACGACCGCCTGAGGATACATCGTTATGATCGCTCGCCGCGCAACCTCGAGTTGCGAGTTCTTGAGCCGATATACGCGCGCGGTCATGCCGTCCGCTTCGACGCCGTTGAGCTGACTGACGAGCTTGGCGATTTCTTCGTGTTCGTCGGGCTTCGCGAGGATAATGATCTGGTCGGCGGTCGTGCCGATTCCGAGCTTAATGTTCGGGTACAGCGGCAGGAGCAACTGCGAAAGCTGCGCGTAGGTCATGCGTTTGACGGTGTACGCGACGAGCTTCTGCGCGCCCGCCTTTCGCTCCTTGATCATTTCGTCAATGAGTCCGCCGATCTTCTTCTGGTGCGCCGGACGCGCGTAGACGACGATGAAGCCCGGCGTCGCCGACGGCAGAATGAGCGCTTCCGGCTCGACCCGCGCGATGTTGGCGACAGCCGACGGCTGAGAGACGGCGGGAATATCGCTAATATCGTAGGCGACCGGCGTATATCGCGTCTCTTCCGTCTCTTCGACGTCAAGTTCGGCGAGCGTTTTCACGACTTCCTCTTGGATCGACTCGGGGCCTTGGCACATAAGGTCGCCGGACGACGAAGCGTAGAACGTCGCTTGACCGATATACAGATTTTGGAAGAAGCTGATAACGTCGGTTAAACGCAGATGGACGAGCGGATATTTACGCAGGACGGCGTCGGGGAACGCTTCCGCGAAGACGCCGAGCGTCTTTTCCACATATTCCTGATCCGCTTGGCCGCCCCAGACGATGATGCGATTGTGGGTGATCGGATACATCGTCACGCCGGGGAGTTGCGGCTGAATGATCCCGATCGCCACCGAGGCGGAGTACGCCGAAAGCTTATAGATCTTCGGCATGAGCCCCATCGCCTCTTTCTCTTCGGGAACCGACTCCATCGTCGCAAGGAGGCGTTGGAACTTGAGGTGGTCTTCGTTGATCGCGACGACAAAGATTTCGTTCGAGCCCTTGCCGGGATAGATCGCGACGGCTGGCAGGACGTACTGCGCGAGCTGCACGACGCGCGTCATATTGACGCGTTGCAGATAATACGCCTTCATGACGAACGCATAGTCGACGCGAGATTCGGCGCGGCGCTTAAGGTAGTCTGCGATTTTATCTTGATTGGCTTTAGTCGTGGTGACGACGAACTGACTGTAGGGTATGGGACTGATCGCCGCGCCGGGGAAGTGCCCGAGCAGTTCGGCGTAGACCGCGTAGAACGAATTCATTTCGTTCCAGTTGTAGGTGGCGACGACGTTTTCGGCGCCGGCGATTTCCGGCTTGTCGAAACTTTCGAGCGCCTTGGCGCAGAACGCCTGCATATCGGGCGTTCCGAAAACGACGAGCGCGCGGCGGGTCGGGTCGGCGGTGATTTCAAGGTTGGGGCAGACTTTCGAGAGGAACTCGACGGCGAGCGAGAGATCCGTGTGTCGGACAGGATACGTCTCGAAGACCTGATCCGCCGGGGTCGCCATTATTTTGTCGAAAAACTTTTTAACGTGTTCCTGAGCCGTCGCCGATCCCCAAACGATCACTTGGTCGGCAGTCGCGCCAGGGTACGCCGAGACGCCGAGCGATTGGAAATTCGCGTTGATGATGAGAACGATTCGATCGCGTCCGTACTTCGTGTCGGGGGGCAGCGTCAGCAGCAGCATCTGATCCGCCATCTTCTCATATTCGTCCTTTTCGACGGCGAGAATCGTTTCTTCCGCCTTGGCGACTTCCGCCTCCGGCCCCGAGATGATGATTTCAAGGGTCGAGTTAGCCGTATATTCGCAAGAAGGATGCAGCGAGCGCAACATCGAGACTAGCGAGTATCCGATCGGCGCGCCGAGTCGGCACACCTTCACGACGGTCTTAGCTTCGTCCTCCGAGACGGCGGCGATTTTT
Organism: uncultured Planctomycetaceae bacterium; assembly: GCA_946408825.1. Classification (GTDB taxonomy): domain Bacteria; phylum Planctomycetota; class Planctomycetia; order Pirellulales; family Thermoguttaceae; genus RUG369. The sequence goes on from CAMJTU010000074.1 coordinate 6,429, forward strand.
TCGATCGCGTCGCGTACCTGCTCGTGCTGTTCTTCCGTCGCGAAGAGAGCGACCGTCTTGGAGACGGGGTCGACGCGATAGAACGGAAATTCAGCGACGTTCTGGCCGGTCGCGGCGCGTCTTTGTCGCAGATCTTGCCGTTGCTGGTTTAGCGACTGACGCTGCTGGTTCCGCAGATAGTTCGCGCCGCCGTAGCCTCCGCCGTAACCGCCGCCCGCGTTTCCGCCGCCCCGCGTGACGTCGATAATAATCGCGTCGGGAACGAGGTTGCCGACGATCGATTCGACAGTCTGCTCGTCGACGTTTCCGTACGGATAGATCGCGAACTCTAGCTTGTCTTCCGAAGCGCTCCCGAGCGACTCGACGATCGACGCGATCATCGCCTGCTCGCGCGCGTTCGCAAGCACGGTGATTTTAGGCTTAGGACCCGACGTCGTCGAACTTGTGCCGCCGAAGATTTCCGCTTCGGGGAAGAGGCTCGTTACGACGCCGCGAACCTGCGCCGCGATCATCGGGGATTCGACCTGATACACGACGACGCGAGGACCCGGCGTAAAATTTTCGCCCGGCGTCGCGCCCGATTCTTCGTTGACGCGTTCGATTTCCTCAGATATCTTCACATGGTCTTCAAGCGAGGCGCGGACGAGAACCCGACTTCCGCGCGTGTCGGCGGAAATCTGCGCTTCCGGGTACGCTTCCGTCATCGACTTGACGAGTTCGGCGACCTTCATCCCGTAAACGGGGTAGGGAATCATCCGCAGGTCTGGCGATCCGTAGGTTTTGGCGAGTTTCGCGATGTTGTCGGCGACGACTTTCTGTTCGGCGGGCTTGGCGATGACAAGGAGTTGCTGCGTCTTAGCGTCGATCTGGACGAGCGACGCGTTCGGAACGAGCGCCTTGACCGCGGTTACAAGGGACGTCGACGGGGTCGCGCCCGCGTCGTAATACTCTAAGGTCGCGTCGAATTCAGAGACTTCCTCCGGGTCGAGGAGCTCAAGAAGCTCTTTGACCGCGTCGAGATTCGTACTGTTCGTCGCGCGAATGAGGAGCGACTGCGAGCCGGAATCGTAAGTGGCGACCGTTCCCGGATAGACGGCGGCGATTTGCGTCGTAAGCGTGGAATAATTTCCGCGTCGGATTCGCCACCGCATGATCCGTTTGTCAATATCCGTATTCTTGGCGAGGTCTTCGACGACCTTAGCGACGATCGCGTGTTCCTCTTCCGTACCCCAGACGACGAGTTGCTGGTTGTAATAGTCGTAGGTCACGCGCGCGGCGGGAACGAGATTCCTAATATCGCGAACGTAATACGCCGGGGTATAGCTGTTGCCGACGCCGTCGATCGCGTAGAACCCGCGAATCGGGTAGGTCTTGAAGACGCGCGTAACGCCGTCGGAATCTTCGACGTCGACGGTCGCGAGGGTCGTTTTGGCCTCTTCGATATCGTCGGGGAGACCGCGGAGAATGAGCCGCGCGTTGACCGTGTCGTTCGTGACGGTCAGGTTCGGCTGGAGATCCTTGAGAATCGCGACGAGCGTGGCGGCGTCGACGTGCTTGGGCGAGTAAAGAGCCGCCGTTTGCTTAACGCCGGACTGGATTTCGCCGAGTTCGTCAAGGAGTTTCTTGAGCGCCTTATGCTGCGCGGGAAGCGCCCAGACGGCGAACGTGTTGTCCGCGTCGTCGGTCAGAATCTTGATCGAGCCGTGTTTCTTCTGGAAATCGTCGCGAACCTGGTTGAAACGGTCGCGGACTTCCTTCGTCGTCTGATAGGAGACGAAGGTGTTCTCGTCGTCGAGAGGATATTCCGTCTTGATGAACTCGATCGCCTTGGCGATTTCTTCGTGCTGATACGGTTTAGCGACGACGCGGAGAACGCCGGACCTGTTCTCGTCGCGCTCGATTTTAGAAACGTGTTTGACGCGTTCGTTGATGAGATCGATCATACGGTCGGAAACCTGATCGTCGAACGTGTAATACCGCGTTTCGTCTTCGGGCGGGAGATTCACGACCGCGTCGTTGATGAGCTTGGCGGTCGCGAGCTGCTCGGTCGGCGTGCCGATAATCGTGAAGCGTTTGGCGTCGTTGTTGAAAGTGAGTTCGACGCCGGGGACGGCGCGGCGAATGTAATCTTGAATTTCGCCCGGAACGTCGCGTTCCACGTCGAGATAATAGATGGAATCTTTTTCGTCGGTCGTCGTCGCTTCGATCTGACGGACGTACTTCTTGAGGCGTTCGACGTCGCCGGGCTTGCCGGAGAGGAGAAGTCTCGAATGTTCCTTGTCGTAAGAGGCGACGACGCCCGGCTCGACGCGCGGGAGCGCGGTGACGACTTCGGTCGGCAGTTCTTTTTCGAGATTGACGATATCGACGACAAATTCGAGTTGTCTTTCGAGCCGATCCGCGAGTTCAATCGCCGAGTCGACGGCAGATTTTGAACCGTAGACAATCAGCGAAGGGGTTCTGTAATCGACGATGACGTCGATTCCCGGAACCGTGTTGATCAGGAAGGAATTTGCGGAAGCTACCGCGACGCGTTTGATCGGAATAACCGCCATGTAGGCGCCGCCGTTCGTGAAAGGTTGCGGGCCCTCTGCGGCAGCGGCTTTCTCCGCGTCCGCTCGCGCGGCCTCCGCCGCGGGATCGACGACGGGCGTCGGGGCCGGCGCGGGTTCGGCGGGAGCCGGGGCGGGCTCAGTCGGGGCAGGCGCGGGTTCGGCGGGAGCCGGAGCGGGCTCGGCCGGCGCGGGCGCAGGTTCGGCGGGAGCCGGGGCAGGCTCGGCCGGCGCGG
>CAMJTU010000075.1 GCA_946408825.1 uncultured Planctomycetaceae bacterium
AAACAAAGGAAACAAAGGCTATCGAGGATTATAAAACAAAGGAAACAAAGGCTATCGAGGATTATAAAACAAAGGAAACAAAGGCTATCGAGCAAATTTATCTTGTTGTTTCGGCAAAATCTGAAGAGGATTTTTACGGAAAACGAGAAGAAAAGATATCGTCTGAGAATACCGACCTCAGATTTGTGGGAATGGGCAAATTTTTACCGCATTACAATGCTCCGTCCGAACGTCCTATTCCGTTGAGAAACGAAAAGTATCCGATATCACTCGGATATTGGACAGACTTTTTAGCTATGAAAAAAGAGGAATTTCGCGACGCTTCAGGGCGAAGAGGACTCGTTCTCGTCGCCATGCCGTTCTGGCGTAGAAACCGTGAAAAAAACGCTGACTTTTGCTATCGCGCAACGGCTATTCTATCCCCCGATGGCGAAGACGCTTACAAAGATGATGATTATTTCAACGACCTTTACGCCTTAATAAACGATATTGTCGACGAATTTAATCTCGTCAATACGATTTCGCTCGTCGCGGGGGAAGCGGGAAAAAGAATCGGAAAAATAATCGGAATCGCCGAGCAAAAAGTAAAAGCGACAAAAGCGTTATTAGAATCAGAATACACAACGAATCATACGCAGGCGCATCTTCTAGCCGATCTAGGAGGAATCGAGCAAGAAGTGATCGATCAAACCTGCAAAAGCGCCGCCGACGTTTTCAATTATGCAAAGCTAGAAGGCGATAGAGACGTTGATTTCGAATGGATATCTAAAAATTACCGACAATTTGCTAAACGCACAGGCGCCGTCCCAGACGGCGAGAAGACAAAGATTAGATCGACAGAGCAGAAATCCGAACAACCAACGCAATATACTTATAAGAATGCCTCAAAAGGGTTTAAGGATGCTTTGATAAAACTAGAACGCGCCAAAAGATTACTAACCGACTTGACGTACAACGCAAGGGTAAAACACGTTTTAGCGGCGTGCATAAGCGAAAACGCGGGGACCACGTGGAAAAAAGACCCCTGTGTGTTTTTAAAAAAGAGATCTTGGAAGACTCCTAAGATATGGAGATTAGACAATTATTTAAAGGAAAGAACAGGACTTGCGAACATTTCCAACGGCAAATGCCGTATGATATTTACGCAAGAGAAAGAAGACTTTGAATTAGAAGTTTCCATTGCCCCCGACGTCCATAAATGGGGCGTTAAACCTTGGCTTAAGGACAAGGAATCAGAGGGTTATCAAAACAAGCGGCCTGGCGATTTTTATTACTATACTATCGTCAACGAACTGATGCGTAACGCATTTGATAACCACGCCAACAGTGTGGAAGTTAAAATTGATTCGATTCCAGTAGACAAGGCTAGTATCCCAATAGACAAAGCTGGAATCCCTGTAGACGAGGAGGGGAATGTCTTCGCCATTATTTTCTCTAATGAGTGTGAAGAATATTATGAACATCTCAAGGAGTGGATTTCACCAGACAAACTTGAGGAATGCGGAGGATTTTTAGAGTTGTATCAAAATCTTACGGCGCCAGGTTGCGGCGCTTTATATGTTCGTAATGTACAGTCGGATAACGGAGACAGTTATACATATGAAGCCGCGCTAATATTAAAGTGGTTCCAAGAAATTTCAAACGGTTAAAACTTCGCTTGACTAAATACGTAGTTACAAAGATAAACGATAATCTTTCGCAGAGGCGATAAAATGACAAAAATTAAAATTATGCTGATTGACGATCTTGCAAGCAATTTCACGAAAAAACTAGATGAGGATGAAAATATTTCTTTTCCCGTCCTAGAATACGATGCAAATGATTCGTTTTACCAAGAGTTAAATGAGAATTTTGATTTTGTCTGGATGCGTACGCCTCAAGAATGTAAGTTCTGTTACGATTTCTTAAAACAAATCGACGCTCAAACGCCTAGAGACCTCGTCGAAGAAGTTCCCGATCTTATGTTGACAGACTATGCGCTAACAAGCCATGGTCGTAATATTCGCGGCTTTAAAGAACCTTTGGAATATTATATCGAATCCAAAAAGTTGGATAAAAAGAAGACCGAGGAGTATCTCCGTCATTCTCCGTTGCCGATTTTACGAGAAAAGGCGCTCGCTGCGGGATTTTCTCGAAAAGAAATTTTTGAAACATGTTTTACCGTGCGAGAAATGGAAAAATACAAGGAGGGAGGCAAAAAATCTTTTAAAAATGTCGATCGCACTTTTACAAATGAAGATGAACATAACTATGTTCGTCCAAGCAATCGCGATCCTGGAGGAGTAGATACAGGCAACGACCATATGGGAATCCAAGCCGGTTTATTAATTTACGGTATTTTTTCTTCACGCCATCCCGTTTCGTTAATTGCCTTCACCGCGCATGACAAAGCGGTTCCCAAGACGGAGACAGCGTTTCTCGAATACATGTATGACCGCGATTTAGGCGACACGTTTAAGCAGAAAGGTGAAAAAGACGGTAGTTGGTTTATACCTGTAACCGAGGGAATTAAAGTATATAGAAGCCGCTTAAAGGAGCACGCAATTAAAGGTATCGTCACGGTCGATTATAAAACGATATCGACCTTAGCGGAGTTGAACAATAACGGAAATCTACCGGAAACAATCCGCTTCGAAACCGTTTATGGTCTAAGAGAAGTCCCATTACGCGGCCTTTTTATCGACGTCGGATACGCCAATAATGGAGAATTAGAGACACCCCCAGATGAACGAAACAAGGAACGAGTTAAAGCCGCGAAAGAGTGGGCTCAAGAGATATTAAATGGATGGCTCCAACAAAAAGCCGACGGTATTCTCCAAGAAAAGCAAGCTAAGGATAAAGGAGGGGCGTTAAAGGAAGCGTTAAGCGATTTAAAAAATGGTATTCAAGTGGCGGAGACGCTTTTTGACGCGGCTTGTAATCCTAATTCTAATTACAAAGACGATCGAAACAAACGATATGCCATTTCGAAAGCAATTTCCCCTATTGTAGGAGCTATTATAGCCGAACAGAAATCGAAAGAGGATACGGTTACATTGGGAAACGTAAACTCTTTCGGTCCCGACGATTTCGACGGAATAAATGTACAAAGTCAGAATTGCATGGCACATATCGGATCGATACGCTTCCATTGTGCACAAATGCCGGACGCGCTCACTCTCCTCACTTTAACTTCTACCAGTAAGTATAAAAGACACTATCAAGTCAGAAGATGGGCAATGTTAATTGCATACGTCCTTATGGTTAACGAAATTTGGAAAAGGATTTCTGTTAAGCAGATCGTTCCTGAAGTTGACGGAAAGAAAGTCCCCTGGTCTTTTGACCCGGTCAGAAGACTGGTCGTTCAGCATTGTAAGGAAAAGTTCAGCGGGTCGCATACGTTAGGCGAATGCCTATTTTACGATATTCTCTATCCTTTGATCTCGAAGCCGGCGCTACTGCCTTTCCACAAAAACGGTCTCTCGGACCTTACGAAGGCCTATAATATTTTCGGAGCGTTCGGAAAAGGTTTTAAAGACGCAGATGACAAATCGTACAACGGGTATAATTTATTTTGCGATCTTTTACGTGGAGACAACAGTCGTCTTCAAACAGGCGAACTCGCAACCATGAAAGCGTATTTTATGGGATTGAATAACAACTAAAATGACGAATAAGATAAAGGATTAAAAACAAAACTTATCCCTTTGACGAGATTATTTATTTTTTTAGACGATTTGTTTCAGAAAAAAATAGTTGTTCACGAAGAAAAATGACAAGCAATACAATTACAATAAAAGGTGTGCAAAAAGCTCTTCTGCAATCGCGTAAAACGTCAACGCCTGATAATGTGAATACTGTGTTTGTTTATTTAATGGTTAGGTTCGGCACAATAGTGGAATGGGAATATCCATCAGTAACAGACCAAAACAACATTTATCAGGGACCGATTATAAACGGAACTAGAAAGGATTCTAGCGATGTTTTACTAGGAATAGCCAATTCTTTAATTGAAGAATCTATTAAGAAGGATAGAAACGACAGCTATTGTTTGGATATTACAGATTGTAGAAGATTAAAAAAATATATAGATAAGAAAATATTTTTCGGTCTGATATTCCCAGCGCTAAAAAAGAATATCTATACTATCGAAGTCGATAACAGTAGCGAAAGTAATTTTTTTTCAGATACATCAAACGAAAAAGAAATAGAAAGTATCGAATATAAACTTGACCGAAATGAATTAATACGTCTTCTTAACGAAAAAGAAGAAGAAATTAAAAAAGTAAATATTGAAATTGAAAAACTAAAAAAAGATAATCCCAGTGCAAACACAATAGAACTTGAAGAAAAGCAGAAAGAACTTGAAAACAATATTGAATATTACAATAATCGTCTCAATAACTCGGAAAAACTCTCCAACAAGTTACATATTCTTAAAAAAACCCTTGACTATCTTAATTCTTTTTCCGAAGACGACATATCGGGAGAAGAGCGTAAAGAAATTAAAGAGATGAAAGGTAAAGTAAGCGAACGAATTGAGCAAATAAAGAGAGTATTAGACATTAGTCTTGAAGACCCTAAGCTTGAATTTAAAGAGAACAAAAATGAGAATCAAGACGATATCGAAATCGATCCATTGAATTTTTGGAGTTACTTTAACAGTTCTCAGTCCTGTAACGGCGTCAACGAAGATGGCTTCTCTAGCTGTGAGAGCCAAGGAATTCCAATTTTCTCAAGAATCGACGCCGCCGACCCGTTGGAGTTTTGGCAAGGGGGTGAGTGATAAGAAATAGTTCGCTGTACGTTATCGTCGGCGTTTTCTCTAACTTGGTCCTCCGACGAATAGTATCTAACATTGTCCTTCTGTCGGCTTCGTAGCCGTCTACCTTTACCCCCTGCGTTGAACGCGGGGGGCGTTTTTTTATTTCTCATCTCGCCCTTCGTGAAAACGGTCTGTTTTTTTGGAGTCTTTGGAAGGGGATTCCTTAATCAGTAGCCGGAAGTCCCCAAGCGTCTATCTCGAAGGTCGACAAACTTCTCGGTATAGACGAAACGCAAGGCGTGTAGATTCATAACCGTCAGGAGCGAAGCGTCCCATTTGGGAACAGTTTGGAGACCGCTTATTAATCCTTATCAGAGGGACGCGACCGTCGAGCGGCACGGCGCGTTTACATTTTGATCGAACCACTGGCAAAAGGAGAGAAAAATTAATGCTTCATTTTATCAAAAATTATGACCCCTCCGTCGTTGAGCGCCATTTGTTGCGCGAAAGTTACGTTAATAATTTCGCATCGGAACGAGAGAATACGGAGAACAGGGAAGAAAAATTTCTGTCGTTTTTCCTAAAAAACCGACGACGCGTGGGTGTTTTCGATTCCGATTCCAAACGAATCGTCGCTTTTGCCGTCGTCAGTTTCGATTCGGATCGAATGTCTATATTTCGCAATTACTTGCCGACGATAGCGTTTGAACGCAAGGGCGTCGCCTATCTCGAGACGATCGTCGTCTTCGATTACGCCCCCGAAGGAACGCTCCGTCAAACAGCGGACTACGTCTTCGCGACGCTCAAAAAAAGCAACGTCGGATTCTTGTGCGCAAGCCTCTTCCCTGACGATCGGCTCCTACCTGATTTAAAACCCCTAGGCTTCGAAACGATCGGGGTCTCCCTTCCCCGTCCCGACTACTTTGCGCCCGGTTACTCGCGACTGCTGCTGGCTAAACGCTTGACTCCGGAGTCTTAATTGCAGCCTTCCCTTCCCCCCTCAATCAGCGCAGACTGTTCGTCGACGCCTCCTACGCGACGATACAAAAGGGAATTATATCATGACCACTTCCCCCTCGACCACAATGATAGTTTCCCAACAGACCGATTCCGACGATGACTACGACGAATTTCTCAGTCTTCTAAGACTTAACGCCATCTTCGACGAGTCCATGACCCTTGAACGGGATCGCGAACGATCACACGCTCAACCCTAATAACCTCTATGCGCGCTGTTTTGGCGTTTACCAAAATATGTTTTAACACTTTTAGTAAAGGACCCTAACGATGTTTCGACACGTTGTCTACCTCTTTGTGTTCGTTTTGACTGTCGTTATCGCGGGAGTTGCTTCCGCGCAGGAAACGACAGGCGTTAAAATCTCAGACGAGTATTACCATCCGGGGATCGTCCTTCTTTTCCAGTCGGGCGAATGGGTTCCCGCCTCGCCTGCGAAAATCAATTACTTGCAAGAAAACTATGTGCTCGTCCATGGCGCGCACAGCGAGAGCGTTTGCGCAAAGTCAGATGAAACGGCGCGCGCGATTCTTAAGCACAATCCCAACGCGAATCTGCTCCAAATCGATTGGGAACGGTGGTCCGTGTTTCGTACGAAGCAACTCAACGAGGTCGTCGTCGAAGAAATATTTGAGTATTTTAATCGGGACGTGAGCGATCTCGAAAAAAATTTCGACGAGATATTCGACGATTTCTTTAAGACCGTCGTCCTCCGCGTCGCGGGGAATCTTATACCCTTCGAACAGACGCAAAAAATTCCCGAGGTTGCCGATCGCGCTGAAAAAATACTCTTCGAGCGCAAAGGAAAGAGTCTGACATTTACGACCGACGGCAAAACCGGCGTCGCGATCGCGTTAGGACTCGCGCCCGAAAAAACGAATTTTATAGCGCATTCCCACGGGGCTCACATCGCCGGTCTTATTGGCGAGCGAGCCGAACGACTTCGGAAAAAAAAGGTCGCGCGCATTACGGCCCTTGATCCTAGCGAAGGAGAGATTCAACTCAGCGCCGAAAATCTCCATGGCGACGGTTGGTCGTCCGACAGCGCGAAATTTGTCGACGTCGTCCGCACGTCCGAGATTCTGTGCGGCGACAAGCTGTACGGCGACGTAAATCTGTGGTTGCGAGACGCCTCGCACCCGTTGCGACGGCTCGAAGACGACGACCTCGACTTCTTCAGCACGATCGACGCGCTCGTGGATGGACTGAAATTCGACGTGACGCGTCACTCATTTTCTCAAGAAATTTTCCAAGAATTATTCCAAAAAGGTTTCTATTGGGAACTGCCAGAAGCCTTCGACAAAAATGACTCCGACCATTGGATTATCATAAATGAGTAATTGTCGACGTCTTACAGCGACGTCCTGCTCTTTTTGGAACCCTTTGGAACGTAAGTCTTAATTAAGTGTGAGCGGCCAAAAACGTTGCAAGTTCCGCTCGTTTTCGCGGTAATCGTAAGCGCCGTTTCTGGAACCCTTTTTCAAAGCTCTTTATCAATGGTGAGCGACATGAACAACGACAACGAATTTTTTGATCTGAATTCATTTGACGAGCTCGATTCGGAACAATCGCCGTTTGACGACTTTTTCGGTGATGACGAGGATAAATCGAGCATATTCACCCCTGGCGACGATCTGACGACGGCGACGCCGGCAAAAGAAACCACAAAGCGTCCTAGTCGCCTAGTTAAGACGATCCTTCTTGGGGCGGCGATTCTCGCGACTGTCGTGTCGGTATGCGTCGCGCTTTCCGCCGCACGTCCGTACACGGTCGACGTAGTAGCCAATCTTCGGGAGCCGGATGCGATCTCGGGAATTACAGTAGGCGCGCCCGTCGTCTGCAATGGCGCGATCGTAGGCAAGGTCAGGAAGCTAGGCCGTAACGAATTCAACGATTACGCACGTCTTGAACTTTCCTCTGTTCCTAGGAAAGACGCTAAATTCCGCATTGGAGAAACGACGTCGGAGGGAACGATCGGAGTCGTGATCGAAGACGGTTCAGAGCTACAAGCGCTACCGCGGAAAACGACGATCGTCCTCAGTGAACCGAAGAAGGCGTCGGAGAAGCTCGCCGAACGCGTCAAACAATTAATTCCCATCTCGCCAACACAAAAAGCCAAAGGAAAAACGTCAAACGGCGCGGCGCTCGTGGGCGTTTTGTCGCTCGGCGTCTGCGGCTACCTACTCCGAAAATCGCTTCGTATCGTCGCGCTCGTCGGCGCTTCCCTCGGCGGCGCAGTCCTCGCGTTCCGGACGTTCCCTCAAATCGCAGTGATGATCGATCAACTAAAAACAGCTTTTTTTAACGTATTTAGGTGATTCAATGAAACGATTACCCCCCCCATTTTTCGTCGTATTCTTATTCTTGCTTTTTGGCGGCTTCGTCAAGGGCGAGGCGCTTTCTCCGTCCGCCGACACAGAATCGCAACAAGCGAACGACGTCTACTATTTTCTCATCGATGTCTCCCCGTCTATGCAGCACGTCTTCAACGACATGGGCTACAACAATCGAGGAGGACGATTTTTCAAAGCGGAAAACCAGTCGACAAGGTTGAACGAGGTAAAAGCGCAAGTTATCGACTATCTTCAAGCGATCTCCTCGAAATACAGGCATGTTCGTGTTCGTATCTACTTGTTTTGTGAGAACACGTCAAAACTCTGTTCCGTGACGCTTGGCGACGATCCAAAAGATTATGTTGATTTGTTGAGGAACG
>CAMJTU010000076.1 GCA_946408825.1 uncultured Planctomycetaceae bacterium
CCTCGTACCAGTCGTTCCTCTGCGCTTGCATCGAAGGCGACGGGATTCCCGATTGCGCTCGTTTCCGCCAAATTGGCGAGTGGGATGACTCTAGATGAAATGCCGTATTGGCGCGGGGGTACGTTGGATAAATATGAACCTTACGGCGACTATGTCGTCGTTAAGTTTGCTCGATGGGCGTTCGAAAAATTTCGTGGGGTTGAAGATAAGCTTGGCACGCAGATGCGGGCAGTTGGCGAGGTTATGAGTATCGGTAAAACCTTCAAGGAGGCTTTCCAGAAGGCCGTTCGCTCACTCGAAAAAGGACGGCCAGGTCTCGGTTTTGCCAAAAATTTCAACGAACTCACGGCTGAAGAATTGCTTCAGCGAATAAGCGTTCCGAATAGTTGGCGATATTTCCAGATTTACGAGGCTTTTCGAAAGGGCGCAAGCGTTGATCAAGTCCATGAGGTAACGAAAATTAAGCGTTACTTTCTCGAACAGATGCGCGAGCTGGTCGACCTAGAAGAGAAAATTCTGACTTTTAAGGGCGGCGAACTACCTGATGAACTCCTCAAACAGGCGAAACTTGATGGTTTTGCCGATAAATATCTCGCTGAAATCCTTAATATTCCGGAATCTGTTATTCGTGAGCGCCGACTTGCGATTGGCGTCAAAGAGGCGTGGAATAAAGTTCAAGTTAGCGGCGTTGACGATGCGTGTTATTGGTACTCGACTTATAACGGAGTCGATGAAAACGTTGTCAGTCCGAAAAAGAAGATTATGGTTCTCGGCGGCGGTCCTAACCGAATAGGTCAGGGGATCGAATTTGATTACTGTTGCGTCCATTGCGCAATGGCGCTTCGTAAGAGCGGATACGAAACCATTATGGTTAACTGTAACCCTGAGACAGTTTCTACGGACTATGACACCTCCAATAAGCTTTATTTTGAGCCATTGACGCTTGAGGACGTTCTAAGTATCTACGAGGCCGAACAGCCAGACGGAGTCGTCGTCCAATTTGGCGGTCAAACCCCTCTTAATCTCGCTGCAGATCTCGCTGCAAACGGCGTCAAAATTATTGGCACCTCTCCCGAAACAATCGCTATGGCTGAAGATCGTGACTTATTCAGGCATATGATGCAGCGCCTCAACATCCCGGAGCCGGAATCAGGAATGGCGACAAATGTCGCAGAGGCTAAGGAGATCGCTAAGCGAATAGGTTTTCCTTTAATGGTTCGACCGTCTTTTGTTCTCGGCGGTCGTGCGATGGAGGTTGTTCATGACGAGCAACAACTTGTCGAATATGTTAATGCCGCTGTCGACGTATCTCCTGAACGTCCAATTTTGATCGACCGTTTTCTTGTCAACGCAATTGAAACCGAAGCGGATGCTATTTCAGACGGGGAGACGGCGTTTGTCCCGTCCGTTATGGAACATGTTGAACTTGCAGGCGTCCATTCCGGCGATTCTGCTTGTGTTATTCCGCCGATTAGTATTGCGCCTCGCCATATTGAGACAATTCGCGAATATACGAAACGTATTGCGATTGAAATGGGCGTTGTTGGGTTAATGAATATCCAGTACGCTATTGCTGACGACGTCGTCTATATTCTTGAAGCGAATCCCCGTGCGAGCCGAACCGTTCCTCTTGTCTCTAAAGTTTGTAATATTCAGATGGCGGCGCTTGCGACTCGCGTTATGTTGGGTGAAAAAATTTCCCAGCTTAATCTGCTTCCAAAAGTCATCGGACACTTTGGGGTCAAAGAAGCTGTTTTTCCTTTCAATATGTTCCCGGAAGTCGATCCTATTTTAGGACCTGAGATGCGTTCGACAGGAGAAGTTTTGGGGTTGTCCCATTCTTTTGGTCTCGCCTTTTACAAGGCTGAAGAGGCGGCAGGGTGCGTTCTTCCCAAAGAAGGCGCTGTCCTTATGACCATTTCTGAAAATGATCGCGTTCAGGGCGGCACTTTTGAAATGGTCGCTCAAGGATTTGCACGTCTTGGGTTTAAGATACTTGCAACAGAGGGTACGTTTAGCGCTTTACAGGCGCTTGGAGTCAAATGCGAGAAGATCAATAAAATCAATGAACAACGTCCCAATATTGTCGACGCGATGAAAAACGGCGATATCCAGCTTGTTGTCAACACTCCCCTCGGTAAACGTAGTCAGAGTGACGATTCCTATATCCGTAAGAACGCAATTCGTCTTCGCATCCCATATATGACGACTCTTGCAGCGGCATTTGCCGCTCTCAAGGGCATTGAAGCAATTCGAGGAGGTCTTGAATCCGTTTGTTCTTTGCAGGAATACCACCGCTGATCATTGTAGATCAGTCTTGACCAATCATGCGAAAACCCTCGAGTTCGCTTTGTTAACGGACTCGAGGGTTAACTTTTTTCTTTGATCGCGATTAAGCGAAACTAGACGTTTGAAATGGAAGCGTCAATATGGGCGTGGACGAACCTTTCCGGCGACTCGATATGGAAGTCCCTGAATTCGAATGAATCCAGTCGCGTCATTCTGGTCATAAGCGTCGCTTCCTTCCATCGTAGCCACGCCCTCGTCATACAGTGAATTCGCGCTAGTACGGCTATTTAGGATGATATTACCTTTGTAGAGACGGAGGGAAACAGACCCCGTGACGGACTTTTGAGCTTCCTTATTAAACGCAAGGAGCGCGTCCATTTTCTGACTGTACCAGTAGCCATAATAGACAAGTTCAGCGACTTCCGGAGAGAGTCGATCGCAGAGATGAAGGAGCTCTCGTCCCATCGTAAGTTGCTCAATGTAACGGTGGGCGTTGTAAAGAATCGTCATGCCAGGCGACTCATAAACGCCACGGCTTTTCATGCCAACAAAGCGGTTCTCAACCATATCGATGATACCGACGCCATTGCGACCGCCGATTTTGTTTAGCGCGTCAACAACCCCATATGCGGTGAGTTTCTCACCATTGACCGCTACAGGGGTTCCTTCTTCAAAATCAACGACGACTTCTTCTTCCTTGTCCGGAGCGTCTTTCGGTTTAACACACATACCAAAATCAACAAGCTCAAGACCGTTTACATTCAGATCTTCTAGTTTCCCCGCTTCGTAGCTGATATGAAGGCAGTTTTCATCAGAAGAGTAGGGTTTTGCAATAGAAGCTTTGACAGGAATATTATTCTTTTCACAGTACTTGATCATTTCCGTACGTCCAGGAAACTGAGCACGGAATTCGTCTATGCGCCAAGGGGCAATCATCTTAATATCCGGGCAAAGGGCTTCGGCCGCTAGTTGGAAACGGCACTGATCGTTTCCTTTACCGGTGGCTCCATGAGCATAGGCAGAAGCGCCTACTTCACGAGCTACCTCTAATATTTTTTTCGAGATGAGTGGACGTGCGATTGACGTTCCAAGAAGATAAACGCTTTCATACTTTGCCTGCCACTGAACAACAGGGAACGCGAAATCTCGGCAAAGCTCCTCCTTTGCGTCGATAAAGCGAACAGAAGTCGCGCCGATATTCTCGGCCTTTTTACGGATTTCCTCACGATTTTCACAAGGTTGTCCCAGATCGACATACACGGCGTGGACTTCATACCCCTTGTCAATCAGCCATCCAAGAATGACCGACGTATCCAAACCGCCTGAATACGCAAGAACACATTTTTTCGACATTTACTCTCCTTCTCAAAGTCTCGCAACTTAACCTGATGGAATATGCCAGTCTGCTCAGCCGCTCGGCGACCCCACAACGGCAAACCGTCTTCGTTACACTCAACAACCCGCGCTGAGCGGAAGATACTCGTATTCCGTTATCGTATCGAGCATTGTTTTTTTGGCAAGACGAACAGTTGTTTTTATTCCTTTCCACGTTTCTAGACCTAGACGTTTGACTATCACGGAAACGAGGAAGTTAATAAAAATTTCTGTTGGGTTAAAAGCCTATTAATAATAGTCTATTACATGTGGGATCGAAAGAAACCCCCATAAGGTATCGCCGAATTCAGTTTGAATTGTCGCCAATCTTGTTGAAACGCTCGTGCTTGAATTATTGGCAACTGCTAAGTAAGCGTCAAACCGATCACGAATTGACGGGTCGATCTTTAATGATTTCGGAATCGACCAAGACGATGCACCCGGCTCGAACACTGCTGGAAATCGTTCTCTAAGAAGAAGGGCCTCTTGGAAAGATTGTGGTATTCGTTCACCTATTTGTCCATTGCCGACCAATTTGTCAAAATGAAGACCAAAGAGCGGAAGATTGCGCATTAATAGGAGAAATGCAAGACGATTTTCGATCTCCCCGGGGGCGTGTCTAAGAATATCCTCTTCTTGGAGCATTCCGTAGTAAGCCGAGTTAACGGTTTCCGAAAAAGCAAGACCATCTTCAAGTGGGGCAAGGTTTCGAATGGAATTAAACTGATTGTCTAATTCAGCAAGACGATTATCAGACGTTCTGTACCTCAAGTTTGTCGTCGCGTAATAAGCGTAGGAACTCGGCTGAATGCTACGCGTAGCTAAATAATCAAGCGTTTCCTCAGCAAACTTCCTATGAAAAAGCGTCTTTTTCATTCTAAAAAGATAACGTTCGGCAAGTGAACGACGTCCGTCAATAACAGCGCATAACGCCAGAGTTTTCAATCCCCAGTAAGTCCGTTCTCTTTTGACAACGTAGTTGTTAAACGCGACTCGTTCAGCACAATTAGTCAAGCCTAGTTCAAGGAGAATTCGATCGCCACACATGCCAAATGATTGAACTTTGAGAAGTTGAGGAGACACATCCGGATAGAGTGGACGGAGAAAAACTTCGTCGGCGAGTTTATTAAGACGCGCTAATGCAAGTAATCGCGCTGTTATTGCTGGATTTGAAGGAGTTACGATTAAAGATTCCTCACGGAGAACTCCATTCCAGTTTTCTCTATCAAGTTCTCTCGCAATTTTCAAAAATTGTGAATAACCGAACCACGAAAACGACGTATATAAGGTCGCGGCACAAATAATTGGAATCAAGAAGTAAGAAATCAGAGTTAGAAAACCATAGACCTTTTTCTGCGAGGCCTGTTTAAGGTTGTTCTTATTGGGAATTTGTAATACAAACAATTGATAGATAACGTCATATAACGCAATTGAGAAGACAAGGGTCAGCTCGAGCGCAGTAAACAAAGAGAAAATATTATCAGTCTCACGGTCACGTCCTTGGGTAAGGGGCGATTCTTCCCAAAGTCCTGCTCCGTACATATGATGAAATGTTGGTTCGGCGTCGTTATATAGGGGCCAGTAAAAAACTGGAACGAGAAGAATGAAAAGCATGAGAAATTCGATGATTACGAAATCGGACTTCCGATCCTTGGCTTTTTTCCTCAATTTTAGGTCATCCACGCTACTCTTTCTTTGAAGACCCCTATTCATATTTTGCGAAATTGCATAGGGAAGCATTTTCAGAACACAGAGAAGCGAGGCAAGTAGTGAAAAAAAACCGAAAACAGAATATGTTAAAATAAGTCCTAAAGCAATAAACAATAACGAAGAAGATTTATTATTAATTTTTTCAAAGAGAAGCAAGTATAAGAGAGTAAAAACGTATCCATTAGTGAAACTGAAAAGATAAGCTAAGTCAAATCTTTCAAAAAACAGGAAGCCAATATTTGTAATCTGAAGTGTTAACAAGCACGGAAGTATGAACGAAAGAAAAAATAATCCTTGTTTTAGCCTGAATAGTTTCTCCATCGCGTACTGAAGAAAACTCATGCAAACTGCCAAGAGTATTCCTCCAACGACTGGATAGTAAAAAAATTGTAGGGTAAACGATGAAAACCATCTAGCTAACCCCGTAACTCTTGATCCAGCATCGATTAGATATTCCCAATCCCATATAAACAAGTCATATTCTTGCGCCATAAAAATAAAATCGCGACAGTGAAAAGCCCAAAACCAAAGCATGTAAAGAAAAAAGCATATCCTGATGGAAATGAAAAAAAATTTTCTTTGAGACTTCGACGGAATGCTTACACAGACGTTCTCATTCGTCCGAATTTGAGCGCTTTCAATCTTCCCATGCGACGAGATACTTGGACGTCTTATTTTGTTTTTATGACGCGACATGGAAACTATTTAACCTCTGTATCTGGAGAGACTGCGGATGCAGAAATAGAAAAGTGTTCCTAGGCCAATAATCCTAACGCATATTTTATATCTTTGTGGCCTTGTTAGCAATCCTAAGACAAGATGAGTTTCGTCCACATTATATCAGCAACGCAAATATCATTGACATTTTACTTCATTCGTTTAGCATTGGTTGACGATTTTTTTCTTCCGACTTGTAGTCGGTTTTTTTGTCATTCGAAACAAAGGAAGGTCGTTGGGATTTCAGATGGCTATTGAAGGTTTAACTATAATCGGCGAATCGATTAACGATTCTGTTCCAACAACAGCTCAACTATATGACGCCGAAGATTTTGAAGGAATTAAACGACTTGCAAAATTTCAGCAGGAAGGCGGAGCGAAGTACATTGACATAAACGTTGGAACAAGAGAATCTTCCGTCATGGAAAAAGCGGTAAAGGCTGTTTGTGAATCTGTTTCAGCGCCATTGTCAATCGACTCCCCTGATTACGAGCTAGCCGAAGCTGGATTGCGAACATATGACATAAGTCGAGGCAAGCCGATTTTAAATTCAATCTCCCCGCTTAGAACAGAAATGTTTGACCTGTATCGGATTGTTCCCTTTCGTCCAATTCTTCTTTTAACAGAGTATCTCAATACTTCTGGCCAGGGCGCTCCTTCCAAGTCTGTCGACGACGCCTATTCCGCAGCCGAGTTCCTTTTCGCAAAGGCAAAAGCTCTTGGAATTGACAACGACGATATAATTTTTGATCCCGGCGTCTCTCCCATTGGTACTGATACTGAAGGCGCCTTGGCAAGACTGATTGGAACATTGAAAAAGATTCGATCAAATCCTGCAATGAGCGGAACCCACGCCTCTATCGGGTTAAGTAATTTTACCGTTATGCTTCCTCCAAAGAGAAAATTAGACGGAACTCCTGTTAAAAGTTCGCTAGAAAGCGCGTTACTTACCATTGCTTATCCTTTTGGCCTTGACTATGTGATCGGTTCTGTGCGCCGTAATTACAATATCCTAGAAGAGGGACATCCGGCCCTTGAATGCATTCGCGAGTGTTTAGAACTTTCAGGCATGGCGTCGGTTAAACGAGTTCGTAAATTCTATCGTTAATGTAACTTTTTTATGAGGTGAACGAACTTTAGGGAGTCAAATTTGAACGCCCTTTTGACTTCGTTTTTGTAGGTTCAAGGTTTTCATAAACTACTTGACGTCAGGTTTAACGATTTTAAAATGTCTCATCAAGGCGGTTCGACTCTGTGTATCAAGGGCTTAGTCCCGCCAGAGAAGAGTATTTCGTTCCGCTTCCACGATGAAATGACGTCGTTTTGTGTAACATCGCAAAACTATATGAAGGATTCTTTCAATGAATAATCTTTTGAGAATCGCCACGATTGGCGGCGACGGAACGGGACCTGAGGTTGTTGCTGAAGGCGTTAAAGTTTTGAAGGAGGTCTGCAAGATCGAAGGTATCAACCTCGAAATCGTCGACTTCGATATTTCTGGCCAACGTTATCTTAGAAATGGCGGCGTAATCATCACTGACGACGAGATTAAACAACTCCGCTCTTTCAGTTCAATTCTTCTTGGGGCCGTTGGCGATCCTGATGTTAAACCGGGTGTTCTGGAGAAAGGTTTACTTCTCCGTTTACGTTTTGAATTCGACCAGTATATCAATCTTCGTCCAGTAAAGCTTTTCCCTGGCGTACAAACTCCATTGCGCGATAAGGGACCGAACGACCTTGATTTCGTCGTTGTCAGGGAGAACGTCGAGGACATGTATGTCGGCGTTGGAGGATTCCTGAAGAAAGGAACCCCTGACGAGGTTGCCACCCAGACCGCTATTTATACGCGTAAGGGATGTGAACGGTGCGTTCGTTGGGCGTTTGAATATGCTCGCCGTCGGAACAATCCGAAGGGTAAAAGGGTTACGTTGGTCGCCAAAACTAATGTCTTGACTTACGGTCATGACCTCTGGATGCGGGTTTTTGAAGAAGTTGGTTCAGAGTATCCAGACGTCGAAAAGACTTATAACCATGTCGACGCATGTTGTATGTGGATGGTTAAGAACCCAGAGTACTATGACGTCATTGTCACTACTAACATGTTTGGCGATATTATCACAGATCTTGCCGGCATTCTTCAAGGTGGGATGGGCGTGGCCGCTGGCGGCAACATCAATCCCGACGAAGGCGGTACGAGTATGTTTGAGCCGATGGGAGGAAGCGCTCCTAAGTATACCGGTATGAACATTATTAACCCCATCGCCGCCATTAATGCCGCGTCCATGCTTTTGGAGCATGAGGGGTACACAAGCGCCGCTAACCGAGTATCTAAGGCAATTCAATT
>CAMJTU010000077.1 GCA_946408825.1 uncultured Planctomycetaceae bacterium
TTATCATCAAGCTGATGAGCATGGTCTCCGTCGTCGCGGCGGGCTTCATCGTCGCGTTCGGCGGCTGGTTCTGATTCGCCGGGATCGAAGAATAACGACGCCGTAATCGGCGGTATGAAAAACGCGCTCGTTCGCTCTTCAACGGAGCGGGCGGGCGCGCTTTACGTTTGAGGTCGTCGCGGCGCAGGTAGAAATGACGTTAGGTCAAGTCGCCGGACTTGTCGTCGGTTTCGTTTGAACTGGATTGCGTAGGGGGCGCGGCGTTGGGGTCCCGCATGGTTTCTTGGAAGGTTCGCTTTAGATGAATTTTTCGTTTGCTTCTTTTGTACCTTTTATAGAGACGCGTCTCTCTTTTGTGGACTCAAAAGCCCTTGCATGAGACGAGCAGGGTTATGGCGTACGCGGCGAGTCGAACCGCCGCCTTACATCGAAGAACCGGCGATTTTGCGCGGGCGACTTCCTTCTTGAGGAGATCGAGCTTCTCTTTTTGTTCCGACGTTCCCGAGAGGGTCAGCTTTATCTCTAAGATAATTCCGAGCCAGAGGATCAGAAAGACGACGGCGACGATTCCCGTGAAAAGCCCGGAGAGTAGAAGCGTCGACTTGGAAAAAGCGCCGAGGTTCGACGTTGAAAACGCGATCCAACGATCGCGGACGACGAGTAGCGAAAGAACTTCCAGCGTGTGAAAAAGAAAAAAGAAGAAGCCTAGTCTCGTCCAAAACCGCCATGAATCGGCTGCGAGAAGTTTTATTCGATTCTTATGCCATCTCTCGAGAGGGCGTCTGCGCGGCATTTTTTATCCTCTTCTCGTCGTTTTTACCCTGTTTTTGCGGATAGCTCTTTTAAAACGCCGAACTCTTTTTTTATAGATACGCAGTTCTCGACGATGCGTTCTGATCCCTTTGTGAGGAAAGAGTTCAAACCAATGGGGCGTGGCTCTTCCCAAGACGTCGGAGTCGATATCGTCCTGCGACGTTTTTTGAAGCTCTTGACACATGCCGGCGATCGGAGCTGATATAAGCGCCAACAGTAAAGACGACAGTCCTAACAACGGCGGGATTGCCTTGCCGCTTTCCAGGCGTCGTCGAACGTCGGGATCTGATTTGACGTCTTTTCCTGCGGCTTGAGCGTTTTTAACAGCGGCGTTCAGGCGCTGCGCTTCCCGATGGGAGTCGACGGCCTGTGAGAATACTCCCAAAAAGATAACGACGGCGAAAACCTTGACGATTCTCGCCCAAAACCAAATTCTATAAGACGATATGACGTCGCGACGGTTTTCATACCATCGCTTCATATTGCGCTTCTTTTTCATGATCGCCTCTTACGGTAAGGATTCCGATTCATAAACCGCATAGTATCAGGGCGGCGGAGCCGACGCAAGAGGATCGCAGAAAAAAGAATAACGACGAACTGCGCGTTTATCTAAAATTTAGACTTTGTTCGCGCGTTTGAACGACCAACGCCGCGTTTCAGGAAACCGACGGACTCGCCGCGCGTCAAAGGGATGGGCGCGATTTTGTTTCCGCGTTGACGACGTCGGCGGTTTCCCATATAATATCGCGGTCGTTAGCGCGTCGGTTACGCCGCGTTGACCGGAGCGTCGGTTTGGAATTTTTACGAGTTTGGGAGCGTCAATCTTGAGCGCGATACCTTCTGGAATTAAACGAGCGTGCGACGTCGTTCTGCCTTTTACGACGTCGGGACGACTGGCGAAATGGTCGTATGAACTCGACCGCGTCAACGCGTTGGAGCCGAAGTTCCAGAAGCTTTCCGACGTCGAGTTGCGGAAATTCAGTCTTTCGCTCCGCTACCGCGCGAGAAGCGGCGAGCCGCTCGCGAAGCTTTTGCCGGAGGCGTTCGCGCTCGTTCGCGAGGCGGGGTCGCGCACGATCGGGATGCGCCACTTCGACGTTCAGATTCTCGGCGGGATCGCGATGTTCAATCATTCGATCGTCGAGATGCAGACGGGCGAAGGGAAGACGCTGACGGCGACCGCGCCGATGTATCTCCGGGCGCTCGCGGGCAAGGGCGCGCTCCTTGCGACGGTCAACGACTACCTCGCGGCGCGCGACGCGGAGCTGATGGGGCCGATCTACAACGCGCTCGGGATGAAGGTCGGCGTGATCCAGACGGAGCAGGCGACGGACGACCGCCGAAAAGCGTATCAGTGCGACTTAACTTACGGGACGGCGAAGGAGTTCGGGTTCGACTTTCTCCGCGACAGGCTGCTGCTCCGCCGCATCCGCGAAGGTCAGACGGATATTCTCGGCTCGATGCTCCACGAGCAGCGCGAGAAGGACGAGCAGCCGACGCAGCGTCAAGAGCCGTATTTCTGCCTCGTCGACGAAGCGGACTCCATTCTGATCGACGAAGCGAGCACGCCTCTTATCATCAGCGCGCTCCCGACCGAAGAGCAGAAACAGGAGGTCGAAGCGTACAAGTGGGCGGCGGACTCGATCTACGAGTTCATCGAGGACGAAGACTACACCTACGACCACGACAAGCGCGAGGTCGAACTGACCCGCGAAGGGCGCCTCAAGGCGCGACGGTTGCCGAAGCCGGAGGCGATGGAGCGCACGGGGCTGTTCCACATTTACGAATTCGTGAAGCGCGCGATTAAAGTCGACCGCGAGTTTCATCTGGATCAGCAGTACGTGGTGCGCGACGGCGAGATCGTGATTGTCGACGAGTTTACGGGGCGCCTCGGGGAAGGACGCAAGTGGCGCGAAGGAATCCATCAGGCGGTCGAGGCGAAGGAGGGCGTCGAGATTACGGTCGCGACGGGTCAGGCGGCGCGCGTGACGGTTCAGGACTTCTTCTTACGGTTCCATTTCCTCGCGGGAATGACGGGCACGGCGCGCGCGTCGAAGCGCGAACTGTCGCGGATCTATAAATGTCACGTCATCCCCGTCCCGACGAACCGTCCGCCGAGACGCGTTCAACTTCCGACCCGGATTTTTGCGACGGAACGCGCCAAGTGGAACGCGATCGTCGAAGAGATTTCGGAACTCCATTCCCTCGGGCGTCCGACGCTCGTCGGCACGAGAACGATCGACAAGTCGGAGATTCTTTCGGGGCTCCTCACGGAGCGCAAGTTGGAACACAGCGTTTTGAACGCGAACCGCATCGCGGAAGAAGCGGAAATCGTCGCGGACGCGGGACACTGGGGCAAGATCACCGTCTCCACGAACATGGCGGGGCGCGGAACCGACATTAAACTGCCCGAGGAAACGCTGGAAATCGGCGGTCTCAACGTGATCTGCACCGAACTTCACGAGTCGGCGCGCATCGACCGTCAGCTCATCGGACGCTGCGGTCGTCAGGGCGACCCCGGCAGCTACCGGCAGTATCTATCCCTCGAAGACGAAATCCTCGAAAAAGCTTACGGTCCGAAGAAAGCGAAGAAGATCGCCGCGCGCTACGAAAACGACCCCGAAAGCGAGCATCCTGAGAAGAAGAGAATGTTCTACCGCGCCCAGAAGAAAGTCGAGCGCAAGAGCTACCGCAACCGTAAAACAATGCTTTACTTCGAGAAACAGCGCAAAAAGATGCAGCGCGGCATGGGGCAGGATCCGTACCTCGATTCGACAAACTAACGGCGACGCAGATTAGTTGTCGGGATACTTTCTCGAATGCTTTTTGACTATTAATTCCCCTGATCCAACCGGGTGATTATAGAAATAAATTGCTTTGGGGAATAAACTTGGAGAGGAATATCCTTGAAATGATCCGCGTTTCGCGTTACGATGCAGTCAATTCCTGATCGGATCGCGCTTTCGACAAGGACGGCGTCTTCATAATCGCCATTTTCTAATCCAAGAGCGTTCTGACAGTCTGTGCCAGCGTGTCAATCAGGTTAAAGAGCGAGAGCAATTTTCTAATCATTTGACGCGCTTTGACGTCAACGTTTTCTTCTCCCTTGAACTGCTTTTTAGAGAAAAAATGAAGGTCGGCGATTTGTTTCGCCGTTAAAAAACCGTCGATTTGTTTATTAGCGACAGCGCGAAAAATAAAAGCCCGTCTTGGAACCAAGGTTCGCGACGTTGAAGCGCGTCTACGACGACGTTTGTATCGACCAGAACTCTCATATCTCGCTCAACCGTTCTTCTCTGACTTCGTCAAGCGTCGACGTCTGCGGGAGAACGCCGAGGAGGGATTCCGCAATCTCGACTCTATCTTGAAAAGGAGCGCTGAGTTTAGCCATAACTTTGCCGTTTTGCGTAATGAGGACGTCTTCCGTCGCCGCCAGCAATAAATACTTGTCGAGATTTGCTTTCAATTCAATCGTTGTCACTGACATGGGACGCGTCTCTTTCTTGAATCCTCCAGCGTCCTGATTTGGGAAACCGCTGGAAACAAACTCGCGTATCGCGACGCTCTTTAGACGTCGGGAAAAAATATTCCAAAAACCCCGATTCCAGTGTACCTCTAGGACTGACGACGCTCAAGCCCCCTTTTAAGTTGAACCGTTTTTTCTCGAATAATCAATCGCTGACGACAGTCGTGAGAATTTCGACGCGACGTGTTATTTGTTCCGCAGACGGTAAAACGACGTTCTTGGACCCCCTAATTCTACCGGGGACTTCCATTTTTCTTTCAAAGCGCTAAAAAAACAAGGGGTTCCTCGCTCGGACGTCGGAGTTCTGTTCGACGTTAGGGTTTCGTTTCCACCGTTTTTTGCTATTCTACGCGCAAAATCGGCGCGATTTAAGCTTAGCGCGAGTTTTGTTGAAAAAAACTATGCCGGACGTACAAACGAACGTCAAAACGAAGAATTATCTGAATTTGAGAATTTTGAGGAAAATGTCAAAAATTGCTTGACTCCACGCCCATGCCTCTGTTACAATGCGCCCAGTTGTGACGCTTCCGTCACTAACTTCCATTGACAGCCATAGCTCTACGGAGGGGACTATGTTCCGTCTATCGAATCTCTTTAAGTCCCGGTCTCATTCGCCAAAAGCCGAACAAACGCGTCGATGCGCGTTAGAACCGCTCGAAGAACGTCAACTTCTCTCCGTCACGCTCTGCGACGCGACGGCAAACGTTGCCCTCGCTCATCAGGATACGGTCTATCTAACTTCTTACCAAGCCGACGCTTCGGGTCAGGCTTACGACCCCGCTTACGGCGAGACGGTCTTTCGGCGATTGACCTTCAAGAACACGGGCGACGACCCGATCGAGATATCCTCCGCCGAGCTTTCAAGCGGCTCGCGCGTCGAACTCGTCGGCGAGTTTTCGCAAAATTTAGAACCGAACGAAGAGACGTCCTTTCTTTTGAAGTGGCAGGCGCTCGGCTCCGAATCTTCGACGTTTACGATTCAGACGGACGACCCCGACCAGCCGACCTTCCAAATCGCGCTTTCTGGCGCCGTTCGCGCCAATACGACGCAGTACGCTCAGATTGAAGACGTTGGACTCCTCGTCGATACGGGCGTCAGCGCGACCGATTCCATAACTTGCAACCCGACGATTACGGGCGCTGTAACCGGCGCCCTCTACGGCGGTCGGGTCGACGTCGAGTTCGATTTCGACGCGGATTCCGTCGTCGACGCCATTGAGTCGGTCTACGTCGTCGGCGCCTTTACCTTCGACCCGAGCGAATATTCCGACGTTTACGCCGCCCCGGAGTCGGGAACGTCGCCCGTCTCCCTCCGTTATCGTCCCGCGATCTACGACGCCTACGGAACCCTTCTTCAAACCGGTTCATGGCAAACGTTCAGCTTTACGCTTGAACCCGCCCCCTCTTCCTCGATAACCGTTTCCAACCTCGCCGTCTCCGCGAACTACGACGGCGACTGGACGCGTCCCGACGCGGCGAAACTAACCGGCTCGATGACCGGCTCCGGCGCCCGAGTTCTCGAAATCCAAATCGACGGCGAACGCTATCGCTATCCCGTCGACTCCTCGACCTTTACCGCGTCGCTTCCCGTCGGCTTCGAGTACGGCGAATCGACGACGATGCGTGCGCGCGGCGGTCAATACGACGCGACGACCGGACGCGTCCTCTACGGCGCATGGTCGACGCTGACCGTGACCCCGGCTCCCTGCGCCGTCGCGTCCCTTGCGCTCAAAACGGACGATGGCGCCAGCGCTTACGACAATATTTCCAGCGACGTTACGCTCGTCGGAACCCTTGCAAACGGCGTCGGGCGCAACTATTCCGAAGTCGAGTTCACCTGCGGGAACGAAGTCCTCGGCTCCGCGTATACCGACGAAAACGGCGAGTTTACGTTCACCCCTTACGGACTGCCAATCGTCAACGGCGTCGCGACGGGAACCGTCGTCGCCCGCGCCGTTTATCGACCTGAAACAGGTCAGCCCGTCTACGGCGCCTCGCAGTCGATTACGATAACCTACGCGCCTTCGTCGAGTTCCGACTATTATTCGCTAAATCTTTCCCTCGCCGGCCCGGTTTCAGGTTCCTCCTCGACGACCGAAACCCCGACGATCAATATCTCCGGCTCCCTTCCGAAAGACCTCGACGTCAACTTCGAATATCGCTGGAAGCTCGCAAACGATTCCAGTTGGTCGCAGTCTCAAATCGCCTACGGAACGCTCGACGACGCGCTCAATACGGACGAGAACGCCGTCAACCTTTATTGGAACGGAACCGCGACGATCCCCGCGCTCTATCAAATCGCGACGTCAACCGCCAGCGTAACCGTCCAAGCGCGCGCCGTCGTTTACGACGATATTCTCGGAACCTACAATTCGACAAGCTCTTGGTCAAGCCTTACTTTCACGTTCCAGAAGCCGACGCCCGACGTTCCGACGATCTCGACGCTTACGCTCGCCAATCCGACCGACGGGCTGGGTCAGACGACTTCCGACCCAACGATTTCCGGTCAGATCGCAAGCGGCGGAGAGATTTCCGGCGTTGCGCTCAACTTCTATTCCGGCGCGACGCTTATCGGCTCCACAACCGCCGACGCGTCGGGGAATTTTACCTTCAAACCGTCGAATCTCGCGACGGGAACGCAGACGATCACGTGTCGCGCGAAGGTCTGGGACGCGACGACGCGCCAGTACGTCGAGGGGACGGGGACAAGCGTAAGTTTTACGCTCGTCGCGCCGACCGTCTTCGCGCCGACTTTCGGCGAACTCCGACTCTGGGACGACACGGGCGTCGCAAACGACGGGATTACGGCAAACGCGACGATTTACGGTCAGATCGCGCCGCTCGCCTCGGGGGACGCCGACGCGGTCGCGTATCTGCTCGTCGAATACGATCTTAACGGCGACGGAAACGCCGACGGACGAACGCGTTCCGACGCGTCGGGGGAGTTCTGTTTCACGCCGCAATTGACGCCGGGTTCCTATACGATCGGGGTCAGAGCCGCTCGGTGGGACGTCGCGAATCAGACGGAAGTCGTCGGCGCGTGGACGAACGTGAGCGTTATGGTCACGGCGCCGACGACGACGCTTGCGACGCTCGCCGAATTTGCGCCGGAAGACGCGTTTCTCGACGCGTCCAACCAGCTCGTTAGTTACGTCTCGACGGTCGCGGGGCGCGTCAGCTCCGAGACGAACTACGCCGATCTTACGGTCGAATATGAAATTACAAGCGGCGGAGTCCCCGGCGCGACGACCCACGCAGGCGGCGTCGACGAACTCGGGCGCTTCTGCTGGACGCCGGAGCTTGCGTATTCGACGACCGATACGAACGTTTCGATCCGTTGCCGGGTTGGACGTTACGACGCGACGACGCAAACGACGACGTGGAGTTCTTGGACGACGACGTCCTTTATCTATCGTTCGACGACCGACTCGACGATTGGCGCGATAACCGCGACCGCCTCGACGCGCAAGGACGCCGAGAATTACGAGCTTCAATTCGCCGGACATGTGACGCCCGGCGTCGGAATCCGTTCTTACGTCGTGGAATACGACGTGGATAACGACGGGACGCCGGAAGGTCGCGTCGCGCCGAACTCGCTCGACGACGTCCTTTTTTACGCC
>CAMJTU010000078.1 GCA_946408825.1 uncultured Planctomycetaceae bacterium
CTGTATATAGCAGATAAATTACAAAAAGGACGACCAACCCTAAGGTAGGTCGCCCTTTTTGCATTTCGATACAAACGAGAAATCCCCTCGGCCAAAAACCGCTAGCCCCGAAGCGAATCCATTACAGGGAACTAAGAACGCTCGCTTTCCCATTTTTTGACGTTTTCAGCAAATTGCTCTGGCGTTGGCTCCTCGCCGGAACTAACTCTTTGGGCGTATTCGTCTTTCATTTGAGCAAGGGCGAGTTCCATATCGCCGATCGAAGCCGTTGCTCTTTCATAGAAACTGCGACCAAAGAGGTGATCGGTTTCATGTTGGATAATTCGCGCTTCGAATCCCTTCCAAAAGTAAGTATTCAGTTCGCCGTTTAGGTTGACCGCTTGGAATTTAACTTCTCGAGCTCGTGGAACTATTAAACGTAAACCCGGATAACTAAGACAACCTTCTTCCCCCTCCTCAACCCCCTTGAGTTTAAGAAGAACTGGGTTGATGAAGACGTATTCATGTTCCTTTTTTTCGCGTTGACCAGACGTATTGACGACGATAAGCTGATAAGGTAAGTCTACTTGATTAGCGGCTAATCCTACGCCGTTACTCGCGTACATCAACTCAAACATTTCAGCGACGATATCGCGAATTGTTTGGTCAATTATACGCAAAGGCTTACTTTCGTAGGAAAGCATAGGATGCGGATATTTTACAATACGCATAATGTTTTTCTTTCAATTTGAAGTATAATGTCGATCGTTTTTGGGGGAGGAATACCGTTCCAAAGACCGTCTCATTATAGAAAAAAATACTCCATGGGCAAGGCGCGACCGAAAATAACGGGGCGACTTTATGAAAAGACAGCCTAATATATGTTCTTCCGCTTTTTCGAAGGTAACGAAGGGAGGGGGCTTGTTTTTATTCAAGAGGCATTCTTATATATACAAGTGGTTTGGCTCTGGTTTTGGTTCGATATTCATCCACATTATTGCTCTTTTTCTACTTTTCCTCTTTATCCGAGGTGGAACTCGCGGCTTTGGCACGGGCGAGCGTCAGACTGACGACATAGGTATTGTTTTTTCGGATTCTTCAGACTCGTTCCGTCAAGAGAATTCTAGTTCCGTCGTTTCCGTCTCCGACGAGAATTCGCCTTCTGCCGAATTGAACGCGTCTTCGACGACTTCTAATGAACTTCATGAAGCTCTAGAGAGTTATCTCCCATCGAACGAGATAGGTTTAACAGAATCGTCTGCCGATTCGGGCGCCCGTGAGACTATCAATGCTGCGACGACTTCCGAGGCGAACAATCGTACTGTCGAGGGGGGAGGGCAATCAGTTGGATTTAGCGGCGCGCGTGGGGTCGGTCGAAAATTTGTATATGTTGTCGACCGTTCTGACAGCATGGGATGGAATGGGGGAACTCCAATGCGTCGCGCGATCTCTGACGCAATCGCTAGTGTTCAAAGCCTAGAATCCAAGAAAGGGGCGAGTAAATTTCAAGTTCTTGTTTTCAACCATGAGGTCGAAGTTTTTAATGGCGGAACCGGCCTGATTGACGTTAATCTCCCCAATAAAACGAGGTGTGCGCGTTTTCTCAACTCCCTTGTTCCTTCTGGCGGCACTTCTCCTGAACAAGCGCTTGCCGTAGGATTGAAGATGAGACCAGACGTTGTTTTCTTTTTGACTGACGCTGATGAGGAATTGTCGGATCAGACGCTCGAACGTATACAGACGCTTCGTCGACAATGTAAGGTGCAGCAGATATGCGTCGTCGAATTTCGGAAATCAACCGATCCTGTTAAGAAAACCTACAGAAGACTTGCAGGAGAAAACGGCGGGTCCTACGTTGTAAGAAACATTGACGCGTTTTGATAATTTGACCATGTTTTTCTCTCTCGTTTCATTATCTGCTTGAAATACGACTCTTCATTTTGATAATAGTTAAAAGGCGTTCCGAAGGGTAATACCGACCTGACGCATTGATGTTTCCTTCGTGTTGAGTATTCTTGTCGAAGGATCCGTTGTGTCCGTTTCATGAAATCATTCTTTGGCAAGGTTGTTAATTTGAGTAAACGGTTGTTCTTCTGCGGCGTAGTTGCGGTTTTAACGTTACGTCTTTTGTTTGTTCAGGCTGCATACTCGCAGACTGTTTCTCCTCTCAGCATGGAACAAATTTATGCTTCGAGCGAGTTTTCTGAGCAAGGAGTCGATATGACCTTTGCTCCGCTTGGCGACGCGTTTGTTAGGCAAGTCAATTCCAAGGACGGCGTCCAGGGACGCGACGTTGTCTTTGAAACGCCTCAAGGGGAACAGAGGGTCGTTGTTAGCGCT
This sequence comes from uncultured Planctomycetaceae bacterium, assembly GCA_946408825.1. Taxonomy (GTDB): domain Bacteria; phylum Planctomycetota; class Planctomycetia; order Pirellulales; family Thermoguttaceae; genus RUG369. Next base: position 2,320 of record CAMJTU010000078.1, read on the forward strand.
AAAGAATTGATCCCGCGTTCCGATCCAACCGATCCTACTTCCATAGTTGAGGGCGCGCGTCCCATAACAACGTCTAGCTATGAACTTTCCCGTGATTCGAATCTCTTGCTTGTTTACACAAATACCCGACGCGTATGGCGTAGAAACACTCGCGGCGACTATTGGATTCGTGATCGAAAGAACGACATTTTTCGTAAGCTAGGCGGCGATTTTGCCCCTGAGTCGTCTTTACAGTTTGCGAAGCTTTCTCCCGATGGAACTCGTGTAGCTTACGTCTGTAAAAACAATATATATGCCGAAGATATCGTATCTGGTAAAACGATTCAGTTGACCTTCGACGGTTCGTCAGACGTGATTAACGGAACTTTCGATTGGGTTTATGAAGAAGAGTTTGATTGTCGCGACGGTTTCCGCTGGTCCCCAGATGGCCGACAAATAGCTTTTTGGAGACTTGATACGACCCAAGAACCTGAGTTTGCTATGCTCGACGACGTCGGTTTGTCGACTTCAACCGGCGCGTCGCGCGTTTCTGTCGCGCAGATCAACGGCGATTTCCAGATTTCAGGTCAGGATTCTTCCGATTCGAACGAGACTTCTTCCACGTCTGCTTCCAGTTTTGTTGATAAAGGACGTTTAAAGTCTTATCCCACGCTTGTGACGTTTAAATATCCCCGTGTCGGGTGTGCGAACGCTCTTGTTTCCATTGGAGTTGTTACGCTTCCAACCTCTACCGACGACAATTGGGACGCCGCGTCTTCCACACGTTTTGTACAGTTTGACGACTCTGAAGAGTATTATTTACCCAGTATGGAGTGGTACGGCGACGGCGTCGGGCTTGTGATCCAGAAGACCCCACGTTCTCAGCGTCGTTGCGACGTCTATGCGATAGATTCTGAAACGCTTGAACCGAAGTTTCTCTTCGGAGAAGCCGATCCAGACGGGGCTTGGCAAACGATTTATCCGCTCTATACGTTTCACGACGGCGACCGTTTTCTTCGCGTGTCTGAGCGAGACGGTTGGAGACGATATTACCTATCGTCCTTCTCCAATCTTGAAAGGTTGACTCCGATAACGCTTGAAGGAGCGGACGTTATAGATTTTGTTGCGTTTGACTATGACGCAAATGGAGAAGAACGAGGCGTTTACTATTATGCCTCTCCCGACAATGCAACGCGACGTTTTCTTTTTTGGGCGTCTCTTGACGGCGTAAACAAGCGTGTGGAGATTGCGGACGACTCTAATGAGGTTGCTCATGGACGTCCTTGGGGATACGAAACGTGGACCATATCGGCAGATTCCAATCTTGCGATTTGTCGACGTTCTGCGTTTGGAGAACCGTCGAGAATTGATCTTGTTCGTCTTGACGGCGCTCAGGCAACAGAGATTAAGCTTTTACGCGATAATAATAATTTGCGTGAAAAACTTGCGCAACGTCATTTTGGACCGATCGAGTTTTTTAACGTCGAAATTGACGAACGTTGCGATTTTGAAGACGGAGCAGACGCTCCCAACGAAAAAGTTTCTGTCGACGGTTGGGCGATTTTCCCAGACAATTGGGATCCGGCCAGTCCTGAGAAATACCCCGTTCTCGTATATGTATATGGCGAACCTGCCAGTCAAACTGTTATCGATTCTTGGGGTGGTTCGACCTATCTTTATCATCGTGCGATTGCTCAGCGCGGATGTGTTGTTTTAAGTTTTGACGGTCGGGGAACGCCGGCCCCCAAAGGCCGAAAGTGGCGCAAACGGATTTATCAAAAGTTCGGCGCCGTCGGTAGAAGCGATCAAGCCGCAGCGTTCAGGAGTTTGATTGCTACGGTTCCGTTTGCGAACAAACTTGACCTCGACAGAGTCGGAGTCTGGGGGTGGAGCGGCGGCGGCACGTCGACTCTTAACATGATGTTTAACTATCCTGATCTTTACAAGTGCGGCGTCTCTGTTGCGCCTGTTCCTGATTATCGTAACTACGATACTATCTATCAAGAACGGTATTCGGGACTGATTACGGAGACGCCTGAGAGCTATGAATTAGGATCTCCAATCACTTATGCAAGTAAACTTGAAGGAGTTCTTTTAATTATCCATGGTTCCGGCGACGACAATTGTCACTATCAGACGACAGAATGTCTGATCAATAAGTTGATTGCCAGTGGGAAGGACTTTGAAGCGTTCACATATCCCTTCCGTTCTCATAGCATTTTTGAGGGTAATGGAACGACGCTTCATCTACGTAAAAAAACAATGAAGTTTTGGGAACAGAATCTTTTGACTCCCGTTTCCAAACAGTAACTCGCCGTTTTTATTAGAGACGGTTTGACGTTGAACTTTTAATTGTTCCCTTAGATAGGAGTATACTAAATGACTATATTGGCTCCGTGTTATCGACGTTGGATCAAGAGCGCGCTTTATTTTGCGACTCTTTTCTGCGTTACTCTTTTTTTGACAGAATTGCGTGCGGCTGACAACATCCGAGCGTTGCCAGGTGAAAACGTGAGCAACGCTTACCCCGTAAGTGTTAATGGATTCCATATCGTAGACTTCAAAACCGAAAACCTCGTTGCGCCACAAGGAATTGACGTCCTTAATCCTCGCTTTAGTTGGAAGCTTTTCTCCCAGACGATCGGCGAGGCCCAGAGCGCGTATCAACTGATTGTGACGAAGGTCGACGGCGGCGACCTTGTATGGGATTCTGGCAAGGTTGAGTCTAATCGTCAGCTTTACATTCGGTATGAAGGTAAGGCGCTAGAACCCGCGACAGAGTATTTTGTCGAACTGGTTGTTTGGAATAAAGACGGCTCTCAAAAATCGCAGATTTACGCGCCTTTTTCTACCGGTCTTTTTCCGACGGAAGCCGACCCCAATCCATGGAAAGGTAAGTGGATTGGACTGAATTCAAAAAAGGCTTTGCCAGAACCTGCGGATATTTCTAAATCCAACTGGATTTCCTTTACGGAAGAGAGAGCTATGCCGATAGGCGCGTCAGTCTACCGTAAAACGTTTGAAATCGAAAACGTCGACGACGTTGTTGCTTCAGTCGCCAATATATCATTGGATAATCGCGGCGAGGTCTATATCAACGGCATTAACGTCGGCGGGTCGGACGAATACCGTAGAGTTGCCTCGCGCGAGCTTACGCCCTACCTTCGTAACGGGAAGAATGTCGTCGCCGTTCACGTTCTAAATATTGGCGGCGAGCCTAATCCAGGCGGCGCAGTTGGAAATTTCTACCTAGCTCTTAAGGATGGTTCAAAAGTTGAATATCCCACAGATTCGACGTGGAAGGCGATCGAGGGAGAAGACGAACAATACTTGTCTGCCGATTATGACGATTCTTCGTGGGGCGATGCAGTTTGTATCGCTAAATGTGGCGACGCGCCGTGGAATGAACTGGAAATTGCTCCCTTCGAAAAGCCTTCGCCTGCTCGCTACCTTTCTAATGTTTATATGATGAGGAAGGATTCCGAGGTTAAGCGAGCCGTCGTCTACATTTCTGGGTTGGGATACAACGAATGTTATCTCAACGGAGTCAAACTGGGCGATCAAGTCTGCGGCCCAATGTACACAGACTATGATAAGAGCGTCCCGTATAATACTTACGACGCAACTGATATCTTTACTGAAACCAGAAAAATGGGCGCTAATGACGTTGAAATTGGCGTCGTTCTTGGCAATGGTCGTTACTATGCGGTTCGCATGGACAAATGCGTGCATTATGGCGATCCCTGTCTCCTTTTCCAGATGGAAGTTGAATACGCAGACGGAACTAAGGATATCGTGGTCAGCGACGAATCTTGGAAGGGAACAGACTCTGGACCGATTTCAGAGAACAACGACTATGACGGCGAGGTTGCCGATGGTCGTAACGCAAAACTCGTAACGATTGACTCTGAAGAAGCCTCCTTTAACGAAGGTTCCGCGCCTAGATACCTTGAAACTCGTTTCGGTAAAGCGTTTGTTGTCGAGACCCCATATGACGTCGACATTGTCGATGGTCCAAAGGGAAAGCTTGTCGCTCAAATGATTCCGCCGATGCGTGAAAATATGGAGATCAAGCCTGTCTCAATTAAAGAGATCGAGCCGGGTCGCTATATCATTGATTTTGGGCAGAACTTTGTTGGAGTTCCGAGAATTAAGGTTAAAGGACAGGCTGGCGAGACCGTCCAGATTCGTTTTGCCGAGACGCTAAAAGACGACGGAGAATTGTATGTCGACAACTTGCGTACTGCAAAGGCTCGTGATAAATACACCTTATATGGCGATCCAGCTGGCGAAGTTTATGAACCTCGTTTTACCCAGCACGGAGGTCGTTATGCCGAACTGATCGGTTACCCTGGAACTCCAGACCTCGATTCTGTAGTGGGTTATACCGTCACTACGGATCTTCCGCTCATTGGTTCTTTTGAGACCTCAAACGAAACGATTAATCAGATATTTCACAATGTTGAATGGGGAACTCGTGGCAACTACCTAAGTATGCCTACAGATTGTCCTCAACGAGACGAACGCATGGGGTGGCAGGGCGACCGAGCCGCAGAGTCTAAAGGGGAAATGTATATCTTCGACAATTCGACACTTTATAACAAGTGGATGCAAGACGTCGAGGAATCTCAACGCGAGGACGGCAACGTTTCAGACGTCGCTCCTGCATATTGGCGCTTGTATTCTCCGAACGTTACTTGGCCGACAGCTCAGATACTCGTTCCTCAAAGTCTTTACGTGATGCGTGGAGACGATTCTGCGATCGTTAAACACTATGATTCGCGCAAAAAATGGATCGACTTCATGTTGTCCCTTGCTAATGAGGACGGCACAATCTCGAAGGACAACTATGGGGACTGGTGCTGTCCGCCAGAACGTCCTGAATTGATCCACTCTCAGGATCCCATGAGACAAACGAATAGGACGTTACTTTCAACTTCCTATATG
>CAMJTU010000079.1 GCA_946408825.1 uncultured Planctomycetaceae bacterium
GCTTAATCCAACCGTCAACCCCTTATTCCAATTTTTCAAAAAATTTTCTCTACGCGCAAATCAAAAAATGGTCATTCTAAAGAAAGCATACTGTTCACGCGTCAAAAGAAAACTATCTTGTCCGTATTTCGGCGTCGATATGACAAATAGTAAGTCGTTTCTGATGTTACATCGCCTTTCGAAGGGCTTGCTTGAACGCTCTTTCCAATTATACTTTCTCGCGACGGTCGAATTTTAAAATAGTCGCCTTTCAACAAACGAGAAATTTCATGACGCCATCTGCCAATACTGAAAGACCTACGGAAGTTCTCATTCTCCGCAGTCCTATTTTCCATAAAACCGCCGCTCCTGCGGCGTTCGACGTCATGATTCAAGACGGTTCGTGGCTCCCGCTCCTTTTCGGCGTAATCAGTTCTGTCGTCGAACGCCATTTCTTCGAGCTCTGCGAATTGGACTGGGACTATGTCAACAACGAATCAGACGTTCCCGACGGTTATGTACAATATAAATCTTGCTTTAGCAAGAACCTTAACGAAGAACAAACGCGTTTCGTCGAAAAATTCGCGGACGAGTTGGAGGAGGAATTAGCCGCCGCCGCTCAAGAAAGTCTCGCTGCCAGAGAAAACGAAAACGAAGCTGACGGCTAAATACGAAATAACAGACGCCGCGCCGGATCCTAACTCCGCTACGGCGTCTGTCAAATGACGTTTTTAAACTAGACTCTCTTAAACTCGGTACAGTTCAGTACCGCATAGTTTTTGAGAAAACGTCGTTGTTGTCGTCGGGAATCTCAATTCTTTCGCGACGCCCGTCGTGAGAAGACCCCAGTCCGCGACGTTCGTTTCTGCTTCCGCCTACGAAGGAACCGTCGTTTGAAGAGTTAGCGGGAAAAGAATCTGCAGGCTTCATCGAAAGCATCGGCGGTTCAGACGAGGAATCTGAGCCGACTCCGTTTTCAACGTCGACGTACTCGCCTGCTCCGTCGAACGACGACGGATCGGCGGCGTCCGGCGTTATGAAACCGGAACTCGTCGTTTCCTCAAAGGGGCGGAAAGAGTCTTCCTCCTTCGTCGTTTCATTCTGAACGACGCCGGCGGACGCGTTAAACGTCTGCGACTTTTCCTTACTACGCCACTTCGCATAGCCGTTAATCCCGCCTGCGACAATAACGAAAAGCAAAGCGCATTTGACGCCCGAACCCAGCCTTCCGAAACGCGCGCCTCTTGATTTGATTTTAACTTGAACCTCGTTCCGGCTCGCGTCGCCCCTTCTCTTATCGACTCGAGCGTTAACTCGAACGCTTGGATCAGGCTTGACGTCGATCACAGGTTCTTCATACGGCGAACGAGCCGAACGACCCGCGTTTTTATCAGAGTCGCCGGCAGTTTTCTTCGTTTCTTTTACCGAAACAGTGGGCGGTTCTTCTTCCCACGCGACATAATAAAGTTGTTGGCGGCAGTTTTGCGGAACAACCGGCGGCTGAGGCAAACGATTGTTTAGGATGTCGTAACAGTCGGCAACCTCGGCAAGGATCTCGGGCGACTCGTCGCAAACGCGCTCATACTCTTCTGATATTTCCGACGAATCAAGTTGGCAGTCGAGATACTCGGCGACGATGTTAGGATCAGGAAACGACTCGTCGGCAAAAACTTCTGGCGCTTTTCGGAGGGGAGTGGACGTCGTCTGACGAATCTTACGGAAAAACTCGACGCTACGCGCGTTTTTTCTCAACTCGTTTTCTATTCGCGTACGTTCGCCGCCAGTAAGATCCTTGTCGTGGCCAAACAACGCTTGAAGAGCAAGACGCATGACGCTCACCGATTGCTTTCTAACAATATTCCAATTTCCAAACAGGAAAACTGTCGGCGAGTATAGAAAAAAACAGCGCCTCCGTGCAAGAGCGATTTTGACGTCGTTTGACCGCTTAGAAAGAGTCGTCAACGTTCGTTATTCGCTAGGTTGCGACGAGGTTCCAAGCGTTGATTCATTTTTCGACGGTTCGACGTCGTTCGACTTCTTTTTTTCTTTAGCTTTCTCCTTTTCCAAGAGCGCGGAGGTCCAGGCGCGGATTTTCCGTTGGACGGTCTGCGATTGTCTGATAATCCAACAACCGTTTTCAACGTCGAGCCAAATAGCGACGTCAGGATCGTTCCATCCCTCGGGCGCAATTTCGCTTGTCATCTCTTTCGTAAGTTTACGCGCCTGTTCGAGCGTCTTGGGAGCCTCGAGCGTCGTAAAACCGTGAATCTCGACCGTTCGATACGAGTCGGCTTTTTCGTTAGTCGTAATTAGGATAAGTTTTTCGTCAAGGATTACGTAATTTAGCCGAAAAGGCTCAAGGACGTCCGATAGAACTTTGACGACGGGCGACGACGCGATACGGACGTTCGTCGTCGAATCTCGTCCAACCCCAAGCGCGTTGAGCGCGGCGTCGTCCCAGATCGCAAGAAAATTGAATTTACCTTCGAGGATTGAAACTGCCTGCTGGAGCGAAATCGGTTTGATCAGATTAAACGGGGTCTTTTTCGATAGAGTTTCCCACCCTCGTAGTTCGGGCGCTAAATCCTCCGTCGCAACTCGACGTTCGTCGTCAAGTCGCCGCAAAACGCGAAGCTGTTCCAAAAGAATTTCGACGGATTTACGAACGACCGAATCATGAGCGACGACAAGTTCTGCGCCGTCGACGGTAATTCTCCCTTCGCCATCGTCGTCGCCCCATCGATTGGGGGCGACTAGGGATTTGACAAATTCGACAAGAACTTCGGGAGACGTCGAACCAGGTTCGGAGGAATCGACAAGATCGCCGACTTTAACGGGAAACGGCGTCGCGTCGCCGAGAATGTCGGCGACGTCAAATCGTTGCTCGACAACTTCTGAAAGCTCGTTCGATTGAGGTTCTATGACAATTCGATCCTGCTCTCTAACAACGTCCCATTTGAGCATTTCCGCTTCTTTTTCAAGCGCCGCGGCAACGTCGACGTCGTCAAGCCTAAGATCAAGTCTCTTGTTAAGAGACGGGCGCAACAGCACGAAACGATCAATATCAAATTCGATCGGAACGCCGGAAAATTCCGAAAGAAGTCTGACTGCCGCAGCTGGCGATTCTGGAAAGACGATCGAATGAATCTCAAGCGCCATTCTTGCGTCAACGTCGATTTCAACGGGTTTCCCCTTCAAGGTTGGCAACGAATCCTGAAGCGTGACGTCAGTCGTCGAAGCGACAGAGCCAAGATCCTCCTCGTCGGATTCGGTCGTTTCTTCCGCCGCTTGATTCTCACGTTCAAACTCAGCTTCGTCAAAATCCGTCGGAATCGCGTCTTTTTCAGTCGTTTCTTCCTCGTCGCCGGATACGTCGTCTGGAGCGATTTCTACGTCGTCTAGGTCGCCCAACTCGTCGTCGACCAAGCCCACGTCGAGCGCCCCGTCGTCGTCCTTGTTTTCGTTTTCGGCGTCTTCGTCAAGCGTTCCGCCGTCTAACGTCTCGCTGGGAATCACCGAATCGTCTTCGACGTTCACGCCGCTGTGAAAGTCGTCTAAATTATCGTTGGAAAGGGCTGCTTCATCGTTTAACGCGTCGGTGTTTAACGCGTCGTTTTGTTCTTCGTCGTTCGAAGGTTCATGGACGTCCACGTCTACTGCGTCGTTTTCTTTTACGCCGGTTAACTGGGTCGTCGGAGGATTTCCCTGTTCTTTGTCTGAGGGTCGCGCGAACAGAGCTAACCCAAGCGCGACGATCCCCAGAACGCAGACGGTCCCTAATAGCAACCAGACGCGCCGTGTATTCTGTTTGGCTGAAGAAGGATCGGACGCCGAAAACGCTTCAGGAGCGACAGACGAATCCACGTCGCTCTTTTCTGAAATATCGTCAATAACCGGAGCCACGACGCGCTCTACATGTATCGACGCGTCGGAAATAGGCGGTTGCGTCTCTTGCCCCTCTGAAGTCGGCTTACTTTCGAGCGATTCTTGCGTTTGCGGAGAAACGGAAGAATCGTCGCTATCTGAAGGCGGCTCTATCATCATCATTCCGCCACACTTCGGACACGCGACAATTTGACCAATCAGAGAAGGATCGGTTACTTCAAAAAGCGTCTCGCAGGAGGGGCAGCCGACTTGAAAAGTATTGTCCTTCATTTAGGAAATCTCCCTGGTTTGCGACTCCGCAAAAAAACACATACGACCTCGACAAAAAAAACGCCGCCTATATATTTTACTATCGACATGGGACGTTGTAAAATACGGTGAAAAACAGCGAACCTGCAGATAAATCCGTCCGGCGGTCGTCGCAAGACGCGCCGACGGTCAAAAAAGGATTTGATTACGATGGATCAGAACACGCTCAAGATTGAATGGATCGACGCGAGAAAAGACGACGTCCAGTCTAAAATCGACGCTTTGCGTCAGAAACTCAGCCTCAAGGGCAATATCGTCAGCGAATCGGGAAAACAGCGCACGATTGAAATCTTTGGCGCGCCTCTTACGCCTCAGCAGGTCGTTGAGAAAATTTGCGCCGACGTCGACGAAAAGGGCTTGCCCGCGCTCCTCGATTATTCGGCCCGAATCGACCGCGCGCAACTTTCCGCCGCCGAATTGCGCGTTCCGCAACATGAACTTGACGACGCGCTTACACAAGTCGAACCGAGCTTTCTTGAAGCGGTTGATCGTGTTCGAGACAACGTCGCGACCTTCCAACGCGCAATTCTCCACAAGTCGATCCGAATCGAACGCCCCGGCGGTTGGCTTGGTCAGCGTTATCTTCCGCTCCGACGCGTCGGAGTTTGCGTTCCCGGCGGCGCGGCGGCATATCCGTCAAGCGTCATTATGACGGTCGTTCCAGCTCAGGTCGCAGGCGTTAAAGAAATCGCCGTCATGGCCCCGCCCACGCCTAACGGCTCATACAACAAATATTTGCTCGCGACATGCGCGAGACTCGGCGTAACAGAAGTCTACCGCATGGGAGGCGCGCAAGGGGTCGCGACCTTTGCTTACGGGGTCGAAGGTATACCGCGCGTCGACAAAATCGTCGGACCGGGCAACATGTTCGTCGCGCTTGCGAAAAAAACGGTCTACGGCGCAGTCGATATCGACTCAATCGCAGGTCCGAGCGAAGTCGTCGTTATTGTCGACGAATCGACCCGCGCGGATTACACGGCTTACGACGTTCTCGCACAAGCGGAACACGCGCCAGGTTCGAGCATTCTCGTCGGTTGGGACGAAAAGACGCTACGCGCCGCGCTTGCCAAGATCGACGAAACGCTCAATCAAATTGAACGCGGCGACTTAGCGCGTCAAGCGCTCGCAAATTTCGGGGCGGTTATCCTCACGGAAAACGCCGACGACGCGTGTCGCTGGACGAACCTCGTCGCCCCGGAACATTTGCATATTGCGACGCAGAACGCGGAAGAACTCGCGGAAAAAATTCCTTGCGCCGGCGCAATCTTCTTGGGAAACTACACCCCGGTGGCGCTCGGCGACTACGCGGCCGGTCCGTCGCACGTTTTACCGACAAGCGGCTCGGCTCGATTTGCCAGCGGGCTAACGTGCAACGACTTTATTCGCGGCAACAGTCTTCTCCACTTCACACAGGAAGGACTCGATCGTCTCGCCGACGACGTCGACCGAATCTCGACCGTCGAGGGGCTGACCGCGCACAGAGGAAGCGTCGACGTTCGTCGCTCAAAAGAGTAAACTCGAGAAGCGTCCTCTTCTCCCCCCCCCTGTTTTTTAGGAGCCTTCCATGAAAAAACGTAATCTTCTCGCTTGTTCTCTCGCCCTTGGAATTATCGCTTTTTCGAGCGTCGTCGCCATTGGACGCGATCTCGTCGTCCCGAAAAACGAAAACGAATCCTACGGTTACTCTGACTCTCCGAAGCAACCTTGGAGCGAATTTCGCGTTCACGATCCGAGTCGTCCGATTCCGAAAAAAATCAACCCGACCCCGCCGACTTACTTCCAGCCTGCGCCCGTCGACGCAATCGTTCTCTTCGACGGTTCCAATACCGACGCGTGGGAACCGACCCAATGGAAACTCGTCGACGGCGTAATTGAATGCACCGACGGCGCGTTCAAAACGAAAGAGAAATTCGGCGCGTTCCAACTTCATCTTGAATGGCTTTCCCCCGCCAATTTCGAAGGTCCTTGGGGCAACCAAGGAAACAACGG
>CAMJTU010000080.1 GCA_946408825.1 uncultured Planctomycetaceae bacterium
TATTTCATAACAAACAAATTACTAACAGAGTATTTAGAGAGTTGAAAAAAGAATCTCCAAGCGCTAGAATTCCACTAAGTGTCTTCGATGTGTCGCGTATTTGCGATCAACACTAGACTACGAAACATTACTCCAGCACATAGAGGATTGAAAATGAGTCGTCTTGCTATTACTCGCAGAAAATTCATCACAAAGTCCTGTTCAGCCGCAGGAATTGGCGTCCTTGCTTGCCATTGTTTTCCAGCTCCTTCGTTTGCCGAGGATTCCAAAACTCTCGAAAAGTTAAATATTGCTCACGTTGGAATCGCACGCCAAGGCGCGTTTAGCCTTAACGGTTGCGCAAGCGAGAACCAGATTGCGCTCTGTGATTCAAATAGCGATTATCTAGAGGCAGTTAAAAAAAATCTTCCCCATGCAGAACTCTTCACGGATTTCCGTGACATGCTAGACAGAATGGGCGATAAACTTGACGCAATTGTTGTTGCAACGCCTGACCATACCCACGCGCCGATCGCCGTCGCCGGTATGAAGCTTGGGCTCCACTGCTATTCTGAAAAACCACTTGGTCATGATCTGTATCAAATTCGCAAAATGCGAGAAATTGCGCGCGAAAAAAACCTTGTCACGCAAATGGGAACACAGATTCACGCAGGGGATAACTACCGCCGCGTAGTCGAACTTATCCAAAGCGGCGCGATAGGTAAAGTCAAATCAGTGAACATCTGGTGCTCTAATCGATATATCGGTAAACCCAAGCCAACGGAACCGACTCCTTGTCCCGAAAATATCAATTGGGACGTATGGCTCGGACCAGCCAAGGAACGCGATTATGATCCACGCCTAATCCCGGGTACTTGGCGGAGTTACTGGGATTTTGGCAACGGAGCCATGGGCGACATGGGATGTCATTATTTTGACTTGCCATACTGGGCGCTCAGGCTGGACCAAACGTATCCCATCTCCGTTGAAACGACAGCTCCCCGCCCTGCGGACGATGAAATCTGCGGGTGGGATCTCACCGCTAAATATCTTTTCGCACCCCAAAATGGAGACGAACCTCTGACGCTGGTGTGGCAGGACGGAGAGGCGCGTCCTGACGTCCTCAAGGATCTTGGCCTAGAGGAGTACGGCGCAGGCGTACTGTTCTTTGGCTCTGATGGAATCCTTTTCTCAACCTACCACGAACATGCGCTCTTGCCTAAAGAAAAATTTGAGGGATTTGAACGACCTGAGCCAACGATTCCCAAATCTCTGGGTCATCATGCGGAGTGGATCGACGCCATTAAAAAGGGTAAGGGATGCGAGGAAGGGTCTACAACGTGTCGCTTTGAATATTCTGGAAAAATTGCAGAAACAGTTCTTCTCGGATGCTTTGCATATCGTTGTGGTCAAAAACTTGAGTATGACGTCGATAAAATGAAAGCGAAAAACTGTCCAGAAGCAGACAAGTACTTCCGTCAGTACTACCGACCTGGCTGGGAAGTCTGATTTCCTAAAACAGTCTTATTATGCAAATCCAAAAGGGACGACTCGTACGGTAATACTACTCGAGTCGTCCCTTCTTCATATCTACGAAGCCGACAATGAAATCTACTTAATCCTCATATCTGATTTCAAGAATTTCGAATTTTTCAAGAGCACGAGGAAGTTTGATCTCGGCGATCTCGCCAAGTTTTTTTCCCATAAACCCCTGACCAAGGGGGCAAGAACATGGAATCTTGCCGCTAGCGAAGTCGTCGTCTCCAGCTCCTACAAGCTGGTAAGTAATCGTTTGATTGTCCCGTAACCTTTTTACAACTATCTTTGCGCCGAAATGAATCTCGTTGCGATTGACCATTGACGTGTCAATAATCTCAGCGCGGGCCGCCCGTCCTCTAAGTTCGTTAATCTTTGCCATAATGAGTCCTTGGCTCTCACGAGCGCCATGATACTCGGCATTTTCAGAAAGATCGCCTTCCGCACGCGCGTTAGCGATACGCTCTAAGATTGGCGGCAATTCTTCCTTTTCCAAACGTTCAATCTCGTCCATTAACCGTTTGTAGGCTTCTCTCGTCATTGGAAGCGAGTCGTTCATAACTATCGTTCCTTCCTCAATCTCTAATAAAAAACAAAGGCGCGCATCTATGAGTAGCGACGCGCGCTTTATAAACATCAGTATGGTCGTCAGACAACTAACCCTTCTCGTGTTAGCAAAGACTGACGAAACTCAATCACACCAGTATACCGAGTTCTTAGTGTTTCACAACCGTTAATTTGTTTTTTAAGAAACCAACGCTCGTTTCACCTTCCTTATCGGAACCTTTATCTGACTTAAGCGTAACATAAACCTTCGAATCAACGGTCGACGGAAAATAATAGCGCGTATTGTAAACAACGGTATTCTCCATTTTAACGACAACATCGCCTTTCATTGGTTCGCTGACTTTAAAATCCAACATTCCTTTGCCGTTTACGGTAGCAAGAGGCGCGTCCTTGGTTCCTTCAACCTTATCTAAAGAACAGTTCCACTCCAGAGTCTTGTCGCCTATATAAGGAATAGCAAGAGTCGTACTGTTTTTCCATTTATCTCCCACAGCAACTCTTTCAGCGGAATCGAGATAAACCAACGTTTCAAATGTCTGCCTAATATTCTCAGCTGAGGCTAAGTTTCTAGCATTTGTCAACAAAACTCTTTCCTCGTCGTTTGTCGGTTCAGACAGGTTCTTCCAGAAATTGTCGCACCCAAGAACCTCAGTTGGAAACCCTTTCTTAAAGACGACCGTTACAGACGTATTCTTCATGTTTTTAAAGACAGTATTCAGCGATTCGACTTTTGATCTACCATTAGAACTGTCAAAATATATCATCTCCTTGCCGTTGACACGAACTCTCATCATCACACGAAGCATCTTCATTTTAAATTTCTGAACCCCGTCTGAGTCCTCGGAAGACGCTTCAATCTGCCAGTTGAAAAGAAGGCGCGACTCGCCGCGTTCAACTTCAGTCTTTCCGACAGTCGTTATCATAGAATTCGTGCTCTCTTGGAGGAGCGTGTATGAACCTTTTTCCCAACAATTGAGAACCGCAAGCTTTCCATCGTCAGCACAACGAGCAGTTTGAGTTCCAGCTAAAAAGATTAAAAGAGCTACAAATCTCACAATAGTTTTTGTTTTCATCATTTAAACCTTATCTTTAATCAACCAAAACTCGCTACAACGACGAGGGAAATCGCGAAAAACCGCCGACGCGTGCACCAATGATTGTAACTTTCGACGGGTTCTTTCGCCACAAAAAAATATGAGAGTATCAAAAAAAAGAAAAAGATGGCGTCATGTTATTCAGAAACGCTTCAAGATCAGTCTCCAAAGTGGGAAACTTCAACGATACATCGGCAAATATCTATAAGGGGTTTCGAGTATCAGAACAGCTAATGCGGTATTTAGGAGGCGTCCGCCGTCGTTCATATATTGGTCATAAAAAAGCCAACTTCCTTCCTCACAATGATCTAAGGAAATAATTGACGAACGAACCTGTGTCGAAATTAGCAACTCGCGCAATTTAGGGTATCCGTCTTCCCAGTAACGTCCTCCATAGCTACGTAGAGCCAAGGCGGCGTAGTAAGCAAAGTACAGGTTATAAATGAGTTTTCCGTCCTTAATATAAGCAATCTTCCGATTATTAAGTCTCCCTGTCTGAACTGATTTTTTAGCGCTCTGCCAATGACTGTCAGCAAGATCAATCCATTGTGCAATTTGCTCAGCTCCACGATCTAATTCGTTTTTAATCTGAGGATTAGAACTCGGCGTCCATCCGAGGTATTCGCGCATAAGCACGCCAACTGCGGTCGTCCCCCATCTCTTGGAAACGTCTTCCTTTGTCTCAGGCTGGTATCGATAAGATCTGCCGTTATCATCCATGACAAGATCAAGAAAAGCTCCGACTCGATAGGCGACGGAAGCAGGGAGAGAAAAGCCGGCTGAAACGCCCGAATGCAAAGCTAACATCTGCCAACCAGAAACCGAAAGATCGCCTGCAACCGAATCGTGAAAAGCGAGATCGCCGACAGAACTATATCTCCATCCCCCGTCTCGAAGTTGTGAACGTTCGATAAAGCGTATCCCGCCTTCTGCAAGAGGTTTAAGATTGGCGTCTTTCGTCATTTCATACGCTTCACAACAAGTAAGAACCGCCAAGGCCTGAACATATGAAGCGCCGTCCTCAACGAAACCGTCGCGAAAATCGACGCCTTCTTCCCTCGTCGTTGCATGATATTCAAGATATTTCAAACCGCTAGCGACCGTCTTTTGATACGGACCAGGCTCTGTATGAGTATGACCGGAACCTAAAAAGGGCAGAAGGGCGATTGCTGTGGCCGCAGAGCGACTCGGATGGAGCTGACGAAGATACGCGCTCCCGCCGGAAGTGGAGGTTGAATTGGAACACTGACAAGAAATCGCACGACCATTTGCGTCCTGAGCTGTTAAATCAAACGCCCACCCTCCGTCTGGGAGTTGATGTCGAGCAAGCCATTCTAACCCGCGTTCGACGGCGTCTTCACTCTCTTTGGTGACTTCTCCAACGCGTCCTTGGTTGCCGCGCTTACGCGAGGCTCTATGCGCCGCGTCGCCGACATTTTTAAAAAAAGGCATGCCTGCGCCAATGGTTTCCGAGTTTGCACTCCCAATCGGAACAACTTCGTCGGTAAGTCGCGCCCCATCAGATTCGGCAAGTTGTTCTGTAACGGAAAACCTATTAAGTTCTTCTAATAAAACTTTAGACGTAACTTCTGAGTCTAACTCAATAGTTTCTGGAAGAATCTCAAAGCTTTCGTCGTCCGCAAGGACGTTTCCCGATTCGTCTACAAAATCAAGCTGGTCGACCTCTGAATGAGAAAAACCTTCAACTGAAACACCTATCGTTCCGACGCGAACAGAAAACGCCAGCGAAAGTAGAATTAGCGCTAATGCAATATGAACGACAAAACTAACTAGGGCAGCCACATTTCTCTTGTCGATCAACCAACGCCAAACAACCTGCCTTGCTGAAAGACGGCGCCACTTATGCGGAATGACAAAAAAACCGAGAACTCGTCTTGAACCCGAACGACGATTTTTAGAAAACTCGCGTCCGCCGCCCGTCGCCGCAAGTCTTAAGACGGCGTCCTCGTCGCTAAAGTCATCGGGATCGACGGAGATTACGGGCGATTTAAGTTCTGTCGCTCCATGGTCGTCACGATACGTCCAATTTATCGATTCTTGCAGACGCCAACGATCCGCCAAAGTATTCCGCAACAGTTTTTTCGCGCCCTTCTTCAAGCGTCTCATTAAACGTCTTACCCCTGTCGATTATCCCAACTAAATCATTATCGTAGAAAAGAACAAACAAAAAGCATGCCGACTGTATGCTAGCAACTACAACCAAATAAAGCAAGTCCGACCCATACAACCGGATCGGACTCGTTATCACTGGAACTTTCTTACTCGTACGATTTAACGCTTTTCCATTTCGATGTAATTAGACTTAGGATTGCCAACATATAACTGACGAGGACGAATTATTTTCGCGCCGTCGGAAAAATGTTGTTCTTTCCATTGGGCAATCCATCCAGGAAGGCGTCCCATTGCAAACATAACTGTGAACATATTGGTGGGAATTCCCATAGCTCTCAAAAGAATTCCACTATAAAAATCCACGTTCGGATAAAGTTTGCGATCTATGAAATAAGGATCCTTAAGCGCCAGTTCCTCCAATTTTCGCGCGATATCGAGGAGTGGATCGGAAAATTTAAGTTTTGCGAACAAGCGGTCGCACGCAGACTTTAAAATCTTGGCGCGAGGATCATAGTAGCGATATACGCGATGACCAAAACCAAACAAGCGAAACGAATTACTTCTATCCTTTGCCGCCTCGATACAATCCTCTGCCCGATAGCCGCCTCTGTAGATCGATTCGAGCATCTCCATAACTTTAACATTGGCGCCTCCATGAAGAGGTCCC
>CAMJTU010000081.1 GCA_946408825.1 uncultured Planctomycetaceae bacterium
GAATTGTCAACAATAAAAAAGCTAAGTTGCGAGGCTCCGAACAGATCGTCGAGCGCTTGCATAAAGGTCATGTCAGAACACGAACCTGTAAGGGGAGTCGAAGGGTCGACGCGGCGATCCAAGAAGAATGAAAAGCCATAATTTTCGGAGTAATTTTCTAAAAAGTCGATCAGTCGAACTCCCTCGATTTCAAAAGAGATTTTTGAGAGAAAGACGTCTGCGTTTTTACTTGGTTCGCGCTTGTCTCCGAATACAACACGTGAATTGTTGGATGACGCCGGAAAGAAAAGGAAGGCGACAAGCAAGAAAAATATGATTGCTTTACCGTTGTAAATACTTCGGTTGGCAATACCGTTCGAGTTTTTGGGGGCGACAATCATATTTTTTCTTTCGTTGCTTCTTTAGGAATTGGGGTTCACCTGGCGTCAACGGTAACCCCCGCCCAATCGTCCGTTCGAAATGGACTAGCAGGAAGTCCAACGCTATTGGAAAGGTTACAGATAGGATTGTCTGCCCACGCATAGCGAACGGCGACGGGATGAGGAACGTTTGGAGCCGAAACGACAATTTGGTCCGGTCCTGTAATTATCGCTTCTGCCCAGTGAAATTTACGATCCGGTCCTGCTATCGCAAATCCCTTGAGCGTAGATCCGTCGCACCTAGAATTCTCACTTATAACTAGCCCATCGTAGACGTGTGTGAAAGAGAGTATCGCTTTATTGTCGCTTATTTTCATCGATTTGAATTCAGGTCCCGTCCACGGAACGTCTTTGTCGTAATGTTTGGCTAGCGCGACATTAGCTAAGCGTAAGGCGACTGTTTGTTTGTCTTTCGGATGTAGATCTTTAGCCTCGCCAACGTCGATAGCGACGACTTCTGAAACATTACGAACGGCAAGGGCTTTATGCTGTGCTTCCCGAAGTTCCGCCCAAGCGCTGGACGACGGCACGTCCCGCGACTCCATGTAATTGGGGAGTTGAACATAGAGGAAAGGCATGTCGCCACGCCCCCATTTTTCTCGCCAATTTGCAATAAGGATTGGAAAGAGCGTACGATATTGCCAAGCACGATTAGCGTTTGACTCCCCTTGATACCAGACGATTCCTTTAACAGGATAGGGGCAGATAGGCGCAATCATCCCGTTAAATAGGCAACCTGCTTTTTGACTTGGGGACGCTTTGTCCAAACGAGATTGTTCTACGAGTGGCGAAAGTTCTGGAAATTTAGCAAGTTCGTTGCGCTCAACCCAAGCTTCGCCTGTAGAACCGCTCCAAGCTGCGATTACGACTCCGACTGCGACCTGAAGTTTTTCGTGAAGATATTGACCAAAGAAGAAGGCGATGGCAGAAACCTCGGGTGCAATTTTTGGGGTACAGCATTCCCACTTTGCTGTAAAATCGCTCTGTGGTTCCTCAACGCTAAGGGTTGGGATCGTTATAAACCGCAATTGAGGATATGTCGCCGATTCAGCGCTAGACTTGCCATTTTTCGAGCGCTTAAGAGCGAAGCTCATGTTTGATTGACCAGAGCAGATCCAAACTTCTCCGTAATAAACGTTTGTGAATTTGATTGTGTTGGCGGCATGAATCGTCATTTCAAATGGACCGCCGGCAGACTGGGGGGGAATTTCCACTCTCCATTTTCCAAGAGAATCAGCTACGGTCGTCTTTATTTGACCGTCGATTTCAACTATGACTTTTTCACCAGGGTCTGCCCATCCCCAAACAGGCGTCTTGACGTCGCGTTGCAGGACCATGTTGTTTCCGAAGATATGAGGTAACCTCACGGACGCTAGAGATTCTTTCACAAAGATTAAGGAAAGAAGAGAGAATAGGATAAGCGATGAATAAATTCGAAGAAGTCGACAGCGCGAAACAAAGTTTTCCATGATCCAAGCGACTCCTATTGGACGGCGTAACCCCAAAACGACCCTCTATTATGCCGAAATGCCCGAAAGGGGCGTGAATCAGACATACGTGAAGGAATAACTTACCACGTCGTTAGAGGCGTGGTAAGTTTGTAAAGTTCCTAGGCGACGCATTCTAATGAGAATCAGTCGCAAAGGTTAAGAATTTCAACGATTTCTTTACCTCCGATGTTGCCACGATCGCCAAATTTTACGCCACGGGAATCGACGAGTTCGGCAATTGCCTTAATCACTTCATCCGTGACCCCGTATTCAGCTTTTGTAGCATTAATTCCGAGGGACTGGAAAAATTTTACGGTTGCCGCGATGGTGGCGTCAATTGCCTTCTCGAAATTGGGTTCGTCTAGCTTAAAGACGCGACGACCAAGTTGAACGATTCTTTCTCCCTTTTCTTTACGTTGATGACGCCATACTCCAGGGAGAACAAGCGCCAAAGAACGACCATGGTCGACTCCTGTTCGAGCGGTGATTTCATGACCAATGTTATGTGTCGCCCAACATTGGGCGACTCCAACGTTTAACCAACCATTTAACGCTTGCGTCGCCATCCAGAATAGGTTAGCGCGGACTTCATAATCATTTGGCATGGCAAAAACCTTAGGCGCCTCGTCGAGAAGGGCAAGGAGAATAGCTTCCGCTTGACGGTCTTGAAGAGGCGAATTAACCGAATGCGTCACGTACTGTTCAATGACATGAACGAAAGTATCGGCAATTCCGTTCGCGACCTGTCGCAGGGGCAACGTAAAGGTGACCGATGGATCGATGATGGAGAATTTCGGGAAAACAAAAGGGGAACCGAAAGCGAGTTTTTCCATAGTCTCTTTTTTGGAGATTACAGCAAGACAATTCATTTCAGATCCTGTGGCGGGTA
Organism: uncultured Planctomycetaceae bacterium; assembly: GCA_946408825.1. Classification (GTDB taxonomy): domain Bacteria; phylum Planctomycetota; class Planctomycetia; order Pirellulales; family Thermoguttaceae; genus RUG369. The sequence continues at coordinate 2,799 of CAMJTU010000081.1, forward strand.
GGGTAATGACGTCGGCAAGCGGGACGGCGTCTTTAACCTCGGCGCCTTTTTCGAGAATGTCCCAAGGGTCGCTTCCTTCGTACTTAGCCGCCGCTGCGATGAATTTAGAACCGTCTAGAGTTGAACCGCCTCCAACGGAAAGGATAAACGTAATGTTTTCTTCTTTAACGATCTTAACCGCATTCATAAGTGTCGAATACTGCGGATTTGGTTCGACCCCGCCGAATTCAACAACATTGAAGTTTTTGAGAGCAGTTTTGACTTGATCATAGACGCCGTTCTTTTTAATAGAACCGCCGCCATAAACCACTAGAACTTTAGCGTCTTTGGGAATCAAATCTGAAATTCGTGAGATAGTCCCCTTGCCAAAGACGACGCGAACAGGATTACAGTATTCGAAGTTATTCATCTTATTCTCCAAAAAATCGCAGAGTATTCTCGATGAAGACGGCAGTTTCTTGTCAAGCCAATCCCCAACTCATCATATCCTAACGAAAGCAAAAATCAAATCCAAGAGGTGTCGCTGTTTGATGTAGAATAAAACGGCGCTCCGTCCAGATGACGAAACGCCGTCTAAAGTTTTCAAACAAAACTATTAACCGTAGGAACGTGCTAAAAGTAACGCCCTAGGGAAACGTTTAGATCACCAACCCATATTCTTGAGGTTTTCAATGCATTCTCGCGCAGAGTCACAAGAGCTGACCTTGAACTGTTCTTGCTCAACACAGAAGAATTCAGTCCCGGCAGCTTCATGGGCGGCCTCGAAAACGGACTGCCAATTGACATGATCGTCAGAGTCTCCGACGACGCATCCCTTAACCTCGGTGTTGTTTGACTTGATGTGGAGAATACGACCACGACCGGGGAGAGCACGTAATGTTTCTTCTGGCGAAAGCTTCTGTCCGTGGGTATGAGCATGATCGCACCATCCGACGTCAACTTGGGCGATAACGCGCGGATCACAGTTGTTGAAGAAAGTAACCCATGCAGAGGTTTCGGTGCCGTTGATGTTCTGATAATCGCCGGAATGACCATGGAAACCGACAAAAACGCCGAGCTTGCCCGCTTGCTCAGCGCATTCGCTCATTTCTTCCGCAACCTTTTTGTTTGAATCAAGACTCTCGCGGATGCGCCCCTCAAGACCGCCGGGAACAATCAGGAATTTAAAACCGACTTCATTCGCAAATTCAGCGTTTCTTTTAAGGTTGTCGCCTTTAATCTGATCGAAACCGATATGAGTGCTGGAGGCTTTAAGACCGACGTCGTCGAGGAGCTTACGGAGTTCCTTACCATCGTATCCATGGTAACCTGCGAATTCCACGAATTCGAAACCGGTTTCAGCTACCCATTTCAAATACTTGGGAAACGTGTCATGATTGATGACGTCGCGGAGAGAGTAAAGCTCAAGACCGATCGGAATACGTTTTTCATACTTCTTATACTCGGCGACGGCGGAAGCGCTGAACGGGCATAGAGCGGCGGCAGTAGCACAAAGCCCTGTCTGGAGAAAAGAACGACGATCCATTGTTAGAACCTCATGTATCGAATTAGGTTGTTTTAAGAATCGCGCCTGAAGCGTCGAAGACGTGAAACATTAAGCGTGATCCTATTGTTGGACTTCGAGTTATGACGCGACAACTTAATTCTGTAGAGGCTTTAAGTCGCCGAAACAAGATCCAACAGAATATACGTTACGTGTCACTTAGGGAGTGTAAACGCAAACACCCGGGGGCCTTTATAACGCGGTTACTCGACGGAGTCAACTCTTTTTCGATGAATTTGTCGAAAAGAGGAAAATTTCCTCTGTTCTTCGTCGTATTTTTGGGGCTGTATTTCATCTTTAGTCAGTTGATTCCCTTACTCAGAACCACATTTTTAACGTTTTTTTGAACCTCTCCTTTGCATAGAGTGTATTTGCATGACGATAACTGGAGTAGGGACACGTTAAGGAAATGAAACAAACCTAAGTTCTATAAAAAGTAGTTCTTAACGCCTGATTCTATCGATCGATTTACTGATAGAGTTTTTTCAAACAGCGTTTTCTCGCTTTTCAAAGCGAGTCAGACGCATATAATGTGACGGAAGTAGTCGCTTTGATTTGATCATAAAGGATCCCATGGATTCGTCATTGTGATGTGAGAACGTGATTGATACTGACGTTATGTTTTTGAAGTTTAACCAACGTTTTCTTTTTCGTCCTTGCGATCTGAACACGGTTTCGCCGGGGCGCGTGAGCGTCGCGGTCGTGCTTTGTGGTTACGGCGTTTGACTTGATAATTAGGAGGCGTTTGCTATGTCCGAGTATTCAGATAGCGCAAAACTGATTATTGACAATCAAGAGATTGATCTTGACGTGTATACAGGCGTGGAGGGCGAACGTTCCATTGATATTACCTCCCTCTATAAGGATCATAAGTTGACGACATATGATCCTTCTCTTGGCAACACTGCAATTTGTCGTAGTTCTATTACCTACATTGACGGCGACCGCGGCGTCCTTCGATACAGAGGAATACCGATCGAGCAATTTGATCGCCCGAAACCTAATTTTATCGAAGTTGCTTGGGCGTTGATTTTTGGACGGCTTCCCGACCAAGAGGAACTCGACCAATTCAGGGAGATGCTTACTAATAACGAACTTCTGCACGAAGGAATGTTAGATCAGTTTACTACGTTGCCCGTAGACGCGCCTCCTATGGCGATTCTTTCGGCAATGATTAGTATGATGGCCTGTTATCATAAGGAGTTTCTCCTTCTCGAAGACGAGAAGATTCTTATGGGCGCAGCTGCACGTCTCATTAGCAAGGTTCGAACAATTGCCGCTTTTACATATCGTCGTTCTGCCGGTCTTCCGTTCATCTATCCGGATCCTAGCATGCGGTACTGCGCAAATTTCCTCCACATGATGTTTTCCTTGCCCTACAAGCAGTTTGCCGTATCGGAGGAGATGGAAGACGCCCTTAACCTTATTCTGATACTGCATGCCGATCATGAACAAAACTGTAGCGCAAGCGCTGTTCGTGTCGTATGTTCCGCACAGGCGAATCTTTTCGCTTCCTGTAGCGCAGGCGTCAACGCGTTATGGGGAC
>CAMJTU010000082.1 GCA_946408825.1 uncultured Planctomycetaceae bacterium
TGATATTTGTTAACTTCGAGACGGTAACTTTCGCGGTCGCGTCGTTTGACGTCATTGTCCCGTTCGTGAACGAGGTCAGAGCCGGAAGATTGATAGTTCCTGCGTTTGTCGCGGAAAGCGTGTTGGTTCGCGACGTGCAACCGGTGAACGATTCGAGAACTTTCATCTCAATAGCGCCGCCGTCCTTTGCGGAAACGTTGATACCCGCCCAATGGTACGTCGCCGTAATCGTCTTAAGTCTCGGGAAACTCAGTTTTGTGCCTTCGCCTTCGACGTAGAAGATTGTTCGATTTTCGTCGTAATTTCCCTCATAACTTTCCGCGTTGACCGTAAGCTGGGCGCCGCCTGAAAGATTGAAAACAGCGTTGGTCAGCGTCGTAAGTTTTGTCGCGGTGATTCTTGAAGCGGCGTCCACAAGTTTGAAAGTTCCGTTTGCGAGCGAGGTCAGCGCCGGAAGACTGATGGTTCCAGCGTTTGTCGCTGAAAGCGTGTTGGTTCGCGACGTGCAGCCTGTGAACGATTCGAGAGCTTTCATTTCGATAAGACCGCCGTCTTTCGCGGCAATATCAATACCCGCCCAGTGGTACGTCGCCGTAATCGTCTTAAGTTTCGGGAAACTCAGTTTTGTGCCTTCGCCTTCGACATAGAAGATCGTTCGATTGGCGTCGTAATTGCCCTCGTAACTCTCCGCGTTGACCGTAAGCTGGGCGCCGCCCGAAAGCGTGAAACGGCTGTTGTTGATATTTGTTAACTTCGAGACGGTAACTTTCGCGGTCGCGTCGTTTGACGTCATTGTCCCGTTCGTGAACGAGGTCAGAGCCGGAAGATTGATAGTTCCTGCGTTTGTCGCGGAAAGCGTGTTGGTTCGCGACGTGCAACCGGTGAACGATTCGAGAACTTTCATCTCAATAGCGCCGCCGTCCTTTGCGGAAACGTTGATACCCGCCCAATGGTACGTCGCCGTAATCGATTTAAGTTTCGGAAGACTCAGCTTTGTGCCTTCGCCTTCGACGTAGAAGATCGTTCGATTGGCGTCGTAATTGCCCTCGTAACTTTCCGCGTTCAGCGTAAGCTGGGCGCCGCCCGAGAGGTTGAAAACGCTGTTGTCGATACCCGTCAACTTCGAAGCGGAGATCGTCGCGCCTGTTCCGCTGAGCGTCATCGTTCCGTTCGTGTACGAGGTCAATTGGGCGAAGGAAATGGAGGCGCCGTTCGTCGCGGAGAGTTTTGCGCCGTCGAGGGTCGTTAGTTTGTCGGCGGCGAACGTCGTTCCTTCGCCCGACGCCGTGATTCCGGCGCCGGAGGCGACGCTAAGCGCTCCCGTAATCGTCGACGCCCCGGCGTTAACCGTGAGCGTTCCGCTCTTGACGTTTAGCGTTCCCGCGCATTGAACCGCGCCGACGCTCGCGTTCTTCGCGATTTCGACCGTCTTGCCCGACGCGATCGTCGCGATTTCGTCGTTCTTCGGCGCATGACCGAGAGTCCAGTTCGCGCCGTTGCTCCAGTTGGAGTCCGCCGCGTCCGCTTTCCATGCGTTTTCCGTCAGTTCGGCGGTCGCGTCGCTCCACTCGATCGGGGCGTCTTGCGACGGCGTTTGCAACGTCTGGATAATCGCCGCGCTTTCGGGGATCAACGGCGTAATTGAAAGAAGCTCCCGTGATTCTAACGGCTCGAAACTAACAGAACGACTTTTGAGACTGTTGGTCTTGGCGACTGAGGGGTTCTTCTTCATGGGGTCTGTTCCTGCGTGGAAAACGCGTAATAAATCGAAAAGTGCAAGAGTCATAGCGCTGCTTTCTCAATATAAGACGTTGACGACGCTAAAACTCCAAAAAACAATCTCGCTAAGGGTACCGTATTTCACCGTTAAAATCTATCCCCGCGCTCCCTTAATTGCCATTTTTTTGACAAATTTTTGACAATGTTAGAGAGACGACGTTCGTCGCCAATCGCGTAGCTTCAAGAGACAGCAAGGTAGGCGTCCTGACTCGTCCTTGCCGATTTTCGGACTTTACGTTTCAAGACGAAAAAGAAAAGCGTCGACTCCAGTCGCAATATTGGGGAAGAATTGGTTAGAAAAGCGATCGACGAAGCCGTTAAAAAACAAAAGAGATAGCGGTATTGGCACGTCCAGATTATCGGCGAGCCGAGAGCGAGATTTGGAGAAAGAACGCCCTCGACTCGTAAATGGAATTAATATTCTCAGGTCCTATTTTGCCCAGAACCCTCCGGGGAGGAAGAGAGCGTCGACCATCGCCGACCATTGGCCCAGATCATGAGTCCAGTCGAGGACGTTGTAACGATACCGCAACTGCTGCGCGAGACGATAGGAATACTGGAGCCGCTCTCTTGTGATCCCGATTTCCTCCGGCGTCGACGGCGCGGTCGCTTTGTGGATGACGCTTTGAATTTCAGCGGCGGGCATGAGCTGGTCGGCGAGTTTTTTCTTGAGTTCCGGCCACGCGTCGCGGAAGAGCGCGAGTCTGCGTTTAAGCTCGTCCGGCTCGACGTACTTTTTGCGACATTCGCGTTTGACCGTTTCATACAGTCCCGTCGTCCCGAAATGATCTTCTAGTTCCTTCTCGATCGTTTCCCATGATCGGAAGTTGACGTCGGCGTTTGCGATTGCGGCGTCGAAGGTCGCCTCGGTCCAGGTTCCGAGAATCCGTTCGTAAAGCGCCGACGTCGCGACCGTTCCGACCCCGACCTTGAACCCGTGGGACGGCGCCTCGCCGTTGTATGTGTGACGCTGATTGTCCCAAAGATGACTAAACTGATGTTCCGCGCCTGACGCCGTGCGCGACGTTTTCGCTTTCTGCATCGCCAGCCCGCTCATGATTAGCCCTTCCGTGAGGAACGCAAGCGCTTTGCGATCGCCGCGCGCGATCCCTTCCGGATCGGCGACCCAATCGCGAAGCGAATCCTGCACGAGCCGCCACGCGACGTGATCGATCGGTTCCGTTCCGAGTAAATCCGCGATAATCCAGTCCGCGCCGGCGGGAATCTTCGCGATGAGATCGGCGAATCCCGCCGCGTTCATCTTTAAAGGCGCGGCGCAGACGACGTCCATGTCGACGAGAACGCCGCGCGGCGCGGGACAACTAAAGGTCTGCTTGCATTCGTTGTATTCGATCGACGCGCCAAAGGAGGTGTAGCCGTCCATCGACGCGGCGGTTCCGCAGACCATGTACGGTCGATTGACGAGCGACGACGTGTATTTGCAGAGGTCGTTGACCGTTCCGGAACCGACCGCGACGGGAATTGCGTCGGTCTGCGCGAGACGCGGCTTGAGCATATCGACGAGACTCATTTCCGCGTGCATATGGGGAACGTCGTAAACGTACGGCGTTTCGACCTCGATTCCCGCCGCCGCGAGCGCGTCCGCGACGCGTTTGCCCGCGATCTCAAAGGTCGTTTTGTCCGCGACGACGACCGCTTTGCCGACGTCAAAAAGTTTCTTAAAGAAGTCTCCGACCGCGTCGAGCGTTTTATCGCCGACGACAACCGCTTTCGTGTCGTCGCAATATTGCAACGCTTTTTCGAGCCGCGCCGCCGTTTCTTCGTAGTAGTTTCCAGAGCTCATCGTAACCTCTTTTCTCATGCGCGTCGCCAAAGATCAGGAATCCGAAAAAAAGAAACGGATCGCCTTGGCGCCGAATCGTAACCCTCACGATTCTAGCGCTTCAAGACGATCCATGCAACGCTTTGCGCCGAAATTCCGCGTCTTCGAACGCGTTAATGGGCCGGCTGCGCGCCGAGTCCCGCCGTCATGGCGCGCCGATATTGGTCGGGAGAAAGCTCGACGATCTCGGCGCCCGCGCGACGCGCCGCCTCTAATCGTTCTTCCGGCGTCGTTTGAGAGCGCGTCAACTGCGCGACGGGAACATGCTGAGCGGAAATCGGCTGCATTTGAGCCTGTTGAACAGGAATCGGTTGCATTTGAACCTGTTGGACCGGAATCTGTTGCGCCGGAATCTGCTGGACCGGAATCTGCGGCGTCAGAACCTGTTGGACTGGGACCTGCTGCGCCGGAACCTGTTGAAGCGGAATCTGCTGCGCCGGAACTTGCTGAACAGGGATCTGTTGCGTCGGAACCTGTTGGACAGGGATCTGTTGCGTCGGAACCTGTTGGACAGGGATCTGCAACGCCGGAACCTGCTGAACAGGAATCTGCTGAACAGGAATCTGCTGAGCGGGAATTTGTTGCATTGGAACTTGTTGAACCGGAACCTGCTGCGCTGGAATCTGTTGCATTGACGGTTGCGGCGCGGGCGTCTCCGTTAGCTGCGCGACGTAAATAGGCTCGGCCCATGAGGCGAGTTCGTCGGTCGGGGGCGCGTAGTCTCCAAAACCGCCGATCGCCGGTTCCGGCGCGGGCATGGGCGCGGCGCCAGAGGCCGCGAACGCCGCGTCGTCCCATTCGTCGTCGTCGTTTGGCGAGACGAGGATCGGCACGTAATACGCAAGGGCGTTCTGATCGACAAACGCATAGCCTTCGAAAAGCGCGTCGGCGCGCGCCTGAAGCGAGGCCCACTCCCTTTCGCGATTGCGCGTGTTCGCTATAGCTGTTTCGCGTCGTTTGTTTTCTCGAGCGAAACGAACCGCGAATTCATCGGGACTGTTCAAATCGACGTCAGCTGATTCGGCGATTGAACCGGGCCGAAACGCCGCCCTCTTTTCGACATGCTTCGTCGCCGCCGTCGAGACGAACAGTCCTGGATTGCCCCGACCAACGTTGACGTTTGTCTTGATCGTCCGTTTCTTCGACTTCGCGACGTCGTCGCTCTGGGACGCGTCTTTGAAGTTTTCGTTGAACTGAATCACGTCTTCCTGCGGCTCCGTGGGCGCCGTGAGCTTAGTCGCGATCATTGAGACGGGTTGTTTCTCGAACGAAGCGTCGATCTCGTCGTCGATAGTCTCGTCTTGAGAGTCTTCGACGGTCGGCGCCTCGAGATAGCCGACGAGTCTCGGTCTCGGATTGGAGCGCGTTTCCATCGCGACGGCGCTCGTCTCCGCTTCCGCGTCTTGCGGCGACGCGATTTGCGTAAACGACGGTTGGATTGATTGAAATTGCGATTTTTCCTCCGTCGAAGTCTGTCCTTGAGTCGTCGGCGCGATCGGCGCGATTGTCGTGGACGGCGCGACGTTCGTCGTTCCAAAAATCCCCGACGGTCCTAGCTGACCCGCGTTCGGCGCAGCGCCGCCGGAAAAGTAACCTGATCCGGACGTCGTGGACGTCGGTCCGACCAACGGTTCGAATACTTTGAATTCGCGCGCCTCGTTCGACGCGTTTGGTTCGACGGCGTCGTTTTGCGCAGGCTGTCCGACGAACGCGGGGAAGCGCCCTTGGAGCGCGTCGGCCGAGACGACGGGCGTTGGGAATTGCGTCGTCGTTGGGGCGACGGGGTTCGCGTTCTCCTGGACGGGCGCGAGACTTGTGAACTGGGACGGCGCGTCCGCTTTATAAGCGTCGGCAATGGGATCGACGGGAGGCGCGACAGGCGTCGGTTGGTCGCTCGAAGACGTCAAATTTTGCGTCGCTTCCGGCGCGACGACTCCGGGGTGTGCGACCGGCGCGGGATTAACGCTTGGGGGCGTCGGCACGACGCTGTTTTGAGGAACAGCGACGTCGTTTTGCCGAACGATTCCGGGCGTCGCGACTGCGACGGCAGGATTTGCGACGGCTACGGGCGCTGGATTTTGAACGGGCTGAACAGGCTGAACAGGCTGAACAGGCTGAACAGGCTGAACAGGCTGAACAG
>CAMJTU010000083.1 GCA_946408825.1 uncultured Planctomycetaceae bacterium
GGCTCTTCCGCGGCGGGTTCCTCAGCGGGAGCGGGCTCTTCCGCGGCGGGTTCCTCAGCGGGAGCGGGCTCTTCCGCGAAGGGATCGTCGCCTGGTTCGGTCTGATCTTCTATCGGATCAAAGGTTTCAGGCTCTTCCATCGCCTGTTCGAAGGTTGGGATTTCGCCGCCGGCGACGCCCTTCTGCGGAGCGGGTTCAGACCATGACGGCGGTTGAGCCGGCGCGGGAGCGCCGAGTTTCGTCCAGATAATGAGCCCTAAGCCGACGACGAAGAAGAGGAACATCGCGGCGAGAATCTTCGAAACGCCCTTCGGCGCGCCTTTGAACTCGCGCCAGATGAAAACGCCCCATATCGCCGACATCAGCGTCGCGCCCTGACCGAGACCGTACGCGACGGCGGCGGACGCGACTCCGGAAGCGATAACGTTGAGCGTCATGCCGACCGCCCAAACGGCGCCGCCGACCCAGCCCCAGAAGTGGTCGCCAATCGACCCCTGCATGTACGCGCCCATTTTGACGGGCTCGCCCGAGATTGGGAACCTCATAAGAATCGGCATAACAATGCAGTTGCTCGCAAGAACGCCGAGCGCAAAGAGGACGTTTGCGGTATAGGGCGTAAGCTTGCCGAGTTCGAGTATCGCGCCGGGAACTTTGAGATTAGTAAGCGTCACTTCGAACGTTTGTCCCTGCGCCGCGCCGGTCACGACGGGCGCGAGCGATTTTGCGACAAAGAAATAGAAGAGCGACATGAGAACGCCGCAAAGGAGCGACAGCGCGAGTCCCTTTCCGATCGGCTTCTTCGGCGCGTTCGGATCGGCGTTCGCCGCGTCGCGTTTCTTATATGAAAGCGCGCTCAGAACGATCGCGACCGCGACAAGCCCGACGCCGAGGAAGAGAAGCGCGGGGTTCCCGGACGCGTTCGGGGCGGCGAGGAAGTTCCAGATCACGCCGAGTACGAGCGCAAGACCAATGCCGACGGGAAACGCGACGGACATTCCCGCGATATCGATCGCGGAGACAAGCAGAATATTGGCGATATTAAAGACGACGCCTCCGGCAAAAGCCCAGCCTAACGACGACACTTCGGCCTGACTCAAGTCGAGGATAAAGTTGCGTCCAAACTCGCCGCGCGACCCCATCGTGTACGCGAAAATAAGCGACGTCGCAAGAACGCCTATCACATAATCCCAGTAGAAGAGTTCATAACGCCATTTCTTATTGACGAGTTTCTGGGTGTTCGCCCACGAACCCCAGCAGAACATCGTGACGACGCAAAAGACGACCGCCAAGACGTAAGTCGGACATAAGTACATAACTCGCTCCAATTCTTTAAGAGTATTGGCAAAGCGGACGTCGTCGCCGGACGGACCGGAACGACGTCGAGTATTATTCACACGCGTTTCATCATAGTCGCGCGACGATCAAAAGTCAAGCTCGCGCCATACGATAACGCAAACGATCATGAAATCGGCGTCGTCTTAAGCTCGCGACCGACGAGAAACTCCTCCATCTCGCGTTTCGTAAAGACGCTCTGCGTCGCGGAACCGTGTCGAACGCAGCTCATGCCCTGCGCCGTCGCGCGCTTCACGCTTTCATACGCGTCGCAACCGTCGAGGAGCGCAGAGATCAACCCCGCGTCGAACGCGTCGCCCGACCCCGTGCCCCCGACGAATTCCGTCCTGAAAATCTCCGCTCGAAACTTCTCGTCGGCGGAATAATAGATCGAACCTTCGTCCCCGCACGTTATAACGCACGTCTTCGCGCCCGCGTCCGTGAAAAACTTCGCTTGATCGACCGGATCCTTGAGACCGGCGATCGCGTAGCCCTCGTCGTCGTTGGGCATGAAGTAATCGACATAAGGAAGGAGCGGCTCGATCACGGGCCAATACGGACGCGTTCCGTAAAGCACGACGTCGAGCATCGTCTTGCCGCCGCGCGCCTGGAACGCCTTGAAATAATCGATCGTACTCTGTTCCTCAAGGCGTTCCATCATCAGATAGCCGCCAATATAAAGAATTTCCGCCTGCTCAGTCCACGCCTGCGGGATATCGGCGACGGAAAACTGCGCGTTCGCGCCCGTCGTACTGACGAAACGCCTGTCTTCATTCCGAACGTTGACGATGAGCGAGCAGCCCGGACTCGAATTTGCGACGCGGCGCACGCCGGAAACGTCGACAAGCGGATTTGCGAGCGATTTGAGAATATAGTCGCTGAAAGCGTCGTCCCCAACGCAGCCCGTAAGCCCCGTGGGAACTTCGAGTTTCGCAAGATTAATCGAAACGTTCGACGCGCAGCCGCCTAGGGACAGCTCGACGCGTTCCGTTTGAACGAGTTCGCCGGGAACGGGCGCGTGGTCGATCGGGGCGCATCCGACGTCGGCGAAGAGGATGCCGGCGGACAAACAGCGAATATTCATGATTATGTTCCTTGTGAAAATTTTCAAAAAACAAGTCCGCGCGCGACGTTTGAGCGACGTCTATGCGGACGCGTCTTGTTACGATTGTGGACGTAGACCGAGGTCGGCGAGGATTTTATCCGCGGCGTCGTAGCCGCTTTTGACGCACACGGGAAGCCCGACGCCGTTGAGCGCGTTCCCGGCGAGCGCGAGAGTAGGTTCGGAGTCGAGCGCTTCTTGAAGTTTTTGCCGCCATTCGAGACGCCCGAGGTAATATTGCGGCATGGAATTTGGAAACCGCGCGACGTCGACCATGAGCGGCTCGCCCTTGACGCCGAGGAGTTTACAGACTTCGTTTTCTACCCTTCCGACAAGTTCGTCGCGGGGTAATTCTACCATCTCGGGAGCGCGGGCGCCGCCGACGAAGACGCGGAGCAGCGTCGTTCCTTCGGGCGCGCGGGTCGGATACTTAAAGCTGCTGAACGAACCGGCGATCACGCCGTTTCCCTCCGACGTCGGAACGACGAAGCCCATCCCTTGAACGGGACGCCCGATTTGGTCGTTTCGATACGCGAGATGAACGATCGCGACGCCGGTGTGTTCCGTCTGACCGTAGAGATTCGCGACCGTCGGCGCGGCGTCGGCGAGCGCGGACGCCGCCGAACCGGAGTCCGTCGCGAAAAGGACCGCGTCGAAGCGTTCAGTTCGTCCCTGCGTGTCGGTCGCGCGCCAACCGCCGTCGGATTCGCGCGAAACCGACGCGACGCCGCGATTAAGGCGGAGGTTTTCGCGTCCGAGACGATCGGCGAGGCGTTCCGGCAGGGACTGCATCCCCGAGCGGAGCGTCACGAAAAAGGAATATCGGGCGCCGCTTTCCTCTTCGCGCTTAACGCGCCGCGCCGCGCGCTGCGTTTTGGTCATCGCCCAAATGAGCGACCGCGATTTCTCTTCCATCTCGGCGAATCGCGGAAGGGTCGCTCTGAGGCTGAGCCGCGCGGCGTCGCCGCCGTAAATGCCGCCGACAAGCGGCTCGATAATGCGGTCAAACGCCTCTTTTCCGAGCCGGCGAATCGCAAACGCCGCAAGCGACTCGTCCTCAGACGACTTGCGACGCGGCAGGAAGAGTTCGAGCCCGCACCGAAGCTTTCCGAAAGGCGACAACAACGGCGTAACGAGTATCGGATAGAACTTCGTCGGCGCCATCGTCATGAACCCGTCGGGAAGCGCCCAGAGCCGCCCGTTGCGAACGACGAACGTCCGCCGAAACCGACTGTTCGTCGAGGCCAGTTCGTCTTGAAACCCGAGTTCGCGGCACAGTTCCAGTCCCCAAGGGACCGTCGTGATGAAGTTGTCGACGCTCGTTTCACAGAGAAACCCGTCGACGACGCGCGTCCCGATCACGCCGCCGACTCTGTCGGCGCGCTCCCAAATCTGGAATTCGACGTTCGGGGCGACGTCGCGTAGTCTTTTAGCCGCCGCCAACCCTGAAATTCCGGCGCCAAAGATCGCCACTCGCGTCTTTCGCACCGTTCCAAGTTCCATTTCGTTCGTCTCTTGCGCCATCGCGCTATCGCTCCTTTCGCCGTCCTTCCCCCTAACGGGAAAGTTCAAGTCCCCATTCTAGCGACACGACAGGCGATTGTAAAGTCTATGAGCGACGTCCGTTCACGCGAGTTCCTCGTCGTCGTTCTCCTCGTCGCCCTCGTCGTACTCTTCATATTCATCTTCGTCGTCTTCGAAATCCCAGTTAAAATCCCCGACTGACTCCCCGTCGAAATCCCAGTTAATATTTGCGTCAAAATCCCCGTCTAAAATCTCGTCTTCTTCGCCGAAATCGACGAATCGGCGACACGTCTCGTCGTTTTCATCTTCATCGAAAAGAACGTAACAGCCTCGATCCTCGCCCTCGTCGCAATCCTCGTCCTCGTCGAAGTCCTCGTCCTCGTCGCAATCCTCGTCTTCGTCGAAATCCTCGTCCACGATTTCGTCCTCACCCTCGTCTTCGTCTTCTTCATCGTCGTAGCCGTCAACCTCGGCGTAGGTATGACAAGCGTCGTCTCCGCGTTTGGCGAGCTCGAGTTCCAAGGCGGCGATATTCATATGATAACGTCTGTCGGAATGAAACGCCATGGCGCCTTCGACGACGGCGTCAAAATCGCGAACGCGACGCAAAAGGTCGAACTTCGTGAGCGTCCATCCTTCCGGATTCGACGCGCGAGACTCCAAAATTTCGAGCTGCTCCAAAGCGAGTCTGCGGCATTTGGTCGCGGCCGCGACGTCAAGCGCGTCGTCGGAAGCCCACGCCCCGTGGAGCGCCGCGTAAAACGCGCCTTCTACGTCCCCAACCGCGCGCTCCACAAGATAAAGCCGATAGAATTTTTTCGCCAGCTCTGAAAGAAAAGGAATTCCGCCGTAAGAAAGGTATTCTTCCGATTCAAAAAGCGCGTCGGGCGCGGTCGTTCCGAAGGAGATATCGTCCGCCGCGTAGCCGCAATGTGGACATTCTTGAACCTTATACTGCAACGCGTCCCGATCATAATCCGACGGACGATCGTCAAGATCGAACGAAGCGAACGCGCTTTCGCGCAAGATCTTGGTAAAATTCGAATACTTACCGCAACGACTGCATTTACGGAGAACGGAGAAAGTCGTCGTCATCTTATCGTCCCTACTATCTCGGGTTGAAGAAATCAAAACGCAAACTTGGGCAAACGGCAGATAGTCGCGCCAATAGCGTCGCTATGGTAAACGTAACGTCGCGTCTACCTCTCGTCGTAGAGCGTCCAATCGTCGACGTCAATGATTTTGAGAAAGTTTAATCTCGGACTGTCTCGTGACAAGATCGGACGCGCAAAACGCGTTTGCGTTCGATAGAACTTGAAATTCCGAAGTTCGACCGCATCGACGACGCTTGAATAGTCCGTTGCAGAAGTCGTCGTCTCGTAGTCTCCACGTCGTGATGAAGTTATGAATTGAAAACAACCCAAACAAACTCTTAACGTCGCGGCGCCGCGGACGGTTTACTCGGCGGCGAGGCGTTCGTTAATCGATTTAAGAAGCGCGTTTCGGCTCTTAAGCGGGACTCGCAAAGCGTCCAGCGCGTCCTCGGCGCTCATCTTCAACGATTTCATAAGATTCAGGACGTCCTCGATCCGAGTTTCCAACGTCGCGCGCTTTTCGCCTCGCTTTTCGCCTCGCTTTTCGCCTCTCTTTTCGGCTTTTTCGCGAATGCCTTCGGCTAAATTGCACATTTCGTTTACCTCCTCGTTTAACGACGTCG
>CAMJTU010000084.1 GCA_946408825.1 uncultured Planctomycetaceae bacterium
GCGACCTTCTGGGTGTAAACCAGACGCTCTAACCAAACTGAGCTAACAGCCCGCGAGACTATTTTCATTGTAGTGTGAAAAACGCTTGCGTCAACCTGCCGAGGTCGATATAATTTCAGCGGCGACGGGCGTGTGGACGCGCTCTCGATAGTATAGACGGCGCAATTTAGAGCAACGACGGGCGCAAAGAATGCAGACGGTCTGGGCGAAATCTTTAGACGGCGGACGCATGGCGGCGACTCACGCGCTCGGGCTCGTTATCGCCGGATCAGTCATAGCGTTTGCGATCTCTCAGTTCAGGTATTACTTCGCGCTGACGAAACTTTCTGAATCGCAGTTTCCCGGCGAGACGGAACGCGACCGTCGTTTTTTCAAACGTCAGGCGTGGCGCCGTCTCCAGATCGCGGCGCTTTCTGGAATCGCCGGCGCGTGCATGCTCGCGGGATTGTTCGTTCCATACGGAATCTATCCGCGTCTCTTCGCGCTCTTCTGGATCGCGGTCGCGCTTTTCGGCGTGTGGGTCGTCGCGCTCGCGCTCGTCGACTGCGTTTCGACCTGGCTTCATTTTGCGGAAGAACGTCAGATTAACGAGGCAAAACGTCTTGCGCTTCGCTACAAGATCGATAAATTTCAGAAAGACGCGCTTCGCGCTCGCGACGAGTTGGAACGAACGCAGCGGCGCGACGACGATCAAGAACAAGAATAACAGCGTCTACGATTTCAGCGTTACGAGCATAGGATATGACGACGCCTTCGAAAATAATACCGTCGAATTTTCTCTTTCGTTTTCGTTTTTTGTGCCGACGCTGGGACGCGCCCTCGCCGCGCGCCGTCGATCCTGAGACGCTCGACGCTTCGTTCCGGATCCCGTTGTGGTCGTTTATTCCTAAAAGCGAAGCGCGGCTGGAGCGTCAGACGCAGCAGCCGGTCGAAACGGTTGGCCGCGACGAGCAGCTTGCGGAAACCTTTGATTTTCGAATCGGCTGGTCTCCCGACGGGCTTATCTTGACGGTCGTCGTCGCCGGAAAGGACGGTCAGCCTTTCTGGCAACGTTCCGCGCTGAATAGCGCCGATTCGCTAAGAATCTGTCTCGATACGCGCGATATGAACGATATGCATCGCGGAACGCGTTTCTGCTATAAGTTCGTGTTCTTCCCGCTGATTGGCGAATCGGCGCGATCGGCGCGTCCTCTCGCGCTGTGGACGCCGATTAACCGCGCGCGCGAAGTTCCCGCCGGCGTCGACGTCGAATCGTTCGTCATGGCGTCGCGGCGAAGGAACGACGGCTATTCGTTCACCGCGTTCATTCCCGGGTCCTCTCTTAACGGGTACGATCCCGGATTTTTCGATCGCTTTGGACTGCATTTTACGCTTTCCGATTCTCCGCGCGGCGCCTTTACGTTGCAGCACGCGGCGCCCCTTCCTTTTGAGGACGACCCCAGCTTGTGGTCTTCTTTCGTGATGACGGGAGCCAAAGACTCCTAGCGCTTTGGGGAACGGCGAGATAGTCGAAAGAAAAGGGGCGTTCTCCGTTCGATCGGAGAATGCCCCTAATTGTTTTGACATACGGGGAGACTTTAAACGCGCGGAACGCCGTCGCTATGCTTTAGCGGAGTCTTGTTCGGCGAGCTTTCGTTTCGCGACGAGGTTGACGTCGGTCAGGAGATCGACGCGGCTGAACTGCTCCGCTACCGCGGGCGAGTGCGTGACGAGAATCAGCGCGACGTTTTCGTCGCGGCACGTGTTACGCAGCATGTCGACGACAATCTGCTGGTTGCCGACGTCGACGTTGGCGGTCGGTTCGTCGGCAAGCACTAGTTTCGGGTTGTTCGCGAGCGCGCGCGCCACCGAGACGCGCTGCTGTTCTCCGACGCTCATCTGGCTCGGCTTATGGTGAAGACGATTGCCGAGTCCGACGCGTTCGAGAAGGTCGACGGCGCGTTTCTTATCGTGACGTCCCGCAAACGCCATTCCTAACTGGACGTTCTCAAGCGCCGTAAAACCGGGAAGAAGGTTGAACGTCTGGAAAACGTAACCGATGCGGCGCGCTCGAAATTGGTCGCGTTCCGATTCTGTGAGAAGCGGCGTGTTCCATCCGTCGATGAGAACTTGTCCCGACGTCGGACGAAGTATTCCCGCGATAATATGAAGCAACGTCGTTTTACCGCATCCCGAAGGGCCGATAACGACAACCTGTTCGCCCGCGTCGACGCTCCAGTGCGGCACGTCGAGGATCGGCAATTCTTCTCCGCTTGGTTCCTGATACGATTTCTTGAGATTCTTTAGCTCTAACATCTCGACTCCTGCGCGCTCAGTCGCGGATCTTTTTCCGACGCGGCGCGTAAACATATAAAAGACGCGCCTCGCGTCCTTAACGTTCCCATTCTATACAAAGAACCCTCTTTTTTCAAGCGCTTCTCTAATTCGGCGGACGGGCGTTTTTTTTTCTGAAAGTTTCAAACGAATTTAGACGATTTCTGCCTATATTGCGTAGTTTTTGTAAACTAACAGATAGATTTTACCTATTTTGTTTCGTTTCGCGTAAAACAGTCGGGAAACAGGAACTCCGTGGGCGACAATCTGTTCTAAAGCAGGGGTCTTTCGGTTTTGCCAGGCAAGGACAAGAGACGCCTCTATAGTTGCGATTGTTCGGCGACTACCCTATAAATCGCCGAAATACTTTGATTGATAAAATTGTTAAATTTGGTAAAATTTAACTTGCGGCGTTACGTCGACGTTTTGTACGCTAAAGGAAGAGGACGCGTCGGTTCGCCCATACAGAGATAAATAGTCGTTCGTTAGATTTCCTCTAATCAAAGGGGCGAGTAGCGGACCCTACGAATCCGAGACTATAACGAAGGGAAGAAGAAATGGATTTTTCATCGGTAATTCGTCGTTTTCTTAGTCAGAAAAAGCGTCGCGAGACACGCGCTCGCGACTTAAGAGCGGATCGTCGGCTTCGTCTCTTTGAACAACTCGAGGCGCGTCAGATGCTCGACGCGGCGTCGTTTTACGAAACGCTTCCCGAGATCATTACGATTGCGGAGCCCGAGCAGACGTTTCACTATGCGATAGAGGGTCAGAGCGCCGAGATGATCGACGCGAGTTCCGTAAGCGGTTTGACCGCGTCGTTGCCGAAGGGACCGCAGGTCGCCTTTACCGTTCAAGAAAGGACGACAAACGGCGCCGTTTCGACGCTCGGAGAGGTCGTCGTTCAACTCTTTAACGCGGAGGGCGAAGCGCCGATTTCGGCAAACCACTTCCTCGATCTGGTCGCGGACGACTACTACGAAGGTCGAGCGATTCACCGAATTATTTCCGATTTCATGTTCCAGGGCGGTTCCGCGAACGGACACGGTCGCGGCGGCAGCGGTCTATCGATTATCGACGAGTATTCCGACGTTCTTAAGCACAGCCGTCGCGGAACGGTCGCTTTTGCGAACAGCGGCTCCGGCACGAGCGACGCGCAGTTCTACGTGACCTTTGACGCGGCTGAATATCTTGACGGATCTTACAACGTCTTTGGTTACGTCGTCGACGGTTACGACGTGCTCGAAACCCTGGAAAACGTCGCCGTGTCGACTGATCCTACGAAAGACCCCGCGGTTGATTCTACCGCTAGCGAAGTTTCCTACCCCGTGAATTCTTATACGTTGACGAACGTCCACGTTCTCGACGAAGCCGACGTCTCAAGCGGTGTTCTGCGTTTAACCGTCGGCGAGAAGGCGAGCGGCGCCACGAATATTTCCGTGTTTACGACGAATCCGAGCGGCGAAACTGAACTTCAGGAAACGACGGTTTTCGTCGGCGACGAAGGTCTTGCCGAATATCTGCGCGCCGCGCTCGACGAGATCGACTTTAGCGCGACCGCCGGCGACTCTATTTCCGTCAATCTTCCCGAGTCTTTCGGGGGATTTGACGTGAAGTATACGATTAAAGCCAACGGCGACGCGGAACGTTACGAACTTGTCTCTAACTTTACGCCGGAGGAAGGATCGAGCGGACAGCAGAACGACCCGTGGACAAGTTTTACAATCAAGTCGGATAAGGCGGGCGCGCAAACGTTGCAACTCTCGATCGACGCTTCCGTTCTGAGTTACATTCCTCTCGGCTCCGACGATTCCGTCAACGTCGACGAGAGTCAATACGGAGAGAATTACGTCTTTTCCCACACCACGAGGACGGTTTATTCCAACGTCGTCAACGAAGAGACCGGCAAGACGGAACGAATAGCGACGGATATTCCCGTAACGGTTATTTACAAAAAAGTTAAGGTCGACGCGAAGGCGACGCAAGACGTCGTTTTTGCGCCTACGACTCCGACTGTCGCGATGGTCGCCGATTCGACTGCGAATTACGACGGTGTTTTGTACACCGACTCGAGTTTCGAGTACGGCGAGGTCGTCTTCAAGATCGACGCCTACCGCTTCTCTGAACCGCCGCTTCTCGACGACGGGTTGATCGTCGCGCTCGACGGCGTCGAGTA
>CAMJTU010000085.1 GCA_946408825.1 uncultured Planctomycetaceae bacterium
ATGTTATCTTCTTTGTATATCATTGGTTAGATTTTGCAAAGGACAGTGAACAATAGTAGTTTTCCGTCTCTAGTTTTGCTTAAAAACTAAGGAATTTGTTTAGAAATGCTAAAATAATTTAATTTTTTTTTGATTAAAATGTTGCTTTGACGAGTTTTCATCCGTATACAACTGGGGTAAAATACCGAGCGTCTGGTCGTGTGTTTTTTGGCGTTTCCCATTGTGTGTCCGTTTCAAGGCGTTTTTGGCGTCGCCAGCTAGGCGTTGTTGTATGTCACTTTTCCTAAATCTGGTTCATACGCTCATGTTACGCAGTGTTCGCAGATTGTTCAGCATAACGTTTACGATTTCGCTTTTGCTTGTCGGAAGCGAGGCGAACGCTCAAGTTTTTGGACGTATGCGACCAGTTGCACGTGGCGGGCAACCCACTGTTTCGCACCGAGTTCCACAGACGACTCAGGACGCCTCGTCTTCAACTGAACGCCAGCATTTTCAGAACGACTACCCGCAAAACAGTCTTGGCGTAGTCAAGGAAAAGTCTGTTCCGCCTAGATCTGTTTCCTTTGGTTCGTCTCAACGCGGTTTTGAAGACGATTCTAAGATCGGTTCGAATGTAGGTTCACAAGCTAGAAACATCGGAATTGGCGCGGCGATCGACTCCGTCGCCGAAGGTTCGGGGACTGATCGCGGGATAGTCTCTGGACCGACCTCTTCCGCACCGACGCGAGATGCGACTTCGACGTCTACTCCTTCTTTGCTTTTGCAAAGTTCTGGCAAGTACGAATTCATTACTGCAGTCAAGGCGGAGGATATTAATTCCTACGTTGAAAACGTCCAAGGTCTTTGCGTTGTCATCCCGCACAAAAATTTTATTATTTCGTCTCAGGGAGCGGAAGAAGAAGGCAGGGAACAAAAGTTATCTTCCGCTGTCGCCGAGGATGTGTTGCAAGAGCATGTGACGCCTTCAATATCCGACGAAGATATTGACGAGCAGTCTTTACCGGGGGCGTCTCCCGTCGATTCGTCGTTTTATGAAGATTTCATCGTTTTTACGCTTACAAATCTCGCGCCTCAGGAGGCTCAACTCCTTCGAGATTCTGTCGACGGCAGATGGAACGATTTTGATCTTTTGAACGCGTCGCTCATCGCCGAAGGTCTGACGACGTCGGAGAGCCGTATGCACTACCGCTCTCGTTTTGAGAGCCTCGTAGCGTCTCTTCTTCAGCAAACGAAGAATATGCAGGATCAGCTGCAGAAAACCGAACGAGTCTACAATTTCCTCCATTCTCGGGCGCTTTTTTCTAAATACGATCTTACCTGTTCGAGCGTCGCCGCCTCGTTGGATACCGGCGTCTTCAACTGCGTCAGCGCGACGATTCTCTTTAACTGCCTTGCTTCGCGTGCAGGACTCAACGTTGCCGCTCTAGAAACGACGGGTCATGCTAAGAGTCGCGTCAAATTTGAAGATTCCTTTCTCGATATCGAAACGACCTGTTCGAATTGGAATAAATTGCCTGATAGAATGCGTCCTTATCAGGTTTCTCGTGCTCATTCGAACGACATGACTCCGAATGAGACGTCTACTGCGCGCGTGGCAAGAGACTTTTCTTCGTCTAGCCACGAATCTAGTGCGGACGGCGAGGGGGCGGCGTTTAATTACGTGTCGTTACGATCATCGTCGAACGACACGACTAAAGAAGAAGGGTCGACGACATTTCGAATTGATTCAGACGCGCCTCTGGGGTATTCTTTCACTCGTTCACGACGTCCTATGCGTGAAATTACCGACGTCGAACTCGTGGCTACAATCTATTACAACGTCGGCGTCGACTATTCGCAGGTAGGCGACTATGAACGTTCGATTGCTTCATATATCAAGGCTGTTCAACTTGCCCCCGGAAACAAGACGATTCTCGGTAATCTAAAGGCGACGCTCAATAATTGGGCGATTGACGTTGCAATGAAAGAAAAAGATTATGAGAAAGCGATTCATCTGACTGAGCTCGGACAACGTATCGATCCCGATTTTCGCGAGTTCAAAATGAATATGCCGATCTTTTTTCACGACTGGATTGATCGTTTGGCAAAAGACAATGATTGGGAAGGGGTTAAGCGAGTTCAAAACGAGTATTTAGCCCGTTTTCCCCAATAAAAGTTATTTCTTTATTTGTCGATAAATGCGGCTTGGTTTTGCGTTTTGTCGTCTGAGTCTTCGAAAGAGTTCTTGCGTCGTCGTAGCGTTGTTATCGTGAACTGGCGGCGCTGTTCTTCATCGGGCGGGTTATATAGAAAACGGACGATAGAGGCAGTTTCTCTATCGTCCGTTTCTTTTTTGTCAAATCGTTAGTCGTTTTTTGAGATTATTATTCGTTGTCGTCCTTTTTTTCTGACGAATCGTCTTCCTCTATTTCGAGTGGTTCTTCTGCTTCGTCTTCTTCAACAGCTTTAGCAAGTCCTTCCTCTCGAAGTTTTTGAAGTCTTTCAATGGCCTTTTCGTCGAGTTCGTGATATGCGGCTTCTGTCGCAACCGATGTTTTTTCGTCCTCCTGTTCTTCTCCGTTAAAGGACGGAGGAATCGCTTGATCGCCGCCTAGGCGCAGGCCTGCGTTGTCGTAAGTCGCCGTCGTAAATGGACCGGCTCCAAAAATCCAACGATCACGTATCTGAGAGGATTTGGTCATAATCCCGGATTGCCAGATAATTGCGCCGGTTGTTTTATTGTACGCCCACATGCGCAACTTGACTTGAGCTTTTTGGTCGGTCCGCTTGATGAGCGCAAATTCCGGTATTGACATTGCGGTCGTCATCGTGCCGAGGGCGGGAATCGTTGTTTCTGGAACGCCGTACATCAATTCGTAGCGGTTTGTGCCGACCGCTCCTGGCGCGACCTCAACGATATAATCCGCGAGCGTTTCGTCGTCTTTTACAAATGCGCCATTCGCTGCAAGTTGCTGACGTACAAGACTTTTTAAATAGTCTCCGTCAGTTGTCGTATTCGCGCTTTTAACGAAAACTTTTAAGCCCGCGAGCCTAGAATAGTCATATTGGTCGACTAAATCTTCCATGGCGCTAGAGATTAGGAGCTGTTCCGTAGCGGTACGCGAAGTATCAGAGAATTTGGTTGTGCCGCAACCTGTGATTAATCCAAGCGATAACATAAAGGTCAACAGGTTGAATTTTTTCGGCGCCAACAACGCTCTATGCAACCTTCGACGGCGCTTTTCGACATTCGCCGAATCGTCTGGTAAGGTTTTTCTCGAAAGCGTCATTCTCCGAACTCCTTTTTAATTTACTCAGCGTTCTGATCCTTCAGAACCTCCAGCCCACGAGTCTAGCTAAAAACAAAAAAATTGGGAAGACCTTTTTGTTTCTGATCATCGTTGAAAAAAGTCGGAACGTCCCAGCAAAAGGACGTTCCGACTTATTCGAAGGCAATCAAGCGACTGTGAAACGACTATATCAAATTTCAGAAGTTGCGCCATAGATATCTAGGGCCAATTTTTTGACGCCCCTAATATCTAGTTTTCCGGTTCCAAGAACGGGAATGGCGGATACTTGTTTGAAATTATTGGGAGACGGTATCCATAGTTGCGGAAGAATTCCGTCTTCAGCCGCTTGTTTACATATTTCTTCGGGTGAAAAAGGAAGCTTATCGTAGAGAACAACGAGTTTTTCACCTTTTCTTTCGTCTGGAACAGCAGTCACAACTAGCGAAGTCGTTTCGTCGTCTGAGGGGGGATTATTGTTCTCCTTAATCTGTGAATTTGTAAGTTTTTGAATTGCTTCGATCAATTTTTCTTCGATCAGAACATGAGGAGCCATCTCGCCGCCAATCTTGGAAATACGCGCTTCTCTACCCGTGATGAAGATGAAGTTGTCTTCGTCCATGTAGGCGACGTCGCCCGTTACATACCAGCCGTCTTTAAAAATAGCGCTTGAACGCTCTGGATCTTTGTAATACCCGTCGATCGCAGAATTGCCTTTAACAAGCATCATGCCTGGCGTATTGGGCGGGAGTTCCTCGCCTGTTTCCATATCGACAATTTTAACGACGAATCCTGGACCCGGCATTCCAACAGAAAAATCCTTGTGATATGGGGTGATAGAGTCAGGGGCGTCGCTCTCGGGAATGTTGTGACTTAAGACGGGCGACAGTTCGGTCGCTCCGAAACCCTCGTTGAACCCATGCCCAAACTTTTCTTTCCAGTTTTTATAGAGATCTTTTGGACACTTTTCTGCGCCAACAATTGGAAAATAAACAGAATCGAAATGCTCCTTGGGACAGCGTTTTGCATAGGTTTTCATGAAGGTTGGCGTAGCAACCATAAGCGTAGGTTTGAACT
>CAMJTU010000086.1 GCA_946408825.1 uncultured Planctomycetaceae bacterium
AGTGAAACGCAGACGCCTCCAATCGCAACTGCATCCCATTGCCTTGAGTTGCTCAAGAATTCGCGTCTGATACTGATCTTTCCAGTCCCAAATACGCTGAACAAGCGCCTCGCGTCCGAGGTCCCAACGGGTTTTTCCCTCTTGCTCAAGCAAACGCTTTTCAACAATCGCCTGCGTGGCGATACCGGCATGGTCAACGCCAGGCACCCAAAGCGTTTCAAACCCTTGCATACGTTTCATACGAACAAGCGCGTCCTGCAAAGAATCGTTAAGCGCATGTCCCAAATGTAACGCGCCTGTCACGTTCGGGGGAGGAATCACGACGGCATAAGGCTTCTTGTTTGGGTTGACTTCACTATGAAAAAAGCCCTTTTCTTCCCAGAATTTTGTCTGACGCTCTTGCGCCGCAAGATGATCATACTGAGTAGGAAGATCGTCGATCAACTGCTCTTGTTTTGTCATGACAGGAAATACTCGCACTAACTCGAAATATCGCGAACGTCAACCCGTTACCAAAGCAATGCAACGCGCCAGGCGCGTCAATTGTCAGTCGGTTTAACAACGCTTAGTACATATTTCGGTGAATTATACTCAAATCCACCGACGGGCAAAGCCCCCCGAATTCCTCCCTTTGAATCAGTTGCATGCGCAGGGGGAGCAAGAAAAGCTATTTTCAGAAGTTCTCGATTTCAAGCTCGACTGGAGCCAGGACTAACGCGTCTTCGCGCCTGCCAGACCAGCATGGCGGTTCGCACTTTTCAGCAATCCAACCTGCGTGAGCGACGCGACATTTAGTTTCCCGCGCTGCTGAGTCAAAGGAAGAACCGGAAACACGAGTTCTCGTCGGATTACGATTCGCAAGGTCAATCGTCGTCGTTTCCCCCTCGGGAGTCTCGGAGAGAGGTCGAATTTTGAAGAATCGCTCAAGAGTCTCGGCACAACGATCATGGGTGATTCTCGCGGCGGCTGCAAGCGTCGCGTCGTCACAATTGCCGATGTCTTCTTTGACAAAATCAAGAAACCGCGCGTCACGCTGAAGGGCGGCGAGAAGTTCTAGCGCTTCAGAACGAAATATTCCCTTTGACTTCGGATCGGAAATTGGCGTATCCAGAACAGCCTTAGAATCTCCGGAATTCACAGGGTCGGACAATTGTTCCGCGGAATGTAAGTTATCGCAAGAAGAATCCAAAAGAACCTTGATTTTGTCTGCCAAGTTACGATTGAAAAGCACGGTGAAAAAAGCGCGTAAAGCTATTTTGATCCCCATAACAACCTCGCAACAAAAAAACAAACTCAAAGACTATGGATGGATTCGCAGCGTCGTTTGCCATCGTCGTCGACGTTGGTCGTAACGTCCATGACTAAAAGATACTATAATGGATTTATAAACCTTAGGAATATCTCACGGTAAATTTTAGGTAAATTTGAAGATTGAAATTATCGTTATTCATAACAAATTCAGTTGGAAAAATCGTTGACTTCCTATTTCAAAAGCGTTATAAAAAAGCGAGTCTATTTTCAACTCAGCGTTTTAACACTATTTAAAATCTAATTATTGGCTCTACGGAAAGGCGTCCAGTCATGAAACAAGGAATTATCAATCTCAACCACACGACGCGTCGTAATTTCCTTAAGACCCAAGCGGTAGGCGTTGTCTCCGCCGCTATGTGTTCAACCTTTAATCCATTTCCATCAGTCTCCAGTTACGCTCAATCGCCAAATGATCGATTCAAGATTGGTTTCATAGGTTGCGGCGGCATGGGAACGGGCGACGCTAGCGACTTGGCTCACTTCGGCGATATTGTCGCACTCGCCGACGTAAGACAAGAGAGACTTGATTATTTTAAGTCGAATTCGAATATCGTCTCTAAGCCGGACGAAGTCTACGTCACTCAGGATTACCGTAAAGTTTTGGAACGAGACGACGTCGAAATTGTCGGCATTTCAACGCCAGATCACTGGCATGTAAAAATTGCAATAGAGGCGTTACAAGCAGGCAAGCACGTATTTTGCCAGAAGCCTCTAACGCTAACAATCGAGGAGAACAAGCTGATCCGCAAGGCCGTTAAGAAGTACGGCAAGGTTTTCCAAGTCGGCACGCAGCAACGCGCCGATAAAAATCACTTCATGCTTGCGACTCTAATGGTTCGTAAAGGTCTTCTAGGTGATATTAAGCGTGTCGTCGTAACGCTTAACACCGGCCCCAAAGCCGGTCCTTTCCCTGTCGAAGCGGTTCCTGAAACCTTGGATTGGAATATGTTCCTCGGGCAGGCGCCCTACGTTGAATACAGAGCGCCTCGAGCAACAGGATCGTTTCGGTACTGGTATGATTATTCGGGTGGACAATTCACGGACTGGGGCGCGCATCACATCGACTGTGCGCTCTGGGCCTTAGATCAACTCGGAGTTGGTAAAGGACCTATCGAGATCGACGGTTCTAACGTCGAACACGCGTCTCCTCTCGATGAAAAAGGGACGCCAACCGTCGACGATTGCTTCAACACTGCGGTTCACTTCAATATTCAAATGAAACTTGCCAACGGTGTTGAACTCGTCGTCGAAGATCAAAAGGATTTTAACGGAATCCTCTTCGAAGGAACTGAAGGACGGATATTTGTCGACCGAGGTCGGGTTACAGGCAAACCAATCGAAGAAAATCGTCAGAGCGTTCTCAACGAAGAGGACTACGTCTCGCTCAACAAGGGCAAACCGGTTGTTTGGCACAAAGAAAACTTCATCCAATGCATTCGTGAGGGCGGAACTCCTTCTTCCGACGTCGAGAGTCACACGTTTGCAATGAACGCCTGCCATCTCTGTGGAATTGCCGCAAGACTTGGACGCGTTGTCAAGTGGGATCCGATTGCGGAATCAATAGTTGACGACGAACTCGCCGCTTCGTTCATGAAACGCGAGCAGCGCAAGGGGTTTG
Source organism: uncultured Planctomycetaceae bacterium (assembly GCA_946408825.1). Lineage (GTDB taxonomy): Bacteria > Planctomycetota > Planctomycetia > Pirellulales > Thermoguttaceae > RUG369. The sequence continues at coordinate 2,930 of CAMJTU010000086.1, forward strand.
AACTTCCAAACGTTTAATCTCAGCTATAGATAAGTTCCTTTTAGGCAGGGCAGAGTTAAACTGCGTAGTCCCTTCTACTCTGTCCTGTCTTGGTTTTTCCAAACTTTCCGCTTTTTCATTTTAATTCAATATTTCAAACCAAACGAAATCCCCTTCAAAAATTATTCCGTCAATAAAGACAGCTTGCGTTTAGCCCCTAAAAAGGTATCATTACGCTTAGGGGCAAGATTCCAAATTGGTTGGCGTCTTCAACGAAGCGTTTATCGCGCTTTCTCCAGCTTTGCTTGTTTTTAAACCCAATTCATACGACATTTTATTGGAGCAGGAAACGACATGAAAAAAAACGTCATCACGCTTATCTTAGGCGGCGGTCGTGGCACCCGTCTTTACCCGCTTACTAAAATGCGTGCTAAACCGGCAGTGCCAATCGCCGGAAAATACAGATTGATCGATATTCCGATCTCGAATTGCATTAACAGCGGTCTTAACAAAATTTACGTTATTACGCAATTCAACTCTGTGAGTTTGCATCATCATCTACAGTCATATCACTTCGATCAGTTCAGCCGCGGTTTTGTCGAGATGCTTGCCGCACAACAGACAAACGACAACAACTCTTGGTACCAAGGCACAGCCGACGCAGTGCGTCAGAATTTCAACTTTATCCGACAGCGTGACGTCGATTACGTTCTGATTCTTTCTGGCGATCAGCTGTATCGCATGGATTTTCAGAAGATGATTGAAACGCATGAACGTAATAACGCCGACGCGACGATAGCCTCCGTACCCGTCTCGAAGGAACGTGCGGCTGACCTTGGAATCATGCGTATCGACGAATCGGGAAAAGTCATGGGGTTTCTTGAAAAACCCAAGACGTCAGAAGAACTTGAGCAAGTTTATACCGGTGAAGATTTCATTCGAGAACGCGGTTACGATCCTCAAGGGCGCGAGTATCTGGCGAACATGGGCGTGTACCTTTTTAATCGTCAGACCCTCGTCGACGTCTTAAGTAAAACGAATTACACAGATTTCGGTAAAGAAGTCTTTCCCGCTGCAATTCGAACTCAAAACGTCTGCGTTCACCTCTTTGACGGATATTGGGAAGATATCGGAACCATACGTTCCTTCTATGAAGCAAACCTTGCGCTTGCTCACAACCCTCCAAAGTTCGAAATCTCTACTCCTGACTGTCCCACTTACTCGCGTCTCCGTTACCTCCCCGCCAGCCGCTTTGACAATGCTAAAATTTCGCAGAGTTTTATTGCCG
>CAMJTU010000087.1 GCA_946408825.1 uncultured Planctomycetaceae bacterium
TCTCAGGATCCCATGAGACAAACGAATAGGACGTTACTTTCAACTTCCTATTCGTTTGTCTCAGGATCCCATGAGACAAACGAATAGGACGTTACTTTCAACTTCCTATATGATTAACGATTTACGTGTCTCTGCCGAGTTTGCCGACTATCTTGGCAAAACGGACGACGCAAAAGAGTTTCGAAATCGTGCAGATAAGTTGCGTGATGTTTTCAATAAAGTCTTCTATAACTCTGAAACAGCGACGTTTGACAATGGGTCCCAGACGTCGAGCGTTTTGCCTCTAGCATTCGACATTGTTCCAGAAGGCGAGCGTGAGAGAGTCTTTAAAGCTTTGACTGACAATATAGAACAGCGCACAAATTATCACTTAGGCACAGGACTCATCGGCGGTCAGTGGATAAACCGCCTTTTGAACGATATGGGGCGTGCCGATCTCGCATATGGTTTTTCAACCGCTCGGGACTTCCCGAGTTGGGGATACATGATAGAAAAGGGTGCGACGACTGTTTGGGAACTCTGGAATGGCGATACTGCCGATCCCGCAATGAACAGTGGAAACCATGTCATGCTCGTCGGCGATCTCGTTATTTGGTACTTTGAGAACCTCGCCGGAATCAAAGCCGATCCAGAGAATCCCGGTTTTGGTCGTATACTCATGCATCCAACAGTTGTTGGCGACTTGACTTCAGTCAACGCGTCTTATGATTCTGCGCGTGGTCTTATCAAAAGCGAATGGAAACTTGACGACGGGAAATTTGTTTGGAATATCATGATTCCTGCCAACACAACCGCCTCTGTTTCTGTTCCAACTTCGAATGCCGATTCGCTTGCGATCCGGACTACTCGATTGGATCTTGTTCCGCCTGAGCAGGGGGAGATTCGTTTTGCAAAGTATACTCGTAATTATGAAAACTTTGACGTGACAAAGCTCGAAAAGAAAGTTTTTGACTCTCATGTTGATTTCGAACTTGAGAGCGGCGCTTACGAGATTGTTGTCGAGTTGAAGTGAGGTATGCTTTTCAACGCTCATACCTAAAGTTCGCATGATATGTTAAAAACCGCCTTTACTCTGAAAAACAGCGTGAAGGCGGTTTCTTTTTTCGATTAATCTTCGATTTTTTAAGGGACTCGGCTTTCAAGAATGGCTTTAATCTTGTTAAAAACTTCTTGAGGCGTAAGCGTAGCGTCTATTACAAAGACTTCACCCCGCGCATATTGGTTCCAAGTTTGCGCTGCCTGACGGTAGCCTTGAGCTACTTTAGAATGAAATTTGATTCCTCTAGCCTCAATTCGATCTCTATCACGCGACAATCTTTCGTTGCATACCTCTGAAGGACAGTCAAGAATAAACGTTACGTCGGGGAGAATCCCCTTTGTAAAAACAGTTCCAATTCTCCAGAGCGTCGCTATTTCTTCTTCTGTTGCGTCGTTGGCGTAACCTTGGTAAACAACTGTCGAGAGAAGGTAGCGATCTACAAGAACTACTTTACCCGTCTCAAGCGCGGGTTCAATTATTTCTTGAACTAGTTGCGCACGAGAAGCCATAAAGAGCGCGGCTTCAGCTAGTGGACAAATATCGATAGCAGAATTCTTAAGGAGCAAAGAACGAATAATATCGCCGAGAGGCGTGTCGCCTGGATCTCGTACAAATACAAAATCTAGTCCTCGTTCAGCCAGCCATCTCTTGAGGAACTCAATTTGAACTCCTTTTCCGGCGCCGTCGCCCCCATCTAACGCGATAAACATTTTCTGAACCCTATCTTATACAAGTCGCCTAGAAAACCATGTCCAACAAAGGTTGACTTCTTGATTATAAATAATCTTCTGTTTGGGGGGATATGCCAATAATCAAAATATAGACTTTTCAATTCATTTCGGTACAATGTTCCGGCCGTCATAGCAATATTATCAACATTTTTTGTTATAGGATATGTAATGACAGGGAATTTAGTCAATCAACTTTTGTTGTATGCAATTACGCTAGATGGAACAGAACTGAAAACGCTCCTTCGTCAAGTTGAAGAAGCGCTTATTGGAGGTGCGACGATTTTACAACTACGTGAGAAAAATGTAGACAAAGACGAGTATTGTCGTCGAGCGATCAACGTTAAAAAAATTTGCGATCAGTTTGGCGTTCCCCTTATTATTGACGATTTGGTTGACGTTGCTCTTCATTGCGACGCGGCAGGCGTGCATATTGGTCAGCAAGATATTGACTTGGCGAGCGCTAGAACGCTTTTAGGACCAGAGAAAATAATCGGCGTTTCCGCTAAAAATCCGGAGCATGCACAACGAGCCGAGGACGGCGGAGCCGACTATCTTGGAGTAGGCGCAATTTATCCGACAAAAACGAAAAATAATCCAATTTATACAAGTATCAATACACTTAAAGATATATGTTCGATCGTTTCAATTCCAGTCGTCGCAATCGGCGGTATTAAACAGCACAATATCGATTCGCTCAGTGGAACAGGGATTGTCGGCGTCGCTGTTGTGACAGGCATTTTTTCAGCGCCTGACGTCTCACAAGCTACGCGAGATCTCCGTAAAAAAGCGGAATCCCTTTTTGGTTCGCGAGATAACTGACAATGTTGACAAAAAGAGTTCCCGAGCGGTTGTCTGGCGTAATTCTAGACCTTGACGGCGTTATCCTCGATACGATGAAACAGTGGAATTGTCTTGGACGGGTTTTTTTGCGTGAGTGTGGAATTGAACCAAAAACTGACTTGTTGGATCGTCTTGCAACAATGACGCTAGAAGATAGTCCAGCGTTTTTACATGACGAGTATCACGTCAAAAAAAGCGTCAGGGAGATTGAGACTATTCTTAAAACTCGCGTGAAGTCCTTCTATTCTCCATATCCCCGTGTTAAAGTCGGCGCTCTGGCAACCATTAAGACGCTTAAGCAATTGAATGTCAAAGTGGCGCTCGCAACAACTACGCCAAAAGAATTTGCGGAAACCGCTCTTGAGTTGTCGAGCATGCGCATGTTTTTCGACGGACTTTTTTCTTGTGCCGACATGGGGTTTAGCGAAGGTAAAACGTCTGCGAGGATATATGACGTTGCTCTTGCCTTTCTAAATACTCCTTTGGAAGAAACAATCGTTGTGGAAGATTCGTTTTATGCGATTCAAACCGCCAAGAACGCAGGGTATTATGTCGTAGGGTTTGAAGACGAAGAAGAATTTCGCAACAAGAAGGAGATTCTCAATGTCGTAGATCATTATGTTGAGAATCATGACGAACTTCAGAAATGGCTCGTTCGTTGTTTCAGCATTTGATAAACACAACAATATCTTTTGATTTGAGTTTCCTAATTAACGATATTCGGACTATGTTCCGGAAGACTTTTCCCTTATCTGGCGTGGAACGTGATAACGTTTCCGTCGATTTCAGGCGACGCGTTAATTTGTTTAGCAACGATTGAGCCAATATCATGTATATTGGAGTTCTTGAATCGGCAACTGACCCGAGAGTCCAGCGTAATTCCGCTATCTTCAAGAGTTGCGTCTAGTTTGCATATGACGTTTGCGTTATTTTCAAGATAAGTGAAGAGATTACGGAGCGTGACGTTGTCGACTTCACCCGAAATACGCGAACGAGTGGCGTTCGTCTCCTTCGCCGTCGGCTTGTTTGCGCTGTTAGAGCCTTTATTTAGGGAATCAGAATTCTTCTGAGTTTTTTGCGATACAAGTAATTCTATCTCGGCAACCGATTTGAACGAACCTGTGACACGAACTGTTTTCTCCCCGTCGATTACCTGATTTTCAAATTTGCAGTCAGGGTAATTCTTCTTTATGATATCCTTCGTTGTGGCTTCGAGATAACAACGGCTAACCACGGCGTTTGGATCTATTGAAACAGGTTTGAAGGTCGCAGTCGCTTTATCATAGTAGTAGTCTACATTGAAACCCAATCCGAGAATTGTCAAAATACTTCCAGTGTGGATATTGTCAAAATGTGCGCCCCGATAGAGGTCGAATGGCGTTTTTTCAAAACCTGATAGTTTGAGGTGTGATCGTTGAGCGAACGATTGAAAAACATCTTTGGGTTCAGCATATGGTTTAATCTGGAAATCAATTGGAACAAAGAGACGCGCAACAGTTTGTTTAGGAGCGTTTTCGAGTCCAATACCCTCGTTTTTTCTCGCTAAAAGGAGAAGAATTTCGCCTGAAGCTTCCTGCGGTCCGA
>CAMJTU010000088.1 GCA_946408825.1 uncultured Planctomycetaceae bacterium
AAAAACCTGCGGCGGCGAACGTCGTCCGATTCTTCGACAACGGCGAGAAAGACGTCGTTAAACTGATTTTTGATAATCGGGAAGCTCAAACCGCCGCCGACCCCGAGGGGATCATTTGTACCCCGAATCACCGTTTCTACGTCGTCGGCAAAGGCTGGGTTCAAGCGCAAGACCTGCAATCCGGTGATTTATGTCTATCCGCAACCGGCGAAAGAATCGCGTTTATCTCCAGAGAGAATCTTGCAGAAAAGCAACGCGTTTACAACTTTGAAGTCGAGGAAAAACATACGTTTTACATCGACTCTAAAAAGATGTTGCTTGTCCATAATCAATGCGGACCGGGTTCTCCTGGAGGTCAAAATGTAATGATGCCTGATGGTTCCATACTATTTATCTCTGATACAATTGATCCAGGAATTCCATTGCCGCCTTATATAAAACGACCACAAACCGACGTTGTTATCTTGCCTCCTAATATAGAAGACCAACCACATCTAGAAATTCAATATTCCTGCGATAACCCAAACATTCGAAATGACAATATCTCACGATTAAAAGAAGATGGTGTTTCACAAGCCGTGATTGATAATCTTGGCTCAACATTAGAAAAATTTTTAACGGCGTATTATAATTATGATTCAATTCAACAACAAGCTTTAATTCGAAATTTAGAGAAACATCCACGACATTATTCAGAACGCTTTATTCCGAATAGAATGAATGAGTTTTTAGATTTAGATTGGAAAGTTCTTTCTAACCAAGAATATTTAGACAAGGCAAATAATGGTTGGGTTATAACAAGTATTTTTTTGAATGAAACATGGCGATTATGCCCGAGGGGAGAAGCGGAATTCCACGGAGCTGGTTGTTTTAAATGGGTTTCAGAATCCGGAAGAGAATTAGTAATTAAATCGAACGGAGTCTTGGAAATCAATCCATTGTTTTATGGTACTTTTAACTTTTCAAGCTACCAAAAGCAAATGTCATTACGAGGGACTTTTCATGGCATAGAAGATCTCACACCATATTTGTTTTTGGGTAATATCCCCAATGATAAAAAAATAAAAAAAGACGCCAATGATATAAGAGAAAAGATGTTTCGTTGGCGTCAATATTTCGGTGATCCAGAGCAAGAAGTTCTGCGTCATAACCTCAACTTTCCTTGGTAGAAACAATTTGAAAAAGATCGATATTTCATGATATTTTAAAAAAGTTCTGTTTTTACGAGATATTCCAAAACAATGTAGCTAAGTTGCTATATTACAAGGCTATGCTTGAGTCGCAAAAATTTAATTCATTCAATAAAACAGGAAAAGTTTTCAAAACAAAAACCTAACATATTAGTTAAGTTGTTTTAAGCCTACTGTTATTAAGAATAAGCGACATTTATATCGTTTTAAATATATAAAATGAGTAATAAAATAAAAAAAATTAGATTATTTTTCGAAATAATACTTATTATTCTTGTTTCCTATCAAAATATACTTGCGTTTATGTTTAACGATCTTTGTGGTTTTTTTAAAGATAAAGATATTCTTTTTTTTCGTGAAGTTGGATTACACTTATTCTTTCCTACAGCGATTGTTTTTCTTCTAACACCTTTCATGTTTTTTACAGGAATATTAATGATATTGGTCTCATTGTGTCGAAATAATTTCAATATTAAGGATTATTATTTGTGGTTGATTGCTATTCTTTATTCTTTTTTTAGTTTTTTCTTATTTAAACCATACGGGATTCTATCCATGACATAACGTCGCGTTATTTGCAAATATCAAAAGGACAAGTAAGGGAGATTAAATCTGCTCTTTTTTTGTCAATTTTGTATGTTTATTTCATTGAAGTATTAACAATAAAATAAACATTTGAAAAGATCGGGAAATACGATGGAAATCGACAACCTGATACGGTTAGTGCAGGAAGCTTACGGCTCCTGTAATACGGTTAAAGATTTGGCTACGAAATTAATACATGACGCCTTGGCGCACGGCGCGTCGAGAAACAACGACGAAATTTTGCAGCATAGATCGGAGATCTATTGGTATAATAAAGTTCAAGGCGAATATTGTTCTATTTTAAACAGCTTAAGAGAGAGAAGACGACAAATCTCGAATCTTACGATAGATGCCAGAAAATTCGATACAGGTTTCGCGATTCTCCACTTGTGCCCGTTCGATATTTTGACGATTCTATTATGATAAGAGCAGCGCGCGAGTATGAGCGACAGTGTAAAGAGGAGAAGTTGGAAGAGTAAGCTTTAGTCGTCGTCTCTCTTTAACGCATTTCTGTGATCAAATCGGTTTACTCGATTTCGGTCGCACTTTGGGCGCGGCTCTCGCCGCTTCTTATATCAACGCCGTTTACGACTATTTCGCGACGCAAAACGACTCGACCGCCGCCGCGTTGAACCGAACGAAAGCGAGCGACCAGGCGGAGATCGACGCAAGGATCGCCTACTACCGCGCCGTCGAAAACGAAAATTGCGCGCGGGACCTTGCAGTCGTCGAAGCGAACGCGGACGCGGCGCGGCGTAAGCTGCGGCTTTTAACCGCATGGGGCGAATACGTCGTCGACGTCGCGTGGGATATCGACAATCCAGATTACGATTCATATAGCTATTCGTATATGAATTACTTTTCGACGGACCTCCCGACGACCCAAACCGCGACCCCGTCGTTCGGGTCATGGTGGAACAACGTCCCGACGCAGTTCGCTCAGGTTCCGATTATATCGGAGGCTAGCGCGGTTCCCTACGACGCGTCGACGCTGTGGAACGCCTTCGACTCGCTGAACGCGTCCGTCGTCTCGATGGAGACGAAGAACGCGGAACTGCAGCGCGACGCCGCCGTCGCCAACGCCGCGAGCTCATACGTCGCCGCCTACGCGAACGGCTACGACGCCGAAACGCGCGCCGCCCTGAACGACGCCGGGACCGAATTGTCCGCCGACCTGAGCGCCGAAACGACGCTCGACGACGCGCTCTGGACCGCGCAGGGAACCGCGTTCTCCGGGTATTTGAACGCGATTCGCAGCGCCGACTCG
>CAMJTU010000089.1 GCA_946408825.1 uncultured Planctomycetaceae bacterium
AGACGGTCTTTCGGCGATTGACCTTCAAGAACACGGGCGACGACCCGATCGAGATTTCCTCCGCCGCGCTTTCAAGCGGCTCGCGCGTCGAACTTGTCGGCGAATTTTCGCAAAATTTAGAACCGAACGAGGAAACGTCCTTTCTTTTGAAGTGGCAGGCGCTCGCGACCGAATCCTCGACCTTTACGATTCAAACGGACGACCCCGACCAGCCGACGTTCCAAATCGCGCTTTCCGGCGCCGTTCGCGCTAATACGACGCAGTACGCTCAGATTGAAGACGTCGGACTTCTCGTCGATACGGGCGTTAGCGCGACCGACTCCATAACTTGCAACCCGACGATCACGGGCGAGGTCGCCGGCGCCCTCTACGGCGGTCGGGTCGACGTCGAGTTTGATTTCGACGCGGATTCCGTCGTCGACGCGCTCGAATCGGTCTACGTCGTCGGCGCCTTTGCCTTCGATCCAAGCGAATATTCCAGCGCTTACGCCGCCCCGGAGTCGGGAACGTCGCCCGTCTCCCTCCGTTATCGTCCCGCGATCTACGACGCCTACGGAACCCTTCTTCAAACCGGTTCATGGCAAACGTTCAGCTTTACGCTTGAACCCGCCCCCTCTTCCTCGATAACCGTTTCCAACCTCGCCGTCTCCGCGAACTACGACGGCGACTGGACGCGTCCCGACGCGGCGAAACTAACCGGCTCGATGACCGGCTCCGGCGCCCGAGTTCTCGAAATCCAAATCGACGGCGAACGCTATCGCTATCCCGTCGACTCCTCGACCTTTACCGCGTCGCTTCCCGTCGGCTTCGAGTACGGCGAATCGACGACGATGCGTGCGCGCGGCGGTCAATACGACGCGACGACCGGACGCGTCCTCTACGGCGCATGGTCGACGCTGACCGTAACCCCTGCGCCCTGCGCCGTCGCGTCTCTTGCGCTCAAAACGGACGACGGCGTCAGCGCTTACGACAATATCTCCAGCGACGTTACGCTCGTCGGAACCCTTGCAAACGGCGTCGGACGCAACTATTCCGAAGTCGAGTTCTCCTGCGGAAACGAAATCCTCGGCTCCGCGTATACCGATGAAAACGGCGAGTTTACGTTCACGCCTTACGGACTGCCGATCGTCAATGGCGTCGCGACGGGAACCGTCGTCGCCCGCGCCGTTTATCGACCTGAAGTCGGTCAGCCCGTCTACGGAACGTCGCAGTCGATTACGATAACCTACGCGCCCTCGTCGAGTTCCGACTATTATTCGCTAACCCTCGCGCTTGCCGACCCGGTATCAGGCTCCAGTTCGACGACCGAAACCCCGACGGTCAATATCTCCGGCTCCCTCCCGAAAGACCTCGACGTCAACTTCGAATATCGCTGGAAGCTCGCAAACGATTCCAGTTGGTCGCAGTCTCAAATCGCCTACGGAACGCTCGACGACGCGCTCAATACGGACGAGAACGCCGTCAACCTTTATTGGAACGGAACCGCGACGATCCCCGCGCTCTATCAAATCGCGACGTCAACCGCCAGCGTAACCGTCCAAGCGCGCGCCGTCGTTTACGACGATATTCTCGGAACCTACAATTCGACAAGCTCTTGGTCAAGCCTTACTTTCACGTTCCAGAAGCCGACGCCCGACGTTCCGACGATCTCGACGCTTACGCTCGCCAATCCGACCGACGGGCTGGGTCAGACGACTTCCGACCCAACGATTTCCGGTCAGATCGCAAGCGGCGGAGAGATTTCCGGCGTTGCGCTCAACTTCTATTCCGGCGCGACGCTTATCGGCTCCACAACCGCCGACGCGTCGGGGAATTTTACCTTCAAACCGTCGAATCTCGCGACGGGAACGCAGACGATCACGTGTCGCGCGAAGGTCTGGGACGCGACGACGCGCCAGTACGTCGAGGGGACGGGGACAAGCGTAAGTTTTACGCTCGTCGCGCCGACCGTCTTCGCGCCGACTTTCGGCGAACTCCGACTCTGGGACGACACGGGCGTCGCAAACGACGGGATTACGGCAAACGCGACGATTTACGGTCAGATTGCGCCGCTCGCCTCGGGCGATAGCGACGCGGTCGCGTATCTTCTCGTCGAATACGATCTTAACGGCGACGGAACCGCCGACGGTCGAGCGCGTTCCGACGCGTCAGGGGAGTTCTGTTTCACGCCGCAATTGACGCCGGGCGCGCATACGGTCGGGGTCAGAGCCTCCCGATGGGACGTCGTCAACCAGACGGAAGTCGTCGGTTCGTGGACGAACGTGAGCGTTACCGTTACGGCGCCGACGACGACGCTTGCGACGCTAGCCGAATTTGCGCCGGAAGACGCGTTTCTCGACGCGTCCAACCAGCTTGTCGGCTACGTTTCGACCGTCGCCGGTCGCGTCAGTTCCGAGACGGACTACGCCGATCTTACGGTCGAATATGAAATTACGAGCGGCGGCGTCCCCGGCGCGACGACGCATTCGGGGGGCGTCGACGGGTTCGGGCGTTTCTGCTGGACGCCGGAGCTTGCGTATTCGACGACCGATACGAACGTCTCGATCCGCTGCCGAGTCGGACGTTACGACGCGATTACGCAAACGACGACATGGAGCGGCTGGACGACGACCTCCTTTATTTATAGATCGACGACCGAGTCGGAGATTCAAACGATAACCTCGACCGTTTCGAGTCGCGACGGCGCCGAGGATTTCGAGCGGCAGTTCAGCGGACATATCTTGCCCGGCGTCGGAATTCGTTCCTACGTCGTGGAATACGACGTGGATAACGACGAGACGCCGGAAGGTCGCGTCGCGCCGAACTCGCTCGACGACGTCCTTTTTTACGCC